>NZ_BSQO01000003.1:0-545959 GCF_030268385.1 Kocuria sp. NBRC 114282 | reverse complement strand
CGTCCTCATCGGCCTCGAGCCTGTCCAGCACCATCCGGACCGCACGGTCCCTGAACGACTGCGGATACTTCGCGGGCATGTCTCCATCCTCTCGATAAAGGATCGGAACGAAACCCAGGGCGGTTCACCTCCGTTGTGTCGATGGGTTGGGGCGGTGCAGGTGGGGCCCAACGCGTTGGTGTCGCGGCGAGGCGGGAGGGTCAGTCGTCGACGACGACGACGTCGACGCGGATGTTGCCGCGGGTGGCGTTCGAGTAGGGGCACACCTGGTGGGCTTGGTTGGCCAGCTGCTGCGCCTCGTCGTCGGGCAGGTCGGGGATGACGACCTCAAGGGTGACTGCCAGGCCGAACCCCTCACCGGCCTTGCCGATGCTCACCTGGGCACCCACCGACGAATCGCCGAGATCCTTGTGCGCGTGGCGGGCCACCATCTGCAGGGCGGAGTGGAAGCAGGCGGCGTAACCGGCGGCGAACAACTGTTCGGGGTTGGCGCCCTCACCGCTGCCGCCCATCTC
This sequence comes from Kocuria sp. NBRC 114282, assembly GCF_030268385.1. Taxonomy (NCBI): domain Bacteria; kingdom Bacillati; phylum Actinomycetota; class Actinomycetes; order Micrococcales; family Micrococcaceae; genus Kocuria; species Kocuria sp. NBRC 114282. The sequence continues at coordinate 545,444 of NZ_BSQO01000003.1, read as the reverse complement.
CCGCGGGATGGCCAGGTCGAACGAGAGCCGGCCGTCGGCGGTCTGGACGTGGCCGTTGCGGCCTGCGCCGGTGGCGATGGCCTCGGTGGTGTAGACGGGCTCGATCTCGATCATGGTGCCTCCTGGGCGGCGTCTGTGCGAGGCCTCTCCTGCCTCGCGATTGCAGAGACAACATAGCGCACAAGTGGATTGCGCACAATCAGATTGTGTCTGAGGTAGGCTTGGGGTGTGAGTGACCAGATCCCCGACCTCGACCACCAGCTCTGCTTCTCCCTGTACAGGGCCAGCAGGGCGGTGACGCGCGCCTACCGGCCACTGCTCGAGGACATCGGCCTCACCTATCCCCAATACCTCGTCATGCTCGTCCTGTGGCACGCTGACAAGCCCGTCGGTGTCAATGACATCGGAGCTCGGCTGCACCTCGACAGCGGCACCCTGACCCCCCTGCTGCGACGGCTGGAGCAGGCTGGTCTCGTCACCCGGTCGTGGAGTGGCAACGATGAACGGCGCCGCCTGATCAGCCTGACCCAGGAGGGGAGTTCGCTGCGGTGCAGGGCAACCGGAGTTCCCGCACAGATGCTCGCGCTCTACCCGGGCCCACCAGAAAAGCTCGTCCAGGTGAAGGCATTCCTGGACGACCTGTCCACCCAACTCGAGTGACAACCACCATCCAGGAGGATCATTTCTATGCCCACCACACACCGCTCCCAAGAACTCGCACGAATCGCGCTCGGAGCGTTCATGGTCTACGCCGGCGTCTCCCACCTGAGCCTCAAGCGCCAGGAGTTCCAGGCACAGGTGCCCGACTGGTTCCCCGGTGACAAGGATCCCGTGGTCATCGGCTCCGGCGTCGCCGAAGTCTTGGCCGGCAGCGCGATGCTGGCGCTGCCGCGTCATCGCATGCTGACCGGTGGTGCCCTGGCTGGGTTCTATGCCGCGGTCTTCCCCGGCAACATCGACCAGTATGCGGCGCGGCGAGACGGTTTTGGCCTCGACACCGATGGCAAGCGACTCGCGCGGTTGTTCGGCCAGCCCGCCCTGATCGCCGCGGCGCTGTGGTCGGCCGGCCTGCCCCGGTCGTAGCAGAAGACCGACCCCGGGCCCCACGCCCAGGGGCCGGGCGCAACCGGTCGGCATCGCGACGTGGAGGTGCACGCGCAGCGCACCTCCTGTCAGGACGGGGAGGTCTCGACCATGGCCGTCACGCCCAGCACACCGTGCTGGGCGTGGACGACGCGCAGGTGTGGAGAAGGAGGTCGAACGCGACGGGTGGCACCTCCCGGGCCCTGCGGAACCGGCTTCGCGGCCTTGACCGTCCAACCCGGGAGGCACGCTGGAGTGCCAGCCCTGGCATGCAGGCCGGCACCCCGTCGGAGCGCGACGGTGCCACCGGCCGCCATGAGCCCTGTCACGGCGGTCGGGCCCCGGTCTCAGCAGAAGTCGGACTTGCGGATCAGGCCGTGCACGCCGGTGGTCTTGTCGACGAACTGGCTGACGTAGAAGTCGCTGGCCGCCGACAGGTAGGCGTAGGCGACAGCGCGGGGGATGCCCACGTCGACCTGCAGGTGGTCGAGCGCATTGATGACCGCCCTGCGCATCGCCCCACGTTCAGGTCGGTGTCGTCGCCGCCGACCAGGCCGTCAGGGTCACTGAGGCCGATCGGGATCCACGCGTCGCGGGTCTCGCCGAAGGGGTGGTGGAAGGCGACCGACGGGGCATCCCCAGACCCCTTCTTGCAGACCGACAGGCGGAAGGTGCCGCGCAGGGAACCCTCCATCGCAGTGAGTGCCACCTCGCCCGGGCCCATCGCGTGGTGCGGGTCGCCGACGTAGAACAGGGCGCCCTCGGCCGCCACGGGCAGGTAGAAGGTGCTGTCCAGCCCGAGGTGGCGGATGTCGATGTTGCCGCCACCGAGGGGTGGGAGGGACGGAGTGCGCGGACGGGTCGTTCAGCGTGGTCGCCTCCGAGCGGGCGACGCCCATCATCCCGAAGAACAGCTGCAGTGGGAAATGGACATGGCGCCGACCAGCGCGCATCCGGGCGCGGCCATCGACGATGTCGGCGAAGACGGGGCCTACCCCCGGTTCGTGGACACGGGGGTAGGCCCCCTTCCGGGATCGAAACTGCGACCCGCGGTCTGAGTGAACAATGCAGCCAGCAACGTCGCCGCGCCGGGTTGCCGCGTTGTCCAGGGCGTTCACCGCCAAGCGGGCCTTCATCCGGTCACTCATGGAGTAGCCGACGATCCGGCCGGAGAAAGCGTACTTGATGGCGCAGAGGTAGAGCTTGCCCTCGTCGGTGGACCCGCAGGGACACCGCGACGGGGATGCCGTCAGCGGCGAGCTCACTCACGAGCGGGTAGAACCTTTTCCCGGCAGGTTCGCCTGGGACAGGTAGGCCGCGGCACGGCGGAGGACCTCGTTCTCCTGCTGGAGCAGCCGGATCTGCTTGCGGGCCTCACGCAGCTCGGTCGACTCCTCCCGTGTCCTGCCGGGCCGGTTGCCATCGTCGATATCGGCTTGGCGGATCCATTTGTGCAGCGTCATCTCGTGGACGCCGAAGCCCTTCGCGATCTGCGCGAGAGTGACGCCGTCCTCACGGGACCGGGCCACTCGCACGACGTCTTCGCGGAACTCCTGGGGGTAGGGAGCGGGCATGGTGCACATCCTTCCAGGCCGCCCAACGGGCAAGCCAGATCAGATGTCACCTATCCATGCGGCAGTCCCCTGGCCTGTCGTTCTCGGGGCTGCTGCCGGATATGCATCACTTCAACAACCGCGGCGGGCGGGTGTTGCCGATGTTGAACCCGGATGGCACCCCGAATCTCGCCACCGGTCTGCTCGATGCGCTCACGCACCGCCTCGGAGCCGAGACCACCGGCCCCGACGTCACCGCCTACGTTGCTGGCATCACCGGGCACCCTGGCTACGTGGAGGCCTTCGACGATGAGCTGCGCACCCCAGGCATCCGCGTGCCCCTCACCACGGACCGGGACCTGTGGGACCGGGCGGTGAAGCTGGGCCGCAAGGTGCTGTGGTGCCACACCTACGGGCTGGCCGGCGACTGGGAGGGACAGGCATCTGTCGCGTCCCCGACACCGGACCTGGAACTGCCCCGCTACGAGCAGAGCATGAACTCAGCCCTGCCCTCGACGGTGGACTACGACGAAACCGCCCACATCCTGCACCTGGGCGCCGGGGCGTGGAGTCACGTCACCCCGCAGGTGCGCGGGTACAAGGTCGGCGGCACCAACGTTATCGATGCGTGGGTCGACAAGCGTTCGGCCACCCCCGGGGGGAGCAAGACCTCCCCGCTGGACCACATCGTGGCCGAGACGTGGGAGACGGAGTGGTCCACGGAGTTCACCGAGCTGCTGTGCGCCCTCACCCGCCTCGTGTCCCTCGAACCGGAACAAGAGGCCCTGCTGGCCGCGGTGCTCGACGGGCCGCTACTTTCCCGCGACGAACTGGGCGAGGACAGCGTGACGTGGCCCCCGGCGAACAAGTCCGTGGCCCCGCCCAAGGCATGACAAACGCCGACTCGTCCCGGGTTCTCTGCCGCTACTTTGTGGGCGCGGGCTCTCGGGTAAGGGCTTCGTTGTGCAACGTCTCGAACTCTTGAAGCGCCCTGGGATTCGTTCCGAGGTCGAAGCTGCCGACACTGATGCCGAGGTGACCGCGCCGGCGGGGCCCTGATCTCGGAAGGAAACCCATGGCGCTTCATTCCGTGAAAAGCACAACGAGCACCATCGGCTCGACGGCACGGTCACCCTGCTGTACCAGCTCGTGAAGCTCGATGAATCCGTCTGCGACCGGCGCATGTCGCTCAACGAGATCGAGAGGGCGACCGAGGTCGCGCAGTGGTGCGTCGTCGCCGGTGATGACAAGGCCAGTGCTGAGCCGGTGCAGACCGTGGAGCGCCGCGGCTTCGAGACCGGGATCCCCCTCGAGCACGGCGTGCCGTACGTCACCGAGGCGCTCGACGACAATGGCCAGGTGCTGGCCACCCGTACACCGCAGGCCTGACCTGCTGTACGGAACATCGCCTGACCCTCACGGGCGATAGAGCGCCTGGAGCACCACATGAACGTCGCGATCATCGTCCTCTACCTGATCGCCATGGTCGCAATCGGGCTGATCGCGGCTCGTCGGGCCCGTAGCGCGGAGGACTACCGCGTGGCCGGGCGCCGGCTCGGGCCGGTGTTCTACACCGGGACCATGGCCGCCGTCGTCCTCGGAGGAGCCTCCACGGTGGGCGGGATCGCCCTGGGGCACACGTACGGGCTGTCCGGGATGTGGCTCGTGGTCGCGATCGCCGTGGGCGTGCTGGCGCTGAGCCTGTTCTTCGCCGGGCGGATCGCGTCGCTGAAGATCTACACGGTCTCCGAGATGCTGGCGCTGCGCTTCGGGGCGGGCATCGCCTCGCGGGTCTCCTCGATCGTGATGCTGGCCTACACCGTGATGCTCGCAGTGACGTCCACGTCCGCATACGCCTCGATCTTCACGGTCCTGTTCCCCATGGGGCGGACCTCGGCCATCCTGCTGGGCTCGCTGGTGGTCATCGCGTACTCGTGCCTGGGCGGCATGTGGTCGATCACGCTCACGGACATGATGCAGTTCCTGTTCATGACGGTCGGCATCTTCGCGATCCTGCTGCCGTTCTCGCTCAGCGCCGCTGGCGGCTGGCCGGGCCTGGGGGAGCGCCTGGACGCCACCTACTTCTCCCTGGACGGCATGGGCTTCCAGTCGATCATCACGATGTTCGTGGTCTACGGCTTCGGCATGCTGATCGGGCAGGACATCTGGCAGCGCGTGCTGACCGCGCGCTCGCCGCAGACGGCCCGCTGGGGCGGCGTGCTCTCGGCCGTCTACATCGGCATCTTCGGCGTGGCGGGTGCCGTGATCGGCATGGCCGCCGCCGTCGTGCTGCCCTCGCTCGAGGTTCCCGACGATGCTTTCGCCCGCATGGCCACGGAGCACGTCCCTGCGGGGCTGGGCGGCATCGTGCTGTCGGCCGGTGTGGCGGCCATGATGTCGACGGCCTCCGGCGCGCTGATCGCAGCCGCCACGGTGGCGCGCGTGGATGTGCTGCCGATGCTGAAGGGTGCCGTCTCCAGCACGGACGGTGGCGAAGAAGAGGTCTCCGGCGACCGCCGCTACATGATCGTGCTCGGTGTGGCCGTGACGATCTTCTCGGTCCTGGTCCCGGATGTGGTCACCGCCCTGACGATCGCCTACGACCTGCTGGTCGGCGGGCTTCTGGTCGCGATCCTGGGCGGGCTCACCTGGCGGCGCGGCAATGCGGTGGGGGCGGCGAGCTCGATGGTCGCCGGTGCGATCGCCGTGGTGATCGGGATGGTCGCCTTCGGCGTGATGGCCAATGCGCCGATCTACATCGGCCTGGCGGTCTCGGCGGTCGTGTTCGTCGCCGTCTCGCTGGCCACCCGGCCCATGGATCCCGAGGTGCTGCGGGTCTGGGACGAGCGCCTGGCGGCTCGGAAGAGCACCGCTCCGGAGGAGCGGACCCCCGCGGCCTGATCAGCCTGACGACGGCGGGGCGTGCACTTCAGCGGTGCACGCCCCGTTCTTCGCCGAGCTCTCAGTCCTCCAGCACCCCGACGGCGACGGCCAGGTCCTCCCAGGACATGCCGGTGCCCTTGAAGACATTCGGGCGGTCGTCGCGCCGTGCAACCTCGCCGGTGATAGAGGCGCGCAGCGGGATCAGGTCGGCCTCGGCCAGGGCGCCGGCGTCGATCGCCATGACCACATCGCCGGCCTCGCGCAGTGCCGCCGCCGGATCCTCGACGACCACCAGCGACCGCCCCATCAGCGAAGCGTCCAGCTCGCGACGATCCGGTTCGTGCGAGCCCATGGCGATCACGCAGGCGCCATCGGGCACCAGGGAGCCGTCGAACAGCGGCTCGGCCGCGGAGGTGGCACACACGATGATGTCCGCCTGGGCGACGTCGTCCGCAGTGCCGGCGGCGACCTGCGGACCGATCTGCTGCAGCCCGGAGACCAGCCGCTCGACCTTCTCCGGGCTCCGCCCCACGATCGTGACGCGCTCGAGCGGGCGGATCGCCAGCATGGCGTGCACGTGCGCCTCGGCCTGCGGGCCGGTGCCGAACACCACCAGATGCTTCGCCTCGGCCGGAGCGAGGTCCTCGGCGACGGCCGCCGAGACGGCCGGGGTGCGCAGAGTGGTCAGCGCAGCACCATCGAGCAGGGCCGTGGGCGTAAGGGTGCGGGTGTCCATCAGGAGGTAGGTCGCCTGGATGCGCGGCAGGCCGAGCTGCGCGTTCTCCGGGGAGACGGTGGCGATTTTCACGCCCGTCCACTGCGTGAGCGTCGAGGGCATCAGCAGCACGTGCCCGGCCCCGGCCGGGACGCCGATGCGGTGCGGGTCCTCGGAGGGATCGAAGCCGCCGAGGATCACCTGCCGGATCAGGCGACGGGCGCGATCGGGGGAGATGCGCTGGGCGATCTGCTGGGCGGTGAACCACTCGGGCTGGGTGTCGCTCATGGCCAGGCTCCTTCGCTGCGGGGTGGGTGCTTCGAGGAACGCTACGGGCGTTCACTGGACTTGAGTCGGTAGGGCTTGAGCTGTCGGACCCTCGCTCCACAATGGTGAGAGGAATCACAGCAGAAGGAGACCTCCCCATGACCGCCGCATCCGCCACCACCGACCCCGTCATCGTCGGAGGCGCTCGCACGCCGTTCACCCGGCTGCTCGGGGCACAGGCTTCGCTGAGCGCCGTCGAGCTCGGGACCTCCGCGATCCGCGGGGCGCTGGAGCGTTCCGGGGTAGGGGCCGAGTCCGTGGACACGGTGCTCATGGGCCAGGTCGTCCAGGCCGGCGCCGGTCAGAATCCGGCGCGCCAGTCCGCGATCGCCGCGGGCATCGGCCGGGACGTCCCCGCCATGACCATCAACAAGGTCTGCCTCTCGGGACTTGCCGCGATCATCGACGCCGCCCGCCTGGTGCGCCTGGGGGAGGCCTCGGTGGTGGTCGCCGGCGGCCAGGAGTCCATGACCAACGCGCCGCACCTGCTGCCGGGCTCTCGCACCGGGCACAAGTACGGGACCGCGGGGCTGCTGGACTCCGTGGCCCACGACGGCCTCACCGACGCCGACACCGGCGAGTCCATGGGCCTGCTGACCGAGCAGGGCAACGTGGAGCGCGGCCTCAAGCGTGCCGAGCAGGATCAGGCTGCGGCAGCCTCGCACCAGCGGGCCGCTGCCGCCCAGGCGGACGGGATCTTCGCCGACGAGATCGTCCCCACCGAGATTCCGCAGCGTAAGGGCGATCCGGTCAAGGTGAGCGCCGATGAGGGCGTGCGTCCGGACGCCACCGCCGAGTCGCTGGGCAAGCTGCGCCCGGCCTTCTCCGAGGACGAGGACGCCTCCGTCACCGCCGGCAACTCCTCGCCGCTGACGGACGGGGCGGCCGTGGTGCTCGTGACCTCGCGGGCCTACGCGGAGGAGCACGGACTGCAGATCCTGGCCTCGATCTCCGGGGCCGGACAGGTGGCCGGACCGGATACCTCGCTGCACTCCCAGCCCTCGAACGCCATCAAGGCCGCGCTGTCCAAGGCCGGGTGGACTGCAGAGGAGCTGGACTTCATCGAGATCAACGAGGCCTTCGGCGCCGTCGTGTGCCAGTCGCTGGCAGATCTCGACTTCCCGCTCGAGAAGACCAACATCCACGGCGGGGCGATCGCCCTGGGCCACCCCATCGGCGCCTCGGGCGCCCGCCTGGCGCTGACGGCGGCCTACGAGCTGAGCCGACGCGGCGAAGGCAAGGCTGCGGTGTCCCTGTGCGGCGGCGGCGGACAGGGCGACGCGCTGCTGCTGAGCCGGTGAGGGGACGTGCGCTCGCGGTGAGGCCTCACAGCCGCACGTGCTGCAGGGTGTCCGCGGGAAGCTGACGCGCCTCGGGGCGGGCATCGGCGGGATCGCCGTGCGGGTCGTCGTCGGGGTGATCGTCGAGCCCGAGCGCACGGGCGGCGGTCAGGGAGCGCGAGGCCAGGAACTGGCCGAGCAGCCCGCCCATGGACAGGCACAAGGCGGTGACGGCTCCGGCGATCAGCTGGTCCCCGGAGCCGTCCACGCCGAAGATCGTGCCGAGCATCCCCTGGTATATGTACGACCCCGGGAACAGCGGCAGCAGCGCGATCATCATGGACGCGTTCGACGGCAGCCCCAGTGAAGGAGCGGCGCGCACGCAGATCGCCCCCACCACCACAGCGGCAGCTAGGATCGCCACGAAGGAGCTCAGCCCGACCGATTGAGCGATCAGCACGAGCACCTGCACGAGGCCGCCGAGCGCCGTGAGCGCGACCAAGCGGATTCCTCGCCCGCTGCTGGCCAGCCCGTAGCCGCCGGATACCAGCACGGCGCCGGTGATGGCGGTGGCCCAGGTGACGCCGCCGGGGCGCAGAGCCTCGATGTAGGCCACCGACTCCCCGACGAACGGCGCCATCAGGTGGATACCCAGCGCCACGCCGGCCACGAGCCCGGCGGTGCGCGAGGCGATGTCCATGACGCGTCCGGCGGCGGAGAGGTACCAGCCGGTGATCATGTCCTGAGCCGCGCCGTAGGCGGTGATCCCGGACAGCCACGCAGCCAGTGCGGCCACGATGCACAGGGCTGTCTGGGCGTCGTCGATCACCGCGGTCGCGGCGGTGGCCCCGAGCACTGCGGTGAGCCCCGCGGCGGCCAGGGAGAAGATGCCGGGGGAGCGCAGGTGCTGCATCAGGGCGAAGGCGGCATATGCGGCCACCGACAGCACCCCGGCGCACAGCGTCGTGGCCGAGGTGCCGCCCATGAGCAGGCAGAACCCCACGCCCAGGAGGCTGAGCCCGGCTGCGGGGATCGCATGCCGGGCACCGGTGTGCTGAGCGCTGCCGGGGCCGTCGGCCTCCCGGGACTCGAGCTCGGCCAGGCACTCGCGCACAGTGCGCCGGCCCTGGGCGAGGTCGTCGAGCATGGCCGTGATGCGCCGACGCAGCTCGAGGTCAAGGGAGCCCGGCGGCGCCTCGGAGACGTGGGTGATCGCAGCACTCGTGCCGCGACCGGGGCGGCTGAGAATGATCTGACCCATGGTCACCCCGACGGTGGCGTCGTGCACTCCGGCGCTGCGCAGTGCACGCTGCAGGCACGTGGTCGTGGCGGCGGAGCTGGCCCCGCCGCGGATCAGCGCCTCGCCCAGCAGCACGGCCAGGCGGAAGGCGTCGTCGTCTCGTGAAGGCATGGCCAGGACGCTAGCGACGCCCCCGTCGCAGGGGCTGGGCCAGCGGTGCTCAGCACCGGCGGGCGGAGTGCGAATCGCCTGGACTGCGCCTTTCCCGCTCCTGACGACGCCCCGCCGGTCCCGCTAGCCCGCGCCTGCGTGCGGGGATGCGCGATGCGCCCGCTCAAACGCATGCGGCCACGTAGGCGCGGGGGATGGCGGGGCGTGGGAGCAGGCGGAGAGGCCGCGCCTCAGCGCCCCATCCGTGAAGAGGGCCTCATGGCCCAGGAGACCTACTGGGAGAACGGCCGGGAGAAGACCGGCACCATGATGTCGCGGGCGTTCTGCTCCACCGGCATCTCCTTGCGGAAGGTGCGCCCGGGGTGGGCCCTGGCGAACTGGCGGGCGCGAGTGGCCCACAGTGCCTCCGAGGCCAGGTACTGTCCGAGCAGGCCTCCCACGGACAGGCAGAAGGCCGTGATGGCGCCCTGCAGCAGGCCGTCCGCGGCGCCTTCGACGGAGAAGATGATCCCGAGCACCCCCTGGTAGACGTACATGCCGGGGAACAGGGGCAGCAGCACCACGGTCATGCTCGCGTTCGAGGAGACGCCCAGCGCTCGAGTCAGCACCACGCACATGCCCCCGGTGATCACCGACGCCGCCAGCGTTGCCGCATAGGAGCTGACGCCCATTTCGCCCAGGCTGAGCACGCCCACCTGGACCAGTCCGCCGAACACCGCGAGAGAGGCCAGCACTCGACCGCGCCCGCCCGCCGAGAACGCGAAGCCGCTGGAGACGAGCACCGCGCCCACGATGGTAGGGACCCAGCGTGAGCCGTCGGTCTGCAGCGTCTCCAGGAAGCCGGGGTCCCGGCCCAGCAGCGGCTCGAGCAGATGGATGCCCAGCGCCACGCCGAACACCAGGCCCGCAGTGCGTGTCAGCACGTCCATGAGCCGCCCGGTCGCGGAGAGGTACCAGCCGGTGATGACGTCCTGGACAGCGCCGTAGGCCGCGACGCCTGCCAGCCAGGCGGCCAGGGCCGCGACGATGCACACCGCCGTCTGCGCGCCGTCGACGACGGCGGCGAGCCCGCTGGCCCCGGCCACTGCCATCAGGCCGCCGGCGCCCAGGCTGAAGATCCCTGGGGCGCGCAGGTGCTCCAGGGCGGCGAAGGAGGCATAGACGACGACGGCCAGGAGTCCCGCCGCGATCGTCGTGATGCCGTTTCCTCCGAGGATCATGCTGAACCCCACGCCAATCGCGCTGAAGCCGAGGGCGGAGGGCCAGTGCGACGCCAGGCTTCGCTGCGTCTCGAGCTCGTCCAGGGCCTCGCCCAGGCGCATGGCCAGATCGTCAGTGGCCTGAGGGTTTTGTTGCATGCACGGGACCCTATCGTTCGGGGACGACTCGGGCTGCGGCGCATGCGTCGTCGGTGCTCCGGCGTAGTGTGTGGTGCATGACTCATCGCGTGCTCGTCACTGGATCCACCGGCTATGTGGGCGGGCGCCTGGTGCCGCGCTTGCTGGAGGCCGGCTATGCGGTGCGGGTGCTCGTGCGCTCGCCGCAGCGCCTTGAGGGGGTGCCGTGGCGCCAGGACGTAGAGGTGGTCCAGGGCGATCTGGGCGACGCCGAGACCGTGGAGAGGGCCTCCCGCGGCGTGGAGACCTTCTACTACCTCGTGCACTCGATGTCCTCGGGCTCGGACTTCGAGGCGAAGGAGCTGGCCATGGCGCGCACGGTCGCAGCCGTCACCGCCCGGGCCGGAGTGCGTCGGATCGTCTACCTGGGAGGGCTGCACCCGGAGGGCGTGGAGCTCTCCCCGCACATGCGCTCGCGCACCGCGGTAGGCGATGCGCTGCTGGCGGGCGACGTCCCCGCGGTGGTCTTCGAGGCCGGCGTGGTGATCGGCTCCGGCTCGGCATCGTTCGAGATGATCCGCCACCTCACCGAGAACCTGCCGGTCATGCCGGCGCCCAGCTGGGTGCTGCGCCGGATCGAGCCCATCGCGGTGCGGGACCTGCTGCACTACCTGGTCCACGCCCCCGAGATCCCGGAGGGCACCAATCGCCGCTTCGGGATCGGCTCGCGCGAGGTCCTGACCTACGGGGCGATCATGTACGGCTACGCGCACGAGGCCGGTCTGGCCCAGCGCCGGGTCTACGCCCTGCCGATCCCCGCACCGCGCCTGGCGGGCTGGTGGGTCGCGCTCACCACGCCGATCCCGCGCCCGCTGGCGGTGCCGCTGGTGCAGTCCCTGCAGCACGACGCCGTGACGGATGACCACGACATCGATCAGCACATCGCCCCGCCGGCCGACGGGCTCACGGGCTACCGCCGGGCCGTGCGCCTGGCGCTGGGCAAACTGGCAGCCGACGAGGTCGAGACCACCTGGGCCTCTGCGGCCAACACTCCGCCCTCGGACCCGCTGCCCTCGGATCCGGACTGGGCGGGGCGCAGGGTCTATGTGGATGAACGCAGCCGCTCCGGCTCGGCCTCGCCGGACGACGTCTGGGCCGTGATCCAGGCGATCGGCGCGGACAACGGCTGGTACTCGTGGCCGCTGGCCTGGTCGGTGCGCGGGGTCATGGACAAGCTGGCCGGGGGAGTGGGACTGGCTCGTGGCCGGCGCAGCCGCGACCGCCTGGCCGTGGGCGAGGCCGTGGACTGGTGGCGCGTGGAGTCGATCACCACCGGGCCCGACGGTACCCGGACCCTGCTGCTGCACGCGGAGATGAAGGCCCCGGGGCAGGCCTGGCTCGAGCTGTCCGCGGTGCCTGAGCACGGAGGGGGCACAGAGTACCGCCAGCGCGCGATCTTCTTCCCGCAGGGAGCGGCAGGCAAGGCCTACTGGTGGGGCGTGTACCCGTTCCACGGGTTCATCTTCCCGTCCATGGCGCGCAACATCCTGTCGCGGGCGGCTGAGCGGGGAGCAGACCGGGCTGCTGAGAGGGGAGACCGAACGGGCGCGGCTGACTGAGCGGGGTGGCCGGGCCGGCCCTCCCGGCTGAGTGGGGAAGCCGCCTGGGACCGGCTGAGGCCGGTGTCAGGCCGCTGGCCCGAGCCACAGGCTCAGGCCCAGCCCGAGTCCTGCCGCACCGACCGCGATCACGAGCGTCCCCAGCCCGTGCACGATGCCTGCCGCCCAGCGCCGCCGCTGCAGCAGCCGGACGGTGTCCACGCTGGCCGTGGAGAATGTGGTGTAGCCGCCCAGGAACCCCGTGCCGAGCACGAGGCGCCAGGCCTCGGGCAGCAGCCCGCTCACGGTGAGTCCCGTGATCAGGCCCAGCAGCAGCGAGCCCGTGATGTTGATCAGGACCGTGGGCCACGGGAAGTCGGCCTCCGAGAGGGACGTCAGCAGTCCGTCGAGCACGAAGCGGCAGACCGCTCCCATGCCGCCGGCCACGGCGATCGCCAGGGAGAGCAGCGGCGTCATCATCGGCCCTCACCCGAACGAGGGTCGGTGCTGGGGTGGGTTGCGGGGCCCGCGTCGGATGTGGCCATGAGGTCAGAGTCGGCCTCAGGGCTGGAGTCCGCGCCTGCGTCAGGCCGCAGCGCCGCGGCCACAGCGATGCCCGCCCATGCCGCGATGCCGCCGGCGATCACGCTGCCCAGCAGATAGACCGCACCCAGCGCGGGTGCCCCGGAGCCGAGCATCTGCGCCCCGTCCACGGCCAGCGTGCTGTAGGTCGTGAACCCGCCCATGAATCCGGTGCCCAGCAGCAGGCGCAGGTGTCTCAGCGGCGCCTCGTGAGGGCCGCGGCGGGCCAGTGCCTCCAGCAAAAGCCCGAGCAGGAAGGCGCCGAGGAGATTGACGGCCAGGATGCCCAGCGGGAATCCCGATGGCGTGCCGAGGACCAGCGAGACTGCCTCGCGGACGGCCGTGCCCAGCGTCCCGCCCACCAGCACCAGGGCGATCGCGCCCGCCCGCAGGTGCGCAGGCCGCGGGGCAGCAGCGGGCGAGGGGACGGCTGAGCGCGGGGCCATGGGGATCCTTCCGGGCGAGAGACAGCGAGCATCCTCTCACCCTCAGCCCAGCGCCTGCGCGACTCCCGTCAGCTCCTCGACCGCGCCCTGCGCCCACGCGCGGGCTGCGTCGTGCGGCGGGATGGCCGCGGCTGCGTCGTGCCGGCCGAACTCGCCCACGCGCTGGGCCCCGCAGGCCCGCAGCGTCTCGTCCAGGATCTCGCCGCCGCGCGAGTAGGTCGCGTGGTACGAGTGATCGCCCAGCCCGAAGATCGCGTAGCGCAGGCCCTCCAGCGACGGCGCCTGCTCCCGCAGCGCCTGGCAGAACGGGCGCGCGGAGACCGGCAGCTCGCCGTCGCCGTAGGTCGAGCAGATCATCAGGTGGGGCACCTCGAGTTCCAGCGCGCTCGCGGGATCCTGAGGATCCAGGGAGGCGATGTCGCGCACCGTGACGTCCAGGTGCTCGCTCAGCGCCGCGCCGAGCTCCTCGGCCACGAGCTCGGCATTGCCCGACTCGGTGCCGAACACGATGCCCAGCATCGGCAGCCCCTCGGGGGATGCATGCCGGGCGCGGGTCGGTGCGGCGGCATCCGTGTCGGGCAGCTGCTGGGCCCCGTCGACGGCGGCCACCTGCCCGTCCTCGATCCGGGACATGTAGCGCAGGAAGTCGTGATGGACGGCCCAGAGAAGAGCTGTGGTCGCCATGGGGGTCTTCCGCGGGCCTCGGATGCTGTGTCCTTCCACTGTGAGGCACGTCTCAACTACTGTTCAACTGCGAATAAGAGTCCATCTTCCGCGGGTGAGATGCGTTATGGCCGCTGACCAGCACGACGACCGCGACGATGCGGCCACGCCGCCTGCTGCCTCGGAGTCCATGGACCCCGGATTCACCCTGCGCCAGCTGGATCTCTTCGTCGCCGCCGCCGAGCACGGGGGATTCGCCCCGGCCGCCCAGGCTCGGCACCTGAGCCCCAACTCGGTGGCGCAGGCGGTCACGGATCTGGAGCGGCGGATGCAGACGCGCCTGGTCCTGCGGCATCGGGCTCGGGGGATCACGCTCACGGCCTCGGGCCGCCAGCTGGCGGAGGCCGCGCGCGATCTGCTGCGCCGCGCCGGCGAGCTGCCACGCGGCCTGAGCGGGGACGCGCTGAGCGGGCCGGTCTCCGTGGGCTGCTACACCACGCTCGCACCCACCGCGGTCCCCGAGCTGTGGACGGCACTGGCGCAGCGGCATCCGGAGCTGGAGCTGTCCGTGCGGGAGGGCTCCGGGACCGAGCTCGCCCAGCTGGTGCGCGACGGATCCCTGGACATGCTGGTCGCCTACGAGCTGGCCCTTCCTGCCGACCTGCCCCGGCGACAGCTGTTCCTGGCGCAGCCGATGGTCGCACTCGCCGGAAGCCACCGGCTGGCGGATCGGAAGCGGATCGAGGCCTCGGAGCTGGCCGAGGAGCCGCTGGTGCTCTTCGATCAGCCGCCCAGCGGTCAGTCCACGCTCACGCAGCTGCGGCGGCTCGGGCTCAGTCCGCGGATCGCCCACCGCACGGCCGACTTCGAGCTCATGCGCTCGCTGGTCGCCCGCGGCATCGGGTTCAGCATCCAGTACCTGCCGGCCCCCGTGCCGCTGAGCCGCGAAGGGCTGCCGATCGTGACCGTGCCGCTGGCCCGCGACGCCGTCGTGGAGCCCGTGGTCCTGGCCTGGTCGCCCGATGCGGAGCCGACCGCGCGCGCCGCGGCGACGATGGCGCTGATCCGCGAGCGCCTGGGCCAGCAGGAGCGGATCACATGACGGGGTCGGGCACCCCGAACGGGTTGGGGACGCCGTCGGTGACATCCCAGTCCGCCGGGTCGGTGGTGGCGCAGTAGTCCTTGATCTCCTGCAGGGCCGAGGCGCTGGGGATGCCGGCGGGGAAGAAATCCGAGTAGCAGGCGCCGCCTCCCTGGAAGTGGGCGAAGGCCTCGTCGGAGAGCCCCGCGGGATTCTGAGCGGCCTGGTCCTGGCCGGTGCCGGTCTGGGTCGGCTGTTCACCCCGGCCCTGCTGGGCCGGGTCCTGGCCTGCTGCGGGGTCCTCGGTGAAGCCGGGGATGTCCTCCGGGCCCGGGTTGGCGGGCACGGCGCCCTGCTCGACCGGGGCGGAGTGCGGTGCGGGGGAGCTCGTGTCCTCCGCCGTCTCCTCGGCCGACCCTTCTGGCTGCCCCGTCTGCGCCGGCTGCTCGGTCCCCGTCGAGGGGCTGGCCTCTGGGGAGCTCGCGGCCTGCGAGGTCTCCTCGGCCGGCGTCGTGGGATCGGCGCTGTCGTCGTCGGAGCCGCAGGCGGTGAGCGCCAGAGCGAGGGCCGCGGTGACGGCGAGGTGACGGGGTGCGAGCTTCATGGGTCTCCTGTCATCTGCGCGGATCTCGGCCGGAGGAAGGGGCGGCCGATGGGGCTTCCGCAGCATCTCCATTCAACAACGTCGTGGGATTCGCCGCATCCGGGCAGAGGCGGCCGTCGTCCTGAGGCGCCCTCGGAGCGACGATAGGGTCGTGCTCACCTGACCACCCGAGCACGCTCCGGTCCGTCGCCGGTGCCTGCCGCCAGCGGAAGGCTTCCGCCATGACCTCGCCGTCGCACCTCGCTCGTCTGTCCCGTCGTGAGCTGATCACCGGAGCAGTGCTGGCCTCCACCGCCGTCGCCGCACCCGCGCATGCCGCCCCCGGCGGCAACGGCAAGGGACAGGACATCGGCTTTCGGCGCGATGCGATCCAGGACGCCCTCGAGGCCATGGTGGACGACGGCGCGGTGGGCGTCGTCGCCTCCGTCGTCGGCGCTTCCGGGGGCTTCCAGACGGCGGCCGGCCTGCGGCAGATCGGACGGGACTCGGCCAAGCCCCAGGATCGGGCGAGGGTCGCCTCGGTGACCAAGGGGATGGTCGCCACCATGGTCATGCAGGAGATCGAGGCCGGGCGCTGGAGCCTGGACACCACGATCGACGACGTCGTGCCGGGTCTGTACCCCGGCCACGGCCACGTCACGGTGGCCCAGCTGATGAACCACACCTCCGGGATGCCCGACGGGATCTACACCCTGCTCGGCGTCGGGGATGGTCAGGAGGCCGTCACCTCTCAGCAGCTGAAGGCCGCGATCGCCAAGCACTACCCCGAGCGCGAGCTCGTGCGCACCGCCCGCGAGCTGGACTGGCTGTTCGAGCCTGGGGAGGCGATGGCCTACTCGAACACCGGCTACGTGGTGCTGTCGATCATGCTCGAGGAGGTCTCCGGCACCCGGATCGAGGACCTCCTCCGCGACCGCGTGCTCCGCCCTGCGGGTATGCACCACTCCCGCCTGGAGGAATCCACCATCGTGCGCGGGCGGCACCTCATGCCCTACGGACGGTTCCAGGAGGGGCTCGTGGCTCTGGACACGATCGACCCGTCGATCTTCTCCGGTGCCGGCGGCGTCTACGCCACGGCCGAGGACCTCACGAGCTTCTCGGGAGCGCTGCTGAGCGGGAAGCTCGTGGACCCGGAGCTGGTCGAGCAGATGATCACGCCGCGGGGCGCGGCCGCCGAGGCGGGCATGGGCTTCGGCCTCTACGTCGCGGCCAGCCCCTGTCTGGACAGCTCGGGGCAGCCTGAGCGGCTGATCGGCCACGACGGTGCCGGGTTCGGCACCCAGACGCTGTCGTTCTCCACGGTCGACGCCTCCCGCCGGATGGCGATGGCCTGGACCGGCCGCTCGTGGGTTCCGGGCGGCCCGGCCCCGGACGCCAATGCCGCCCTGCTGGCCGCGTTCTCCGCGACCTGCCCGGGCGAGACGCTGTCCGGTTCTCAGGCCGACGGGTCCGCCGGCGAAGCCGCGGCAGGGGAGGGCTCGGCCCTGCAGCTGTGAGCTGGGGTGCGGCCGCCGCTCAGGATCCGGGACGACGACTGCGCCTGTCGCAGACCTGCTGCGTGTGGCGCATACCCCATCCCATGGCTAGCGTGGCGAGTCTGATCTCGTTGCCAGGAGGCCGTCATGTCGAAGCACCGTCGTGGGTCGTTGCCCGAGAGCACGCGCGATCGTCGTGAGGAGCGCCCGGAGCGCAAGCGCGAGGGCATCGGCATCCGCCGTCTGCGCGTGATCCGCGTCGAGGACATCACACCGCGGCTGCGTCGGATCGTGCTGACCGGGGAGGACCTGGGCGGCTTCCCGTTCCGGGAGTTCGCGCCCTCGGACAAGGTCAAGCTGCTCTTCCCGGATCCGTCCACCGGCTTGCTGCCGATGCCGGAGTCCACGGAGAAGGGCCTGCGCTGGCCCGGCGGGCGCAAGCCGCAGACGCGCAGCTACACGGTGCGCGGCTTCGACCCGGAGGCCTCCGACGGTCAGGGCGAGCTGCTGATCGAGTTCGTGCTCCACGACCACGGGCTCGCCGGCAGCTGGGCCCTGCGCGCGGCTGCGGGCGATGAACTGGGCGTGCTCGGCCCCAAGGGCGCCCGTCAGTTCCCAGCTGCTGCGCATTACGTGGCCCTGGGCGATGAAACCGCCCTGCCGGCCATCTCCCGGCTGATCGAGGAGGCGCCGGCTGAGTCTCGGGTGAGCGCTGTGATCGAGGTGGCCGACGCCGCCGAGGAGCAGCAGCTGGCCTCCCGCACCGGGGCCGACGTGCAGATCCGGTGGATGCACCGCGACTCCACACCCCTTCCCGACGGCTGCCTCAGTCTCCTGGAGCCGACCGTGGACGAGCTCGATCTCGGGGATCCCGAGGAGCTCTTCGTCTTCGCGGCGGGGGAGTCGCACGCCATGAAGGCGCTGCGCGGGCGGATCGCCGAGCGGGTGCGGCTGAACAAGCACCAGCTCGATATCCACGGCTACTGGAAGGACCGCACGCGGGCCGACCCGCGGCGTCGTCGCTGAACCCGCAGCCACCCCGCGAGACAGGCCCGAGGGCTAGACTGCTCAGGCATCTCGTCGGGTCCGGACCCGACGGCACCGATCCGCGAGCACGAGAGGCAGGCCGGGTTCCGCGTGACGACCTCCGCATCACCGAAGCTCGAGACCCAGGCCCTGCGGATCCTCGAATCGGTCTTCGGCTACGAGTCCTTCCGCGGCAAGCAGGCGGAGATCGTGGAGCACGTGGCCGCAGGCGGCGACGCCGTCGTGCTGATGCCCACCGGCGGCGGCAAGTCGCTGTGCTATCAGATCCCCGCCCTCATGCGCTTCGGCACGGGCGTGGTCATCTCCCCGCTGATCGCGCTGATGGAGAACCAGGTCGACGCCCTGGCCGCCGTCGGCGTGAACGCGGCGTATCTGAACTCGTCGCTGTCCTTCGAGGAGGCCGACGAGATCGAGCGGAGGCTGCTGGCCGGTGAGCTCGACATGGTCTACATGGCCCCGGAGCGGCTCGTGCAGCCGCGCACCCTGCACCTGCTCTCGCGGGTGCAGGTCTCGCTGTTCGCGATCGACGAGGCGCACTGCGTGTCCCAGTGGGGCCACGACTTCCGCAAGGACTACCTGGGGCTGTCCGTGCTGGCCGAGCGCTTCCCCGACGTCCCTCGGATCGCCCTGACAGCCACGGCCACGCAGGCCACCCACCAGGAGCTGACCCAGCGGCTGTCCCTGCAGGACGCCCAGCACTTCGTGGCCAGCTTCGATCGGCCCAACATCCAGTACCGGATCGTGGAGAAGGACCAGCCGCGCCAGCAGCTGCTGTCCCTGATCCGCAACGAGCACCCCGGAGACGCCGGCATCGTCTACTGCCTGTCCCGCAAGTCCGTGGAGCAGACCGCCGCGTTCCTGTCCAAGCAGGGGATCGACGCCGAGGCCTACCACGCCGGTCTCACCGAGGCCGAGCGCTCGCAGCGCCAGGCACGCTTCCTGCGGGAGGACGGCGTGGTCATGGTCGCCACGATCGCCTTCGGCATGGGCATCGACAAGCCCGACGTCCGCTTCGTGGCCCACCTGGACCTGCCCAAGTCGATCGAGGGCTATTACCAGGAGACCGGCCGCGCAGGCCGCGACGGTCTGCCGGCGACCGCCTGGTTGGCCTACGGCCTGCAGGACGTGGTGCAGCTGCGGCGGATGATCGATCAGTCCGAGGGCACCGCCGAGCACCAGCGCTCGCAGCGCCAGCACCTGGACGCCATGCTCGCGCTGTGCGAGACCATGACCTGTCGCCGCGTGCAGATCCTCAGCTATTTCGGGCAGACCGGTGAGCCCTGCGGCAACTGCGACAACTGCCTGAACCCGCCCCAGGGCTGGGATGCCACCGTCCCCGCGCAGAAGATCCTCTCGGCGATCATCCGCCTGGACCGCGAGCGTCGCCAGCACTTCGGCTCGGGGCAGCTCATCGACATCCTGCGCGGCAAGCCGAACCCCCGCTCCACCGAGTCCAACCACGAGGCGCTGAGCGTGTGGGGCATCGGCCAGGACCTCAGTCCGCAGCAGTGGAAAGGCCTGGTCCGGCAGCTGCTGGCCCGCGACGTCCTGGCCGCGGTGGGGGACTACGCCACCTTGGCGCTGGGACCCGAGGCCGACGGCGTCCTGCGCGGGCGCACCACCTTGGAGCTGCGCAAGGAGTCGGGGCGCAGAAGGGCCTCTGGCCCGCGCGGATCGCGGACGGCGGCCGCCGTGGCGCGCAGCGAGCTCACGCCGGAGGAGATGGAGATCTTCGAGGCGCTGCGCAAGTGGCGCACGGCCCAGGCGAAGGAGCAGGAGGTCCCCGCATACGTCGTGTTCGCCGACGCCACCCTGATCGCGATCGCCCAGCGCCGCCCGGAGACCACCTCGGACCTCCACGGCGTCAGCGGCATCGGCGCCAAGAAGCTGGACCGCTACGGC
Organism: Kocuria sp. NBRC 114282; assembly: GCF_030268385.1. NCBI lineage: Bacteria > Bacillati > Actinomycetota > Actinomycetes > Micrococcales > Micrococcaceae > Kocuria > Kocuria sp. NBRC 114282. The sequence continues at coordinate 525,457 of NZ_BSQO01000003.1, read as the reverse complement.
TCCGCCGTCGTCGACGTGGTCACCCGGACCCTCAGCTGACCCGTCCCGTCGTCATCCGCAGGCCGCTGTCGCTGTCTGATGCGCCGCCGCTTCGGCGCTCGCCCCATCGAGTGGCGTCGCGGCGTGCGATCGAGGACCCACTGTCATCGAGTGGCGTGGTGGTGTGCGTTTCGACATCGAAACGCACACCGCCACGCCACTCGATGCGGGAAGCGCACGGCAAGGCCGCTCGATGTGTGCGGCGTAGGAGGGGGCGGCGGCGATGGTGGAGCCCCCGCCATCCTGGCGACCAGCGCGGAGGCGGAGACGGCCGAGCACGCCTTCATGAGGCGAGTCCGGCGCAGGGCGGGCTCGAGGGCGGTCTCGGTGGTGCGAGCTGCCCGGGTGTCCGACCGCTTCTTGGCCATGGTGTCTCTCCCTTGATTGCTGTGACATGCGAACCGCCCGGTTCGCACCGGCGAGATGAGGGGGCGCCGGCGCCGCGCTGTGCACGGCATGTCGAAACGCTTGAAAAGTAATCAATGCCGCAGGTCAGAGTGCGTGACGCGTCTCCACAGAGAGGGGGCAGGGACCTCGACTTCCCCCGAACAGTTGTGTATTGAACTGGGGAAACGCGAGTTGCCGGGTGTTGTCGATCACATCTGGGCCGAAATCTGTCCCCAGATGAGCGGGGACGGTCGCGTCGTCACAATCCGATGCGAATGGATCGAATTTGACGCTGGCCGACTCATGGGTCGGGGAAGCGGCTCGACCGACGGTGACCTACCGTGGGGCTCATGGATTCGACGACTCAGCAACCTCACCGGACGCACGACTCCTCCGCGGAGGAGCAGGCCCGTGAGATCGCCGCCGGCCTCGAGGGCGTGCGCGAGCGCATCGCAGCGGCGGCGCGGGAAGCCGGACGCGATCCGGAGGGCATCCGCCTGCTGCCGGTGTCCAAGACGGTGCCCGCCGAGCGGCTGCGCGCCGCCGTCGCCGCCGGGTGCCGGGAGCTGGGGGAGAACAAGGTCCAGGAGGCCGCGGGCAAGGCCGCCGAGCTCGCCGACCTGGAGCTGCGCTGGTCGGTGATCGGGCATCTTCAGCGCAACAAGGCCAAGGACGTGGCGGCCTTCGCCCACGAGCTGCAGTCCCTGGACAGCCTGCGCACCGCAGAGGCCCTCGAGCGCCGCCTGCAGGGAGAGGGGCGCAGCCTCGAGGTGATGGTCCAGGTCAACACCTCCGGCGAGGAGTCCAAGTCCGGGCTGGCCCCGGAGCAGCTGCCCGAGCTGCTGAGCGAGCTGGAGCAGTTCGAGACGCTGTGGGTCACGGGGCTGATGACCATCGCCATGGACTCCGAGGACGAGCAGCGGGTGCGCGGCTGCTTCCGGCTCCTGCGTCAGCTGCGCGATCGGGCGCGCGAGGACGGCCCGGGCTTCGTGGGCGATGGGGAGCTGTCCATGGGCATGTCCGGCGACCTCGAGCTGGCGATCGCCGAGGGGGCTACCTGCGTGCGGGCGGGGCGCGCGATCTTCGGCCAGCGCCCGCGCCCCTGAGGCGGTGGCGCCGCCTGGTCTGAGCGGGGCCGAGGCAGCAGGGTATTGTTGCCCTCCCGCAAAGACCCTGTGACGGCAGCGGCGGAGCCCCCGAAGGAGATCTGCGCATGAGCGGAAGTCGCACCGAGACCTCGGAGTATGCGGATCCCCTGGTCATGGAGATGGGGGAGCGGCGCCGACGGAACCTGTTCGGCGCGCGCAACGTGCTCTCCCTGCTGGCCCTGCTCGGGCTGTGCATGGCAATCACCTCGCTGGCAGCCGGCGGGGCCCCGGGGGCCTGGACCCCCTGGCGCTCCGAGGCCGATGAGCGCAGCTACCTCTTCGCCACGATCTGCCTGCAGGCGGCCATGACGATCAGCGGCATGCTGGTCGCCCATACCGTCCTCAGCCAGCCGCCGCGCGTCGGGCCCCGGATCCTGGCGGGACGCATCGGCACGTACTTCATCACCCTGATCCCGATCGCGGGCGTCCTGGTGGTCGCCGAGCTGCTCAGCGACGGCCCCCTGCCGGTGCCCCGGCTTCTCGTGGCCATGATCGCGGTCTATCCGGTGTGCATAGCGGTGATCGACCTGCTGCTGGCGCCCCTGCTGCTGCGGCAGTGGGCGTGGGTGATCGCCTTCGCCGCGCTGACGGTGTGGATGGTCGTGGCGCTGGCCGCCGGCACCACCCAGGTCTCGGCGCCGACCACGTTCATGACGGTGCTCTCCGGGGTGGAGTTCATCTCCGACGCCGCGACCGTGAACTTGATCCTCACGCTCGGAACGTGCTTCTGGGCCGGAGCCGCCGTGGCCTGTCTGGGAAACCTGGTGGACAGCCACGGACCGGTCGTGCGGACCATGGTGCCGCCCGTGGCCGCGCTCGGCACGCTGATCTTCCTGCCGCAGATGCTCACCGGCGCCTCCGTCGGACACATCATGCTGGCCACGGCACTGGCCCCGCTCGTGGACGTCGACCAGCCGCGCTGGCTGACGGAGTTCGACGTCGGCTTCGGTCTGCTGACCATCGGCTGGGCCGCGGGTGTCGTCGGCAGCCTCCTCGTGGTCGGGACGATCACGCCGTGGGGCACAGCGGTGAGCGCCCTCGTGATCGGCGGTGGTCTGAGCGTCCTCATCGGATCCCTGGTGGGGCACCCCTGGGGCAGCGGCACATCGTCGGGCCCGCACGGGGCGGCCTCGGCGCTGAGCGGCCGAGGCAGGCGCCGCCGGGAGGCGACGCGGCGCGGACGGGCCCTGAGGCCGGGTGAGCACACCGGGTTCCCGGACTCGCGGCGTCGTCTGGTGGCCGATCGGGGACGGACGTACTGGGAGGAGCGCGCGCAGGACGACGACGAGCCCGGGGCGCGCTGAGCACCACGACGCCTGCGCCGCCGGGCGGGTGCGCCCCATTAGAGTGGGGCGCGTGAATCGAGTGCTCGTCATCGCGGCGCATCCGGCGGAGACCGCGCAGCTGCCACCGGAGGCCGACGTCGTCCTGACGGGGATCGGCATGTCCCGAGCCGCCGCGGTCACGGCCCGTGCGGTGCTCGAACGGGCTCCGTCGCCTGCCGAGCGCCGTGGGCTCAGGGTGGTGAACCTGGGCAGCTGCGGCGGCCTGCGGCCCGGGCTGTCGGGGGTCTGCGAGCCCTCCGAGATCCTCAACCGGGATGTCGACGCCGACCTCATGCGCGCCATGGGCTCCGATCCCGATGACCTGATCCACCTGTCCGAGCTGGGGCAGACCGGCGATGGCTCCGTGCTGGCCACCGGCGACTCGCTCGTGGCCGGCGGGCCGGTGCGCGATGCCCTGGCCGAGCGGGCCCACCTGGTGGACATGGAGGGCTTCGCGGTGGCCACGGCCTGCCGCGAGCTGGGCGTGTCCCTGCGCATGGCCAAGCACGTCTCCGACGACGCCGACTCCCAGGCCCTCGAATGGCTCGAGCGGGTGCAGATCTCCGCGCGCGAGCTCGCCGCCTGGTACCGGGCCCATCACCACGAGCTGGTCTCCGGCGCACCGGCCGACGCGGCGTCGAATCGACCGGAGGACGAGGCATGAAGCTGATCCGACAGCGCGATTCCCTGGGGCCCGAGCTGGACTACACCGCCGGCGAGCGGATGCTGCGCGCAGTGCGGGCCAGCCGCGAGCCCGTGCTGCGGCTCTACCAGCCCCGGCCCACGGTGGCCTTCGGGCGCCGTGACGAGCTGCTGGCCGGCTTCGGCGCAGCGGAGCGCTCCGCTCGGCGCAGCGCCTTCACCCCGCTCGTGCGCAAGGTCGGCGGGCGGGCGGCCGCTTACCACCGCGGCTGTCTGATCATCGACCACATCGAGCCCTCGGAGGATCCCAAGGCCGGGATCCAGGACCGCTTCGAGCTCTTCGGCGACATGATCGTGGCGGCCCTCGAGGAGCTCGAGGTCCATGCGGATGTCGGCGAGCTGCCGGGGGAGTACTGCCCCGGGGAGCACAGCGTCCACGGCACGGGGCGCACCGTCGATCGGGCGCAGGCGCAGATCAAGCTCGCCGGTGCCGCCCAGCGCGTGGTCTCCGATGCTTGGTACTTCTCCACGGTGATCGTCGTGGAGCAGTCCGAGCCGCTGCGCTCCGTGCTCACGGACGTCTACCGCGACCTCGGCCTGCAGTGGGATCCCGGCACCTGCGGGGCCGTCGACGACCTCCGCCCCGGCACCCGCGTCTCGGAGGTCGAGGCCGCGGTGCGCAAGGTCTACGGCATGTACGCCCGGCACATGGGCTACGGATCACTGAGAGAGCAGGCCTTCTGATGTGCGGACGCTATGTGATCGCCCGGGCCGCCGGGGACCTGATGGCTGATGTCGATGCCGCCCCCGGCGAGCCCTTCCAGGGCGAGGACCTCGACGAGCTGCGGGCCAACTGGAATGTCGCGCCCACCACCGAAGTGCCCATCGTCCTGGAGCGGCTCGACGACGGCCAGGTGCTGCGCGAGCTGCACGTGGCCCGCTGGGGCCTGGTGCCGTCGTGGGCCAAGGAGATCTCCGTGGGCGCCCGCATGTTCAACGCGCGCTCGGAGACCGCCGCCGAGAAGCCCTCGTTCCGCGCGGCCGTGAAGAAGCGGCGCTGCGCGATCCCAGCCAACGGGTACTACGAGTGGCGCAAGCGGCTCGGACCCGACGGCAAGCCCGCCAAGGGCACCAAGGACGCTCCGGCCAAGCAGCCGTACTTCATCCACCCGCCCAGCGAGTCCGAGAACATCTGGTTCGCCGGGCTCTACGAGTGGTGGCAGGACCCGCAGGGCCAGTGGATCCTCTCGTGCTCGATCCTCACCGCCGAGTCCCCAGATCCGGACAGCGACGACGAGACCCTGGCCGAGCTCGCCGCGATCCACGACCGCATCCCGGTGGCCATGGATCGCGATGCCCTGGACGCGTGGCTGGATCCGTCGGTCGACGACAAGGACGGAGCCCAGGCACTGATCGAGCGCGTGGTGGCCCAGCACGAGACCGTGGCGGCCACGTGGGAGCTGAGGCCGGTGGGCCAGGCCGTGGGCAGCGTATGCAACAATTCGCCGGAACTCGTCGAGCCGGTGGCCTCCCTCTTCTAGCGTGGGAGCACTGGGGGATCCGCCCCGGCGGCACCGAGCAGGAGGATCCATGAGCGATTTCACCGAGAACCCGTCCGCCGCGCTGTCCGCGTTCGTGGCTGCCGCCGGAGGCGTCGTCATCGCGACCGAGCCGGTCGACGGCGGCTTCCCCGAATCCGCGTGGGTCAACACGGCCGTCACGCCGTCCGGTCTGATCGTGTTCTGGACGTCGAAGGAATCGCGCAAGGCCCTCAACCTGCAGTCGAACCCCAAGGTCTCGCTCGTGGCGGTGGACGGCCAGGGTCATGAGATCCAGGCCCATGCTGAGGCTCAGGTCCTGACCGGCCCGGAGGCAGGGCAGGCCGGTCAGGCGCTCGCTCAGGCCCACCCCGGAGGCGATCCCGATCCGGAGACCGCGATCCTGGTGGGGCTATCGGTCGTGTGGGCCCGGTGGGTCGACGCCACGCAGGTGCCCCCGCACGCGGAGGAGGCCTCCTTCTGAGCTTCAGCTCGAGCGCTCGGCCAGGCTCCGGCAGCGGCTCAGCGCCGCCAGGATCTCCGCGCGACGCGGCCTGGCCATGTCGCCTGGATGCCCCCGATGCGCGGACAGCGTGTCCAGGCCGTCGCGGTCGATCGTCTCGAGAATCCGATCGATCGCCGCGGCCGCTGTCGTCGTCCCGTCCAGGTGCCCGGCCGCAGCGTCCAGCGCCAGGGCGATCGCCTGGGTCTGGCCCGGCTCCATGAGCTGGGCCAGCGCCGAGAGGTCGACGTCCTCGTGGCCTCGCTGGATCGTGTGCAGTCCCCGGGCCCGCGACGGCTTGGGGCGCTCGCCGTTTCCGCTCGATCCCCGTTCGCGCCGGCCGCGCTCGGAGCCGCCGTCGCGGCGCGGGGCGCCCAGGGCTCCGGCAGGCAGCACGCGGTCCACGCCGTGGGGGAACAGCTCGTCGTCGCCCTCCTCCAGGGCGGCAGGCTGCTCGGCGATCAGCTGTCGCACCTGGGCGGTGGCATCGCGTGGCTGGTAGGACTCCATGGCGATCACGTGATCGGCGGCCTCGAAGAACGCGCTCGAGCCGCCGGCCACCAGCACGGTCGAGACACCGAGCTGGCGGCGCAGCGGGCCGATCCGGTCCATGAAGGGCGTGATCGGCTCGGCATCGGCCGGGATCAGGGCGCGCATGCGGGCGTCGCGGATCATGAAGTTCGTGGCCGAGGTGTCCTCGTCGATCAGCAGGGCGGGGCTGCGCGCCTCGAGCGCCTCGACCAGACCGGCGGCCTGGGAGGTCGAGCCGCTGGCATTGGCAGTGACGAACGCGGAGGTGTCGGTGCCCTGCGGAAGCCCCCCGATGAACGGGGAGATGTCCGTGCCGGCCACGCTGCGTCCGTCCTCGGCGCGGATGGACGTGGCGTCGGGACGGGTGAGCACCCACTCGCGTCCATCGCCGGCGATATGCGGATGGATCCCGCGCTCCAGCGCGCGCAGCAGCGTGGACTTGCCGTGGTAGCCGCCGCCCACGATGACCGTGATGCCCTCCGGGATCCCCATGCCGGTGACCATCCGGCCGCTGGGCAGCTCGAAGCTCGTGCGCAGGGTCTCGGGGCACTGCAGGGGCTGTGCGCCGCGGCGCAGCGGAAGGTCGGAGTCCCCGGAGGCCCGCGGCAGGATCGAGCCCTCGCCCACGAAGGCGATCAGCCCGCGCTCGCGCAGCTGCGACTGAAGATCCAGCTGATCCAGCACCAGCTCCACATGCTTCCGCAGCGCCTCGACGTCCAGGGCGCCGGGCAGCAGCGAGCACTCCACCGCCTCGGGCAGGGCCTCGGCCAGCAGTGCCGTCGCCGCTCGGCCGCGGATCCGTCGCCCGCCGGCCGGCAGCGCGGCCTCCAGCCGCAGCTCCACGCGCTCGCGATCGACGAGCACGGCCGTGCGCTCCAGGACCTGCTGGCCGGGGGTCATCATCCGCAGCGAGCCGGCTGACTTGTCGTGGCCGCTCGGGGTGACCCGCTGCAGCGCCGCGCAGAACCCGCGGTTCAGGTGATCGCCCGCGGCCACGCGCTGGGAGTGCTCGCGCACCAGCTCGGCTGGCACCGCGGTCGCCGCGCGATCGAGCTCCAGGCGGATCTTCGACGGCGGCGCGTACGGATCGGACTGCACGTGATCCACGTGCAGGACCGCGGGGCCCAGGTCCCAGGCACCCTGCAGATCGCGGTAGGCGGGGTAGCCGCGCCCGTCCATCCGGGCGAGCTCACGGCGGAGGTCATCGAGGGTGCGCATCCTTCCAGGCTAGGCACGAGCTCGGCGTCTCGGCCAGCGAGGGCCACGCCGTCCGCGTCGTCTCCGACGGGTGCCGCGGTGGCGCCCCTCGTGCGTCGAGCGGCGCCGTGGCGTGCCCAGCCGCATCGTCGGGGGCCTTCCGTACTCTGGTGCCTCATGAGCGATCCAGCCCCCCGTGACGCCGCCGGCAGCGGCCGGGAGAGCACCGCCGAGCGAGCCCATGAGTTCATCCGCGTGCTCGGCGCGCGGGCGAACAACCTGCAGGACGTCGACCTCGAGATCCCCAAGCGCCGACTCACGGTCTTCACGGGGGTCTCGGGCTCGGGAAAGTCCTCGCTCGTGTTCTCGACCGTCGCCGCGGAGTCGCAGCGGCTGATCAACGAGACCTACAGCTCGTTCGTGCAGGGGTTCATGCCGTCCATGGCGCGCCCCGACGTCGATCTGCTGGAGGGCCTGACCGCCGCGATCATCGTGGACCAGGAGCGCATGGGCTCGAACCCGCGCTCCACGGTCGGCACCGCCACCGACGCCCACGCGGTGCTGCGCATCCTGTTCTCCCGGCTGGGGGACCCGCACATCGGTCCGCCCCCGGCGTTCTCGTTCAACACGCCGTCGGTCACGGCCAAGGGCTCCATCACCGTGGCCAAGGGCAGGCAGGAGAAGCAGCTGAGCTCCTTCACGCGCACCGGCGGGATGTGCCCCGAGTGCGAGGGCCGCGGCACGGTCTCGGACCTGGATCCGCATGAGCTCTACGACCCGACCAAGTCGCTCGAGGACGAGGGCGCCATCAAGGTCCCCGGCTACAAGGCCGGCGGCTGGTCCGTGCGCTACTACGCCGAGTCGGGCTTCCTGGACCCGACCAAGAAGATCGGCGACTACACCGAGCAGGAGCTGCACGACTTCCTGCACCACGAGCCCGAGCGCATCAAGTTCCGGGGCATCAACACCACGTACGAGGGCCTGATCCCCAAGATCCGCACCTCCATGCTCTCCAAGGACCGCGAGTCCATGCAGCCCCACATCCGGGAGTTCGTGGACCGGGCCGTCGCCTTCTCGACCTGCCCGCAGTGCGGCGGCACCCGGCTGTCCCAGGCGGCGCTGTCGTCGCTGATCGACGGCAAGTCCATTGCCGATCTGTGCCGGATGCAGATCACGGAGCTCGCCGAGTGGGCCCGCACCCGCGACCTGCCCTCGGCCGGTCCGCTGCTGGAGTCGCTGCAGCAGATCCTGGACTCGTTCATCGACATCGGCCTGGGCTACCTCTCCCTGGACCGAGCCACCGGCACGCTCTCGGGCGGCGAGTCCCAGCGCACCAAGATGATCCGCCACCTGGGCTCGGCGCTCTCGGATGTCACCTATGTCTTCGACGAGCCCACCACCGGCCTGCACCCGCACGACATCGAGCGCATGAACCGCCTGCTGCTGAGCCTGCGCGACAAGGGCAACACCGTGCTGGTCGTCGAGCACAAGCCCGAGGTCATGCGCATCGCCGACCACATCGTGGACCTCGGCCCCGGGGCGGGCTCCGACGGCGGGCGGATCACCTTCCAGGGCGGCTTCGACGAGCTGCGCGCCTCCGAGACCCTGACCGGGCGCCACGTGGAGTACCGCGCCCGCCTCAAGGACGACGTCCGTCGGGCGAGCGGCGCGCTCGAGATCCGCGGGGCGGATGCCCACAACCTCCAGGACGTCGACGTCGACATCCCCCTGGGCGTGCTCACCGTCATCACGGGCGTGGCCGGGTCGGGCAAGTCCTCGCTGGTCCACGGCTCGCTGCCGGCCGATGCCGCGCAGGCCCACGGCGTGGTGAGCATCGACCAGGCCCCGATCCGGGGATCGCGGCGCTCGTCCCCGGCCACCTACACGGGTCTGCTCGAGCCCATCCGCAAGGCCTTCGCCAAGGCCAACGGCGTCAAGCCCGCGCTGTTCTCCGCGAACTCGGAGGGCGCCTGCCCGCAGTGCGGTGGCGCCGGGGTGATCGAGACCGATCTGTCCGTCATGGCCTCGGTCTCCAGCCCGTGCGAGCTGTGCGAGGGGCGCCGCTACGACGCCTCCGTGCTCGAGCACACCTTCGGCGGCAAGGACATCGCCCAGGTGCTGTCCATGTCGGTGGCTGAGGCTGCGGAGTTCTTCGCCGGCGCAGAGGCCAGGATCCCGGCCGCGCAGAAGATCCTCGCCCGGCTGCAGGACGTGGGCCTGGGCTACCTGCGGATCGGCCAGCCGCTGACCACGCTGTCCGGCGGCGAGCGTCAGCGCCTCAAGCTGGCGGCGCACCTGGGGGAGAAGGGCGGGGTGATCGTGCTCGACGAGCCGACCACCGGCCTGCACCTGGCCGACGTAGCCGCCATGCTGGAGATGCTCGATCGCCTCGTGGACGGCGGACGCACCGTGATCGCCGTGGAGCACCACCAGGCGGTCATGGCCCACGCGGACTGGATCATCGACCTGGGCCCGGGCGCGGGCACCGAGGGCGGGCGCGTGGTCTTCCAGGGGACCCCGCGCCAGCTCGTCGAGGACGCCTCCACGCTGACCGGGCAGCACCTGGCGGAATACGTGCAGGACTGACGACGGCGGCCGACCCTGCATCGGCCCCAGAGCCATGACGGGCCGGTCGGCCTCTGTCCGCCGTCGAGCGTGCTCAGGCCGGCCACATCCCCGAGGCGCCCCGGCGGTGGGAGCCCATCAGGTGCAGGTCGACCATCCCGATCGCCGACATCAGCGCGTACATGGTGGTGGGCCCCACGAACACGAAGCCCTCCTTCTTCAGCGCCTTCGACATCGCCTTCGACTCCGGCGACTGGGTGGGAACCTCGGCCATGGTCCGCGGCTGCGGTGTGGTCTCCGGCTGGAAGGACCAGATCAGCTGCGCCAGCCCGCCCTCGTCCCGCAGCGCGATCGTGGCCTGAGCGTTCGTGATCGTGGCCCGGATCTTGGCCCGATTGCGCACGATGCCGGCATCGGCCATCAGGCGGGCCTCGTCGTCGTCGCCGAATCCGGCCACGGCCTCCGGGTCGAAGCCGGCGAAGGCCTTGCGGAAGGCCGGGCGCTTGCGCAGGATCGTGGCCCAGGACAGCCCGGACTGGAAGGCCTCGAGGCTCAGCCGCTCGAACAGTCCCTGCTCGTCGCGGATCGGCATGCCCCACTCGGTGTCGTAGTACTGCTGCAGCAGCGGGCCGGCCGCCGCCCACTCGGGGCGCAGCAGCCCGTCGTGGCCGCGCACGAGCCCGTGCTCGTCGGGCGCGGCTCCCGGATGGTCGGCGCTCGGATCGCTCATGGGGCTCCTCGGCTCGAGAGACGGAAGACGGCGGGCGCGCTGCTGCGCGCCCGCCGAGATCCTACGGTCCGGCGAACCCGCCGGGGGTGCCTGCGGCTCAGACCGCGGCGTGCTTGCCCTTGCCGTGGATGAGCCCGCGGCGACCGGAGATCCGATCCCACAGCGGGCTGACGATCACGGCCAGCACGAGGAACGCGGCGAGGACGCCCAGCAGTCCGAGCACACCGGTGCCGAGACCGGCATCCGCCTTGGCGTCGAAGAAGAAGACGTCGCGGGTGCACAGCCACAGGTAGTGCAGCGGCTCCCACTGGGACAGCCCGTGGAAGAACCCGGGCAGCGCCTCGGGCGGGGAGACGGCCCCGGCCGAGGGCAGGCCCATGAAGACCAGGTAGAACATGGCCACGAGCATCCCGGCGCTGCCCATCACGGTGATCAGCGACAGGGTCGCCGCGCCGAAGGTCACGATGCCCAGCCAGGTCACCAGGAACAGCGTGCCGCCGTTGGGCATGGGGACATCCACCATTGCCCCGGCCAGCATCATCAGGCCCGACGCCCCGGCGGCGCCGATGATCACGATGCCGAGCTTGAGCGCGAAGGTCGCCAGCCGGGACATGCCGGTGGGGGGGTAGAACTTCAGCGAGGGGCCCATCTCCCAGGGGGTCACGCCGTTGAGCCCATCCACGAGGGTGGACACCGCCACGGAGCCGGACAGGCCCACGACCAGCGCCACGATGGCCCAGTAGAAGGGACCCATGCCCAGGGCGGCGCCGTCGGGAAGCTCCTCCCAGACCGTCTGGTTCTCGACGATGGGATCGCTGAGCGTGCCCTCGGCGACCGTGGTGAGGCTCGGGGTCGGGCCGTCGGCCTTCTCGAGCTGCTGGATCTGGCTCTGCGCGCTCGGCAGCAGCTGCTCGCCCAGGTTCGAGGACGCCGACGAGACGGCCGGATCCATCACGCCCGTGGCCAGCCGGGAGGTCATGGACCCGGCCTGAGGGGAGGTGACGATGTCGATCACCGGCTGTTGGCCGTCGCCGTCGCCGCCCAGCGAGGCGCTGATCAGCGCGGTCGAGCGCTGGCTGAAGTCCGAGGGCACGACGATCGCGCCGTAGGCAACGCCGCGGTGCAGGGCGTCCTCGGCGTCCTCGCGGGAGAGCAGACGGAAGTCCACCTCGTCGCTGTCATCGCCCTGAGCCACGATCGCGTCGGCGATCTCCTGGCCCATCTGCACGTCGGTCTGCTTGCCGTCGGGCCCGGGCATCTGCGCGCCCTCGTCCTCGTTGACCACGGCGATCGGGAACTCGTGCAGGTTCTGCTGGGGCGAGCCGAGCCCGCCCATGTAGAGCAGGACGCCCAGGAAGCCGATGGCCATGACGGCCAGCGGCGGCAGCACCCAGCGGACGGTCCGCGGCAGCGCTCGCACGATCGGCCGAGTCGTGTCTGGCTTGTGAGAAGGTGTCAATTCGTGCTCCTCGCTTGACGTTTCGGGTATTCTCAATACACTGATGTATTGAATGTCTGGTATCCACGCTACACTCGAGCACTGCACTGATAGGACTCGACGGGAACTCGAAGGGACGTGAGATGCACGACGCATGGGCGGATGCCGACACGGAGGTCGCCAAGCGATCGCGCACGCAGACTCGACGCCGCCTGATCGAGGCTGCACCCAGGGTATTCGTGGAGCGCGGGATCGGTGGAGCCAGTGTGGCGCAGATCTGCTCGGCAGCGGGCTTCACCCGCGGTGCCTTCTACAGCAACTTCGAGTCCAAGGAGGAGCTGGCCGCAGCCATCTACGTGGACCACGTCGACGGTCTGGTCGAGCTGCTCTCGCACCGCGTGGTCGAGCAGCTCGAATCGGGCATGGCCATCGGCAGGATCCTGCGAGAGGTCTTCGACGCGATCGCAGGGGTCTCCAACGGCTCCGACTGGCACCTGTTCCGGCTCGAGATGCACCTGGCCTCCCGTCGCAGCGAGCAGATGCGCCGGGTCGTCGAGGACCAGTACGAGCGTCTGCTGGGAGCGGCCGAGGAGGCGCTGGGACACGCCCAGTCCCATGGGGTGCGGCTCCAGCTGCCCGTCGACGTCCTGGCCCGTCTCTTCGTGGCCGTGCGCGACGGCGAGGAGATGCGCGTGCAGGCACCCGTCGGCGACAGCCTCCTGCATCCCGTGTGGGATGCGTTCACGATCATCCCCAGTGATGATCAGCGCATGTCTCGGGCATGACTAGACTGTCTGTGATCATCCGCATCTGCGTCATGCGCCGGGGGCTGATGAGCATGCGTCCGGCGGACGGCTCACGGGCCGACCGCCTCTCGTCGGCCTGACGGCCCGCGAGCACGACTTCTACCGAGGAGCACGGAAGCCATGAGCACGCCGTCCGAGAGCACCGCCCCCTCCGCTGGCCCTGAGACCACCACCATCCAGGTCGTCACGGAGGTCCTGTCGCGGGAGGCCAACCGCCGCCTGACCGCCGAGGAGCGCGCCGCCGTCGAGGCCCTGCCTCCCCGCACCGCGATCCTGGTGGAGACGGTGGAGAACGGTGCCCGCGCCTCCCGCTTCCTGCTGGACACCGATGAGGTCTCCGCTGGCCGCCACCCCAGCTCGGACGTCTTCCTGGACGACGTCACCGTCTCGCGCAAGCACGCCGGCTTCCTGCGCCGGGAGAACGGCTTCGAGCTCGTCGACCAGGGCTCGCTCAACGGGACCTACGTCAACGGCGACCGCGTGGACTCCGTGCGCCTGGACAGCGGCGACGAGGTCCGCATCGGCAAGTTCACCTTCGTCTACTACAGCTCCGCCCGCACCGCCGGTCAGGGCGCCTGAGCCGCTGGCCGCACCAGGAGCCTGCCGCGCGCGTCGTCCTCGACGCAGTCAGTCGCATCCGTTGAAGGGAGGACGCCCGTGAGCGATCAGCCCGCCGCCGACCGGCCCGTCCGCCGCGTCAGCATCGGCCCGCTGCTGCGTGCGCTCGAGCCGGACTTCCCCGGCATCACTGCCTCCAAGATCCGATTCCTCGAGGATCAGGGGCTCGTGCACCCCGAGCGCACCGCCTCGGGCTATCGCAAGTACAGCGCCCAGGACCTCGAGCGCCTGCAGGCGGTGCTGCGACTGCAGCGCGAGCACTACATGCCGCTGAAGGTCATCCGCGAGCTCGCCGACGCCGGGCGGCTGCTGGACTTCCAGGAGCCTGCCGCACCGGTCGCCTCGAAGGACCGTGAGCCTGCCGAGAGCTCGGAGCAGCAGCAGCAGTCGGATGTGCCGTCGTCGGGGCCCATGATCAGCCGCCGCAGCGAGCACTCCCTGACCATGCGCGAGCTGTGCCGGCGCTCCGGTGCCGGCGTGGCGCTGGTGCGGGAGCTGCTGAACTTCGGGCTGATCCGCGACGGCGAGGGCCACTTCGACAGCCACGACATCGCCGTGGCGGCCGCCGCCCGCGAGCTGCAGGCCTTCGGCGTGGAGCCGCGGCACCTGCGCACCCTCAGGCAGGCCGCCGACCGGGAGACCGGGCTCGTGGAGCAGGCCGTGGCCACCGAGGCGACCCGGCGCACCCAGGAGTCGGCGCGCCGAGCCGCCCAGCGCGCCGAGGAGATCGCCGGGCTGTGCCTGTCGATGCACGCCGCGCTCGTATCCAGCCGCCTCGAGCAGCTGCAGCGGGGGATCGCCCCCGAGGAGCCGTCGCAGGGCTGAGGCGGCACCGCAGCCGGCCGCGAATGATTCGGAAAGGACCGCCATGGCCCAGGAGGACCACCTCATGGAGATCGACGGTGTGCGCATGGATCTGCCCTCCGCACAGCCCGTCGTGATGCTGCGCGAATCCAGCGGCAGCCGCTTCCTGCCGATCTGGGTGGGCAGCTCCGAGGCCACCTCGATCGTGTTCGCCGTGCAGGGCATCGAGCCGCCCCGCCCGCTGACTCACGATCTGCTGCTGTCGGTCGCCGCCTCCTTCGGCCGCAGCCTCGAGCGGGTGCGCGTGCACATGGTCGAGGACACGGTCTTCCACGCCGCGCTGGTCTTCGACGACGGCACCGTGGTGGACTCCCGGGCCTCGGATGCCATCGCGCTGGCGGTGCGCGTCGAGTGCCCGGTGCTGTGCGCGTCGTCGGTGCTGGAGCAAGCCGGGCTGATCATGACGGGCGACGGCGAGCTGCGCGAACCCGGGGAAGCGGCGCCCGGCGACGGCGATTCTGCGGGCCCCGAGGAGGCCGACCGGCAGGTCAGGCGCTTCCGCGACTTCCTGGACACGGTGGATCCCGAGGATTTCCGGGGCTGACGGGTAGACTTTCCGGAAGCGAGTCCGTCGGGCCCGCTTCCGCCTCCGGCATCTGCCGCGGGACGTCATCGGCAGCACAGGAAGGGAGGACGCGCGTGAAGGACACCGACCACGTCGAGCACCTCTCCGCCGGTTTCCCGGACGAGCTCCTCTCCGAGGACCCCCTCCTGCCGATCTTCACATCCCTGACCGGCGGCACCCAGGGCGTGCTCTTCGACGACGAGCGCCAGGTTCTTGACGACACCGTCGGCTATCGCGGCGCCACCGCCTGCAAGATCGCCGGTATCACCTACCGTCAGCTCGACTACTGGGCGCGCACCGAGCTCGTAGAGCCCACGGTGCGCAGCGCCAAGGGCTCCGGCACGCAGCGGCTCTACAGCTTCCGCGACATCGTCGTGCTCAAGATCGTCAAGCGCCTGCTGGACACCGGCGTCTCGCTGCAGCAGATCCGCTCGGCTGTCCACGCGCTGCAGGAGCGAGGCGTGGAGGATCTGGCCCGCCTGACGCTCATGAGCGACGGCGCCTCGGTCTACGAGTGCACCTCCCAGGAGGAGGTCATCGATCTCGTCCAGGGTGGGCAGGGCGTCTTCGGGATCGCCGTGGGCCGCGTCTGGCGCGAGGTCGAGGGCTCCCTGGCCGGAATGCCCCCGGCCAACGGAGATGCCGAGGCCGGGGAGTTCCCCGGCGACGAGCTCTCCGCCCGGCGTGCGCGCCGCCAGCAGAACGTCAGCTGATCCCGGGCTTCAGCGCCTGATCCGGCCCGTCCGCCGAGCCGACGGCTCGATCCGACTCCGACCGTCCGCATCGGGCAGCCGTTTCTCGGCCGCCGATTCCTCGAGCGGTCTCTTCGTCACTTCCGGCTCATGGAGCGCCCCCGGCTCGGCGGCGCGGAACCAGACGGCTCAGTCCAGCAGGCCCCTCAGGATCGAGGTGAAGCGCGCTGCCATGTCCGCGGCATCGGCGCCCGGCCAGCGGTGGATCGGCCAGGCAGCGCCCTGCGCGCGATGCCACACGGGGCGATCGGGGATGACCTGAGAGACCAGCAGGGCGCCGAACAGCTCCTGCAGCTCTGCCACGCGATGCTGATGCTCGGGATCGTCCTCGGCCACCTTGTTGACCAGCACGGAGGCCGAGGGCACGGCGCGCTTGGAGCTGGTCTCGAACTGACCGATCGCCGTCATGGTGCGCTGCGCGCCGGCCACGGAGAACAGCGACGGCTCCGCGACGGTGAGCACCTTGTCCGAGGCAGCCCAGGCCAGCCGGGTCAGGGCGTTGAGGTTCGGCGGGCAGTCCACCAGCACCAGGTCGTAGTCCGTGTCCAGCCCCTCGAGGGCGCGGGAGAGCCGATCCAGGTCCTTGCCGCGGAAGGTCGAGCGGTCCAGGCGCGAGGAGTTCGACGACCCCGGCAGCACGTCCAGGCGGGCCGAGGAGGTCCTGCCGGTGTCCCGGGCGGCCGCGTGCTCGCGCTCGATCCACGCCGAGGGCACGGCGGCGGCACGGGCGCCGGAGCGGGCCACGCGGCCGTTGAGCACCGAGCCCGCATCCGCAGAGCTGCTGGCGACGGCGCCGAGGCCGGTGGTGGCATCGGCGTGCGGATCGAGATCGACCACGAGGGCGCGATGGCCGTCGTCCATGGCCGCCGAGGCCAGGCCGAGGGCCACGGAGGACTTGCCGACCCCGCCCTTGAGGCTCGAGATGCTCACGATCTGCACAGTGGGATCCTCCGACGTCGGTGCCTCCGCCTCTGGGGATGCTCCATGTGGGGGAACAGGCGGGCGCCCTCATGGTACCCAGCGAGGGCCGCCGGACCGGCAGGGCGGCAGCGCGCCGCCGCGCCGATACAGTGGGGGCCATGCGACGCTTCGACATCATCATCATCGGCTCGGGCTCGGGCAACACGATCCTCTCGGAGGCCTACGAAGGTCTGGACGTCGCGCTCATCGACGGCGGGATCTTCGGCGGAACCTGCATCAACGTGGGCTGCATCCCCACCAAGATGTACGTCTACCCTGCGGAGATCTCCGAGTCGGCGCGCGAGCTGGACCGGCTGGGCGTCTCCGTCTCGATCCAGGACGTGCGCTGGCGCGAGATCCGGGACCGCATCTTCGGGCGGATCGACGCGATCTCCGTGGGCGGGCTGGCCTACCGGCAGTCGCTGGAGAATGTCACCGTGTTCCAGGAGATGGTCCGCTTCACCGGTCCCAAGACGCTGATGACGGCCTCGGGCGAGCAGCTCACGGCGAATCAGATCGTGATCGCCTCCGGCTCGCACGTCACCACCCCGGGGGTGCCCGGCGAGGACCTTCCGCAGGTGCACACCTCGGACACCGTGATGCGCATCGACGACCTGCCGCAGCGCGTGGTAGTGGTCGGCGGCGGGTTCATCGCCGCGGAGTTCGCGCACATCTTCCACGGACTGGGCTCCTCGGTCGTGCAGCTCAACCGCTCCGGGAGGCTGCTGCGCGCCCATGACGCCGAGATCGTCGAGCGCTTCACCGCCGCGGCCTCCGAGCAGTGGGACCTGGCCCTGCACCAGGGCATCGAGGCCATCGTCGACAACGGCGACGGCACCGTCACCGTCCGCTCGATCGCCAGCGGCGACGGCTCCGCACCGGCGGGCGAGGTGCGCGAGGACGTCGCGGACATCGTCCTGCTGGCCACTGGCCGACGCCCCGCGACCGACCTGCTCGACCCAGCCGCCGGTGGCTTGGGGGTCGACGAGCGCACGCATCTGCTGCAGGTCGACGAATTCCAGCGGGTCCTGTCGCCCACGGGCGAGGTGGTCGAGGGCATCTGGGCGCTGGGCGATATCTGCAGCCCCTGGCAGCTCAAGCACGTGGCCAATCACGAGGCCCGGGTGGTCGCCCACAACCTCCTGCACCCGGACTCCCTGCTGCGCAGCGACCACCGCTTCGTGCCGTCTGCGGTGTTCACGCATCCGCAGATCGCCTCCGTGGGCATGACCGAGGGCCAGGCGCGGACCTGGGCGGCCGAGAACGGCACCGAGATCGCCGTGAAGGCCCAGGAGTTCGGCGACGTGGCCTACGGCTGGGCCATGGAGGACCGCTACGGGCTGTGCAAGCTGATCGCCGACCGGTCCACCGGCCAGCTGCTGGGCGCGCACATGATCGGGGAGTCCTCGTCGTCGCTGATCCAGCCCCTGATCCAGGCCATGAGCTTCGGGCTCGACGTCTCCTCGATGGCCCGCGGCCAGTACTGGATCCACCCGGCTCTGGCGGAGGTCGTGGAGAACGCGCTGCTCGGGCTGGATGTCGACGTCGACGAGGCTGTGGCGCTCGAGCACTGAGCTGCTGGACTGGATGGGCGGTGGCCCCCTCCCTTGACTGCTTCGCTTGATGTCTGCGGAGGGGCCCACTGCCCATCCCTTACGTGTGGCAGTCCGGTTCCCCGCACGTCCCGGTCCCCAGCGGGGGCAGGCCGAGTCGACGCCTGCGTGCGCGCTTCGGGGCCTTGTGCGGCATCGAAGCGTCGATTCGGCGGGGTCGGACGGGTCAGGTGCGGGCGGGCTGGCGGAGGTGGCCGGCGGCGAGCACGGCGAGCACCGCCGCCACCGGGATCACCAGGAAGGCCAGTCGCAGGCCGAGCGCATCCGACACGACGCCCACGAACGGCGACAGCGACAGGAACGCCCCGCGCATCAGCCAGCTCACGACCGCCAGACCGGTTCCAGGGCGCAGGCCGGGGACCAGATCGGCGGCGTGGTAGGCGGAGGGCACCAGCGTGGCCGAGCCCAGCCCGGCCAGGAAGAACCCGGCCACGGCAGCAGCCGGTGCCGGAGCGGCGACGACCAGGCCCAGGCCAGCCGCGATCCCCACTGCCCCCAGGCGCGCCATGGTCACGTGCCCCAGCCGATCGACCATGCAATCGCCCAGCAGGCGGCCGATGAACTGGGCACACATCAGCGCTACCAGGCCCAGCCCGGCCATCGTGGCCGAGGCCTCCAGGACCTGGCTCAGGTACAGGGCCGACCAGTTCTGCCCCAGATCCTCGACCATCACACCCGTGATCGACACGACCGAGATCAGCAGCAGCATCAGCACCGCGCGGCGGGCGGGCCCGGCGCTGCCCGGCGACGCCGTCGCAGCCGAGGCCGCCCCCGATGACGGCTCGTGTGCGGCAGCCGCCACCCCCGGCGCGTCCTGCTCGGACAGCCCGGGCAGGTCCTGGGCCGGCTCGGGGCCGTCCGCCGGCAAGGCGTCCTGCTGCGCGGACGACTCGGCGAGAGGTCGCACCCTGGCGACCTCTTCCATGGTGAGCACCCGGGTCCCGGCGAACACCGCCACGGCGGAGAAGAGGATGCCGCTGATCGCCAGATGCACGGCCAGGGGCGCCTGCAGCGCCAGGGCAGCCGTGCCCATCAGCCCGCCGATCACGGAGCCGAGGCTCCACAGGGCGTGCATGGAATTGAGGATCGAGCGGCCCATGGCGCGCTGGACGTCCAGGGCCTGCGCATTCTGAGCGGTATCGGTGATGGCATCGAGCATGCCTGCGAGCATCAGGGGCACGATGTAGGCCAGCAGCACCAGCAGGCCGCCGCCGATTCCTCCGGAGACGCCGGCGAGCAGGATCATGAGTGCGATGGCCACGGAGCCCATGACCGCAGTGCGCCCCGAGCCCCATCGCCGCATGATGGGAGCCGGTGCCGTGCCTGCCAGCAGCGACCCCAGCGGGAAGGCGATCACCACGAAGCCGTAGACCGAGTTCGACAGCTCGAAGGCGTCCTTGATCTGCGGCAGACGCGGCAGGAGGTTGGCGAAGACCGCTCCATTGACCAGGAACAGCAGGGCCGCGCCCAGACGGGCCCGCCGAAGACGCTCTGGGCTGAGGAAGGATCCGGCGGGCGAGGGCATCGGCCCAGCCTAGTCGCCCTGCGGACCCTCCCCACGGCGCTGGTCAGCGCCGTCGTCCTCGACCTCCTGGGAGCCGAGCCGCAGCTCGCGCAGCCGCTCGAGGGAGGCCTCCGACGACTCCCGGACGCGCTCTCGCAGACCGCGCAGCTCCTCGCGCAGCTGGGCGGCGCGCTCGCGCGTCATCTCCTGGCGAGGGGCCGGAGCGGGCCGGGAGTAGATCTCCTCGATCTGCTCGGCGAAGTCCTGCAGGATCACCGCGCGGCGCAGCTTCAGCGAGGGCGTGAGGTGCCCCGAAGCCGGTGTGAAGTCGACGGGCAGGATCTGGAACGCGCTGATTCCCTCGGCCCGGGAGACGCGGCGGTTGGCGAAGTCCACGATCTCCTGCACGTGCTCGATCACCGCGGGATGCTCGGAGGCCTGCGCGGCAGTCATGGACGGGTCCAGGCCGAGCGCGCGCAGGCACTGCGGCAGCAGCTCCGCGTCCAGGGTGATCAGAGCGGCGATGAACCGCCGGCCGTCGCCGATGACCATGCACTGGCTGACGATCGCCGCGGTGCGGATGGGGCCTTCGAGGACATCGGGGATCACGTTCTTGCCGGCGGCCGTCACCAGGATCTCCTTCTTGCGCCCGGTGATCCGCAGCATGCCGCGCTCGTCGAAGGCTCCGAGGTCTCCGGTGGCGAACCAGCCGTCGTGCAGCGCCTTCTCGGTGAGGTCGGGGCGGCCGTGGTAGCGGGCGAGCACATGGGGCCCGCGGACCTCGATCTCGCCGTCCTCGCCCAGGCGCATCTCATGCCCGGGCAGGGGCCGCCCGACGGTGCCCAGCGCGGCGGTGCGCGGAGTGTTCGCGGCCACCGGGGCGGTGGTCTCGGTCAGGCCGTAGCCCTCGACCACGAAGATCCCCATGCCGGCCAGGGTGTGGGCGAGCTCCTCGCCCAGGGCCGCGCCGCCGGAGATCGCCCAGCGCACGCGCCCGCCCATGGCATTGCGCAACGGCGCGTAGACCAGGCGGTCCCAGAGCCGGTGGCGCAGCTTCAGCGCGGGGGAGACGCGGCCGTCCTGACGCTGACGGGAGAAGGCCTCCGCGTCCTCGACGGCGCGCTGGAAGATTCCGGCGCGCAGCCTCCCTCCGCCCTCGGCCTTGAGCCGAGCGCTGGTCATGATCTTCTCGAACACCCGCGGCACGGCCAGCAGGAACGTGGGCTGCACGCGCTGCAGATCGTTCATCAGCGACTTCACATCCGGGGTGTGGCTCAGGGCGACGCCGCCGTGGACCGAGATCACCTGGACCATGCGGGCGAACACGTGGGCCAGCGGCAGGAACAGCACGGTGCGGGAGCCGGGGCGGACGACCTCGGGCAGGAACGGACGCAGGTTCTCGCTCAGGAACACGAAGCTGCGGTGCGTGAGCTCGCAGCCCTTGGGCGGGCCGGTGGTGCCGGAGGTGTAGATGATCGTGGCGGTGTCGTCGAGCCCGCGGCTGGTGCGTCGCCGCTCGAGCTCGTCGTCCTCGACGGCGGTTCCCACACCGATCAGCCGCGAGAGGTCCTCGCCGGTGCCGTCCAGGCGCCAGATCCGCTCGGCGGCGCTCAGCTTCGAGCCCAGCTCGGGAGCGTCGTCGAAGCCGTGGAGGCTGCCCGCCGCCAGATCGTCCGCGGCCTGTCGGACAGCGGCCTCGAGCCGCTCGTCCTCCACGAAGACCGCGCGAGCCTGCGAATCGCCCAGGTTCCACGCGATCTGATCCGGCGACGAGGAGTCGTAGACCGGGACCGGCACCGCACCGGCCCACCAGATCGCGAAGTCGACCAGTGTCCACTCGTAGCGGGTGCGCGAGAGGATGCCGACGCGATCGCCGGGCTCGATCCCCGCCGCCACCAGTCCCTTGGCCACGGCCCGGACCTCGTCGCGGAAGGCGCTCGCGGTCACCTCGACGGATCCGTGCGCGTGGAGGCGCTCGTAGAGCACCGGGTCCTGCGGGGAGTCCGCGCGCTGGACGAGCAGGTCCGTGATCCGCTGGGCCTGCAGCTCGGCGACGACGGCGGGCTCGGCTTCGATGGTCAAGGTCATCCTCCTGGGCTCGTGCGCGTTCGTGATCTCGTCGATGGGGGAGTCAGGTGCCGCGGATCAGACCTGGGCGCCGTCGTCGTAGTCGCTGCGATCCTCGGGCAGAGCCTGGAACAGCGAGACCAGGCTGCCGAGGATCAGCGCCAGACCGGGGACCCACAGCCACCAGGGGAGGCCGTCGAGCAGGAACCCCAGGACCAGCAGCGCTGCGGCGACGCCGAGCAGCACGGCCCAGGCCATGATCGTGCCCGGGCGCATGCCTGCCGTCACCGGCCCGGGGTCCTGCGGCTGCCAGTCGTCGTCGAGGAGCTCCGGCTCGTCCGTCTCCGGAGCCAGCTCGAAGCCGCGGGGTTCGCGGGCCCGGTCCTCGAGCTCAATCGGAGCCTCGTGGCTTTGGACCTCCTCAACGGGCGCGCCGTGGGCCGGGGCCGCCTCGGCAGCCGCGCTGTCGGCGGGGGCGTCGTCTTCCTGGAGCCGGCGGACGAGGTCGCCCCAGGCGCGGGCGTCGCTGTCCGGATCTCGCTCGGGCGGGGTCATGGCGTCATCCTCTCACTGTCTGCGCGCCCGATCCCCATCGGGTGCGCGCCGACCGCTCGCACGGCTGTCCTTCATGCGACAATCACTGCGCGGCGGGGCTCACCGCCGTTGCAGGGGTCCGTCGAGCACCGCGCACGGGCCGTTCCAGATCCAGTCACGATGCCCGCGAACCGGGCCACGAGGAGTGCAATACGCCATGGTCTACATGTTCCTGAAGGACTGGATCGTGACCCCGCTGGTCAACGCCGCCTTCCGGCCGGAGGTCGAAGGCGCCCACCACGTCCCGGACCAGGGGGCGGCGATCCTGGCGAGCAACCACCTCTCCGCCGCAGATCACATCTTCATGCCGATCGCGGTGCAGCGGCAGATCTTCTTCCTGGCGAAGTCCGACTACTTCACGGGCCGCACGCTCAAGGGCCGGGCAATCGCCGCGTTCTTCCGCGCGATCAACCAGATCCCCATGGACCGCTCCGGCGGGCGCAAGTCCGCGGCCTCCCTGTCGGCCGGCGGTCGCAAGCTGGCCGAGGGCGAGCTGCTCGGCATCTACCCGGAGGGCACGCGCTCCCATGACGGCCGCCTGTACCGCGCCAAGATCGGTGTCGCCCGCCTGGTCATGGAGTCCGGCGCACCGGTCATCCCGATCGCCATGATCAACACGGACGTCGTCCAGCCCCTGGGCACGCCCTTCCCCGCTCCGTGGCGGCAGAAGGGCAAGCGCGTGAAGACGATCTTCGGCGAGCCGCTGGACTTCTCCGAGTACAAGGGCCGCACCGGCGACCGCGTGGCCGCCCGGGAGATCTCCGACCGCATCATCCAGGCGATCCAGGAGCTGTCCCACCAGGAGTACGTGGACGTCTACGCCGCCGACGCCCGCCGCGACCTCGAGCGCGGGGCCTCCTGAGCCGAGGACCCCGATCACAGGGAATCTCCCGCCCTGCGATAGCGTTGCCTGCGGTGGCCGCAGTCGGTGCGGTGCCCGGCAGCCACGCTGCTGGCGCCTGTCCGGCTGTCCTTGCCGCACCCGCGCAAGCCCGGGCCGCCGCCGACCTGATCTAGACGAGGGACGATCACCGTGACCCAGCCGCTGTCCGCCGACCAGCCCACCCCCTTCATGCCCGGCCCCAAGCCGAGCACGAAGGACTATCAGGGCCTGGACGACTGGCGCAGCCTCAGCGCCGACCAGCAGCCGGACTGGGCTCAGCACCCCGAGTTCGAGCGCGTCATGGGCGAGCTGAACACCGTGCCGCCCCTGGTCTTCGCCGGCGAGGTCGACACCCTCAAGCGCCGCCTGGCCGAGGTGGCCGAGGGCCGAGCCTTCCTGCTGCAGGGCGGCGACTGCGCCGAGACCTTCGAGGGCGCCACCGCCGACCGGATCTCCGCGCGGGTGAAGACGCTGCTGCAGATGGCCGCCGTGCTCACCTACGGCGCCTCCATGCCCGTCGTGAAGATGGGGCGCATGGCCGGTCAGTTCTCCAAGCCGCGCTCCTCGAACGACGAGACCCGCGGCGACGTCACGCTGCCGAGCTTCCGCGGCGAGATGGTCAACGGATTCGACTTCACCGCCGAGTCGCGCGCCCACAACCCCGAGCGGATGCTTCGCGGCTACCACACCTCCGCGTCCACGCTGAACCTGATCCGGGCCTTCACCGGCGGCGGCTTCGCCGATCTGCGCCACGTCCACTCGTGGAACATGGGCTTCGCCTCCAACCCGGCCCACGCCCGCTACGAGAAGCTCGCCAAGGAGATCGACCGCGCCGTGAAGTTCATGGCGGCCTGCGGCGCCGACTTCGACGCCCTGTCCACGACAGAGCTGTTCACCGGCCACGAGGCGCTGGTGCTCGACTACGAGCGCGCCCTGACCCGCATCGACTCCCGCACCCACCGGCCCTATGGCACGTCGGGGCACTTCCTGTGGATCGGGGAGCGCACCCGCGGGATCGACGACGCCCACGTGGACCTGCTCTCGCGCCTGCAGAACCCCATCGGCGTGAAGCTCGGGCCCAAGACCACCGGCGAGGACGCGCTGCGCCTGATCGACAAGCTCGACCCGAACCGCGAGCCCGGCCGCCTGACGTTCATCACCCGCATGGGCGCCAAGAGCATCCGCGAGGCGCTGCCCCCGGTCGTGCAGGCGGTCCAGGACTCCGGGGCCAAGGTCGTGTGGGTCACCGACCCCATGCACGGCAACACGGTCTCCACGCCGTCGGGGTTCAAGACCCGCAACTTCGACGACGTCATCGACGAGATCAACGGCTTCTTCGAGGTGCACCGCGCCATCGGCTCGCACCCCGGCGGAATCCACGTGGAGATGACCGGCGACGACGTCGCCGAGTGCCTGGGCGGGGCGGACGCGATCGAGGAGGCGCACTTCGCCGATCGCTACGAGTCGCTGTGCGATCCGCGCCTGAACCACATGCAGTCCCTCGAGGTCGCGTTCCTGGTCTCCAGCTACCTCTCCGGAGAGCAGAGCTGATCCGCTGATCCGCTGACGACGAAGGGCCCGGCTCCTGCAGGAGCCGGGCCCTTCGTCCGTGCGCCGAGGCACTGCCGGTTCAGATGACGCGCAGTGTGATCGTCGTGCCGTCCTGGCTCTGGGTGACGACGCGGTTGAGGTTCGCACCGGCGACCTCCTCGATCTCGACCGTGAAGCCGAGGTCCTCGAGCTGCTCGCGGGCGTCATCGGCATTGCTGCCGACCACGCGCGGCACTTCCTCGGGCTCGGCGCCGGCGGAGACGACCAGGTCCACGGTGCTGCCCTCCTCGACCCTGGCGCCGGGGGAGGGCGACGCGGAGACGACGCTGCCCTCCTCCGAGTCGTCGAACTGCTCGGAGACGGTGCCGACGTCGAGGCCTGCGGAGCTCAGCTGCGATTCGGCATCGGACTGCGACATGCCCTCGACCGCGGGGATCTCGACCTGCTCGGGTCCGGTGGAGACCGTCAGCACGATCTGCTCGCCCACTCGGGTCTCCGTGCCCGCGGCGGGCGAGGACTCGATGACGCTGCCCGCCGGGACCTCCGTGCTGGGCTCCTCGTGCACCGTGACGTTGGAGAAGCCCTCGGTCTCCACCGCGTCCACGGCCAGCGGCTGGGTGGTGCCCACGACCTCCGGGACCACTGCGGTGCGGAAGCTGCCGGAGCCCAGCAGCCATCCCAGGAAGCCGGCCAGCGCCACGAGCAGCGCGGCGAGGACCACGGCGACGGCCGCCTTCAGCGGATGGGTCTGCTGCAGCCGCACCGTGGGCTTGGACGGGTCCACCGGCGCCGACTCGTGCAGCCGACCGCGACGCGGCTCGGTCTCCTGCTCGGCCGTCTCGCCGTCCGAGTCCGAAGGCTCGTCGAAGGCGGCCAGCCGGTCCACGCTGGGGCCCCTGCGCTGCAGGTTCGGATCCACCGAGGCACCGAGCGCCGTCCCTGCCCCTGCGGCACCCACGGCGGTCGAGCCGGTGCGGGGGGCCGCGGCAGCTGCCGCCGCGCCTGCGACGGCTGTCCCTGCGATGCCGGCGGCACCCGCTGCACCGGCGCCGCTGCGCATGGGCGGCAGCACCGAGGTGCGCTGATCGTCATCCTGGTCGGCGGAAGCCCCCTGCCAGCGGGGCAGCGCCTCGGTCGGGGCGGATCCGGCGGACGCGGAGTCCGATGATGTCTCGGTGAAGCGCGGCATGGCGTCCGTGGGCGCATCGGGACCCTCCGCGCCGGAGCCCGGTCCTGGCATGGCCTCGGTGGGGGCCTCGTCGACGGGATCCTCCGACTCCGGGCCCCGCCCGCCCTCGGCGCCCAGCGGAACGCGCAGCACCTGTGTGGTCGGCGGGATCTCGCCGTCGGCGGTCTCGGGGGCGTGAGCGGAGCCGTCGGGGGAGGCCTCCGCCGTGCCGTCCTGCTGATCGGAGACCGGGGCTGCGCTCGAGCCTCCTCGGCGCAGCTCGTCCACGGCCTCCAGATCGATCGGCCCGGTGGCCGGGGCGGTGCTGGGCAGGGTCGTGGCCCCCGGATCCTCTGGCCGCGGCGCGGCCGGACCCGGTCCCTGCTCCCAGCCCTCCGGGAGGTGGTCCAGGGCATCGAGGCTCAGCTCGCGACGCAGCTCGCCGATCGAGGCCAGCAGCTCAGCGCCGTCCGACGGGCGCTTCTGCGGGTCCTTGGCGGTCCAGCCGGCCACGGCCTCGGCGAGCTGGGGATCGATCCCGGGGACCGCTTCGAGCAGGGAGGGGACAGTCTTCTCGGCGTGGGCGCGGGCGATCGTCCACGGGCTGCCGTCGAAGGGGCGGCGGCCGGTGAGCATCTCCCAGGCCATGATGCCCAGCGAGTACAGATCGGAGCGGGCGTCGACACGCCGCTCGGTGACCAGCTCGGGGGAGGCATAGGCCACCGTGCCGAGCACGGCCCCGGAGGTGGTGTGCTGATCGGCGGCGCGGGAGAGGCCGAAGTCGGCGACCTTCACCGTGCCGTCCGGGCGCATGAGCACGTTCTCGGGCTTGATGTCGCGGTGGATCAGCCCAGCCTGATGCGCCGCCGAGAGCCCGGCGGCCACCGAGGAGAGGATGGTCAGCGCCTCGCCGGGGCGCAGGAACTCCTTGCGGCGCAGGACGTCGCGCAGGGTCCCGCCCTCCACGTACTCCATGACCAGGAAGACATGGCCGTCATCGGTGCGGCCCTGATCAAGCACCGCGACCACGTTCGGGTGCGACAGGCGAGCGGCCGCACGGGCCTCCCGGGCGAAGCGCTCGACGAACGAGGGGTCCTCCGTCAGGTGCGCGTGCAGGATCTTGACGGCGACGGTGCGCTCCAGTCGCTGATCGACAGCGCGATACACACCGCCGGTGCCGCCGCGCGCCAGGCGCGGTCCGACGGTGTACCGGCCTTCCAGGACCGAGCCGGTCAGATGATCATCCACGGGCTTGTGCACGAGCCCCACAGTAGGGGAGCGGACTGGACTGCGGCTGGATGACGACGGGCGTGGTTGCGATCGTGACGCCCTCGGGACCTGTGTCCGGGCGGGCTCAGCGCAGGTGCGTCCAGGCCGAGATCCGGGCCTTCACCTGGTCGACGTAGGTCTTCGTGTCGTCGTACATCCCGTACTCCTCGACGCCGTAGGCGCCCTGGTAGTACGACGCGATCCCGCGGTCGAGATCCTCCGCCGAGCGCTGGTTCGCGCGGATGATGGCCACGCCCGCCGTGACATTGTCCTGGGGGTCCAGCAGGTCGAGATCGCGCCCCACCAGGGCGGAGGCCCACTCGCCCGACGACGGCAGCACCTGCATGGTGCCCACGGCATCGGCCGGTGAGACGCTGCGGTGCACGAAGCCCGACTCCTGCTCGGCATGGGCCAGGGCCAGAGCCGGATCCACGCCCATCTCCTGAGCGGTGGTGCGCACCAGACGCTGCATCTCCTCGGCCGAGGGCGACGGGCGCTCGTAGAGCTGATCGAGATGGCTCTGCGCGGAGGCCAGGGTCTCGTCGTCGTAGTCGTAGCCGGGGAAGTCGTCGCGGATCTGCGGGGCCTCGGCGGCTTCGGCGGGGGCTGCGACCTGGGCCGCGTCGTCCTGCGCGGCAGGTGCCGTCTCGGCTGCGGGGATCTGCAGCGTCTCGCCCTCGCGCAGCGGGGCGGCGACGTCCAGGTCGTTGGCCTCGATCAGGGCCTGGACCGTGATGTCGTGGCGCTGCGAGATCGCCCACAGGCTCTCACCCGCTGCTACGCGGTGCTCGGTGCTGCTCGGCGCGGTCTCTGCGGCGGCTGCCGGGGCGGCGGGGTCCTGGACGCGGGTGGCTTCGTCACCGGACTTGGGGGAGTCATCGGCCTTGGCGGAGGAGGCCTCCTTCGCCGGAGCCGACAGGCGCAGGGTGTCGCCCGGGGCCAGCGAGGCATCGCCGGACAGCCCGTTCCACTCCATGAGGTCCTCGACCGACAGGCCGTTGGCCGTGGCCACCGACCAGATGCTGTCGCCGGGCTGGACGGTGCGCGCGGGGCCGTCGACGGCCTCGGGGCGCTCATCCGGGGCCGAGCCCTCCGGCTGGCCCACCGCGTGGGCCGCGGGCGTCCCGGAGGCGCCGAACACGGCCAGCGCGGCCAGTGCCGCGGCGGAGCGGCGGGCGCGCGAGCCGCTGGGGGCCGGATCCGAGTCCTGGGGGCGGGGATCCTGAGGGGTGTGCTGCATGCTGGCGAAGACCTCGGGCTGGGAGATGCGCTGATCAGGGGGAAGTGCTGAAGCGCTGCTGCCTGCAGGGTACCCGGTGCCTGCGCCGGGGCATCGGTGGCGGCGCATCACGGCGGTTCGTGGCACCCTGGATCCGTGAAGAAGTCTGAGATGAATCCCGCGCAGCCCACCCTCGAGCAGTTCGAGGCCCTCGACGCCCTGGTCGGCGAGTGGACCACGTTCCCGGACGTGGCCGAATCCACCGGGATGATCGTGACCCGCGTGCACTCCATGGCCGAGGACGGCACGCTCGTGGCCTTCCGCGACCCCCGCGACGGCGTCCGCCGCATCCCGGCGGAGTTCCTCATGGACGGCCAGCCGATCGATGCGCTGCGCGGGACCATGACCGTGCTGCGGGACAACCTCTATACCGACCTGGAGGCCGTGACCTGGCTGTTCACCGAGGACGAGTCCCTGCCGGGTCGGCCCATCGACTTCCTGCGCGCCGGGCGCAAGGCCGAGATCCGTCGTCGGGCGCAGACCCTGGACTGGTGACGGCGGCGCCGTGACGCGCACGAGCGCCCGTCCCCGATCGGGGGCGGGCGCTCGTCTGCCAGGCTCAGCTGCGTCCGGAAGCGGCGGCTTCGGCCCCGGGCGGCCTCCCGGTCAGCGGGAGCGGCGGACCAGGGCGTCGGCCATCTGCTGCAGACCGGCCCGCGGCAGGTCCTCGATCCGCATCTGCGCCAGAGCCTGCTCGGTGCGCTGCGACAGCTCGTCCACGATCTGCTCGGTGCGCTGGAGGGCGCCGCTGCGGCGCAGGGCTTCCCTCAGGTCCTCGATCTGAGCGTCGTCGAGCGACTGATCGCCCAGGGCCCGGGCCACGAGCTGCGCGTCCTGCGGCTCGGCGTCGCGCAGATGCTGCCCGATCAGCACGGTGCGCTTGCCCTCGCGCAGATCGTCGCCGGCCGGTTTGCCCGTGGTGACCGGATCGCCGAACACGCCCAGGACGTCGTCCCGGATCTGGAAGGCCTCGCCCAGCGGCAGGGCGAATCTGCGGCACGCCTCCACGAACGACGACGGCGCCGCCGCCAGCAGGGCCCCCAGGGCCGCCGGGTGCTCCGCCGAGTACTTGGCCGACTTGTAGCGCAGCACCTCGAAGGCGCGCTCGATGGCCTTGTCCGGCGGAAGGGTCTGCGCGGCGACCTCCGCGTGGATGTCCAGGTACTGCCCGAGCATCACCTCGGTGCGCATGCGCGTGAAGTCCGCGGCAGCGCCGGCGGGGTGCCCGGCCAGCGCGACGGCCTCGCCGAAGATCTGCTCCGACCAGGTCAGGGCCAGATCGCCTGCCAGGACGGCGGCAGAGGTGCCGAAGTGCGCGCTGTCCTGGCTCCAGCCGCTGTCGCGGTGGCGATCGGCGAACAGGACGTGGATCGAGCGCATGCCGCGACGGGTCGCCGAGCGGTCGATGATGTCGTCGTGGATCAGAGCGGCCGTCTGGAAGAGCTCGATCCCGGCTCCTGCCAGGCGCGGGATGCGGGAGTCCGCGTCTCCGCCGGCTGCCCGCCAGCTCCAGTAGAGCAGCTGGGCGCGGGTGCGCTTGCCGCCCGTGGACAGCCCGGCGATGGCTTCGACCATGGGGCCGGCTGCCTCGGAGATGCCGTCGGCCACGGTGCGCTGGTCCTGGAACCAGGACTGCAGGACGGCGTCGACGTCGTAGCGGAAGGCCTCGGACTCGGCGGCCGCCACGCGTGAGAGCTCGGGGCTCGAGCTGTCGGAGTCGGGTGCGAAGCTGGGGTCGGTCAAGGGGCTCCTGACGGTGGCGGTTCTCGCGGCGCGGCCGGTGGGACAGCGTCTCCGGTCAGGGTAGCCCGCGGCCTTCCGGACGGCGGACCGGCACCCGGTCCGCGATCATTCGCAGAGGCTTCTTCAGGAGAGGGGATGAGCATGAGCGGCGAGCAGCTCGAGCAATGGCGAAGCGCGGCCATCATGCACGTCGATCTCGACATGTTCTTCGTGGCCGTCGGGCTGCTGGAGCGCCCCGATCTGGTGGGCAAGCCGGTGATCGTGGCCCGGGATTCCGGGCGCTCGGTGGTCCTGTCCGCCTCCTACGAGGCGCGCGCCTTCGGGGTGCGCTCCGGCATGCCGGTCTCCCGCGCCCGAGCCATGTGCCCGCAGGGGATCCTGCTGGATCCGTCGTATGCGGACTACCCGGGCTACTCCGAGCAGGTGATGGCCATGTTCCACGACCTCACGTACCTGGTGGAGCAGATCAGCGTGGACGAGGCCTTCCTGGACGTCTCCGGAGCCATCCGCAGGCTGGGCTCGCCGGTGCACATCGCTCGGCAGCTGCGCGCCCGCATCCATCGGGAGACCGGGCTGACCGCCTCGGTGGGCATCGGCGCCACCAAGACCGTCGCCAAGATCGCCTCCACCCGCTCCAAGCCGGACGGACTGCTGCTCGTGCGCGCCGAGGACACCGTGGCGTTCATGGCGGAGCTGCCCGTCGGGGCGCTGTGGGGCGTCGGCAGGCGCACGGAGGAGACGCTGCAGCGCTCGGGGATCCGCACCGTGGGGGAGATCGCACAGCGCACGCCGCAGCAGCTGGCCCGCGTCGTCGGCCCGGCTGCGGGTGCGCACCTGCATGCGCTGGCCCACGGCGTGGATCCCCGCCCGGTGACTCCGGAGCGCGAGGAGAAGAGCCTGGGGGCGGAGCAGACCTTCCAGACCGACGTCAGCGACATCGACGCCCTGCGCCGCGAACTGCTCGGGCTGTCCCATCGCACCGCCGCGCGACTGCGCCGCCACAGGCTGCGGGCCCGGCGGGTGGGACTGAAGCTGCGGTGGGAGGACTTCACCACCATCTCGCGCTCGCGGACGGTGAGTCATCCCTTCACCTCCGGGCACGACCTCTACACGCATGCCGAGGAGCTGCTGACGGCGGAGCTGCCGCTGCCCAGCGCCGTGCGCCTGATCGGAGTGCGCGCCGAGTCCCTCGAGGACGCCGATTCCGCCATGCAGCTGAGCATCGACGGCCGCGAGGAGGAGTGGGCCGCCGCCGAGTCGGCCATGGACCGGGCGCGCGAGCGATTCGGCGGCGCCATCCTGGGGCCGGCCTCCATGCTGAGGCCTCCGCGCGGCACGGTGGGGCGCAGCGAGCTGCGCGCCGGCCACCGCGATGATCCTGCGCCGGGAGGCGCCGGGCGGGCCCGGTCGCAGCCGCGCAGATGAGCGGCGGATCGTCATGTGACGACCGGGTGCTCCGCAAGGGGCCTTGCGGGTAGACTGGAGCAACCGCAGGGACGCGGCACGTGTCTCTGAACCTTGAAGCAGACCCCCAGGAGGGACGTCGTGGCCCTTTCGGAGCGCGAGCAGCAGCTGCTGGCTCAGCTGGAGCAGCAGCTCAATGCGGAGGATCCGCAGTTCGTGAGCCAGATGGACTCACGACCCGTGAAGCCCACGTTCTCCACGCGCGCGCTCGTGCTCGGAGCCGTGATCGGCGTGGTCGGCCTGGGCATCGTGGTCGGAGGCGTGGCCCTGGACTCGATCCTGATGGGCGTCCTCGGCTTCCTGATCATGTCGTTCGGCGTCTACTGGGCCTCCACCCGCTCCTCGGGCGCCAAGGAGGCGGGGGAGTCGAGCTCTTCCCGCGGCGGTGCCAAGGCCAAGCCGGCCGCTGCCAAGAAGCCGCAGTCCAGCTTCATGCGCAATCTCGAGAACCGCTGGGACGAACGCCGCAACGGCAGCTGATCCCAGCGCACCGACGTCAACGAGGCCCCCGCTCCGTCAGGACGGGGGCCCTCGTCATGCCCGGGCTCCGCCTTGCTCCGCTCCCGCCCGCGAGGAATCTCGTGCGCCGGTCTTCGCGCGTCGATGGTTCGCACCGGCGACTCCTCGCGAGCATGAGCGAGGACTGCGGGCGGCCTCCACTTCGCTCCCCATTCCTCTCCCCGAGGACGCACCACTTCCCTCCACGGTCAACGCCGGCTACCTCGAGGCGGCGCTGAGAAGCGGGCGGATCCCCGTGATCATGGGGATCTCCGTGCCCGATCAGCGCGGCGGCGGTCCGTGGGCCTGTCGCGTGACCACGCGAAGGGCGAAGGCTGCGGCAGCGGTCAGAGAAATCCCCTCCCCATCGCCCCACTTCGCCTCCCAGGTCGCCTCCACCCCGCAATGACAAGGGCGAACGCGGCTGATCCTGTGGGCAGGATCTCTTCGGAATCGCCTCGGAACGCGCCTGGAACCACCGAGCGTGATTGACGGTGGAGGAAGGTGGAGTAAAGTGGGGGACACGAGAGCGATTCAGAAGTCTCCGGATCCGAACGGCGGTGGGCATGTTCCTCGGAACGCACTCCCCCCGCTTGGACGAGAAGGGGCGGCTGATCCTTCCGGCCAAGTTCCGCGAGGAGCTGGCGGACGGACTGGTCCTCACCAGAGGCCAGGAGCGGTGCCTCTACGTCTTCAGCGCAGCTGAGTTCGAGAGGGTGCACGAGCAGATGAGGGCGGCCCCGCTGTCCTCCAAGCAGGCTCGCGACTACATCCGCGTGTTCCTCTCGGGTGCCTCGGACGAGGTGCCGGACAAGCAGGGTCGGGTGACCGTCCCTGTGCCGCTGCGTCAGTACGCGGGTCTGGATCGAGAGCTCGCCGTCGTCGGCGCGGGCTCCCGGGCCGAGATCTGGGACGCCGCGGCATGGCAGCAGTACCTGGAGGAGCAGGAGGCGGCCTTCTCGAACACCGAGGAGGAGGTCATCCCCGGACTCTTCTGAGACGACCTGGACCGCCGAGAGGCGGACCGCAGACGCGGCGCCACGAGCACTGCATCGGGATCTCCCGGATGGGATCTCCACCCGCACTGCCATCACCGTCCTGACTCACCTTCCCCTGAGCCAGGCCGGATTCGAGGGATGGTCAGCGGTTGGGGTTCTCGCCCTGGAGCGCCAGATGCGGTGCTCGTCGTCGTTGCGGCCCCGTTCGCGCGGTGCGCCGGTCGGGCGACTCGTGGTGGCGCGGATCATCGCCGTCCCCGGCCCCGCCGCGACGGGGCCTGCCGCTGCGCCCGATAGGGTGGGCGGTCGCCGGGATGCCAGCACGAGCACCCGGACGAGGCGCGCCCCGCGCGCATCGCCGAGCACCAGGAGGACGAGCCATGGACGATCTCGAGCGCCCCGCCGGCGACCGGCACGTCCCCGTCCTGCTCGAAGCCTGCCTGGACCTGCTGGCCCCCGCCCTGGAGGGCCCCGCCCCCGTCGTCATCGACGCCACGCTCGGCATGGGCGGGCACAGCGAAGCCATCCTGCGCCGCTTCCCGGACGTCCGCCTGGTGGGCATCGACCGCGACCCCCAGGCCCTGCGCCTGGCCGGGCGGCGCATGGAGCCGTGGGCCGATCGCTTCTTCCCGGTCCACACCACCTACGACCAGATCGAGCCCGCCCTCGCCCAGGCCGGCTTCGAGGCTGCCGACGGCATCCTCTTCGACCTCGGCGTCTCCTCCA
Organism: Kocuria sp. NBRC 114282; assembly: GCF_030268385.1. NCBI lineage: Bacteria > Bacillati > Actinomycetota > Actinomycetes > Micrococcales > Micrococcaceae > Kocuria > Kocuria sp. NBRC 114282. Next base: position 491,493 of record NZ_BSQO01000003.1, on the reverse strand, counting down.
TGCAGCTCGATGAGCGCGAGCGCGGCTTCGCCTACTCCTACGACGCTCCGCTGGACATGCGCATGGACTCCACGGCCGAGCTCACGGCCCGGGACATCGTCATGGAGTACTCGGAGCAGGACCTGCGGCGGATCCTGCGCGACTGGGGCGAGGAGCGCTTCGCCCAGCGCATCGCCCGCGGGATCGTGCAGGCGCGCGAGCAGCGGGAGCTGACGACCACCGGGGAGCTCGTGGAGATCGTCCGGGCCGCCAAGCCAGCGGCGGCCCTGCACAAGAAGGGCCACCCGGCCAAGCAGACCTTCCAGGCGCTGCGCATCGAGGTCAACCAGGAGCTCGAGGTCCTGAGCCGCGCTGTGCCGAACGCCCTGGATGCTCTCAGGCTCGGAGGGCGAGTCGCTGCCATGAGCTACCACTCGCTCGAGGACAAGATGGTCAAGCAGGAGCTCGCCGGACGCTCGCGCTCCTCGGCGCCCAAGGGCCTCCCGGTCGAGCTGGAGGAGCACAAGCCGACCTTCCGCATGATCACGCGCGGCACGCACACGCCCACGGCCGAGGAGATCGAGGCGAACCCGCGAGCGGCCTCCGCGCGGCTGCGCGCCGCGGAGCGGATCAGATCGGACAGCAGGCACGGAAAGCACTCATGAGCACATCAGCGGGCAGGGCGGCACGGGGCGGGCGGCTGCGCCTGCCGCGTCGTCGTCCCAGGGTCTCCGACCGCCAGCGCGCGTCCCGTCGGGCCATGTGGTCGCGGCTGCTCCCGGTCGCTGCGGCGGTGCTGGCGGTGCTCGGGACCTTCGCGGTGATCTTGCTGATGACCGTGCGGATCACCGACGGGCAGTACCGGCTGGTCGAGCTGCGCAACCAGGAGCAGGCCCTCGAGCTCGAGAACGAGTCGCTGACCCAGGACCTCGAGTTCCATCAGGCTCCGCAGAACCTGGCCCGCAGCGCCCAGGAGGAGGGCCTGGTGCCCGCACCGACCGAGCAGGGCGTGGTCGACCTGAGCACCGGCGAGGTGACGGGGGAGGCCGTGCCCGCTCCGAAGGCTGATGACGACGAGGTCGACACGGCCATCCCGGTGCCCATCCAGGTGGGATCCTCGGCCGCCGAGCAGGCCCAGAAGGAGGAGCGCGCCCGTCGCGATGCACTGCCCTCCTCGGAGTCCGAGGCGGAGGACCAGCTCGACAGTGCTCGCAAGGCGGAGGCGGACGTCGAGCTGCACGGCGGCACGATCCCCGCACCGCAGCAGCGCGGCGACAGCTCGGCCGACGACGCAGCGCAGGACGAGCAGTCGAGCGGGGACGGCAATCCCGAGGCCCCCGAAGGGCACACCCCGCTCAGCGGATCGGCGCAGACCCCGGAGACGGACTCGGCAGACGCCGCCGGAGCAGGCGCGGCCGACGACGCAGCGCAGGACGGGACCGCCCAGGGCGGCACGGCACAGGAAGGAGCAGATCAGTGAGCGGCAGCACGCGCGATGACAGCGGCAGCGCAGGCGGCATGGGCCGTCGCGAGTTCGTGGGCCTGCTGATCGGCCTGCTGGCCCTGGTGCTGCTGGCGCTGCGCCTCGTGTGGGTCCAGGGACTGGATCTGCGCGGGCAGGCGGCCAGCGCCGAGGCCAGTCGTCTGCGCGTCCAGGTCATCCCGGCCCGGCGCGGCGAGATCCTCGATCGCACGGGGGCCGTGCTCGCGCGCAGCATCCAGCGCTACGACATCGCGGTGGATCAGACGATCGTGCAGGACCTGGTCGTGCAGAACCCGGACGGCTCGACCGAGGAGCTCACCGTCCTGGAGGCGATCCGCAGCCTGGCCGACATCCTGGGGATGCCGGATCAGGAGGTCAAGGACAAGCTGCAGGGGGACGCGGACGTCCCGGTGGGGGAGCGCAAGAACTTCGAGTACCTGTTCCGGGACGCGACCCCCGAGCAGTGGAGCCGCATCGAGGACCTGCGCGTGGGCTACGTGACGGGCGAGCCCGTGTCCCAGCGCAGCTACCCCAACGGCTCCCTGGCCGGTTCCGTCGTCGGGTTCGTCGGGGGAGAGGGCGAGGCCCTCGGCGGCATCGAGCTGACCCAGGACGAGCACCTGCGGGGCATCGACGGCGAGCGCAGCTTCGAGATCGGCGCCGACGGCGTCCGCATCCCGGTGGCGCCCCAGGACGAGACGGCCGCGCAGGACGGCTCGTCGATCGAGCTGTCCCTGGACCGCGACGTCCAGTTCTACGCCCAGCAGGCCATCGCCCGCCGCGTGGAGGAGCTCAGCGCCGAGTGGGGCACGGCGATCGTGATGCGGATCTCCGACGGCGCGGTGCTGGCGCTCGCGGATTCGTCGATGGTCGATCCCAACGACACCGGGCGCACCGAGGACGAGGGCGACTTCCAGCCGCGCAGCGTGGCCTCGGCTGTGGAGCCCGGCTCGACCCAGAAGATCCTGACGGCGGCCGCTGCGATCGACACGGGCAACGCCGACAAGCTCTCCGAGGTCGCCGTGCCCTCGGAGCTGGAGATCGACGGGCAGACGATCACCGACGCCTTCGAGCACGAGGACGAGGACCGCACCTTCGCGGGCGTCATCGCCGACTCCATGAACACCGGAACCGTGCTGGTGGGCTCGCGCCTGGATCGGCAGGGCCGCTACGACTGGATGAAGAAGTTCGGCGTGGGCGAGCTCACGGGTATCGAGCTGCCCGGTGAGTCCCCGGGGCTGCTCCCCGCGTGGGAGGACTGGGACATCCGGCAGCAGTACACGGTGCTGTTCGGGCAGGGAGTCTCCCAGTCGCCGCTGCGCACCGCCACGATCTTCCAGGCGGTCGGCAACGACGGCCTGCAGATCGAGCCGCGCCTCCTCCAGGCGATCATCGACCCCGACGGCACCCGCACCGAGATCGAGCGCCCGGAGGGCCGTCAGATCTTCTCCGCGCAGACCGCCGAGCAGCTGCGCGAGATGATGGAGTCCGTGATCACCGTCGGCGGAGCTCCGGATGCGGCCACCGACGGCTACCGCGTGGGCGGCAAGTCCGGCACGGCCGAGGCCGCCAGCGCCGACGGCGGCTACGACGGCTACACGACCTCGTTCGCGGGCATCGGTCCCATGGAGGACCCGCAGTTCGTCGTGGCCGCCACCGTCCACAAGCCGCAGGGCGCCGTCGCCGCGATCGGGGCGTCGGCGGCCTTCTCGCAGATCATGGGCCAGGTGCTGCGCCACTACGGCGTGCAGCCCTCGACCGGCGGCGCGGTCGGTCTGCCCAAGTTCTACGGGAAGGACGAGGACCGCAACGAGAAGCTGCCGGACACGCCGACCGGCATCGCCTGAGTGGACGCCGCGCGGTCGATCTCGTCCTGCTGCTTCGGTTGCCGGACTAGACTCGCCACGTCCGGAATACGGCTCTTCCCCGCCGTCCTCGAGGTCGGGCGTCCTCGGCGGGCAGGGGAAGCGCTGCCTCCGCGACCGATGGGTCCCGAACGTGGCCCGCATCGAGGGAACGGCCGGCTCCCACCGGCCGATTCGAGGAAGGATGACATGCAGAACCTGCCCGAGCCCGGTCTCGACGCGGCCCGTCTGCGGCCCCGCAGCGCTGCCTCGCTGCCGGCCGCCGAGCTGGCGCAGCTGATCGGCGCGCGACTGGAGCTCCCGGAGGCGCACGGCGGTGCGCAGGAGCCGGCTTCCGTGCGCGGCATCAGCATCGATTCCCGATCCGTGCAGCCGGGCGACCTCTACGCGGCCCTTCCCGGTGCTCGGTTCCACGGCGCGGGCTTCGCCGCTGCCGCGATCGGCTCCGGTGCGGCCGCTGTGCTCACCGACCAGGCTGGACTGCAGCTCATGCTCGACGAGGGCCCTCTCATCGTCCCGGCGATCGTGGCGGCCGTGCCGCGCGAGCACATGGGGCAGATCTCCGCCGCTCTCTACGGCGGCAGCGAGGACGAGCGCGCCCGCATGCCGCTGTTCGGCGTGACCGGCACCAACGGCAAGACCACCACCACGTACTTCCTCAACTCGATCCAGAAGGCCCTGGGCCGCACCACTGGGCTGATCGGCACGATCGAGATCCTGGCCGGCGATCAGCGCATCCCCTCGCTGCTGACCACGCCCGAGGCGCCGTCCGTGCACGCCCTGCTGGCCGTGATGCGCGAAGCCGGCATGACCGGAGCCTCCATGGAGGTCTCCTCCCACGCGCTCGAGTTCCACCGCGTGGACGGCGTGCACTACGACGTCACCGGCTTCACCAACCTGACTCAGGACCACCTGGACCTGCACGGGTCCATGGAGGCCTACTTCGAGGTCAAGGCCCAGCTGTTCACCGCCCGGCGCACCGACCGCGCCGTGATCGTCGTGGCCGATGACCAGGACGAGTGGGGCCTGCGCATGGCTCGCCGAGCCCGCGAGGAGCTCGGCGCCGAGAAGGTCGAGGTCATCGCCCTGCGCGGCGGGATCGTCGAGGATCGCGACTCCGGCCCGCAGCGCCACGGAGCCGACTGGACGCTGCGCTCGCTGGCCCGGCGCGGGGTGGGGCACCGCTTCGAGCTGGTGCACCGCGACGGCCGTCGGCTGCGCGTCTCGACCGGGCTGCCCGGAGAGTTCAACGTGGCCAACGCCGCACTGGCCGTCGTCATGGTGCTGGCCTCCGGCGTGCCGCTGCAGGTGCTGCAGGACGTGCTGGACGATCAGGACCCGCTGACCACCGATGTCCCCGGGCGCATGCAGCTGATCGCCAGCGAGCCGACCGCCGTCGTGGACTTCGCGCACAACCCGGACGCCCTGACCCGCGCCCTGGAGGCGGTCGATCCGCCCGAGGGCGACGGCCGCGTGATCGTGGTCTTCGGCGCCACCGGGCAGCGCGACACCACCAAGCGCCCGCTCATGGGCCGGATCGCTGCACAGGGTGCGGACGTGGTGATCGTCACCGACGACGACCCGCACGACGAGGACCCCGCCGGGATCCGGGCCGAGGTCATCGCCGGAGCCCGCCAGGCCCGCGACGAGGGCGCGGCGCGGGCCACCGAGATCGAGGAGATCCACCCGCGGGCCACGGCCATCCGCACGGCGGCCGCCATGGCCGGTCCGCGCGATTCGATCCTGGTCGCCGGACGAGGCCACGAGACCACGCAGGAGATCGCAGGAGTCGACCATCCCCTGGATGATCGGCAGGAGCTGCGCGACGCGCTCCACGACACGCAGGAAGGACGGTGGGGGCGCTCGTGATCCCTCTCAATGCCAGGCGCATCGCCGAGGTCGTCGGAGGCGAGCTGCTGGGGCTGGATCCGCAGCAGGACGGCCCCGTCATCGAGCACGTGACGACCGATTCTCGGGAGGCGGGGGAGGCGACCCTCTTCGTCGCCAAGCCCGGTGAGGTCACGGACGGCCACCGCTTCGTGGCCGCGGCCTTCGCCGCCGGCTCCCCGCTGGCGCTCGTGGAGCGCGAGGTCGCAGCCGACGACGGCTCCGTGCACCCCTCGGTGCGCGTGCCGGACGTCGTGGAGGCCATGGGCACGCTGGCCAGCTGGGTCGTGCGGCAGATGCGCCAGGACAACGGCCTCAAGGTCGTGGCGGTCACCGGCTCGGTCGGCAAGACGACCACCAAGGACCTGCTGCGCGCGATCTTCTCCGAGATGGGCCCCACCGTGGCCCCGCAGGGCTCCTACAACGGCGAGGTCGGCGTGCCGCTGACCGTGTTCCGCACGGATGCGACCACCGAGTACCTGGTCGTCGAGATGGGCGCCACCCACATCGGCAACATCTCGTACCTGTGCCGCATGGTCTCCCCGGACGTCGGCACCGTGCTGTGCGTGGGCTCCGCGCACGCCGGCGAGTTCGGCGGCGTGGAGAACATCGCGATCGCCAAGGGGGAGATGGTCGAGTCGCTGTCCGCCGACGGCGTGGCGATCCTCAACGACGACGACGACCGCGTGCGCCGGATGCACACGCGCACGCAGGCGCCCGTCGTGTTCTTCGGCACGGGGGAGACCAGCACGCTCCCGGAGGTCCCGGCCGCCCGCGTATGGGCAGACCGGATCTCCACCGACGACGACGGCCACCCGTCCCTGGACCTGCACTTCCCGGACGGGACTGTGCACCGGGTGGTCTCCGGGCTGATCGGCGAGCACCACGTCTCCAACATCCTGGCCGCGGCCTCGGCCGCCTTCATGGCCGGCGTCCCGTCCGAGACGATCGCCGGTGTCCTGCAGGGCCTCGGCCCGGGCAGCCGCTGGCGCATGGAGCGCACCGAGCGCCCCGACGGCGTGACGATCCTCAACGACGCCTACAACGCCAATCCGCAGTCCATGGCCGGGGCGCTGCAGACGCTGGCGCGCATGGGCGGGCCGCAGGACTCCCCGCGGCATCGCCGCACCTGGGCCGTGCTCGGCGAGATGTACGAGCTCGGGGACTCCTCGGTCGAGGAGCACAACCGCCTGGGCTCGCTCGTGGTGCGCTACAACATCTCCCGGCTGCTGGCCGTGGGACCGCTGGCCCGCCCCACCTACGTCACGGCGCTGCTCGAGGGCTCCTGGGGCGAGGAGGCCGCCTGGGTCGAGGACCTGGAGGCCGCTGAGGCCTTCCTGGCCGAGAACCTGCGCGCCGGAGACATCGTCCTGTTCAAGTCCTCGAACTCCGCGGGGCTCAAGACGCTCGGCGATCGGGTCGCCGCTGCGGGCCAGGGAGGTCGAGCATGATCCAGATCATCGTCGCCGCTGCGCTGGGCCTGATCCTCTCGATCCTGGGCACCCCGCTGTTCATCCGCTTCCTGGCCAGCCGCGGCTACGGCCAGTTCATCCGCGAGGACGGGCCCTCGAGCCACCAGACCAAGCGCGGCACGCCCACCATGGGCGGCGTGGCCATCCTGGGCTCGGCCGTGATCGCCTACCTGGTCTCGCACACTGTCGTGGGCCTGGTCACGGGGGAGTGGACCGGTCCCACCGCCTCCGGGCTGCTGGCCGCGTTCCTCATGCTCGGCATGGGCTTCGTCGGCGGGATCGACGACGCCAAGAAGATCACCAAGAAGCAGAACCTGGGCCTGAGCCCGGGAGGGAAGATCGCCCTGCAGGGCACGATCGGCACGGTCTTCGCGCTGCTCACGCTGATGCTGCCCGATGCCAGGGGCCGCACACCCGGCTCCACCGAGGTCTCGCTCACCCGCGACACGGGGCTCGACCTGGGCCTCGGGCAGCTGGGAGGCGGGCTCGTCGAGGCCCTGACCTCCGAGCGGACCATCGTCCTCGTGATCCTGGGCCTGATCCTCTACGTCGTGTGGGTCAACCTCATCGCGACCGCCACCACCAACGCCGTCAACCTCACCGACGGGCTGGACGGGCTGGCCACGGGCGCGTCGATCCTCGTGTTCTCCGGCTATCTCCTGATCACCCTGTGGCAGTCCGACCACCTGTGCGGCGAGGGCGGGCCCGGGCTGTGCTACACCGTGCGCGACCCCTCGGACCTCACCGTCCTGGCGGCGGCGCTGGTGGGCGCGCTGATCGGCTTCCTGTGGTGGAACACCTCCCCCGCCAAGATCTTCATGGGCGACACCGGCTCGCTGGGCCTGGGCGGCGCCCTGGCGGCGTTCGCCATCCTCACCCGCACCGAGCTGCTGCTCGTGCTGATCGCCGGGCTGTTCGTGCTCATCACCGTCTCGGTGATCCTCCAGGTGGGCTGGTTCAAGCTCTCCGGCGGCAAGCGCATCTTCAAGATGGCGCCCCTGCAGCACCACTTCGAGCTCAAGGGATGGCAGGAGGTCACGATCGTCGTGCGCTTCTGGATCATCGCCGGGCTCTTCACGGCCATCGCGCTCGCGGTGTTCTACGGCGAGTGGCTCATCTCCAACGGAGGCGCGTTCCTGTGATCCATGCCAGCAATGACAACCCCATCCTGGATGATCCCCGGCTGGCGTCGCTGACCAGCTGGGACGCCGACTGGGCCGACCTGCGCGTGGTCGTGCTGGGCATCGGCATCTCGGGCTTCGCCGCCGCGGACACGCTGATCGAGCTCGGCGCGCGCGTGGTCGTGATCGACGGCCGGGACTCGGAGGCCAACCGGCAGAAGGCCGAGACGCTGGGCATCGTGGGCTCCGCCGACGTCCTGCTGGGCGCCCAGGCCGTGGCCGGGCTGCCGCAGGTCGACGGCCAGGACCCGCAGCTCGTGGTGACCTCTCCGGGCTTCCGTCCCGATGATCCCGTCCTGTCCGAGGCCGTCGCGCGCGGCATCCAGATCTGGGGCGACGTCGAGCTGGCCTGGCGCATCCGCGAGCGCGCGGGGCGCCCCACCGCTGCGTGGGTGTGCATCACCGGCACCAACGGCAAGACCACCACCGTGCAGATGGCCGAGGCCATGCTCCAGGCCGGCGGGCTCAAGGCCCTGGCCGTGGGCAACGTGGGCACCCCGATCCTCGACGCCCTGCGCGATCCGGTGGACTACGACGTCCTGGCCGTCGAACTGTCGAGCTTCCAGCTGCACTGGGCGCACTCGCTGTCCCCGCTGGCCGCGGTGTGCCTCAACGTGGCCGAGGACCACGTGGACTGGCACGGCGGCTTCGAGAACTACGTGGCGGACAAGTCGCGGATCTACGAGAACTGCCAGGTCGCCGCCGTGTACAACGTCAGCGATCCCCGCACCCGGCAGATGGTCGAGGAGGCGGACGTCGTCGAGGGCTGCCGGGCCATCGGCTTCACCGCGGGCAACCCGGACGTCTCCATGCTGGGCGTGGTCGAGGACCTGCTCGTGGACCGGGCCTTCCTGGACGACCGCCGCAACCAGGCGCTGGAGGTCGGGCTGGTGGAGTCCATCAAGCCCGTGCCGACCCCGCACGGCGTGACCAATGCGCTGGCGGCTGCCGCCCTGGCCCGAGCCGCAGGCGTCTCCGGCGAGGACATCGCCAAGGGTCTCGCCGCATGGGAGCCTGGCGGGCACCGCATCCAGCCCGTGGCCAAGACCTTCGGGGTGGTGTGGGTCGATGACTCCAAGGCCACGAACCCGCACGCCGCCGCCGCCTCGCTGTCGGCCTTCGACCCGGTCGTGTGGATCGCCGGCGGCCTGGCCAAGGGCACGGACAGCTCCGCCCTGGTCGCCGCCCACGCGCGCCGCTTGCGGGCGGTGGTGCTGATCGGCACCGACAACGACCGGCTGGAGGCCGCTCTGGCCGCTTCTGCTCCCGACGTGCCGATCCTGCGCGCCGCTGACGGCCTCGAGGACGCCTCCGACGGCGAGGCCGTCATGCGCGCCGCCGTCGAAGCCGCCCACCGCGTGGCCGTGGACGGGGACACCGTGCTGATGGCCCCGGCCGCGGCCTCCATGGACCAGTTCCGGGACTACGCCCACCGCGGGGACGCGTTCGCGCGCAGCGTGGCCGATCTCGTGGAGCGCCTGTCGTGAGCCCGCGGACCGCAGCCGCGGCCACCCGGCTGCGGGACCGGATCGACGAGCGATCGGGCCCGCTGCGCGGGGTCGAGCACCGGGTCCGCAGGGGCCCGCTGCTGCAGTCGTACTACGCGCTGGCCGTGTGCGCGGTGCTGCTCTTCGCGATCGGCGCCATGATGGTGCTCTCCGCCTCTGCGGTCGAGTCGATCTCCGCCGAGCAGTCGGCCTACGGCCTGTTCGTGCGCCAGCTGATCTTCGGCGCGCTGGGGCTGATCGCCATGTTCGCGCTCTCGCGCGTCCCGGCCCGGGTCATGCGGCGGCTGGCGATCCTGGCGTTCTGGGTCTCGGCGGTCATCCTGGCGCTCGTGGTGCCGTTCGGCGTCGAGGTCGGCGGCAACCGGAACTGGCTGTCGGTCGGCGGCTTCACGCTGCAGCCCTCGGAGATCGCCAAGCTGACCTGCATCCTGGCCCTGGGCGTGTGGCTCGGTCGCGTGGCGGGGCGCATCCGCACGCTCAAGGACGCGCTGTGGCCCTCGGCCGTGGCCGTCGTCGTGCCGGTGCTGTTCGTGATGTACGGCCGCGACATGGGCACGGCCGGCATCTTCCTGCTGATCTACCTGGCCGCCGTGTTCTTCGCCGGCATGCCCATCCGCTGGATCCTCACGGCCTTCGCCGCCGGTGCCGCGGTGTCGGTGCTCTTCGTGATCTCCGCGCCCCACCGCATGGAGCGCGTGACCTCCTGGCTGACCGGCGACTGCGACCCCTCCGCGGGCTGCTACCAGGCCATGCACGGGCTCTCCGCGCTGGCCACCGGAGGCTGGTGGGGAGTCGGGCTGGGGCAGTCGCGCTCCAAGTACAACTACGTCCCCGAGGCCCACAACGACTTCATCTTCGCGATCATCGGCGAGGAGCTCGGACTGCTCGGCACCGTCACCATCCTGGTGTTGTTCGCCGTGATGGCCGTGGCCATGGCCCGGATCCTGATGCGCTCCACCTCGGGCTTCGAGCGCATCGTGACCGGCGGCGTCCTGGCCTGGCTGATCGGGCAGGCCTTCGTGAACATCGGCATGGTCACCGGCGTGCTGCCGGTGATCGGGGTGCCGCTGCCGTTCATCAGCTACGGCGGCTCGTCGCTGCTGATGTGCCTGTCCGCCGTGGGCGTCGTGATGTCCTTCGCCAGGCAGCCCTCGGTCGGGATGGTCGAGGCGATCCCGCAGCCGCGCTCGCGCCCCGTCGCCGCCCGACGGCCGCTGCCGGGCGACGATGCGTACGATGCCTACGACCACGAGGGCCGCTACGACGACCTCATGGACGATGAGCGCGAGCCCATCGCCGAGGTCCACGACATCCGCCGCGGAAGGGTCCTCCGCAGCCGCGGCGACTCGTGAGCCCCCAGACACCCGAACGCACGTCCCGTACACCGCAGGAGCAGCCGCATGAGCGACCACGACGCCCACCCGACCGAGTCCCAGCGCCCCGTGAACGTGGTGCTGGCCGGCGGAGGCACCGCGGGGCATGTCTCGCCGCTGCTGGCGATCGCAGCGGCGGTGCGCCGCGCCGAGCCCGCAGCGCAGGTCACCGCGGTCGGCACCGCCTCGGGCATGGAGACCCGCCTGGTCCCGGCCGCCGGTCTGCCGCTGGAGACCATCGACCGCGTTCCGCTGCCTCGCCGACCCTCCGTGGATCTGCTCAAGCTGCCCGTGCGCCTGCGCGGGGCGATCGGCCAGGCCGGGCGGATCATCGACGAGAGCCGCGCCGACGTGGTGGTGGGCGTGGGCGGCTACGTCTGCACCCCCGTGTACCTGGCGGCCCGCCGTCGCGGCGTCCCTGTCGTGATCCATGAGGCCAACGCCCGCCCCGGGCTGGCCAATCGCGTCGGAGCCCGCTTCGCCGCCGTCGTGGCCACCGCATTCCCGAACACGCCGCTGAAGGGCGCCCGCACGGTGGGGATGCCCATGCGCCGGGAGATCTCGCAGCTCGACCGCGCGGCCGCCCAGAGCGGGGCCCGGCAGCGCCTCGGCCTGGACCCGGAGCGCACCACCGTGATCGTGACCGGCGGCTCCTCCGGGGCGGTGGCCATCAACCGCACGATCCAGGGGATCGTGCCGGGGATCGCCGAGCAGGGCTACCAGCTGCTGCACATCACCGGCCGCGACAAGCCCGTGCTCACCCCGGACCTGCGCCCGCTGGAGGCCGAGGGCTATCGGCAGGTGGAGTACGTCGACGGCATGCAGGACGTCTACGCCGCCGCCGATCTGCTGATTGCCCGCGCCGGGGCCGCGACCGTCTCCGAGGTGGCCGCCGTCGGACTGCCCGCGATCTTCGTGCCGCTGCCGATCGGCAACGGCGAGCAGGCGCTCAACGCCCGCTCCCTCGTGGAGGCCGGCGCCGCCCGGCTCGTCGAGGACTCCGACTTCACCCCCGAGTGGTACCGCGCGAACGTGCTGCCTCTGCTCACGGCCCCCGAGGGCCTGGCCGAGATGACCCGTGCGGCACGAGGGGCAGGCGTGCGCGATGCGGACGCGACCATGGCTGAACTGATCCTGCAGGAGGCACGACGTGAGCACTGATCCCGGAACCGGGTCCCCGAACGAGTCCATGGGCGTGGACACCGATCCCGCCGGGCTGGGGCCCACCCACCTGATCGGCATCGGGGGCGCCGGCATGTCCGCCGTCGCCCGCCTGCTGCTGGCCCACGGGGTGAGCGTCTCCGGATCGGATGCCCAGGAGTCCCGCGGGCTCGCCGCGCTGCGCGAGCGCGGGGCCCGCATCAGCATCGGGCAGGCGGCCGAGAACATCGCCGACGCCCGGACCGTCGTCGTCTCGACCGCGATCCGCGAGACCAACCCCGAGCTGGCCGCGGCTCGGGAGGCCGGGCTGCGCGTGCTGCACCGCTCCCAGGCCCTCGGGGTGGCCATGCACGGCTCCCAGGTGGTCGCGGTCGCCGGCACGCACGGCAAGACCACCACGTCGTCCATGGCGGCAGTGGCGCTGCAGGAGTGCGGGCAGGAGCCGTCGTGGGCCATCGGCGCGCACGTGGCCGATCTGGGCACCAACGCCCACCTGGGCCGCGGCCGCTGGTTCGTGGCCGAGGCCGACGAGTCCGACGGCTCGTTCCTCTCCTACGCGCCCACGATCGCCGTGGTCACGAACATCGAGCCCGACCACTTGGATCACTACGGCTCCGAGGAGGCCTTCTTCCAGGCCTTCGAGGACTTCGCGGACACCCTCCGCCCCGGCGGCACCCTGGTGGCATGCCAGGACGATTCCGGTTCGCGCCGGCTGGCCGAGGCCGTGCGCCGCCGCGGCGGCAGCGTGGTCACCTACGGCACCGATGCCTCCGCGCAGATCCGCGTGAGCGAGATCCGCACCGAGGGCATCGGCGCCACCGCCGAGCTGAGCCTGGGGGAGGGCGCCGACCTCCGCAGCCATCGCATGCGCCTGGAGGTCCCCGGCGAGCACAACGTGCTCAACGCGGCAGCGGCCTTCGCCGTCACCCAGATCGTCGGGGTCCCCGCGGAGGACGCCCTGCGGGGCCTGGCCGGTTTCCACGGCTCCGACCGCCGATTCGACCTCAAGGGAGAGGCCCGCGGCGTGCGGGTCATCGACGACTACGCCCATCACCCCACCGAGGTCCGCGCCGCGCTGACGGCCGCACGGCGCGTGGCGGGGGAGGACCGCGTCCTGGTGCTCTTCCAGCCCCACCTCTTCTCCCGCACGCAGGCCTTCGCGGGCGAGTTCGCCCAGGCCCTCGAGATCGCCGACGACGCCTGGGTCCTGCCGATCTACGCAGCGCGCGAGGACCCGGTCGAGGGCGTCTCCTCGGATCTGATCGCCGATGCCGCCGGGGACTCGGTGCGCAGCGCCTTCGACCCCCAGGAGGCGATCGCTCAGATCGCGGCCCAGGCACGGGAGGGAGATCTGGTGCTCACGGTCGGCGCCGGGGACGTCACCGCGTTCGGCCCCCGCCTGCTCAGCGCACTGGAGGACTCCGGGCAGGCCGGGGCCTCGGCCTGATGGCGGGCGGACCCCGACCCCGCCAGCCGCGCTTCGGCGGCACATCCGGCTCCCCCTCCACGCAGCGCAGACGCGAGCAGGAGCCGGTCGAGACCGCCGGCGGCGCTGAGTCCCCGTCGTCCGCCGGTGCCGAGACCCCGCGCGTGCGCGTCAACAGCCGGGACAAGGTCGCAGCGCTCGACGAGCAGCGCGAGTCCGAGTTCGAGCCCGTGCCCACAGGAGGCGGGCGATTCAGCGACTGGCGGCGCACGCTGCAGCTGGGCTCGTCCCGCTCGGGATCCGGGGGCTCGGCGCGCGACGGGCACGACGGCGATGACAGTCGTCGGCTGTCCCCGGCGCTGCGCCGCCTGGTGCGTCTGGCGGTGGCCGTGCTGATCGTGGTCCTGATCGTGTGGGGCGTGTTCTTCTCCCCGCTGTTCTCGGTGCGCTCCCTGCAGGTCGAGGGCCTCTCCCTGACCGACCAGGGGGCCGCCGAGGAGGCGCTGCAGCCGCTGGAGGGCAAGTCCATGACCCGCATCTCCTCCGAGGAGGTCGAGTCCCTGCTCACGCAGTTCCCGGCAGTCGCCTCGGTGGACACCAGCGCCAGCGGCAGCGGGACCCTGCGCGTCGAGGTCCAGGAGCGGATCCCGGTCGCTGCGGTCGAGGACGGCGACGGCTGGCAGCTCGTGGACCGCGAGGGCACACAGCTCGAGCAGCTCACCGACAGCGAGCAGAGCCAGGTCCCGGTGATCGCCGGCGGCACCGACGTGCTGGGCAGCGAGGACTGGGACACGGTCAGCTCGGTGCTGGCCTCGCTGCCCTCGTCGCTGCTCGAGCAGGTCCAGACGGCCCGCGCCGAATCGGGCGGGGTCGTGATGCTCGAGCTGCAGGACGGGGTCACGGTGCGCTGGGGCGATGACACCGACAGCGCCCTGAAGGCCGAGGTCCTGGCCGAGCTCGTGGATGCCTCGGAGGCCACCGGCGCGGTCGATGTCTACGACGTCTCCGCTCCCCGTCATCCGGTGCTGGAGTAGTCGTCCGGAGTGATTTCCTTCGACCCTCAGGTGAGTGTTGAAGGGGTGTCCCCGAATCGGGGACTCAATGCGCACAACACGCGCCGCGAACTCGTGGCGACGCCTCCTCGGTTGTTAGGCTGACTAGGAAATCAGAGCATGAGCCCTCAGGCATATATCTCGACCTTGGATCGAAGGTTGAGACTGAGGGGTCAGCGCGGACCCCACCGTCGATACAGGTCGGCGGCCCCGAATCAAGACAGGGTGATCATGGACACCACGCCCCAGAACTATCTGGCCGTCATCAAGGTCGTCGGCATCGGCGGCGGCGGCGTCAACGCCGTCAACCGCATGATCGAGGAGGGACTCCGCGGTGTGGAGTTCATCGCGATCAACACGGATGCCCAGGCGCTGCTGATGTCGGATGCCGACGTCAAGCTCGATGTCGGCCGTGAGCTGACCCGCGGCCTCGGCGCCGGCGCCAACCCGGATGTCGGCCGTCAGGCCGCCGAGGACCACCACGAGGAGATCGAGGAGGTCCTGAAGGGGGCCGACATGGTCTTCGTGACCGCCGGCGAGGGCGGCGGCACGGGCACCGGCGGCGCTCCGGTCGTCGCGCGCATCGCCCGCTCGCTGGGCGCGCTGACCATCGGCGTCGTGACCCGTCCGTTCACCTTCGAGGGCCGTCGCCGCTCGAACCAGGCCGAGAACGGCATCGAGACCATGCGCGACGAGGTCGACACCCTCATCGTCATCCCGAACGACCGCCTGCTGTCCATCTCGGACCGCAACGTGTCCATGCTGGATGCGTTCAAGTCCGCGGACCAGGTGTTGCTGTCGGGCGTGCAGGGCATCACCGACCTGATCACCACCCCGGGTCTGATCAACCTCGACTTCGCGGACGTCAAGTCCGTCATGCAGGGCGCGGGCTCCGCGCTCATGGGCATCGGCTCGGCGCAGGGCGAGGACCGTGCGGTCAAGGCCGCGGAGCTGGCGATCGCCTCGCCGCTGCTCGAGGCCTCGATCGACGGCGCCCACGGCGTATTGCTGTCCATCCAGGGCGGCTCGGACCTCGGCCTGTTCGAGATCAACGAGGCCGCTCGCCTGGTCCAGGAGGTCGCCCACCCGGAGGCCAACATCATCTTCGGCGCGGTCATCGACGACGCCCTGGGCGACAGCGCCCGCGTCACCGTGATCGCGGCTGGGTTCGACTCCCTGTCGCAGGAGACCAACGCCAACGCGAACTCGCCGGCCGCGCAGCAGGCCGCCTCGACCCGCGCCGCCTTCGGTGCAGGTGCCGGCGCTCCGTCCACCGCCTCCAGCTCCTCCGCTCAGCGCGGCGGCCAGAGCTCGGGCTTCGGCGGCTCGCAGTCGGGCTCGTGGGGCTCCAGCCCGGCGTCCTCTGCCCCGTCGAACGACGACGTCCCGGACGACGCCGGCTTCGACGTCGACCTCCCGCCGGAGACCGGTGCACCCAAGTCCTCGGGCCGCAAGGACTCGCTGGACTTCCCGGACTTCCTCAAGTGAGGTCCTGACATCGCGGATCCCGCGATGTCGTGAGCAGGAGGGCGGCGCCCCGACCGGTCGGTCGGGGCGCCGCCCTCGTCTTGTCCCGGCCCGAGCCGTCGCACGGTCAGCAGAGTCGCCGCGGCCCGCTGAGGTCCCCGAGAGCCCACCTGGGGGGGTCGGCCACTTGTGGCACTTGGGCTCCGCGAAACAGCCGCCGGACCTCCGCGGGAGATGCCGCCGCCCGTCAAGTGGCGTTCTGGTGTTCCCTCTGCCGTCGAGGGGCATGGGCGCAGCGGGGTCGAGCTCTCGCTGCTGTGACGAAGCGGCCACTCGGTGTCCACCGTGTCGTCAGGTGCGTGCGATTAGGGTCGGGCCCATGTACTGGCATTCGTCTCAGCGCCTCGGCGTCCGCACCGTGTTCACCGACAGGGACCTCGGCAATCTGGGCCTTCATGTCCCCGACGACCCCCAGGCGGTGCGCGCTCGTCGTGACCGCGCGGCCATCGATCTCGGCGTGGATCCCGCCTCCGTGCTCTATCTGGATCAGGTGCACGGCACCCACGTGGTCGATGCCGATGCGGCGGCCCCGGGCGAGGTCTGCACCGGCGACGCCGCGGTCTCCACCGCAGGACGCCCGCTCGCCGTCATGGTCGCCGACTGCGTGCCCGTGGTGCTGGTCGGCGAGCCCGGGCGCGCCGGCACCGCGCCGTTGACCGCCGTCGCCCATGCGGGTCGGCGCGGGCTGCTCGACGGTGTCCTTCCGGCGGTCGTCGAGGCTCTGCGCGCGCGCGGGGCCCAGCGCATCAGCGCGCAGATCGGCCCGTGCGTGTGCGCGCAGTGCTATGAGGTGCCCGAGCAGATGGCCGAGGAGTCGGAGCAGAGCCTTCCCGGCATCCGCACCACGACCCGCTGGGGCACCCCGGGGCTCGACCTGCCCGGCGCTGCCGCGCGCCAGCTGGAGCAGCTCGGAGTGCAGGTCGAGGTCGTGGCCGAGGACAGCCCGCGCTGCACGCTCGAGAACGAGGGACTGTCCTCCCATCGCCGCGATCCCTCCAGCGGCCGGATCGCCGGCATCGTCGTCCCCGTGTCCTGAGCCAGGCTGAACGCAGCCTCGCCGCACTGGGCGGCGCTGGCCGTGTCCTGGGTCGCACTCCGGGCATCCGACCGGCACGTCTGACGTGGCGCTGCAGGGGAGTCGGGTAGCCTGGCGGTCGACCTCCCCGCCGCTGATCCTTCCGGGTCCGGCGGCATCGGGCCGAGCCCCCCGCAGGACGCGAACCGCGCCCTGCCGATGCGGACCGCCGGGACGGTCGGAGTCGAAGACCATCATCTGCACCGCGGTGCAGATCAGAGCGAGGAGGGTCGCGCGTGAGCCAGTCGATGCGCCGAGCCATGATCCGTCTGGGCCTGGCCGAGCCCGAGGGCCACGACGAGGACTACGACCGATCGCCCGCCCCGCAGCGGCCCGAGCGCCGTTCCGCCCCGGCGCAGCCGCGCGAGGACCGCCCCTCCCTGGACGACGGTCCCCGCCGCGCGTCCGAGGACCGCGGATCCGATGGTCGCAGCGAGCCCGCCGATCGCGGTCCCCGCGACGGCGAGTCCGCGTCGCAGCTCCGCGGTGCCGAGCAGTCGCGCACCCGGCCCGCGCGCGAGCATCGCCGTGACTCCGAGTACCGAGCCCCCGTCACGCCGATCAAGCGTGCCCCCTCGACATCCCGAGAGGATGCAGACGACATGCGCACCATCACCACCGTCCACCCGCGCTCCTACAACGACGCGAAGTCGGTGGGCGAGTCCTTCCGCGACGGCACTCCCGTCATCATGGACCTGAGCGATCTGGCCGAGGCCGAGGCCAAGCGCCTCGTGGACTTCGCCGCCGGGCTGGTCTACGCCCTCCACGGCTCGATCGAGCGCGTGACCGCCACGGTGTTCCTGCTCACCCCGTCCTACGTCGAGGTCGTCGACTCCTCGGTCGGCCCGGACGAGGACCTCGACGCCGCAGAGGCCTGAGCGCCATGACGGTCGTCTTCGCGATCCTCTACCTGCTGGTGCATGTCCTGATCCTGGTCGTGCTCGGCAGGTTCGCCGTGGACATGATCCAGTCCTTCGCGCGCGGATGGCGCCCCCAGGGGGCTTCCCTGGTGCTGGCCTCGAGCATCTACGCCGTGACGGATCCGATCCTGAACCCGCTGCGGCGGCTGATCCCGCCGCTGCGCCTCGGCGGGATCGCCCTGGATCTGTCGTCGATGATCCTCATCTTCGGGCTGGTCATCCTCGAGAGCGTCTGCATCTCCCTGCTGGTGTCGGCCTGAGATCATCCGGTTCGCGTCGCCGCTCGAGTGCGCTCAGATAGGCCGCAGCTCGGGCTCAGCTGACAGTTGGGCCACAATCACAACCGTGGACGGGTCTACCAGTCTCCGGGCCCTGCCGAGCATGTAGTCTGATCCGTCGAAGGCCCCCAGTGTCGGGGCACGTCGCGCTGAGGCATCTCCTGCAGGGCTAGCAGGTACCGGACCCGCGGATCTCGTTGTCCGAAAGCGGGTTCCCCGGCTCGTGCGGCGGAACTCGACCCCATTGCTATGAGGAGAGGCACATTCCATGGCTCTGACCCCGGAAGACGTCATCAACAAGCGTTTCCAGCCGACCAAGTTCCGCGAGGGCTACGACCAGGACGAGGTCGATGACTTCCTGGACGAGATCGTCGTCGAGCTTCGTCGGCTGAATCAGGAGAACGCCGAGCTGCGCGAGCGCCTGGATGGTGCGGACGCCCCGACGGCCGCATCGGAGGCTGAGACCTCGAGCGCCGTCTCGGCTCAGGACTCCGCGCAGGAGCAGGAGACCGTCGAGCCCGTCAGCGCTCCGGTCGCCGAGCAGCCCGAGGCCCCCGGCGACGCTGCGGCCCCGGCCAAGGAGGCCCCGGCTGCTGCCCAGCCCGCTGAGGATCCCTACGTCGCCCCGGCCGAGAGCGCGGCCGGCGTGCTCGCCATGGCCCAGAAGCTGCACGACCAGTACGTCAGCGAGGGTCGCGCCGAGCGCGATCGTCTGATCGACGAGGGCCGCACCCGCGCCGACGAGCTCGTCTCGGAGGCCGAGACCACCAAGTCCCAGGTCCTCTCCTCCCTGGAGGAGGAGCGCCGCGATCTCGAGGTCAAGGTCTCGGACCTGCGCGGCTTCGAGTCGTCCTACCGCGAGCGTCTGGCCGAGTTCATCGGCGGGCAGCTCGAGGAGATCAGGACCGCCCCGTCGCTGGCCCCCGAGTCCTCCTCCGACCTGCGCTGATCCGAGCAGACGCCGCGCACCTCCCCGCACGGGGATGGTGCGCGGCGTCTGCTCGTCGTCGTACCCGTCCGGCTGACCCCGGACCGTCCCCGATCCGCCTCCCGCGAGAGAGCCCGGTGCACAACCCATGTCCTCACCCGCCTCTGGGCAGCGCCCACGCAGCACCGCCGCACGAACGCGGGGCCGGGGGGCTGCGCTGATCCTGGCGCTGCTGTGCGCCGCTGCGGTCTACGGGCTGGATCAGGGGACCAAGGCGCTCGTGGAGCGGACCATGACGCTGGGCCAGCAGATCCCCGTGATCGACGGGCTGCTGCAGTGGCACTACATCCTCAACCCGGGTGCCGCCTTCTCCATGGGCGAGGGCTTCACCTGGGTGTTCACGGCGATCATGGCGATCGTCTCGATCGGCATCCTGATCTATCTGCCGCGAGTCCGCTCGCTGGTCTGGGCGCTGAGCCTCGGCCTGGTGCTCGGGGGCGCCGCCGGCAACCTCACGGATCGGCTGCTGCGCTGGCCCGGGTTCCCCAACGGGCACGTGGTCGACTTCATCCACGTCCAGGGCTTCGCGGTGTTCAACGTCGCCGACTCCGGCGTGGTCGTGGGCGTCATCCTTGTCGCCGCGCTGATCCTCTTCGGCCGTGAGCCCGACGGCACTAGCTCCGGCCGCGACCGCACCGCCTCCGACGGGGAGACGAGTCCAGCCGCGGATCCCCGCACCGGTGCGACCCAGGACGGCGCCGTCGGTCAGGAGACGTCGAGGACCGATGCTCCCGGACGGGAGACGAGCCGATGAGCGCGGCCCCCCAGCGCGAGCAGCGCGTCCTCCAGGTCCCCGAGGAGCTGGCCGGTGCCCGGGCGGATGCGATCGTGGCCCAGCTCAGCGGGCTGTCGCGCACCGCGACCGGCAGGCTCTTCGAGGCCCAGGAGGTCGAGGTCGACGGCGCGCCGATCGCCAAGTCCCGCAAGCTCGCTCAGGGAGCTGCGGTGCACGTCCTCATGCCCGAGGAGATCGACCTGTCGGTGATCGTGCCGGAGACCGTCGACGGCTTCTCCGTGATCCACGCGGACGACGACATCGTGGTGATCGACAAGCCCGCAGGCGTCGCCGCGCATCCGTCGCCGGGATGGTCCGGCCCCACTGTGCTCAGCGCCCTGGCCGGCGCCGGGATCACCGTGAGCACCTCCGGGGCGGCAGAGCGCCAGGGCATCGTCCATCGCCTGGACGTGGGGACCTCAGGTCTCATGGTCGTAGCCCGCTCCGAGCGGGCGTACGCGGCGCTGAAGCGGGCGTTCAAGGAGCGCACGGTCGAGAAGATCTACCACACGGTCGTGCAGGGCATGCCCGATCCCATGAGGGGCACGATCGAGGCGCCGATCGCCCGGCACCCCGACTACGAGTGGCGCTTCGCGGTGATCGAGGGCGGGCGCGATTCCGTGACCCACTACGAGACGCTGGAGTCCTTCGGGCGCGCCACGCTGCTGGAGGTCCACCTGGAGACGGGGCGCACGCACCAGATCCGCGTGCACTTCAGCGCCCTGAAGCACCCCTGCGCCGGGGACCTCACCTACGGCGCCGATCCCGCCCTGTCGGCGGGCCTGGGCCTGACCCGCCAGTGGCTGCACGCGCGCCGTCTGGGCTTCGAGCACCCGGGGACGGGGGAGCGGGTCACGTTCACGTCCGAGCCTCCCGCGGATCTGAGCTGGGCGCTGGAGACCCTGCGCGACGGCGGACCGCGCTGAGGCCTGCTGGCCTCCTGCCTCGGCGGGGCCGTCGTCGTCCGGGGCGGCGCCGCACGAGGGGTGCGTGATCAGCGGCACCGGTGTCGGCCCCTGTCGCGTCGGAGGCTGCGGATAGGATCCTCGCGATGACTCAGGGCAAGGGATTCACGCATCTGCACGTGCACACCGAGTACTCCATGCTCGACGGCGCCGCTCGACTCGACGATCTGTTCGAGGCCTGCCACGCCCAGGGGATGGACTCGCTGGCCACGACCGACCACGGCTTCGTCTTCGGCGCCTACGACTTCTGGTCGCGGGCCAACAAGGCCGGGATCAAGCCGATCATCGGCGTGGAGGCGTACCTGACCCCGGGCACGGCACGCGCCGATCGCACGCGCGTGAAGTTCGCCGACGGCGGCCGCAACGACGTCTCCGGCGCCGGCTCCTACACCCACATGACCCTGCTGGCCGAGACCACCGAGGGCATGCAGAACCTGTTCCGGGCCTCGAGCTACGCCTCCCTGGAGGGCCAGCTCTACAAGCCCCGCATGGACCGGGATCTGCTCAACCGCTACGGCAAGGGCCTGATCGCCACGACCGGCTGCCCGTCCGGGGAGATCCAGACCCGTCTGCGGCTGGGTCAGTACAAGGAGGCGATCGACGCCGCCGCCGAGTTCCGGGACATCTTCGGCCCCGAGAACTTCTATTGCGAGATCATGGATCACGGCCTGGGGATCGAGAAGGACGTCCACCAGGACCTCATGAAGCTGGCCAAGGACCTCCAGCTGCCCCTGGTCGCCACGAACGACCTCCACTACACGAATGCCGAGGACGCCAAGGCGCACGCCGCCCTGCTGTGCGTGCAGTCCGGCTCCACGCTGGCCGATCCCAAGCGCTTCAAGTTCGATGCCGACGAGTTCTACCTCAAGTCGGCCGCGGAGATGCGGGATCTGTTCCGGGACTACCCGGAGGCCTGCGACAACACGCTGGAGATCGCCGAGCGCTGCCACGTCGAGTTCGACGAGACCGTCGGCAAGTTCATGCCCGTCTTCCCGGTCCCGGAGGGCGAGTCGGAGGAGTCCTGGTTCGCCAAGGAGGTCGACCGCGGCCTGGAGTTCCGCTTCCCGGACGGCGTCCCCTCGGAGGTGCGCGATCAGGCCGAGTACGAGAAGGGGATCATCCTGCAGATGGGCTTCCCCGGGTACTTCCTGGTGGTGGCCGACTTCATCACCTGGGCCAAGGCCCAGGGGATCCGCGTGGGTCCGGGGCGCGGCTCCGGCGCAGGCTCCATGGTCGCTTACGCCATGCGCATCACGGAGCTGAACCCCCTGGAGCACGGGCTGATCTTCGAGCGCTTCCTGAACCCCGAGCGCGTCTCCATGCCGGACTTCGACATCGACTTCGATGATCGTCGCCGCCCGGAGGTCATCCGCTACGTCACCGAGAAGTACGGCGACGAGCGCGTGGCCATGATCGTCACCTACGGCACCATCAAGGCCAAGCAGGCGCTGAAGGACTCCTCGCGCGTGCTGGGCTACCCGTTCTCCATGGGCGAGAAGCTCACCAAGGCCATGCCGCCGGACATCATGGGCAAGGGCATCTCCCTGGCGGATGTCTACAACGAGGATGCCAAGCGCTACGAGGAGGCCGCCGAGCTGCGAGAGGTCCTGCAGGAGGACCCCGAGTCGCAGAAGGTCTTCGAGACGGCCCAGGGCCTCGAGGGGCTCAAGCGCCAGTGGGGCGTGCACGCCGCCGGCGTGATCATGTCCTCGGACCCGCTGATCGACATCATCCCGCTCATGCGCCGCGAGCAGGACGGGCAGATCATCACCCAGTTCGACTACCCCACGTGCGAGGGGCTCGGGCTGATCAAGATGGACTTCCTGGGGCTGCGCAACCTCACGATCATCTCCGACGCCCTGGAGAACATCACCCACAACCGCGACGGCTTCGTCCTG
The DNA here is from genome assembly GCF_030268385.1 of Kocuria sp. NBRC 114282. NCBI lineage: Bacteria > Bacillati > Actinomycetota > Actinomycetes > Micrococcales > Micrococcaceae > Kocuria > Kocuria sp. NBRC 114282. Next base: position 468,680 of record NZ_BSQO01000003.1, on the reverse strand, counting down.
GACCTCGAGGGGCTGGCTCTCGACGACAAGGCCTCCTACGACCTCTTGGCCCGCGGCGACACGCTGGGCGTCTTCCAGCTCGACGGCGGCCCCATGCGCCAGCTGCTGAAGATGATGCGCCCGGACCAGTACGAGGACATCTCCGCTGTGCTGGCGCTCTACCGCCCCGGCCCCATGGGCGTGAACTCGCACATCAACTACGCCCTGCGCAAGACGGGCCAGCAGGAGATCACCCCGATCCACCCGGAGCTCGAGGAGCCGCTGGCCGAGATCCTGGACCTGACCTACGGCCTGATCGTGTATCAGGAGCAGGTCATGGCCGTGGCGCAGAAGGTCGCCGACTACACCCTGGGCCAGGCGGATCTGCTGCGCCGGGCCATGGGCAAGAAGAAGAAGTCCGAGCTGGACAAGCAGAAGGACTTCTTCTTCGGCGGCATGGAGAAGAACGGGTACTCCCGGGAGGCCGCCGACACCCTGTGGCACGTCCTCGAGTCGTTCTCCGACTACGCGTTCAACAAGGCGCACACCGCCGCCTACGGACTGGTCTCCTACTGGACGGCCTACCTCAAGGCGCACTACCCGGCCGAGTACATGGCCGCGCTGCTGACGTCGGTGGGCGATGACAAGGACAAGCTCGCGCTCTACCTCAACGAGTGCCGCCGCATGGGCATCACCGTGCTGCCACCGGACGTCAACGAGTCCGTCGTGAACTTCACGCCCGTGGGGGAGGACATCCGCTTCGGCATGGCCGCGGTGCGCAACGTGGGCGCCAACGTGGTGGAGGCGATCGTGCGCGCTCGCACGTCGGAGGGGGCCTTCACGTCCTTCAACGACTTCCTCTCCAAGGTCGAGCTCGTGGTGTGCAATAAGCGAACGATCGAGTCGCTCGTGAAGTCGGGGGCCTTCGATCAGCTCGGGCACACCCGCCGGGCGCTCGTGGACGTCCACGAGCAGGCCATCGACGACGTCGTGTCCCAGAAGAAGAACGAGGCCAAGGGCGAGTTCACCTTCGACATCTTCGCCATGGGCGGGGACACCGCCGAGTCGGAGGGCGAGGGGCTGCAGGTCGAGGTCCCTGACCTGCCGGAGTGGGAGCGCAAGGACATGCTCTCCTTCGAGCGCGAGATGCTCGGGCTCTACGTCTCGGATCACCCCCTGCGCGGGCTGGACCAGGCGCTGGCCGAGCACTCGGACACCTCGGTGCAGCAGGTGCTCTCCGAGGACGGCGGCAAGCCGGACGGGGCGATCGTCACGGTCGCCGGCATGATCACCTCGGTCCAGCGCCGGATCGCCAAGTCCTCGGGCAACGCCTATGCCCGGATCGAGCTCGAGGACCGGTCCGGTTCCGTCGAGATCATGTTCTTCGGCAAGGTCTACGCCCCCATCGCGGGAGTGCTGGCCGAGGACCTGATCTGCTCGATCAAGGGCCGCGTGCAGAAGCGCGACGACGGCTCCGTGTCCATGTCCGCCATGGAGCTGACCCTGCCGGAGATCCACCCGGAGGGCCACGCCGGTCCGGTCACGATCACGGTGCCGGAGCGCCGGCTCAACGAGCAGACCGTCGGGGAGCTCGCCTCGGTGCTGCGCAGCCACCGCGGCGATTCCGAGGTCCGGCTTCGGGTCGGCACCCAGCGGGCCACGCAGGTCTGGCAGCTGCCGCCGCAGTACCGGGTCGAGGCCGGACCGGCGTTCTTCGGCGATCTGAAGGTCCTGCTGGGCCCCGCCTGCCTGGAGGGCTGAGCCCGTCGCAGAGGGGGCCGGTGCTCCCGGGGCCATCATCGCCGGGGCCTAGAATGGACGCCGTGAACGCGAATCCTGAGAACCCCGTGCCCTCCGCCGACCCCGCTGCTGCGGCCTCGTCCCAGGACCGCGCCGGGAACGGGGCCGGTCCCGTCCTGCGCACGATCGATCTGCGCGGCCAGGACCTGGCCTGGGCGCAGCTGCGCGCCGTCGTGCCTCGGCAGACCGACGTCGCCCGTCAGGACGCCGACGACACCGTCCGGGCGATCATCGCGGACGTGCGCGAGCGCGGCGCGCAGGCCCTGCGGGACTACGCCCAGCGCTTCGACGGGGTCGCCCAGGAACGCCTCAAGGTGGATCCCGAGCAGATCCAGCAGGCCGTGCGCGAGCTCGATCCGGCCGTGCGCGCGGGTCTCGAATCGGCCATCGAGCGCTGCCGCGCCTTCGCCGCCGCTCAGCGCCCGGCCGATGCCGAGATCGAGGTCGCTCCCGGAGCACGACTGGTCCACCGATGGACCCCGGTGCAGCGCGTGGGCCTCTACGTCCCGGGCGGTCTGGCCGTCTACCCCTCGTCGGTCGTGATGAACGTCGTGCCCGCGCAGGCCGCCGGCGTCGAGTCGGTCGTGCTGTGCACGCCGCCGCAGGCCGAGTTCGGCGGCCTGCCGCATCCCACGATCCTGGCCGCCGCCGGGCTGCTCGGCGTGGACGAGGTCTGGGCGATCGGCGGGGCCCAGGCCCTGGCCGCCATGGCCCACGGCGTGGTCGACGAGGGCGAGGACCGCCGTGACGTCCTGGAGCCCGTGCACACGATCACCGGGCCGGGCAACCTGTTCGTGGCGACCGCCAAGCGCCAGCTGCGCTCGGTCGTGGGCGTCGATGCCGAGGCCGGCACCACCGAGATCGCCGTGATCGCCGATGAGACCGCTCAGCCGCGCTACGTGGCCGCCGATCTGATCTCCCAGGCAGAGCACGACCCGCTGGCCGGGTCGGTGCTGATCACCCACAGCCCGCGGATCGCGCAGCAGGTCGCAGAGGCCATCGTGGAGCTGGCCGGCACGGCGCGCCACGCCGAGCGCATCCGCACGGCGCTGGAGGGCGAGCAGTCCGGCGTGGTGCTCACCGACAGCCTCGAGGCCTCGATCGCCGTGGCCGATGCCTACGCCGCCGAGCACCTCGAGATCCACACCGAGGATCCGCGCGCCGTGGCGGCCAGGGTGCGCAATGCCGGGGCGATCTTCGTGGGCCCGTACAGCCCGGTGCCGCTGGGGGACTACGCGGCCGGTTCCAACCACGTGCTGCCCACGGGTGGCTCTGCCGTGCACGCCCAGGGACTGTGCACCACGAGCTTCATGAAGGCCGTGCAGATCATCGAGTACGACCGGAACGCCCTGCTGCACCTGGAGCCGGCGATCTCGGCGCTGGCCGAGGCAGAGGACCTGCCCAACCACGGCGTGGCCGTCACGGTGCGCGCGCAGGATTCCGCCGAGCCCGCCGCCGACACGGAGGGCTGAGCATGCACTGCCCGTTCTGCCGCCACCCCGACTCCAAGGTCGTGGACTCGCGCACCACCGACGACGGCGCCGCGATCCGGCGCCGCCGCCAGTGCGCCGCGTGCAAGCGGAGATTCTCCACCATGGAGACCACCACCATCTCGGTGATCAAGCGCTCGGGGGTCACCGAGCCGTTCGAGCGCCAGAAGATCGTCTCCGGCGTGCGCAAGGCATGCCAGGGCCGGCCGGTGAACGAGGACGACCTGGCCAAGCTGGCTCAGGAGGTCGAGGAGTCGGTTCGCGGGGCCGGGATCGCCGAGATCGAGGCCGACGAGGTCGGGCTGGCCATCCTCAAGCCGCTGCGCCGCCTGGATGTGGTGGCCTATCTGCGCTTCGCCTCCGTGTACCAGGCTTTCAGCGACCTGGACGACTTCGAGAACGCGATCGAGGTGCTGCGCTCCGAGCGCGCCGCCCAGTCCAACGGCCAGCAGGCGCTCGTGGATGACGGGGTGGCCGCGCCGCGGCGCTCCAAGCGGCGCGCCTCCGCCGAGCGGCGCACGTCGGCCGAGCGCAGGCGGGCCGCTCAGCCTCCGGAGACCGAGCAGAGCCCCGAGCAGGAGCGGCTGCTGTGACGGGAGCATCCCGGGCCTGACCTGGGGCTGCGCCGCGGGTTCCGCCCTCGGCGATCACCGCCTTGCAGGGGACCGGAGACGGCCTGTATAGTCAATGCATAAGGCCCGTCAGGGGTTGCGGAGGGGAAGCCGCGAACCCTGACGGGCCTTTGCAATGCCCGGATGCTGCCGGGGCCCGAGCGCTGTCGGGAGGGAGCCGGACTCAGCCCGCGGCGTGGCGGCGCTGATCCTCCTCGGCCCACAGGGCGGCGCCCACGATGCCCGCGTTGTTGCGCAGCTGAGCCACCTCCACGGGGGTCTCGAGCTCGAGCAGCGGCAGGAACTTGTCCGACTTCTTGGACACGCCGCCGCCGACCACGAACAGGTCGGGGGAGAACAGCATCTGCACGTGCTCGAAATAGGGCTGCAGGCGGTGCGTGGCCCACTTCTTGAAGGACAGCTCCTGCCGCTCGCGCGCCACGGCCGAGGCCCGGGTCTCGGCGTCGTGGCCGTCGAGCTCCAGGTGCCCGAGCTCGGCGTTGGGCACCAGATGCCCGTCCATGATCAGGGCGGCACCGATGCCCGTGCCCAGGGTGAGCATGATGACCAGTCCGTCGACGCCCCTGCCGGCGCCGTAGCGGGCCTCGGCCAGGCCGGCGCCGTCGGCGTCGTTGAGGGCGGCGATCGGACGGCCCAGCGTCTCGGAGAAGGTCTCGGCGATGTTCGCCCCGACCCACGACTCGTCGATGTTGGCCGCCAGCTTGGTCACGCCGTTCTTGACGATCGACGGGACGATCACGCCGATGGGCGATCCCGGCTCCGGGGCACCCTCGCGGTCCTGCAGCACGGCGACGATCTCGCCGATGACCTTGCCGACGGCTTCCGGCGTGGCCGGCTGCGGCGTGGGGATGCGGTAGCGCTCCCCGATCAGATCGCCGACCTCCAGGTCGACGATCCCGCCCTTGATGCCGGTGCCGCCGACATCGATCCCGATGAAGCGACGCGCGCTCGAGGCCGAGCCCGCGGACGGGGCCGGGGGAGTGGTGTCATCGTCGCGGACTCCCGAGTCCTTGACGACGTCCTCGGCGGTGATCTTCTCCGCGGGCTTGGCGGGGGTCTTCTTGGCGGCCATGTCGGCTCCCTTCGATGGGCGGTGCAGGCTCAGGCGGCCGTGGGCAGCGTCAGGACATCCACGCCGTCCTCGGTGACCACCATGGTGTGCTCGAACTGGGCGGTGCGCCGCCTGTCGGCGGTGGTGATCGTCCAGTCGTCGTCCCACTGCTCCCACTGGATGGATCCGAGAGTGAGCATGGGCTCGATGGTGAAGATCATGCCCGGAACGATCTCCGTGGCATAGGAGGGCGCGGCATCGTAATGCGGGATGATCAGCCCGGTGTGGAATTCGTGGCCCACTCCGTGGCCCGTGAAGTCGCGGACCACGCCGTATCCGAAGCGCTGGGCGTACTTCTCGATGACCCGTCCGATGACGTTGATCTCGCGGCCCGGACGCACTGCCTTCATGGCGCGGTTCAGCGACTCCCGTGTCCGCTCCACGAGCAGGCGGGACTGCTCGTCGACCTCGCCCACCAGGAACATGGCGTTCGTGTCGCCGTGCATCCCGTCCTTGTAGGCCGTGACGTCGAGGTTGATGATGTCGCCGTCCTCGAGCACGGTGGAATCCGGGATGCCGTGGCAGATGACCTCGTTGAGCGAGGTGCAGATCGACTTGCGGAAGCCGCGGTAGCCCAGGCAGGACGGATACGCCCCGTGATCGCACATGTACTCGTGGGCGATGCGGTCCAGCTCATCGGTGGTCGTGCCCGGCACGCAGGCCTTCCCGGCCTCCTGCAGGGCGTCGGCGGCGATCGTGCCGGCGGCCCGCACCAGCTCGATCTCCTCCGGGGTGTAGATGTTCGAGCACTTGCCCTCGTCGGGATCCTTCTTGCCCACGTACTCGGGCCGGACGATGCCGCCGGGCACCTGGCGCGACTTCCCGATGGCTCCGGGGCGCAGGCGTCCGAGCGGGGCGGCGCCGGGCTCGGCGGGGAGGTTGTGGGACGGGCTGGACACGGGGATCGGCGCTCCTTCTGGTCAGGGGTTCTCGACGGCGCTGCGTCGGGTGGTCTTCCTCCCAGCCTAGTTCTCCGGGCCGACGCCGCTGCGGGACCGGTCGACCGGGCAACGGGGCGGCGTGCCGCGGACGGAGCAGGCCGTGCGGATCACGGTGGGGGATACTGGCAGCGGAAGTGCTCGCGCAGCGAGCCGGCCGCAGGGCCCTGGAGCCATGCGGCCGCACGACGACACCGGGAAGGCGGGTCGCCTCATGGAGTACTGGTACAACCTCAGCAGCGGTCAGATCGAGCAGGGCCAGCAGTCGGACTACAGCCAGCTGCTGGGCCCGTACGCCTCGGAGGCCGAGGCGCGCAAGGCGCTGGAGACCGCGGCGGCCAAGTCCAGGGCCTGGGACGAGAAGGAGCGCGAGTTCCGCGACGACTGAGCGGGCTTCGTCTGCTCCGAGGACGTGGACGGGCCCCGACGGCAGCGCTGCCGTCGGGGCCCTCGTCGTCCCGTGCCTCGCAGCTGAGCTCTCAGGCCACGTGCCTGGCCGGCTCGGACCTGCTCAGGGGCAGCTTCAGAAGGTGTGCTCGGGGCCGGGGAAGGAACCGTCGCGGACGTCGTCGGCATAGCGGGTCACGGCGTCGGTGATCGTGGAGCGCAGAGCGGCGTACTGACGCACGAACCGCGGGACGCGTCCGCCGTTGAGACCCAGCAGGTCCTGCCACACGAGCACCTGCCCGGTGGTCGCAGCCCCTGCGCCGATGCCCACGGTCGGCACGTCCAGAGCGGCGTCGACCTCCTGCGCGGTCTGCGCCGGGACCATCTCGAGCAGCACGGAGAACGCCCCGGCCTCCTGGAGGGCCAGAGCGTCGTCGAGGACCCGTCGGGCCGCCTCGCCGCGGCCCTGGACGCGGTAGCCGCCCAGGGCGTGCTCGGACTGCGGGGTGAAGCCCACATGGCCCATCACGGGGATCCCCGCGCGCACCACGGCGCGGACGTGCTCGGCCAGCGCGACGTCCGCCTCGATCTTCACCGCGTGGACCCCTCCCTCCTTGAGCAGCCGCACCGCCGAGCGCACGGCCTGCTGCGGGGACTCCTCGTAGGAGCCGAAGGGCAGGTCGGCGATCACCAGGGCACGACGGGCGGAGCGGGAGACCGCAGCCGAGAGCATGATCATCTGCTCGTGTGTCACCGGCAGGGTCGAGGACTCCCCGAAGACCGTGCTCCCGGCCGAGTCGCCGACCAGGAGGGTGTCGATGCCCGCGGAGTCGAAGATCTCGGCGAGCATGGCGTCGTAGGCCGTGAGCATCGTGAAGCGCTCGCCGGTCTCCTTGGCCTCCTGCAGGTGCCGGGTGCGCACCCGGCCCACGCTGCGCAGCCCCGGTGCGCTGCGCTCGGCGGCGCCCGCGGGAACGGAAGCGCTGTTGGGGTAGGGCGCGGTGTCCGGGCGATCTGCGGCGTGATCCGAGGAAGCTGCATCAGTCATGCGACTCAGGGTACGCGCAGGACACGGCGCGCCCCCATCGCCGTCCGAGCCGGCCGATATGCTGTGATCCGGCACCGCACCGGGTCGTCATCGGCGACGGCCCCTCGCCTTCGCGGGCGAGCTCTCGAGCCTAAGGAGACCCCATGGACCGTCAGCAGGAGTTCGTGCTGCGCACCATCGAGGACCGCGACGTCCGCTTCGTGCGCATGTGGTTCACGGACGTGACGGGCACGCTCAAGTCCGTGGCGCTCGCCCCGGCGGAGGTCGAGTCGGCCTTCGAGGAGGGACTGGGCTTCGACGGCTCCTCGATCGAAGGCTTCTCGCGGGTCACGGAGTCGGACATGCTCCTTCAGCCGGATCCCTCGACCTTCCAGATCCTGCCGTGGCGCGGTGAGGATCAGCCCACGGCCCGCATGTTCTGCGACATCCTCACCCCGGACGGCGAGCCGTCCATGGCGGATCCCCGCGGTGTGCTCAAGCGCGTGCTGGCCAAGGCCACCGAGCAGGGCGTCACCTGCTACACCTCCCCGGAGATCGAGTTCTACCTCCTGGAGTCCTCGCGCCTGGATCCTGCCACGGGTGAGCCCACGCCGGTGGACAGCGAGGGCTACTTCGATCACACCCCGGGCGGCGTGGTGCAGAACTTCCGCAGGGACGTCGTGCTCATGCTCGAGGAGGTCGGCATCTCCGTCGAGTTCTCCCACCATGAGGCCGGCCCGGGCCAGAACGAGATCGACCTGCGCTACGCCGATCCGCTGCAGACCGCGGACAACATCATGACGTTCCGCACGATCGTCAAGGAGTCGGCGCTCAAGCACGAGTCGTACGCGACCTTCATGCCCAAGCCGTTCGGCAATCACCCCGGTTCGGGCATGCACACGCACTTCTCCCTGTTCGAGGGCGACACCAACGCGTTCTTCGAGGCGGGTGCCGAGTTCCAGCTCTCGCGCGTGGCCGGGCACTTCATCGCCGGCGTGCTGCGCTACGCCCCGGAGATGGCGATCCTGACCAATCAGTTCGTGAACTCGTACAAGCGGCTGTGGAGCGGGGATGAGGCTCCCTCCTACGTCTCCTGGGGCCACAACAACCGCTCCGCACTCGTGCGGGTGCCGCTGTACAAGCCGGACAAGGTGCAGTCCGCGCGCATCGAGTACCGCGGCCTGGACTCGGCGGCCAACCCGTACCTGGCCTACGCCGGCGTGCTGGCCGCCGGCCTGCGCGGGATCGAGGACGAGCTGGAGCTGCCTGAGGTCGAGTCGGACGATCTGAGCGCCATGTCCAGCGCCGAGCGCCGCGTGGCCGGGCACGAGCCCATGCCGGGCTCCCTGCACGAGGCGATCCGACTGGCCGAGGAGTCCGAGTTCATGGCCGATCTGCTCGGCGAGCAGGTCTTCGGGCACATCATGCGCAACAAGCGCGCGGAATGGGACTCCTACCGCACGGTGGTCACCCGCTACGAGCTCGAGACCAATCTCGGCCTGCTCTGAAGAACGGAAGGCGCTCGCACATGAGCCAGGAACAGGACGCTCCCACCGCCCTTCCGGAGGCGCTCGAGAAGCTCGCGGACCGGCGCCTGGTCAAGACCGGGTTCGACGACGTGCGCACGGCCCGGCGCTGGCTCGGCTTCGGCGAGCTGAAGGGCGTGGAGCTCGAGCCCCTGCTCGGGCAGCTCGAGCAGACCGGCTCCCCGGACGCCGCCGTGCGCTGCCTGGTGCGACTGATCGAGGCCGAGCCCCGGGCCGCTGCCCGTCTGAAGGACCCGCAGCAGGCGCAGACGCTGATCCGCCTGCTGGGCTGCTCCGAGGCCCTCGGCGGCTTCCTCGAGTCGCACCCGCAGCACCTGGACCTGCTCGATGGTCCCTTCGACCCCGAGCCGGAGGAGATCTCCGCCGACGAGCTGCGCTCGAGCCTCCTGCGCAGCGTGGGCGCCGACCCGGAGGCGGACACGCCCGTCGCGCAGTCCATAGGCGATGACGGCGCGGCAGCCCTGCGCGTCGAGTACCGCCGCCAGCTCATCCGCATCGCCCTGGGCGATCTGGGCGCCGCCGATCCCGTCGAGCACCTGCCGGCCGTCGGGCGGCAGCTCGCGGATCTGGCCGCAGCGGCCATCGAGGCCGCGCTGGCCGTCTCCCGAGCTGAGATCCACGCCGGCAGCGGGTCCACCCAGGCGGACCCGGAGGAGCTCGAGCGCATCCGGCTCAGCGTCATCGGGATGGGCAAGTGCGGGGCCCGGGAGCTGAACTACATCTCGGACGTGGACGTCGTCTACGTCCACGACATCGTCGACCCGTTCGGCGGCGAGGACGGCCACGAGCCGATCGACGACGACCGCGCAGCCGTGCTGGCCACGGCCCTGGCCAGCGGGACCGCCCGAGCTGTGATGTCCAACGGCCCGGAGGCCCCGCTGTGGGAACTCGACGCCAACCTGCGCCCCGAGGGCAAGGACGGGCCGCTGTCGCGCACACTGGACTCCCACGTGCGCTACTACCGCAAGTGGGCCAAGTCCTGGGAGTTCCAGGCGCTGCTCAAGGCCCGGCCCATGGCGGGGGACCAGGAGCTCGGCCGCCGCTACTCCGAGGCGATCTCGCCCATGGTGTGGGAGTCGAGCCAGCGCGAGGGCTTCGTGTCCTCGGTGCAGGCCATGCGCCGGCGCGTCATGGACAACATCCCCTCCGAGGAGCGGGACCGCCAGGTCAAGCTCGGCCCCGGCGGCCTGCGCGACGTCGAGTTCACCGTCCAGCTGCTGCAGCTGGTGCACGGCCGCGGCGACGAGTCCGTGCGCACCCGTGCCACCACGGACTCCCTGGCGGCCCTGGCCAACGCCGGGTACATCGGCCGTGAGGATGCCGAGGAGTTCGGCGCCCAGTACCGGTGGCTGCGCCTGCTCGAGCATCGCATCCAGCTCTTCCGCATGCGTCGCACCCACCTGATGCCGACCTCCACCGCGGAGCTGGCCGTAATCGCCGCCGCCATGCACCCGCCCAGGACGGGTGCCCGCACCGGCGGCGACGACCTGATGGAGCGCTGGCACAAGACGCGCAGGGCCGTGCGCGGCATGCACGAGCGGATCTTCTACCGCCCGCTGCTGGCCGCGATCACCAACACCTCCTTCGAGGGCGTCGAGCTGAACCAGGACCAGGTCCGAGACCGCCTCAAGGCGCTGGGCTACCGCGACCCCAAGGCTGCCCATCGTCACCTCGAGGCGCTCACTCGGGGCGTCAGCCGCCGGGCCAGCATCCTGCGCACGCTGCTTCCGGTGCTGCTCGAGTGGTTCGCCGAAGGCGTGGATCCGGATGCCGGGCTGCTCGGCTTCCGGCGCGTGTCGGAGGAGCTGGGCACCTCGCCTTGGTACCTGCGGATGCTGCGCGATTCCAACACCGGGGCGCAGCGCCTGTGCCACGTGCTCTCCTCCTCGCGCTACATCTCGGACATGCTGGAGACGCTGCCGGAGGCCACCGCGTGGCTGGGCACGGACGCCGAGCTCAAGCCCCGGACCTTCGCCACATTGTGGGCGGAGACGCACGCGCAGATGGGCCGTCACCCGGATGCCGAGTCCGCAGTGCGCATGATCCGCTTGATGCGGCGCAGGGAGTCGCTGCGCGTGGCGCTGGCCGACACCGCCGGGCTGATCGATGTCCAGCAGGTCGTCGCGGCGCTGTCGGACATCGACCGCGCTGCGGTGCTCGGCGCCCTGTATTCCGCCGAGCGGGAGCTGCACCGCGAGCAGGGAGTGCCCTGGGCGGCCGACGTCCTCGTGGTCGCCATGGGGCGCCAGGGCGGTCGCGAGATCGGCTACGGCTCCGACGCTGATGTCCTCTACGTCTACGTCCCCTGCGAAGACGGCCACGAGCATCCTGACCGCCATGAGCACGGGCTGATCTCCCGACCGGACGATGCCGCGGCCCCCGAGGCGGCCGATGCTGCGGAGGACGCGGAGGACGCGAGCACCGACGACACCGCGGAATACGACGATGCATTGTCGGGCGCCTCCGACGAGGCTGCGGCCTCCGATGACGCCCCGGACTCCGAAGCCGCCGCCCAGGATGCCCCGCCGCAGCAACCGGGGGCGCAGGCGGCGCGGGTGATCGAGCGGATGGTCCAGCTGCTCAAGCGGCCCTGCGACCCGCCGATCGTGGCCGAGCGCGTGCTGGAGATCGACAACGATCTGCGTCCCGAGGGGCGCTCCGGTCCCATGGTCCGGTCGCTGGAGTCCTACGCCGAGTACTACAGCCGCTGGGCGGACACCTGGGAGTTCCAGGCGCTCACCCGAGCCCGGCCCATGGCGGGGTCGGATCTGCTCGCTGAGCGGTTCACCGAGCTGATCGATCCCTACCGCTACCCGGCGGAGCTCACCGAGCGCCAGCTCAATGAGATCCGACGCATGAAGGCTCGGGTGGAGAACGAGCGCCTGCCGCGCGGTGCCGACCCGTCCCGGCATGTGAAGCTGGGTCGCGGGGGTCTCTCGGACGTCGAATGGCTCGTGCAGACCCTGCAGCTGCAGCACGCCCACCAGCATCCCGGCCTGCGCACCACCTCCACCCTGGACGGGCTCGAGGCCGCGGTGCAGGCCGAGCTGATGGACTCGGAGGACGCCCACGCCCTGGCCAAGGCCTGGAAGCTGTGCACGGCCATCCGCAACGGCAACGTGCTGCGCACCGGCCGGGCCTCGGACGTGCTGCCCTCGGCGGGCCAGGACATGGAGGCCGTCGCGCGGTGGTGCGGCTATCCGCCGGGCAGCTCCGAGCTGCTCGAGGATGACTACCTTCGCACCACGCGCCAGGCCCGCGCTGTCTTCGAGCGGCTGTTCTACGGCCTCTGAGCAGACCGCACCCGATCGTCGGCGAGGGCCTAGCTCCGTCGGCCGTCGGGCCCGCGGGGTCCTCAGCAGCAGCTGATGCGCCGGCTTGTTCGCAGAAAGCAACAGGGGCCGCGATCGCCTCGACGATCGCGGCCCCTGCCGTGGTGCTGCTGAGGGATCAGACTCCGTAGTAGAGCTTGAACTCGAGCGGGTGCGGGACGAGCGAGAGCGGCTTGAGCTCCATCTCGCGCTTGTACTCGATCCAGGAGGACAGAGTGTCCTCGGTGAAGACATCGCCCTGCAGCAGGAACTCGTGGTCCTCCTCCAGCGCCTGCAGCGCCTCCTCGAGCGAGCCCGGAGCCTTCTTGATGTCCTTGGCCTCCTCGGGCGGCAGCTCGTAGAGGTCCTTGTCGATCGGATCCGCCGGCTCGATGCGGTTGCGGATGCCGTCCAGGCCGGCCATCAGCTGCGCGGCGAAGGCCAGGTACGGGTTGCAGGAGGGGTCCGGGGCGCGGAACTCCAGGCGCTTGGCCTTGGGGTTGGTGCCGGTGATCGGGATGCGGATGCCGGCGGAGCGGTTGCCCTGCGAGTAGACCATGTTGACCGGGGCCTCGAAGCCCTTCACCAGGCGGCGGTAGGAGTTCACCGTGGGGTTGGTGAAGGCCAGCACGGACGAGGAGTGCTCGAGCAGCCCGCCGATGTACCAGCGAGCCAGGTCGGAGAGCCCGGCATAGCCCTTCTCGTCGTAGAACAGCGGCTCGCCGTTCTTCCACAGCGACTGGTGGCAGTGCATGCCGGAGCCGTTGTCGTTGAAGACCGGCTTGGGCATGAAGGTGGCGGTCTTGCCCCAGGCCGCTGCGGTGTTCTTCACGACGTACTTGAACTTCTGCAGGTCGTCGGCCGCGTGGGTCAGGGTGTCGAAGCGGTAGTTGATCTCCGCCTGGCCGGAAGCGCCGACCTCGTGGTGGGCGCGCTCGACCTCCAGACCGACCTCGTCCAGGGTCACGGAGATGGCGTCGCGCAGATCCGCCTGCTTGTCCGTGGGGGAGACCGGGAAGTAGCCGCCCTTCAGGGACGTCTTGTTGGCCAGGTTGCCGCCCTCCTCCCGGCGACCGGAGTTCCACGGGGCCTCGTCGGAGTCCACGGCGTAGAAGGAGCCCTGCGGCTGAACGTCGTAGCGGACGTCCTCGAAGATGAAGAACTCGGCCTCGGAGGCGAAGTTCGCGGTGTCCGCGATGCCGGTGGAGCGCATGTAGGCCTCGGCGCGCTCGGCCACGCCGCGGGGATCGCGGTGGTAGGGCTCGCCGCTGCGGGGGTTGACGATCGAGCAGGTGACGTTGAGCGTCTTCTCGATGCGGTACGGGTCCACGAACGCCGTGGCCACGTCCGGGATGAGCTGCATGTCGGACTCGGCGATGCCGGCGAAACCGCGGATCGAGGAGCCGTCGAAGAGCTGCCCGTTCACGAAGAAGTCGTCGTCGACGGCCTTGGCGGGGAGGTTGAAGTGCTGCTGGACCCCCGGCATGTCGGTGAACCGGACGTCGACGAAGACGACGTCCTCCTCCTTGATGAAGGCGAGGACCTCTTCTGCTGTCTTGAACACTGCGTACTCCTTCATGGTGTGGGGCGGCCGCCCTGTCAGCGGTCTTCCGCACGACGGGCCGAGCCCCTAGCGGATCGTCTTCGACCCTACGGAGGCGCCGTTGCCCAGCCGTGACCCTCGTGTTTCGCGGGTGTTTCGGATCTCATCCTATCGGCCGAGCCTCCGAGCACGCCCGAAGCGCGCAGGATCCGCCGGAGCCGCCGCGGCTGCCCCGGTAGGCTGAGCGGATGACCGAGCACGACGACGTCCGCCGCCCCAGCGCCCCTGCCGACGCAGAGACGGGCTACCCGGGACAGGGTCTGGGGCGACCCCAGGACGGGCCCGGCTCGATTCCCAGCCTGATCCGCCGCGTGGGAGGCCTGTGCATCGACTGGGGCATCGCGGTGGCGTTGGCCTGGGCGCTGCTGCCCTACGAGTGGGTCAACCTCGGCATCACCGGGATCTGGCTGGTGCTCACCATCCTGGCGGTGGGGTTCATGGGCCACTCGGTGGGCCACCTGGTCCTGGGAATGCAGGTCCAGACCCTCGATGGCCGCCCGATCGGCTTCGCCAGGGCGTTCGTGCGCACCGTGCTCCTCGCCCTGGTGATCCCGGCGCTGATCATGGACCGCGACCAGCGCGGGCTCAACGATCGCCTGATCGGCACGGTGCTGGTGCGCATCCGCTGAGCACGACCACGCGAAGAGGCCCCGGACGTCGGTGACATCCGGGGCCTCTTCGCGCGTTCGGAGCGGGATCAGCGGCCGCGCAGCGCCTTGTGATCGGGGCGGGCGCGCATGGGGTCCACGCCCTTGGGGATCGGCAGCTGGTCGGAGCGCAGGGTCGACAGGCGCTGGTGCACCGTCGAGACCTCCTGCTTGGTCAGCTTGTTCTCCAGCTTGCGGATGTGCTTGGAGACCTGGTTCAGCGGCACCTGATCCTCACGCGGGCCGGCGGCGATGATGTGGATCGGGACATTGCGCACGCGCGGTCCCACGCGGCGGCGCTCCTTCTCGGCGAGCTTGCGGGCGCGGCCGGTGGGGCCCTCGGTCACCAGCACCACACCGGGGCGGCCGATGGCGCGGAAGACCAGGTCGCGATTGCGCGGATCGATCTGCACCGGCTGCTCCTCGACGATCCATCCGCGGCGCAACGTGGACAGAGCCGCGCCCGTGGCGCCCGGCTGATCCTCGATGCGGGCGAAGGCGGCCTTCTCCGCCCGTCGGGACAGGAACCAGAAGCACACCAGGATGGCGAACGGGATGCCGATCAGCAGCCAGGTGATCCAGTTGTTGAGCAGCAGGCCCAGCAGCAGGAAGACCACCAGCACGCCCAGCCCGAGGGCGATGAGCTTGAGGGTGATGTTCGGGTCCTGCTCCTTGGTGATCTGGAAGACCTGCTTGATCTGGGCGAAAGGCCCGGGACCGCGCTCGGCCTTCCGCTTGGCCTTGGCCTCGCGCTGCTCCTGCTTGGCCTTGGCCTTGGCGGCCTTGGGATCGGCAGCGGAGGCGCCCTTGCTGCGGGAGGGAGTGCGATCAGACACGGATGGTTCCTCGTGGTCGGGATGCTGCGGATGGCCGCCCGGTCGTGACGCTGGTGCGCGAGGGGCGGCGGAGCGGGGCCAGTCTAGCGGCTGAGGGAGGCGGCAAGGGCCCGCCCGACGCGATGCGTCGGCGGGCCCTTGCCGGACCGACGGTGCGCTGCAGGCACCGACAGCTCGGACTCAGCGGCCGAGCTTGGCCATGAGGGTCGAGGCCTCCTGCGCGGCGGAGCCCTCATCGGTGATGTGGGCCAGGTGCTCGGGGATCTCGCGGTCGAGCTTCTTCATGGCCCGGGCCCACAGGCGCCCGGAGCGGTAGGAGGAGCGGACCATGGGCCCGGCCATGACGCCCAGGAAGCCGATCTCCTCGGCCATCTCGCTGTACTCCACGAACTGCTCGGGCTTGACCCAGCGGTCGATCGGGTGGAAAAGCTTGGACGGGCGGAGGTACTGCGTGAGGGTGATGATGTCGCAGCCGGAGTCGCGCAGGTCGCACAGCGCCTCGTAGATCTCCTCGTCCGTCTCGCCCATGCCCAGGATCAGGTTGGACTTGGTGATCAGGTCCTGGTCCTTGGCGAAGTTCAGGACCTCGAGGGAGCGCTCGTAGGTGAAGGCCGGGCGGATCTTCTTGAAGATGCGCGGCACGGTCTCCAGGTTGTGGGCGAAGACCTCCGGCTGGGCGTCGACGACCTCCTGCAGGGACTCGGGGCGGCCCTTGAAGTCGGGGATCAGGATCTCCATGCCGGTGTTCGGGGAGATCTCGTGCACGGCGCGGATGGTCTCCGCGTAGAGCCACGACGCGCCGTCCTCCTGGTCATCGCGGGCCACGCCGGTGACGGTCGCGTAGCGCAGGTCGAGGTCGCGGATGGACTCCGCGACCTTGCGGGGCTCCTCCGGGTCCAGGGGCTCGGGACGGCCGGTGGAGATGTCGCAGAAGTCGCAGCGACGGGTGCACACCGAGCCGCCGATGA
The DNA here is from genome assembly GCF_030268385.1 of Kocuria sp. NBRC 114282. Classification (NCBI taxonomy): domain Bacteria; kingdom Bacillati; phylum Actinomycetota; class Actinomycetes; order Micrococcales; family Micrococcaceae; genus Kocuria; species Kocuria sp. NBRC 114282. The sequence goes on along the minus strand of NZ_BSQO01000003.1, from coordinate 452,404 downwards.
GGAACGAGGCCTCGCGGTCCTCCCAGCACTCGTAGATGTTGGGGCAGCCGGCCTCCTCGCACACCGTGTGCAGGCCCTGGCTGCGGGCCATGGACTTCAGCTTGGTGTACTCCGGACCGGTGCGCGCGGTGTTCTTGAGCCAGTCCGGCTTCTTCTCGACCGGGACCTCGGCATTGCGGGCTTCGACGCGCAGCAGGCGGCGGCCTTCGGGGGCGATGGTCATCGGCGTTCTCCTCGTCTGTTGTCCTGGGTGAGGACCGGGTCAGTCTGTCGGTGCTCGGTCCGCGCGGTGGCGCGGGCTGATGCGTCTCAGGCCGCGCTCGCGGCGGGCCAGGGCAGGGGTGCGGCGTCTGCGGGGATCTCGGAGACCTCGCACAGATCGGCCTCGCGGAGGATCAGCTCGTCGATCACGAGGTCCTTGACCTCCGACGGCGTCACGGTCCGGCCGAGCTCGCGGCTGATCGTGGTCACGCCGGCGTCCGAGATCCCGCACGGGATGATGCTGCGGAACGCCTCGAGGTCGTTGCTGCAGTTGATCGCGATGCCGTGCATGGTGGTGCGCTTGGAGACCTGCACGCCGATCGCCGAGATCTTGCGATCGCCGCCGCGCTCGTCGGCGAGGATCCAGGCTCCGGAGCGGCCCTCGACCGTGACGGCCTCCAGCCCGAGCCGTCGCAGCACGGACAGCACGAGCTGCTCCATGTTCCGCACGAACTTCACGACGTCGATCGGGGTGGTCAGCTTCATGATCGGGTAGACCACGAGCATCCCGGGGCCGTGCCAGGTGATCTTGCCTCCGCGGCCGATCTCGACCACTTCGGTCCCATCCGTGGGGTACTCCTCGGCGGCGGCTCGCCGACCTGCCGTGTAGACCGGCTCGTGCTCGCACAGCAGGACCGTGTTGGCCCGGGTGCCCGCCACGACGTCGCCGTGGACGATCCGCTGCAGCTCCAGCGCGGGTCGGTACGGAACCAGGTCCGGAGCCATGCCGAGAGACTCGATGGAAAGGGACATGTCACCAGGGTACGCCTGGTGCTCGGATGTGGATAACTCGAGACGCCCTTTCGCTGACAGCATGCTGGGCGCATGGATGAGAACCAGACGGGCACCGCTCAGGACCACGATCCGTTCCGGGAGCTTCTGCGCTTCGATGGCCCGTGGGCGCCGGCCGGCGGGCAGCGGCTCACGCACCTGCAGACCGGAGAGTCCTTCGGACGGCTCGCGCTTGCGGACGCGCACGACGCCTCTGGCTGGGCCGAGCTCGTGGACGCACTTGCAGACCTGGACAGCGAGCGGCTCGTGCTCCCGCGGGCGGTGATCGACGACGGCACCGCCGTGCTCTACTCCGGGCCCGACGACCTCGGTGAATCCTTTGCGAGCCTGCTGGAGGCTTCTGGGATGGTCGAGCAGGATGAGACCGTGCGCATGGCAGCCGATCTCGCCCTCGCCCTGCGGCGGCTGCACTCCTCCGGCGCAGTGCTCGGGCGTCTGCGGCTGCAGGACGTGCTCAGGTCCGGTGACGGAGGGTGGGCGCTGCTGGTCTCTCCGTCCTCCGGCGCCCACACGGCGGCTGGGGCTGAGCTGGCGCGGCTCAGCCGCGCCGACGTGGTCCTGCTCGCCTCGGCCGCTGTCACGGTGCTCACCGGGCGACGACCCAGCGCTGCGCGCACTCGTGCGCCGCTGCGCAGCACCCACCCGCTGCTCGATCCGGAAGCCGCCGACGCCCTGGACCTCGTGCTCGACCGGGCGGCGCAGCAGGAGGGGGAGGGCTCAGCCGGGACGGGGGAGCGCGCCGGGCCGACGGCTCGTGCCGGTACCGGGATGGCCACCGGCTCGGGGATGCTCACGGCCTCGGAGCTGGAGCTGCTGCTGCGGCCTGCAGCGTCGTGCTCGGCGGGGTTCGAGGCGACGGAGGCCGAGGCGACAGGGGATGAGCCAGCGCGCTCCGGCCCCACAGGGGCCGGGCCTGCCGACGTGACGCGGATGGGCCGGCCCGCTGTCGAAGGACCGATTGCGGCGAAGGGCGCGGGCGACTTCGGCCCTCTGTCCGCAGATGAAGCCGAGCCCCTCCCGGAAGGACAGGAGCGCGATGATCCCACCGTCCGGCTGCTGCGTGCCGAGGCACGTGAGCCGGAGAGATGGCGGCGCAGCGCTCGAAGTCTCCGAGGAAGCACTCGACGAGGTGGCGGGGAGCAGGGCAGGGGCGGCGGGCCTCAGCTCGTGAGCAGCGATCGTGCGGACCGGGGCAGGGCTCGTCCGGCCCGAGGTCGTGCGCGTCCGTCAGCCGCCGCGTCTGAGGAATCGCGACGCCCGCGTCGCGTGCTCGCCGGAGCGGCCGCGGTCGTGATCGGTGCCGCTGCCCTGGCCGGGTGGCAGGTCGTCACCGGGCCGCCAGACGAGATCCCCAGCGCCGTCGGCTCGGCCGAGCAGGTTCCGGGCGCTGCTGTCGGAGACCAGCCGGCTGCCGGCGGCGATGACCCGACGCAGGCAGCACCGGGGGAGTCCGTCTCGTCCGAGACCGGAGCGGCGACCGAGCCGGAAGCTGTGAGCGCTCAGCACAGTCCGGAGTACGCCGCGGCCGCGCTGATCGCCTTGCGCGCCGATGCGCTGCGCACGGGAGATCGCGACCTGCTGGAATCGGTCTACCTCCCGGAAGCGGCCGATCTGGCCGATGACCTGGAGACCCTGGACCAGGCGAGATCTTCGGGAGCGTTCGAGGACCTGCAGATGGCGCTCGCCGATGCGCAGCCGTCGGCCTCGGACCCGAGCGCCGACCGCGCCGAAGCCAGTCCATCCGAGCGAACCGCCACGGTCACCGGCACGGTGGAGGCCACGGGCAGCGGCCTGGATCCGGAGGCCGCCGGTGAGGCCACGCTGCGCCAGGACGTGAGCATCGAGATGGTGGCAGGCGACGACGGCGCCTGGCGCCTCCTCGACGTCACGCCGATGTGAGCCGGAGATGTCGGAGGCCCGAGATCGCCTCGAGCCGGAGGCGGCGGCGACCCTGTGATGACGGCGAGCCGGGACCGATCTGCTCGGTCCCGGCTCACGGGTGCACTGCTCAGCGGGGCTCGTGTGCCCGCGTGCGGCTCACCAGAGGACGGCGATCACCATGTTGATCAGGGCCGAGCCGCCCACGCCGTGGGCGATGCCGGTCGAGACCGGCTCGCCCTTGGCGATCTTCCGGCGACCGATCAGGGCCGCGGCGAAGACCGCGATGGCGATGATCAGCTTGATGGTGAGCTTGAGGTGGTTCACGGGGCCGTCCCCCATCTCGAGCAGCCCCATCAGGAGCAGACCGGAGACGAGCATGGCCACGGACGACCAGAACTGCCAGCCGGTCACCGTCGGCTTGCGGAACGTGGCGATCCAGGTGCCGATGATCACGGCGGCGCCGAAGAGATGGACGAGGACCAGGAGGGAGTACACGAATGCCATGGAATCCACACTAACCGCAGTTTGACGACACCCTGTCACCGATTCCTCGAGGCAGCCGGTGATCTCAGCCACCCGTCGCGATGCGGGAAGGCCCCGCACCGTGGGACGGTGCGGGGCCTTGCAGGAGACGCTCGCTCGACGCGCTGCCGAGCGGGGGCGGACTCAGCTCACAGGCCGAGCGAGCCCTCGAAGCGGCCCTCCTCCAGACGGGCCTTGAGACCCTGGAGGAAGCGGCCGGCGTCGGCGCCGTCCACGATGCGGTGATCGTAGGTCAGCGACAGGTAGCACATGTGGCGGATGGCCACGACGTCGTTGCCGTCGGCGTCCTGGATGACCATGGGGCGCTTCACGATCGTGCCCGTGCCCAGGATGGCGACCTGGGGCTGGTTGATGATCGGGGTGTCGAACAGCGCGCCGAAGGAGCCCAGGTTCGTGATCGTGAAGGTGCCGCCGGTCAGGTCGTCAGGGCTGAGCGAGCCGTCGCGACCGCGGGAGCCGAGGTCGGCGATGTTCTGGGCCAGGCCCGGAAGCTGCATGTCGCCAGCCTCCTTGATGACCGGGACCAGCAGACCGCGCGGGGTGTCCACTGCGATCGCCAGGTTCTCGGAGCCGTTGTAGACGATCTCCTTCTCGTCCTCCTTGAACGTGGCGTTCAGGGCCGGGTTGGCCTTGAGCCCCTCGGCCACGGCCTGGGCGAAGAAGGGGAGGTAGGTCAGCTTGGCGCCGTGCTTCGCCTGGAACGGGGCCTTGGCCTTGTTCCGCAGAGCGGCCACGCGGGTCATGTCGACCTCGGTGACCTGCGTCAGCTGAGCGGACTCCTGCAGCGACTCGCGCATGCGCTTGGCGATCGTCATGCGGATGCGCGGTGCCTTCTCCGTGGTGCCGCGCTTGTCCGAGACGGGCTGGATGGTGGTCGGCTCGCCGTTGTCGGCGATCTGCGCACCACCCTGCTGGGCCGAGCCGGAGGAGGCCGGGGACTGGGCGCCCGACTCCGCAGCGGCCAGAACGTCCTGCTTGCGGATGCGACCACCCACGCCGGTGCCCTTCACGGAGGCGAGGTCCACGCCCTTCTCGCGTGCGAGCTTGCGCACGAGCGGGGTGACGTAGCCGGAGGCCTCACCGGAGCCGGAGGCGGCGGAGGATTCCTGCTTCGGAGCCTTCTGCTGCGCGGACTCGGTCTTGGCGGCCTGCGCCTTCTCGGACCTCTGGTCCTGAGCGGACTTCTCGTCCTTCTTGGCCTCGCCGGAGGTCTTGTCCTCGGCGGCCTTGTCGGTGGCCTCGGGGGTCGACGACGACGTCGCGGCGTCCTCGATCTCCTCGGCGGACTTCTCCTCGCTCTTGCCCTGATCGGAGGAGTCATCCGAGGAGTCGGCGGACTCGGCGGCGTCTGCGTCGCCGATCACGGCCAGGACCTGGCCGACCTCGGCGTCCTCGTCCTCCTGGACGCGGATCTCGAGCAGGGTGCCGGCCACCGGGGAGGGGACCTCGGTGTCGACCTTGTCGGTGGAGACCTCGAGCAGGGGCTCGTCGACGGCGATCTCCTCGCCGATCTCCTTGAGCCAGCGGGTCACGGTGCCCTCGGTCACGGACTCGCCCAGGGCGGGCAGGGCGACCTCGGTGCCGGAGCCGCCGGAGGACTTCTTGGCCTCGGCCTTCGGGGCCTCCTCGGCGGGCTTCTCCTCGGACTTCTCCTCAGCCTTCGGCTCCTCCTTCTCGGCGGAGTCATCCGCGGAGTCGCTGGAGTCGTCGGCGGACTCGGCGGCGTCTGCGTCGCCGATCACGGCCAGGACCTGGCCGACCTCGGCGTCCTCGTCCTCCTGGACGCGGATCTCGAGCAGGGTGCCGGCCACCGGGGAGGGGACCTCGGTGTCGACCTTGTCGGTGGAGACCTCGAGCAGGGGCTCGTCGACGGCGATCTCCTCGCCGATCTCCTTGAGCCAGCGGGTCACGGTGCCCTCGGTCACGGACTCGCCCAGGGCGGGCAGGGTGACCTCGGTGCCGGAGCCGCCGGAGGACTTCTTGGCCTCGGCCTTCGGGGCCTCCTCGGCGGGCTTCTCCTCGGACTTCTCCTCAGCCTTCGGCTCCTCCTTCTCGGCGGAGTCATCCGCGGAGTCGCTGGAGTCGTCGGAGCTGCCGGAGCCGGAGCCGTCGCCGATGACGACCAGCGGAGCGCCGACCTCGACGTCCTCGTCCTCCTGGACCAGGATCTCCTCGATCACACCGGCGACCGGGGAGGGGACCTCGGTGTCCACCTTGTCGGTCGAGATCTCGACGATGGCCTCGTCGACGGCCACCTCGTCGCCGACCTCCTTGAGCCAGCGGGTCACGGTGCCTTCGGTGACGGACTCACCGAGTGCAGGAAGGTTCACGGTTTCAGACATGTTCAGATTCTCTTTCTGACGTCAGGTCGATGCAGTGCTGGTGATCGGCCGGCGACGCTGTCAGCAGCGTCGCCGGCCGAGGTGGCCTGATCAGCCGTGCAGCGGGATGCCCGCCAGGCCCATGGCGGCCTCGCCGAGGGCCTCGTTCTGGGTGGGGTGCGCGTGGACGAACTGCGCGACGTCCTCCGGGTAGGCCTCCCAGTTGACGATGAGCTGGCCCTCGCCGATCTGCTCCGAGATGCGCTTGCCGATCGCGTGGAAGCCGACGATCGGGCCGTCCTTCTCGCGGACCAGCTTGATGATGCCGCCGGTGCCCAGGATCGAGGACTTGCCGTTGCCGAGCAGGTTGTACTCGAAGGTCTCGATGTTCTCCTTGCCGAACTTCTCCTCGGCCTTGGGCTGGGTGTAGCCCACCGACGAGATCTCCGGCTCGGTGAACGTGACCTTGGGGACGTTGATGTCCTCGACGGGGATCGGGTTCAGGCCCGCGATCTCCTCGGCCACGAAGCGGCCCTGCTGGTAGCCGCGGTGGGCCAGCTGCACGCCCGGGACGATGTCGCCGATCGCGTAGATGTTGCCCACGCCGGTGTGCAGGCGCTCGTTCGGGGTGACGAAGCCGCGGTCCATGGGGATCCCGAGGTCCTCGTAGCCCATGTCCTCGGTGCGCGGGGCGCGGCCCACGGCGACCAGGACGACGTCGGCCTCGAAGACCTTGCCGTCGGCGAGGGTGACCTTGGCGCCGTTGTCGTCCTGCTCGACCTTCTCGAAGAAGGTGCCCAGGTTGGTCTTGATGCCCTTCTTCTTGAACTCCTTCTCGAGGTTCTTGATGATGGCGGGGTCCTCGTTGGGGACCAGGTGATCCAGGCCCTCGATGACGGTGACGTCCACGCCGAAGGAGTTCCACATGGAGGCGAACTCGGAGCCGATGACGCCGCCGCCCAGCACGATCGCGGACTTGGGGGTCCAGTCGATCTCGAGGGCCTCGGTGGAGGTCATGACCCGATCGCGGATCTCGATGCCCATGGTCTTCGAGTAGGAGCCCGAGGCCAGGATGATGTGCTTGCCGGTGTAGGTGGTGCCGTCGACGTCGATGGTGTTCTCACCGGTGAGCTTGCCGAAGCCGTCCACGACGGTGACCTTCTTGGACTTCATGAGTCCCTGCAGGCCCTTGAACTTGCCGGCGACGATGCTGTCCTTGTACTCGCGCACCTTGGCCATGTCCACGGAGACCTCGCCGATGCTCACGCCGTACTTCTCCGAGTTCTGGGCCTCGGTGGCCAGCTCGGCGGAGTGCAGGTACGCCTTGGTGGGGATGCAGCCCCAGTGCAGGCAGGTGCCGCCCAGCTTGGACTTCTCGATCAGCGCGACGCTGAAGCCCAGCTGGACTCCGCGAAGAGCTGCGGCGTAGCCGGCGGAGCCTCCGCCGAGCACCAGGATGTCGAATTCGTTGTCTGCCACGGATGACGCTCCCTTGCGATCTGTTCCACGTGCGCCCGGCGTCGTCGCCGTGCGTGCCCCTGACATGCCGTGCAGAGGCCTCGGTTCTGTTCGTCAGTCTAGCCCCGTCGCACGCGCGCGCCATGCGGGTGACGACCGTGCCGCACGGCCTGCCCGGAGGCCGAGCGGCATTGCTCACACGGCGAGCGTGCTCGAGTCTGCTCAGACCGGTCGTCCGGCCACGAGCTCGAGGGTCCGGAACAGGGTCAGCAGACCCATGCCCGTGCCCTGGCGAGGGGTATAGCCCCACGGGGAGTCCTCGTTGAACGACGGTCCGGCGATGTCCAGGTGCGCCCAGGGGCCGGCAGGGCCCTCGGGGCGCAGATCATCGGCCGAGTCGGTGTGCTCGGCGCCGCCGAACTCCTGCAGGAACAGCCCGGCCACCAGCATCCCGCCCTCGCGATCGCCGATGTTCTTCAGATCGGCAACGTGCGAGTCCAGCGAGGCGCGCAGGTGATGCGGCAGCGGCATGGGCCACAGGGACTCGCCCGAGTCGACCGAGGCCGACAGCAGCGCCTCGACGGCATCGTCATCGCCCATGACTCCCGCGGTGCGCTTGCCGAGGGCGATCATCTGAGCACCCGTCAGCGTGGCGATGTCGATGAGCAGGCCCGGATCCTCCTCGCGGGCGGCGACGAGGCCGTCGGCCAGCACCAGCCGGCCCTCGGCGTCGGTGTTCAGGACCTCGACGGTGCGCCCGCCGCGGATGCGCAGGACGTCGCCGGGGCGGGTGGCGGTGCCCGAGGGCATGTTCTCGGCCAGGCACAGCCAGCCCGTGGTGGCCACGGGAAGCCCTGCCTCGGCGGCGGCCAGCACCGTGGCCAGCACGGTGGCGGCCCCTGACATGTCCGACTTCATGGTCATCATGGACGCCCCGGGCTTCAGCGACAGGCCGCCGGAGTCGAACGTGATGCCCTTGCCCACCAGCGCCACATGGTCGACGGGCTTGGCCGGCTCCCAGCCGATGCGCACCAGGCGCGGCGGGTGCGCGGCTCCCTGGCCCACGCCCATCAGGCCGCCGTAGCCGCCGGCGGCGAGCTCGTCCTCGGCCAGGACCTCGACCGAGAGCCGGCCCTTGGCCCCGGTGGAGGTCGCGGCCGCGAGATCGCGGGCCAGCTCGGCGAAGCTGTGCGGATACACCGTGTCCGGGGACAGATCGGTCAGTGTGCGCGACAGTGCCACGGCCCGCCCCAGGTTCTCCGCGCGGGTCAGAGCGGGAGCGAGCTCGTCCGTGGGAAGGCCCGCCGCGGCGATCGTGGCACGGCGCAGCGGGGAGTCGCTGGGCTTGCGGGTCGCGTGCTTCTGGGCGGTGAACGTAAAGGCGCCCAGCGCTGCGCCCTCGGCCACGGCGGCGGCCTCTGCCACGTCCTGGGCCGGCAGAGCGAACACGGCGTGCTCGCGACCGGTCAGGGCGCGTGCGGCCGCACCGGGGGCGCGGCGCAGCGACTCGGCGCGCGAGTCGGTCTCGCGGCCGTCGCCCAGCCCGCTCAGCACGATGACCGGCCAGGCCGAGCCCGACGGGGCCGGCAGGGTGCGGACCTCATCTGCGGCGCCGGAGACGCGCAGCGCCTCCGCCTGCAGCTGCAGATCGGCGGGAAGGCCCTTGGCCTCCAGCGGCAGGGCCACGACGGGGCCATCGGGGGTCTTCTCCACGCCGAGCACCAGAGCGTCCGCGGACAGGGAGGACAGCTTCTTGGTGCTGCTGGTCAGGCTCAGCCCGCCCGGGGGGACGAGGTCGATGAGCGCGGGCGGGGTCTCGGCGCCGGGGCGTCGGCGGGCGGGAGAGCTGGAGGGGGTGCGGGCCATGGACTGTCCTCATTCCTCTGGAGGGTGATCGGCGCGCGGCGCGCGATCGGGGCGGGGATCGGTTCCTGCAGCGGTGCGGTGCGCCTGGCCTGCCTCCGGGCGATATGCCCGGAGCGGGGCCGGAGCGTCCAGCCGCTGCGTCATGTGCTCGAGGGTAGCGGGCGCCTCGGACGGGGCACGGCGAATGGGCGCTGCTCCTCAGGGGTGCGAGACTGGTGGCTCGGCCGTCGCACGGAATAGAAAACGCCTGCGGGGCCGTTGCATCCTGCTGAAGCGCCCGTGCCCGTGGAGGGGCGCGGCGCACGGCACGTCGATGGAGGAGCAACTGTGGCTGATGCATCCGAGCTGTACATGGCGAACGGGAGCCTGCTCGATGACCCCCGGCTGCACGGCGCTCCCATGATCGTGGCCCTGTCCGGCTACGCCGATGCGGGGCACCTGGCCGAGCAAGTCCGCGAGACCCTGCTGGGGGGACTGCCCTCGGAGGTCCTGGCCAGGTTCGACTCCGACCAGCTGCACGACTACCGGGCCCGGCGCCCGCACGTGCGCTTCGTCCAGGACCACTTCGAGCGCATCGAGGGCCCGGAGCTGGCCCTGCACCTGGTGACGGACCCTCTGGGCCAGCACTTCACGGTGCTCTCCGGGCCGGAGCCGGACCTGCACTGGGAGCGCTTCCTGGACGCGGTCATGGACCTCGTGCAGCGCATGGAGACCTCGATCGTCACCGACGTCACGGGATTCCCCATGCCCGTTCCGCACACCCGACCCTTCCTGGTGACCCCGCACGGCTCGCGCACGGATCTGGTGGGCTCGGGCTTCTCCAAGCTGCCGATCATCGAGATGAGCTCCTCGGTCGCCCAGCAGCTCGAGATCCGCCTTGCCGAGGCCGGAATCGACCACGTGGGCTTCTCGGTGCACGTCCCGCAGTACATGGCCGAAGCCGTCCTGCCGCAGATCGCGGTGACCGCGTTCGAGCACTTCTCCGCGGCCACGGCCCTGACCCTGCCCACCGACGCCCTGCGCGACGACTCCCGCGATGCCCTGCAGCGCATCGAGGAGCAGGTGGCCGAGTCGCCGGAGATCCAGGCCGTGATCTCCCAGCTCGAGCAGCGCTACGACGAGGCCGTCGAGGGCGCGCAGCCGCGCTCCCTGCTGGCCGGAGACGCCGACGAGCTGCCCGATGCCGATGAGATCGGGGCGGCCGCCGAGGCCTTCCTGGCGCAGCGCTCGGAGTCTGACGACCTGTGACGGGCGCTGCGTCTGGTCGTCCCCTCCCGCAGCGCGACTCGCGCACAGCCTTCCTCGTCATGGGGGTGGGCGTCTTCGCCTACATGATCGCCGTGGCGCAGCGGACGAGCTTCGGGGTGGCCTCGACCCAGGCCGCGGACCGCTTCGGCGCCGCGGCCTCCGAGCTGTCCCTGTTCACGATGCTGCAGGTGCTGATCTACGCCGGCATGCAGATCCCCGTCGGCGTGCTGGTCGATCGGCTGGGCAGCCGGCGGATGGTCGCCATCGGCGCCGGGCTGATGATCGTCGGACAGCTCATCCTGGCCGTGGCCGAGTCGATCAGCGTGGGCGTTCTGGCTCGCGTGTTCGTCGGCGCCGGCGATGCCATGACCTTCGTGTGCGTGCTGAAGATCGTCCCGGCGTGGTTCTCGCTGCGCTATTCGCCCATGGTCACCATGGCCGTCGGCGCGGTCGGCAACCTGGGCCAGCTGCTGTCGGTCGTGCCGTTCAGCCTGCTGCTCTCGGCGGCCGGATGGGTCCCGTCGTTCCTGTCGATGGCAGGACTGTCCGTGCTGACGCTGGTCCTCGTGCTGGCCTTCCTGCGCGACTCCCCGGAGGGCTCGGCCCGCAGCGAGCGGCCCACGACCCTGCGCAGGGTGCGCATCCAGGTGCAGCGCTGCCTGCGCGATCCCTCCATCGGACTCGCGTTCTGGCTGCACTTCACGATCCAGTTCACCGGCAACGTCTTCGGACTGATGTGGGGCTACCCCTATCTGCAGCACGCCCAGGGCCTGTCGATGGGGGAGGCGTCGTTCGTCATGACGTTCTTCGTGCTGGCCAACATCGTCGTGGGCCTCGTGCTCGGCGGGATCGTCTCGCGTGCGCCCGATCGCCGGATGCGCCTGTCCTTCACCATCATCGGACTGGGTGCGACCGCGTGGCTCGTGCTGCTGCTGTGGCCCGGGCATGCGCCGTTCCTGGTGGTGGTCGCGGCGGTCGTGCTGATCGCGATCTCGCTGCCGGCCTCCATGCTCGCCTTCAACGTGATCCAGTCGTTCATCCCCGTGCGCCGGGCCGGCACCGCCACCGGGATCGCGAATGTCGGCGGCTTCGTGGCGGCCCTGATCGCGATCTTCCTCATCGGTGCCGCGCTGGATCTGCAGCTGGCGCTGGGGATCACCGACGAGCTGTACTCGCCGGCGTCGTTCCGAGTGGCCATGGCCACGCAGCTGCTGGTGACGGCCGGGGGCTCGGCCTTCTGCCTGCTGTTCACCCGCCGGGTCCGCAGCAAGTACGGCGCCAGCGCGGTCTGAGGGCTCCACAGCCTCCGTCTGCGCAGCCGCGCGGGGCGGGATCTCCACGGTCGTCGGCTTCCGGACCCGGTGGCCGGCCCCGACGGCGACGCTGGGCCCATGAGCACAGACGCCGCGCACAGCGATCCCACTCCCTCCTCCCGCGCCGACTCCGGGCAGGACGTCGGCCGCGACCCGTTCACGCCCGTGGCGCGCACCGCCGCGGACATCCTCGCGATCATGCCGCACACGCTGGGGCAGTGGCCCAAGCGCTCGGCGGTGCTGCTGACCTCGACCGATTCGGAGCCCGGCCCGTGCCTGCGCGTGGACCTGCCCGAGGAGCGGGTGCTCGCCGATGAGCTCACGCTGCTCGAATGGATCGCCGAGCTGTGCCGCCTGCTGGAGCACGATCCGGTGGGCGACCGCCTCTACCTAGCACTGTTCACCGACGGGTCCTCCCTGGACGCGCGGCAGTGCGAGCAGGTCGTCGACGCCGTGGGGGAGGCCGCGGCCCTGTCCGGGCACAGCATCGCCGGGTGCTGGGAGGTGGGGCCGCGGCAGTGGTTCGATCTGGAGGACTCCGAGCCCCGGATCGGCCGCGACGTGCAGGAGATCCGCTCGAGCGCGGTGTGGACGGCGCTGGTGGTCACCGGAAGCACGGTCGACGAGCCGGCCCCGACTCGGTCCGTCCGCGCCGAGCCGGAGCGCAGCGAGCTGCGGGTAGAGGACTGCCGGGGCCTGGTCCGAGAGTTCCAGCGGCGATGGAGCCTGCGCCGCGGCGCGGCCGGACCTGGTGCCGCCCAGTGCCTCCACCGCGACGTCGGACCCCAGGTGGCCGACTCCCTGGAGGCCTGGCAGCGCCTGTTCGATGAGCGCTCCCCGGGCACGGCCGCCGAACGGGCCTCGGTGCTGGATTCGGCCGCGCAGGCGCAGCTGCTGGTCTGCCTGGCGGATCCGCTGGGATCGGACGCGCTCGCGGTGTCCGTGCTCACCGGCCAGCACGGACGCGCCCTGAGGGCCTGGTGGCAGCTGCAGGCCATGGTGCACGGGTCGAGCCACGGCGAGGACTTCGGCTGGATGATCGAGGTGCTCAAGGGCCAGTGGGACGGGACGCCCGACTGGGAGCGGGTCGAGCAGTGCGAGGGCGTGCTCGAGCTGCTGCTGGACCTGCTGCACGGCGCCGCTGAAGCGGGGCCCGGATCGCCGGCCGGTGCCGATGCCGAGGCCTGGCTGTGGGTGGCCACCGCGCATCTGGAGCGCTTTCGCGCCCGGGGGACGCGGGCGACCCAGTGGCTCGAGCTGGCTGCGGAGGCCGTGCCGGGGCACCTGGGCGTGGCACGACTGCGCGCTCTGGGCACCCAGCATCCGCTGCCCAGCTGGGCGGGAGATCCGCAGCGCAGCTGGCATCGTCGCAGCTGAGCCCCGAGGTCCTGCCGGTGTTCGGACGGAAGCCGTGGGGCGCGCTCCAGCGATGTCAGAAAAAAGATCTGCGACATCCGCGATTCACGGAACAAAAGGCAGCGACCTCTGGTTGGATCCCACGGTAGGCCCTTCAGGATCCTTGGCAGCGCGTGTGTGTGCGAGCCGAGGGCTTGACAGGGTCATAGGCGTTCTGACGGTGAGTCGGGCGCTTCGTCTAGTGAGGAAAGGTCAACATTGTCCCCTGCTGCCCAGAACAAGTCGGCTGCCGCTGCGAGCGCGAGCGACCCCGCTGAGGTCGACACCGCGGGTGCGGAGTCCACGGGCGCAGCCCCGGCCAAGTCCGCCGCCAAGAAGACGACTGCGGCCAAGAAGACCACCGCCGCGCGCAAGACAACCTCGTCCGCGGCGAAGTCGAGCGCCGCCAAGTCGGCTGCCTCCAAGTCGACCGCGTCCCGCTCCACGGCCACCAAGGCCTCGGTCCCGGAGACCGGTGCTGAGGCGGAGGCCAAGACCGAGTCGCTGGAGGAGGCTGAGAAGGCCCCGGCCAAGAAGACTCCGGCCAAGAAGACCGCCGCCAAGAAGCCGACCACGCGCAAGACGGCGGCCAAGGCCGCCGAGTCCGACGAGACCGCCGCCAAGGCCGCGCCCAAGACCACCCGCCGCAAGGCGGCCCAGGCCGAGCCGGAGGACAGCGCGGACGAGTACGAGGACGCCTCGGGAGAGGACCTCGACTCGGCCGATGAGGCCGATGATTCCGCGGAGGAGGGCGAGGACGTCGTCGTCCAGGGCGACGACGCCGAGAAGGCCCGCTCCGGCACCGAGGTCATCGCCAAGCCCACGGGCAAGGAGACCGAGTCCAAGTCGGACAAGGTCCGCGGCTTCGTGCTGTCCAACAACGACGATGACGACGCCCCCGCGCAGCAGGTTGTCTCCGCGGGCGCGACCGCCGATCCCGTCAAGGACTACCTGAAGCAGATCGGCAAGGTCGCGCTGCTCAACGCCGAGCAGGAGGTCGATCTCGCCCTGCGGATCGAGGCCGGCCTGTTCGCCGAGCACAAGTACAAGGGCGAGGAAGCGGACAAGCTGTCCAAGGAGGACCGCAAGGCCCTGCGCTGGGTCATCCACGACGGCAAGCGCGCCAAGAACCACCTGCTCGAGGCCAACCTGCGCCTCGTCGTCTCCCTGGCCAAGCGCTACACGGGCCGCGGCATGCTCTTCCTGGATCTGATCCAGGAGGGCAACCTGGGCCTGATCCGCGCCGTCGAGAAGTTCGACTACACCAAGGGCTTCAAGTTCTCGACCTACGCCACCTGGTGGATCCGCCAGGCGATCACCCGCGCCATGGCCGATCAGGCCCGCACCATCCGCATCCCGGTGCACATGGTCGAGGTCATCAACAAGCTGGCCCGCGTCCAGCGCCAGATGCTCCAGGACCTGGGCCGCGAGCCCACCCCGGAGGAGCTGGCCAAGGAGCTGGACATGACGCCGGAGAAGGTCGTCGAGGTCCAGAAGTACGGCCGCGAGCCCATCTCCCTGCACACCCCGCTGGGCGAGGACGGCGATTCCGAGTTCGGAGACCTGATCGAGGACTCCGAGGCCGTCGTGCCCGCCGACGCCGTGAGCTTCACGCTGCTGCAGGAGCAGCTGCACTCGGTGCTCGACACACTCTCCGAGCGGGAGGCAGGGGTGGTCGCCATGCGCTTCGGGCTCACCGACGGCCAGCCCAAGACCCTGGACGAGATCGGCAAGGTCTACGGCGTGACCCGCGAGCGGATCCGCCAGATAGAGTCCAAGACCATGTCCAAGCTGCGCCACCCCTCGCGCTCGCAGGTCCTGCGCGACTACCTGGACTGATCCTCCTGCGCTGAGCGCGCAGCGTCCTTCCGACGGCCCTCCCTCCGGCTGCCCCAGCGGCGGAGAGGGGGCCGTCGTGGTATCCCCCGGGCGCTGCGCCGTCGGAGGCCGCCCGTAGGATCCGCAGCACCGAGAGAACACCTCAGGTGAGGAGCGGCCATGCGCCGAAGCATCGTCAACGATCCCGATCAGCTGGTGCCGCAGGCCCTCGAGGGCCTCGTGTTCAGCCACCCGCAGCTGCTGGAGCTGGAGGCCGAGCACCGCTACGTGCGCCGCCGCGAGCCCGCTCAGGACAAGGTCGGACTGGTCTCCGGCGGGGGCTCCGGGCACGAGCCGCTGCACGCGGGGATGGTCGGGCGCGGCATGCTGGACGTGGCCGTTGCGGGCGCCGTGTTCACGAGCCCCACCGCGCTGCAGGTCCTGGAGGCCACGCGCGCCGCCGACTCGGGCCGCGGCGTCGTCCAGATCGTCAAGAACTACACCGGCGACGTCCTGAACTTCCGGATCGCGGACGAGATCACCGGCGACGATGACATCGAGACCGAGATCGTGCTGGTCGACGACGACCTGGCCACCGACTCCCCGGACGGCGGACCGGGCCGCCGGGGGACCGCCGCCACCCTGATCGTGGAGAAGCTGTGCGGGGCCGCAGCCGAGCAAGGAGCCGAGCTGAGCGAGGTCGCCGAGATCGGCCGCCGCGCCGCAGCCTCGGCGCGGACCATGAGCCTGGCGCTGTCCGCGGGCACCCCGCCGGCGGACGGGCGCCCCCAGTTCGAGCTCGAGGACCACGAGGTCGAGCTCGGCGTCGGCATCCACGGCGAGCGCGCGGCCCGCCGTGGCGAGTTCACCGACGCCGACGGGCTGACGGACCAGCTGCTCGACCCGCTGCTCGAGCAGCTGGGCCTGGAGCAGGGGCAGGAGCTGCTCGTGGTGGTCAACGGCCTCGGCTCGGCCACGCAGCTCGAGCTGAGCCTCGTGGCGCGAGCGGCGCACCATCGCCTCCGCGGCGAAGGACTGTCCGTCGGGCGCTGGCTCGTGGGCTCGTACGTCACGAGCCTGGACATGCACGGCGTGTCGATCACGCTGATGCCGCTGGATCCGCAGACCCGTCAGCTGTGGGACGCCCCCGTGCGCACCCCCGCCCTGACCTGGTGAGGAGCAGAAGATGACCGAGCAGGAGAGTTCCGGGACGGCTCAGGGCCTGGGCGAGGACTTCGGGCGCCGATTCGTGCAGGGCGTGCAGCGGCTGCTGGGCGAGAACGCCGAAGCCCTCGGCGAGCTGGACCGTCGAGCAGGCGACGGCGACTTCGGCACCAGCGTGCGCAGCGCGCTGTCGCAGCTGGACAGGGAGACCGAGCAGGAGCAGCCGAGCACCTACCGGCAGTGGCTGAGCGCGCTGTATCGCGGCTGGCTCGCCGTGGGCGGCACCAGCGGTCCGCTGTTCGGCGTGTTCTTCCGAGAGCTGGCCAAGGCCGGTGAGGCGGACGGCACTCCGCAGGTGGAGGAGCTCGTCGAGGCCCTGGCTGCGGGGCAGGCGATCGTGCAGCGCTACGGCGAGGCCGAGGTCGGGGACAAGACGATGGTCGATGCCCTGGCTCCCGCAGTGGAGGCCATGCGCCGGAGTCTGCACGACGGCGAGCCTTCGCAGCACGTCCTCGAAGCCGGCGAGGCCGCTGCGGTCGAGGGCGCTCGCAGCAGTGCTGAGAGCCTCGCCCGACGCGGTCGAGCCAGCTATGTGGGAGAGGCTTCGCAGGGGGTGATCGACCCGGGCGCCGCGGCCATGGCACTGGTGCTGGGCGCGGCTCGTGCCGCCGCTGACGCCGGTCGGGGCGAGCAGCACCCGCGGGAGGTCGACACCGCCTGGCTCGTCTGAGGGACGGGCCTTTCCGGCGCAGACGCAGGGGGAGGGCCCTCTCCTGCGACACCGGGACGACGACCTAGCATGAGCCCAGAACCCCGCCGCATCCGGAAGCCGCCCGCGCTGTGGGGGCACGAGATACAGGAGAGACCCATGACGCAGGAATCCACCCCCTTCGGATCGCCCATGGGCCTGAGCCAGGAGCCCGTGACCAGCCTCGAGGTCTTCGAGGCCCAGCAGGTCCCCACGCTGGTGCTGAAG
Organism: Kocuria sp. NBRC 114282; assembly: GCF_030268385.1. Classification (NCBI taxonomy): domain Bacteria; kingdom Bacillati; phylum Actinomycetota; class Actinomycetes; order Micrococcales; family Micrococcaceae; genus Kocuria; species Kocuria sp. NBRC 114282. The sequence continues at coordinate 435,368 of NZ_BSQO01000003.1, read as the reverse complement.
GTCCACGGCCAGCCGATGGACCGGATGCCGGAGGTCTTCGACACCGCCTTCCGCGCGATCTTCCCGGCCATGGCGCAGCACGGGCTGACCCCCAGCGGACCGGCGTTCGCCCTGTACCACCGCGCCCCGGACGAGACCGCGGACTTCGAGGTCGGCATGCCCCTGACCGAGCCGAGCGAGTCCGTGATCGAGGCCGCGGACGGAGTGCGGCTGGAGCCGTCGTGGCTGCCGGGAGGACGAGCGGCGCGGATCTCCCACCTGGGCGGGTTCGACCAGCTGTCGACCGCCTGGGCCGGGTTCATGGGTCAGGTCGCCTCCGCCGGTGAGACCCCCGAGCTGCCGTTCTGGGAGGTCTACGTCACCGAGCCGAGCCCGGAGATGGATCCGGTGGACCTGCGCACCGACCTGTTCACGCGGCTGGGCTGAGCCCGAGGCCTCCGGCACAGGCGAGGGCCCCGTTCACCGACCGGTGAACGGGGCCCTCGTGCCGGCTCAGCGCCCGCGCCGCAGGGGATCCTGAGCGTTCAGGAGATGCGCTCGGTCTCGTCCTGCCACTGGGCGGCCATGGGGCGCAGCTTGTCCTCGTTGGCACGGGCGTGGTGAGCGCAGAAGAGCAGCTCGCCGCCGGTGGACTCGAGGACCACACGGACGTAGGCCTGGGCGCCGCAGGCGTCGCAGCGGTGGGTGGCGTTCAGTTCTGGGGTCTCAAGCGTGGTGTTCACGATTCCTCCTCGTGCTCGGAGTCCGTCGGATCGTGAGATGTCCGCGACGGATTCGTCTGGTCCAGCATCGACGCTGGGCCGATACCGCGCATCCGATGCGCTCGGTCCTCCGAGGCGGGGGTGCGGCGGTTCGGACTATAGAACCACGCCGAGCCCCCGGAAGCTTCCCAGCGGCACGCGATTTCGCCCACCGCGCATCCGGTGAGCGCCGCGTCACGGTGGGGACCCGTCGTCGATCGCAACGGCAGCGGCCCGCGCGGTGTCGCCGAGCCGGTCTAGAGTGGGGTCGCCCGTGCGCCGCCGGGCGGCCGCCCCACCCCCGGCCGCGGCCGGCAGCCGCAGGCACGATCGATGCCGTCGAACCGCAGGAGCTCTCCCGTCGTGACCCCCTCGACCTCCGAGTACAACGCCCGCCACCTCTCGGTGCTGGAGGGCCTGGAGGCTGTGCGAAAGCGCCCGGGCATGTACATCGGCTCGACCGACGGCCGCGGGCTCATGCACTGCCTCTGGGAGATCATCGACAACTCGGTGGACGAGGCCCTGGCCGGCTACGGCCAGCAGATCACGGTGGTGCTGCACAAGGACGGCTGCGTCGAGGTCCACGACGACGGCCGAGGCGTGCCCATCGACAAGGAGCCGCGCACCGGGCTGTCCGGCGTGGAGGTCGTGTTCACCAAGCTGCATGCCGGCGGCAAGTTCGGCGGCGGCTCCTACACGGCCTCCGGCGGTCTGCACGGCGTGGGCGCCTCGGTGGTCAACGCCCTGTCCTCGCGCCTGGACGTCCAGGTGGATCGCGGCGGGAAGACCTACCAGATGTCCTTCCGCCACGGGGAGCCCGGGCGCTTCGAGGACAAGGGCGCCCCGAGCCCCCAGGCGCCCTTCGAGCCGTTCGTCTCGGGATCCGAGCTCGACGTCGTCGGCAAGGCCAAGCGCGGCGTGACCGGGACCCGCGTGCGCTACTGGGCGGACAAGCAGATCTTCACCCCGGACGCCCAGTTCTCCTATGAGGAGCTGGTCCGCCGCGCCCGCACCACCGCCTTCCTGATCCCGGGGCTGCGCCTCACCGTGCGCGACGAGCGCCGCCTTCCGGGCACGGCCGGTGAGATGGGCTCCCACGAGGAGGTCTTCCAGCACGACGGCGGCATCTCCGAGTTCGCCGAGTTCCTGGCCTCGGACGAGTCCGTGACCGATGTCTGGCGCTTCCAGGGCGAGGGGACCTTCACCGAGACGGTGCCCGTGCTCGATGACTCCGGTCAGTCCCGGCTCAAGGACGTCGAGCGCACGTGCGAGGTCGACGTCGCCCTGCGGTGGGGGATCGGCTACGACACCGAGCTGCGCAGCTTCGTGAACATCATCGCCACGCCCAAGGGCGGCACGCACGTCAGCGGGTTCGAGCAGGCGCTGGTGAAGGTCTTCCGCAAGCAGATCGCCGCGAACGCGCGCAAGCTCAAGGCCGGCAACGACAAGATCGAGAAGGACGACATCATGGCCGGGCTCACGGCCGTGCTGACGGTGCGCCTGGCCGAGCCGCAGTTCGAGGGCCAGACCAAGGAGGTGCTGGGCACCCCGGCGGTGCGCCAGATCGTCTCCAAGGTCGTGGAGAAGGAGCTCACGGCGGCGCTGACGTCGGGCAAGCGGGAGCAGAAGAACCAGGCCGGGCAGGTCCTGGAGAAGGTCGTCGGTGAGATGAAGTCCCGCATCTCGGCTCGCCTGCACAAGGAGACGCAGCGGCGCAAGAACGCCCTGGAGACCTCGTCCATGCCCGCCAAGCTCGTCGAGTGCCGCTCGACCGATGTGCAGCGCTCCGAGGTCTTCATCGTGGAGGGCGACTCCGCGCTGGGCACCGCCCGCATGGCTCGTGACTCCGCCTACCAGGCGCTGTTCCCCATCCGCGGCAAGATCCTCAACGTCCAGAAGGCGTCGCTGCCGGACATGCTGGCCAACGCCGAGTGCGCGGCCCTGATCCAGGTCATCGGCGCAGGCTCGGGGCGCACGTTCGATCTCGACGCCGCCCGCTACGGCAAGGTCATCATGATGACCGACGCCGACGTGGACGGCGCCCACATCCGCACGCTGCTGCTGACGCTGTTCTACCGCTACATGCGCCCGCTCGTGGAGGCCGGCAAGGTCTACGCGGCCGTTCCCCCGCTGCACCGTGTGGAGATCATCAACCGCGGCTCGAAGGCCAACGAGATGGTCTACACCTACTCGGAGGCCGAGCTGCACCGCCTGCTGTCCCGCCTCGAGTCGGAGGGCCGCTCCTACAAGGAGCCGATCCAGCGCTACAAGGGCCTGGGGGAGATGGATGCCGATCAGCTGGCGGAGACCACCATGGACATCCGCCACCGGCTGCTGCGCCGGGTGACCATGAGCCAGGCCGAGGAGGCCGAGCGCGCCTTCGCGCTGCTGATGGGCTCGGAGGTGGCCCCGCGCCGGGACTTCATCATCGAGGGCGCCGCGCGACTGGATGCCGAGCAGATCGACGCCTGAGCACGACCGGCGGCCTGGCCGGGCCGCAGCCCGACCGGGCGAGCGCGGCTGCGCCCTCGGCTCGCCGCATGGCGGGGTCGGTCTGCAAGACCTCGCTGCCCAGATCGTGCAACGCCGTGCCTGCCGATGCTCCCGCGACCTACGCTGAAGCCACACCGACCCAGCCCAGTGCAGGAGCAGCCATGGACACGACCGGCCCCGAGACCACCCAGGACCCCCGCCCGATCACCGTCACCGTCACGGGTGCCGCCGGGCAGATCGGCTACGCCGCGCTGTTCCGCGCCTGTGCCGGGGACCTGTTCGGGCCGCAGCAGCCGGTGCGGCTGCGCCTGCTCGAGCTGCCGCAGGCGGCCCGGGCCGCCGAGGGCGTGGCCATGGAGCTCAGCGACTGCGCCTTCGATCTCCTGGCCTCCGTCGACGTGTTCGACGATCCCGTGCAGGCCTTCGACGGCAGCGAGCTCGGACTGCTGATCGGCGCCCGGCCGCGCAGCAAGGGCATGGAGCGCGCGGATCTGCTGGAGGCCAACGCCGGCATCTTCTCGGAGCAGGGGCGCGCGATCGCCGCGGGGGCGCAGGACAGCTTCCGCGCCGTCGTCGTGGGCAATCCGGCCAACACGAATGCGCTGATCGCCGCCTCCCATGCTCCTGAGGTGCCGGCCCAGCGCTTCACGGCCCTGACGCGGCTGGATCACCTGCGTGCCCAGGCCCAGCTGGCTCAGGCCTGCGACCGGGCGGCCGCCGACATCGACGGCGTCGCGATCTGGGGCAACCACTCCGCGACCCAGTTCGCGGACCTCTCGCGCGCCGTCGTCTCCGGCAGCCCTGCCGTCCAGGCTCTGGCGGATCGGGGTCTGGACCGGCAGTGGGTCGCCGAGACGTACATCCCGGCGGTGGCCAAGCGCGGCGCCGAGATCATCGAGGTGCGCGGCGGCTCGTCGGTGGGCTCGGCCGCCCATGCCCTGATCTCCCACGTCCGCCTGTGGAGCCAGGGCACCCCGGAGGGCTCGTGGACCTCCATGGCCGTGGCCTCGGACGGCTCGTACGGCGTCCCGGAGGGGATCGTCAGCTCCTTCCCCGTGACCTGCGCCGACGGGCAGTGGTCCATCGTGCCCGACTGGCAGATCGACGACTTCGCCCGCGAGCGCATCGACCGCTCGGTGGCCGAGCTGGTCGCAGAGCGCGATGCGGTGGCGGCAGCGGGACTGCTGGGTCCTCGCAGCTGAGCCGCGCTTGGACCCGCGCGCCGGGACGGCTGCGGCGCATGAAGAGTGCCGGAGCTGCCACGGCGATGGCGCGCCTGGGACGACCGACGATGCCCTGACCTGGGACGGCGCGGGTGTGAGCGACGAGACAGCCTCAGAGCCCGGCTCGCGGACCGCTCGAACCATCGGCGAGCCTAGACTGTGGAGCATCTGAGGCGAGGCCCGTCTCCGCCCGGCGCTCCGCCGGCAGGGCCCCGCGAGGAGTCGCATGGACATCGTCGAGATCGCTCGGTGGCAGTTCGGGATCACCACGGTCTACCACTTCATGATGGTCCCGCTGACGCTGGGACTCGGCGCCGTCGTGGTGTGGTTCAACCTGCAGTGGGTGCGCAGGCGCCGCCCGGAGGACCTGCGGCTGACCAAGTTCTGGGGCAAGCTCTTCCTGATCAACTTCATCATGGGCGTGGCCACGGGCCTGGTCCAGGAGTTCCAGTTCGGGATGGCCTGGTCGGAGTACTCGCGCTTCGTGGGCGATGTCTTCGGCGCCCCGCTGGCCATGGAGGGACTGCTCGCGTTCTTCGTGGAGTCCACGTTCCTGGGCCTGTGGATCTTCGGCTGGGACAAGCTGCGCCCGGCGGTCCACGCGGCCTGCCTCGCCATGGCGGTGATCGCCTCGTGGCTCTCGGCGTTCTTCATCATCGTGGCCAACTCGTGGATGCAGCATCCGGTCGGCTACGAGATCATCGACGGCCGCCCCATCCTGAATGACATCGGCGCCGTGCTGACGAACTCGACAGCGGTGGTGGCGATCATCCACACCCTGTTCGGGGCGATCGCCGTGGCCGGGTCCTTCCTGCTGGGCATCGCCTGGTACAAGCTGTGGCGCCGCCGGGCGGACGGCCTCGACACCGTGGATGCCGACGGCGTCGTCGTCGTGGGGGAGCTGCCCACCGGGGGACGCGACCGCACCGACTACCGGGTGTGGTGGCGCTCGCTGCGCGTGGGGATCCTCATCGGGATCATCGGCTTCCTGGGGACGGCGTTCTCCGGACATGCGCAGGCGCAGCTGATGATCCACCAGCAGCCCCTGAAGATGGCCTCCGCGGAAGCGGCCTGCCACGACGGCACCGCGTTCTCGGTGCTCACGATCGGCTCGCCGGGCGACGCGTCCTGCGACAACGTGCACACCCTCCTGGAAGTGCCCGGCCTGCTGTCCTTCCTGGCCTACAACAACTTCACGACCGACGTGGCGGGGCTGAACACGCTGCAGCCCGAGTACGAGCAGGAGTACGGCACGAACCTGGCCGACGACGAGCTCTACGGCGACCGAGCCGGTGAGCAGATCGAGTACCAGCCCCTCATGGAGGTCACCTACTGGGGCTTCCGCCTGATGATCACCTTCGGCGGTCTGGCGGCCGTGGCCTGCGCCGGTGCCTGGTGGCTCACGCGCAAGGGCACGGTGCCCCTGTCGAAGGGGCTGATGGGCCTGGGCGTCGTGGGCATCCTGGCCCCGTTCGGGGCCAATGTGGCGGGCTGGGTCTTCACGGAGATGGGCCGGCAGCCCTTCGTCGTCGCACCCAATCCGGACCTGCCGCTGGATCAGCGGATCTTCATGTTCACCGAAGCCGCGGTCTCGCCGAACGTCACGGCCGGGGAGCTGCTGTTCTCGCTCGGCAGCCTCCTGCTGCTGTACGGGGTGCTCATGGTCGTGGAGGTCGCGCTGATCGCCAAGTACGTGCGCACCGGCGTGGTCGCGGCCATGCCCGAGCTGGTCGAGCACGAGGACCACGACGACGACGGCTCCCGGGACGACGTCCTGGCCTTCGCCTACTGAGGAGACGAGAGATGTTCGAGCAGTTCGCGGGACAGCCGGGTCTGGCCACGGCGTGGTTCCTCGTCATCGGCTTCTTCTGGATCGGCTACGTGGTCCTGGACGGCTTCGATCTGGGCGTCGGCATGCTCATGGGGCGGATCTTTGCCCGTGACGACCGGGAGCAGCGCGTGCTGCTCAACACGATCGGGCCGGTGTGGGACGGCAACGAGGTCTGGCTGGTCACCGCCGGAGCGGCCACCTTCGCCGCCTTCCCGCACTGGTACGCGGCCCTGTTCTCCGGGCTCTACCTCCCTCTGACCCTGGCCCTGATCGCGCTGATCCTGCGCGCGGTGTCCATCGAGTACCGCGGCAAGGGCTCCTCGGAGGCGTGGTCGCGGCGCTGGAACGCCATCACCGCGTGGTCCTCCCTGGCGATCGCGTTCCTGATCGGCGCGCTGCTGAGCATCACCGCCACCGGGCTTCCGCTGAACGACAACGGCGACCGCGTAGGCGGGCTGCTGTCGTGGCTGAGCTGGCAGGCGGTGCTCGGCGGGCTCGGCATGGTCGGCTTCTGCCTCATCCACGGCCTGGCCTTCGTGGCCCTGAAGACGGACGGGCCCGTGCGCGAGCGCGCCGGCGCGCTCCTGGTGCGCGCCCTGCCCGCGGGCGTCCTGCCGCTGGCCGCCCTGGTCGTCGTGGTGCAGCTGGCCACCGGCTCGACGCTGTCCTGGCTGTGCACCTGCCTGGCGGTGATGTCGGTCGCGGCGGCCTGGCTGGCGGGGACGCGCCGGCGCGAGGGCTGGAGCTTCGCCGGGATGGCCGGGTTCGCGGCTCTCGGCCTGCTGGCCGTGTTCACTGCCATGTACCCGGCTGTGCTGCCCACCACACTGGCCGGCGCGCCCGATCTGACGATCACCTCGGCCTCTTCCTCGCCGTACACGCTCACGGTCATGACGTGGGTGGCCGGCTTCGGGGTCCCGTTCCTGCTGGCGTATCAGAGCTGGACGTACTGGGTCTTCCGACGACGCCTGCGCGCCGAGCATCTGCCCTCCGGCGGCGATCATGCGGATCTGACCACCATGCCCACGCGCGCCGGTGCCTGAACGCAGCGCGTCGCAGCACACCGCTGCCGGGGCGAGCTCTCCCGAGCAGCCCGGTGTGCAGCATCCGAGCGACGGCGGGCTGGGCCCTGAGCAGCCGGGAGCCGCGCGCCGCGCTTCGGGCCGCCCGCCGCTGGGCCCGCAGGCCCGTCGCATCCTGCCGCTGCTGGGTGCGCTGAGCCTGGTCCGGACGCTGGGCATGATCGCCTTCGCCACCGGGCTCGGCGCCCTGATCGCGGCCCTGGCCGCCGACGGCTTCGCCGCCCAGGCCGCGCAGGGCACGACCAGCTCGCAGGGACTGGCCGAATTCATCGGCACCGGCCTGGTCCGCATCGACGGACTGCTTCCGGGAGCCTGGCTCGGCGACGGCCCGTGGTGGAGCTGGCCCGGGCTCTGGCTCGCCGCGCTCGGCGCGACGCTGCGGGCACTGGCGCAGTGGGGCACCGCGGTGGCAGCCCGTCGTGGCGCTGCCGGCACCATCTCCCAGATCCGCTCGCGCCTGATCCTGCGCCTGCTCGAGAGCGGATCGTCGACCACCGGCTCCGAGGCCCCGTCGGCCGGGCCCGAGGACCACGCGGGGGCTGCCGCAGTGCTGGTCTCGCGCGGGCTCGGGGCGCTCGACGACTACTACGTCCGCGCCGTGACCGCCATGGTCGCCACCGGGGTCGCTCCGGCAGTGCTGTGGCTGTGGATCCTGCTGCACGACGGGGTCAGCGCCCTGATCGTGGCGCTGACGCTGCCGCTCGTGCCCGTGTTCATGATCCTCATCGGGCGCACCACGCAGGATCAGACGCGGCGCGCGCAGGACGCCCAGCTGCGCCTGTCGCGCCACATCGTGGAGCTGGCTCGCGGGCTGCCCGTGCTCGTGGGCCTGCGCCGCGACCGCGCCCAGGCCCGCGCGCTCGCGGATCTGGACGACGAGCACCGTCGCAGCACCATGCAGACCCTGCGCTCGGCCTTCCTGTCCTCGCTGGCCCTCGAGCTGATCACCACGCTGTCGGTAGCTCTGGTGGCCGTGTTCATCGGCGTGCGGCTGGTCGAGGGCGGCATGGGCCTGGACACCGCCGTGATGGTCCTGCTGCTGGCCCCGGAGTGCTATCAGCCCCTGCGCGATGTCGGCACCGCCTACCACCAGTCGCAGGAGGGCGTCGAGGCCCTGCGCCGCTCCGAACGGCTGCTGTCGAGCCCGTCCGGAGAGCCGGCGACCGAGCGGGCCTCCGCGGCCGAGCGGCCGGAATCGGCAGGCACCGCAGCGGTCGCGACTGAGGGGCAGCCCGCTCAGCTGCTGGTGGAGGGGCTGCGAGTCCGCCACGACGGCCGCGCCGAGACGATCGGGCCGCTGGATCTCAGCGCCTCGGCAGGGCGGATCACCACGCTGAGCGGCCCGTCCGGGGCCGGCAAGACCACCGTCGTCTCGGCGATCGCCGGGCTGATCCCTCGGGCTCCTCGTCGTGGCGCCGATCGGCGCGACCGGTCCGGTTCGGGCGCCGAGCCGGGGCACCAGGACCCCGCGGCCGCCGGCGTGATCGACGGGCGCATCGTGCTGCCCGGCCCGGTGCGCCTGGTGCCTCAGGCGCCGGCCTTCGTGGCGGGGACGGCGCTCGATGAGATCGCCCTGTGCCTGGCGCCCGAGCACGCGGCGGCCTTCCTCGAGGCGCAGCCCACGATCCCGAGTCGCGGTGCGCAGCCGGAGCCGGGCTCCTCCGAGCATGCCCTGACGGAGGGGCCGAGCGGACCGTCGGTGCTCGCAGGCCGCACGCGCGCGGCGTCGCTGCTGGCCGGCGTCGGGCTGTCCGGTCTGGAAAAGCTCGCCCCGGAGGCTCTGAGCGCGGGCCAGGCCCGGCGTCTGGCCGTCGCCCGCTGCATGGCCTCCGTCGAGGCGCTGGAGCGCACCAGCCCCGGGGAGACCGTCACCGTGCTGGTCGACGAGCCGACCGCCCACCTCGACCAGGACGCCGCCGGCATGATCACCGCCGGGCTGCGGGGGATGGCACGGGCCGGTGCGATCGTCGTGGTCGTGACGCACGACGAGGGCCTGATCGGCGACGCCGATCACCGCCTCGAGCTCTCGGCACGGGGGGCCCGGGTCCTCCCGGACTCCGATCGGCGGCCGTCGTGCTCCGGACCCCATGAGAACGCGGACCCCGTCGAGACCAACGCAGTGCAGCGCGGACACGCTGCGGAGGCGGACGCGCCGGGCGAGCAGCCGGACGACCGCGGGCAGCGGCTGCCAGGACCCTTCGCCACGGTGCGCACGGTCCTGCGCCTGAGCGGGATCTCCTGGTCCCGGGCCGTGCTCAGCGCAGCCCTCGCCGTGGCCGCGATCGGCTTCGGCGCCGCGCTGACCGCGCTGTCGGGCTGGCTGATCGTGCGGGCGGCACAGCAGCCCGGGATGATGTACCTGCTGGTCGCGGTCACCGGGGTGCGCTTCTTCGGTCTGGGGCGTGCCGTGCTGCGCTACCTCGAGCGGCTCATGAGCCACGACGTCGCCCTCCGGGCAGCCGGGCGCCTGCGCCTGGGGGCATGGGAGGCCACCGGCCGCACAGCGCTGGGGCTGCGCGCCATGCTCACGGGGGAGGTCTTCCTGGACCGGCTGATCACCCATATCGAGGACCTGCGCGATGCGCTGCCCCGGATCCTGCTTCCCCTCGCCGCGCTGGGCCCGGTGCTCGCGGGAGCCGTCGTCGTCTGCCTGCTCACGGTCCCTCAGGCCGTGGCACCCGTCGCCGGCGCGGCGGTGCTCAGCGCCGCGGCGGGGCCGACGCTGCTGCGCGGGCTCGACGCGCGCGCGGAGGCCCGTCAGCACGAGGCCGCGGCGGCCGCGCTGCGCCTGAGCTCACGGGCGCTGCAGGCCGCACCGGATCTGCGGGTCGCGCAGCTGGGCGCCGCCGTGGGTGCCGCCGTGCGAGCCCAGGACGACCGGGGGCGGCGCGCCGCCCAGCGCGCGGCCTGGGTCAGCGGCCTGGGCGAGGGGCTCGCCGTGCTGATCTGGTTCGCGGCCGCGATCGCCGTCGTGCCCCTGGCCTGGGGGCCCGTGGCCTCGGGGGAGGTCTCGGCCGCCGTGGCCGCGATCCCCGTGCTGCTGTGCACCGCCATGGTGGAGCCGGTCGCCCAGGGCTTCGAGGCGGCGCGCCAGTGGCCGCACTTCGCAGCACTGGTGCGGGCGGTCGGACGGACCCAGCCTGCTGCGCATCTCGCTCGGCCGGAGGAGACGGACGAGCCGGGGGCGCGGGACGGCATCGTGGACGGGTTCGAGCGCCTGGAGCTGGAGGGGCTCAGCGCTCGGTGGCCCGGGATGCACCGCGATGCCTTCTCGCGGCTCAGCGGGCAGATCCGTCCGGGACGCTGGTGGGGCATCACGGGGCCGTCGGGCTCCGGCAAGTCCACCGCGCTGGCCGTGCTGCTGGGCTTCCTCCCACCGAGCTCCGGGACGATCCGCCTCGACGGGCAGCCGATGCCGTCGCAGCGTCTGCGCGGTGTCTCCGCGTGGTGCCCGCAGGACGCATACATCTTCGACTCCACCCTGCGCGGCAACCTCTCCCTGGCCCGGGAGCGTGCGGAAGCCCCCACCGACGCGCAGATGCTCGAGGCGCTGGAGAGGGTGGGCCTGGGCGGATTCGCGGCCGGTCTGCCCGAGGGCCTCGAGACGAAGGTGGGAGCAGGCGGCCAGCGGCTCTCGGGGGGACAGCGCCAGCGACTGGCCGTGGCCCGCGCCATGCTCACGCGCTCGCCGGTGCTGCTGCTGGACGAGCCCACGGCGCACCTGGACGCGCCCACAGCACGTCAGGTCATGGCCGCCCTGCACGATGGCGCGCATGCGGCCGACGCCCAGGGCGTGGTGATCATCTCGCACCGGCCGGAGGACGTGCGCCGCTGCGATGCCCTGACCCGGCTGAGCTGAGCAGGGCTCTGCTCGTCCTGGGAGGGGCAGGGCTCAGACGAGGCCGCCTCGGACGGGCTTCAGAGCCGCGCGGCGCGCAGGAAGTCGCTGTGCACCTGAGCACCGAGCTGGAACGTGGCCGTCCCTACCCGCTGCAGCCCGGCGCGCTCGTAGAAGGCGTTGGCGCGCTCGTTGCGGTCGTTGACCTGCAGCCACAGGAAATCGGCGCCGATCCGCCGCCCCAGCTCGAAGCACTCCCGCATCATGGCGGTGGAGGCTCCCGTGCCGCGCGCCTCGGGCAGCAGGTAGAACTTGGACAGGAACAGGCCCCTGCCCTGCACGAGCGGCTGGGAGCGGTCCAGGCCGTCGTCATCGGGCAGGGCCTTGTCGAGCAGCAGCAGGGCGTAGCCGATCGGCGTGCGCTCCTGGCGGGCGATCAGCACCCGGCTGGCCGCAGCGTCCAGGTGGCCGCGGAAGGCCTCCTCGGACAGGCTCGTGGCCACGAACTCGTCGATCGCGGCCGGGTCGGCATCCTCGGGCGTGGCGTGCACGAAGGTGCGCCGGGCGATCTCGTGCAGCGCGGCGGCATCGTCCAGCTCCGCGCGCTCGATCACGACCTGGGGCTGCTCGGGGCTCAAGCCTGCTCCTCGCTCTCGACATCGCCGTCGGCGCCCTCGGCAGCGGACGCGGCGGAGGACACCGGGCTCCACGCAGGGCCGATCGCGTCCGGCAGCTGCTCCACGCCCACGCCGGAGCCGTCGCGGCGTCCGAACTCGGTGGGCAGGCTGCGGGCCACGCCGGCGGCGGAGACCGCCTTGGCGGGCCCGTGCCCGGCCCAGGCGAGCACGAGGCCGGTCTCTCCGCTGAGCAGCCGCTGGCAGCGCACACCGGCGGTCGCGCGGCCCTTGGACGGGTACTCGGACAGGGGAGTGACCTTCACGGAGTAGCCGCCCATCTCTGGCAGGGCCTCGGAAGAGCGCGCGTAGGTGACCACGCGGGCGTCGGGATCCTGCGAGGCCACCGGCCCGAAGAACACGACGGAGTCGTCGTCGGCGAGCTTGATGCCCGCGACGCCGCCGGCGGTGCGGCCCTGGGCGCGCACCAGCTCGGCGGAGAACGTCAGCAGCTTGGCCTGCGCGGTGATGAACACGAGCTGGGCCGAGTCGGGAGCCGGGCCCATGCCCACGACCTCGTCGCCGTCCTTGAGGTTGATGACCTCCCAGTCGTCGCGGTTCAGCGGGTGATCCGCGTTCAGCCGCTTGACCACACCCTGACGGGTGCCCATGGCCACGATCTCGTTCAGCGCGGCGAGTCCGATCAGGCGCTCGCCCTTGGCCAGGGACAGGAAGTCCTTGGCGGCGGTGCCCTCCTCGAGCCGGGGCGCGCCGTCGTAGGAGCTCAGCGCCGGAAGGTCCATCACGGGCACGCGGATCATCCGACCGCTCGAGGTCAGCGCGCCGATCTCCCCGCGGGCGGAGGTGGCCACCACGGAGCGGAGGGCATCGTGCTTGAGCCGGCGCCCCGGCTCGGCCAGCGGCGTGCGGTCGTTCGTGCGCGCCATGCGCCCGGTGCTGGAGAGGAAGACCCAGCAGGGGTCGTCGGCGATCTCCAGCGCGGGCCCGGCCGCGGCCTTGGCGGCGGGGGCGGCCAGCAGCGCGGGAGCCTCATCGGCCTCGAGCAGGCGGGTGCGGCGGTCGTCGCCCAGCAGCTCGGCGACGGCGGCGAGCTCGCCGGAGACGACCTCGCGCAGCCGGTCCTCGGAGGCCAGGATGGCCTCGAGCTCTGCGATCTCCCGCTCCAGCTCCTCCCTCTCCCGCTCGAGCTCGATCCGGGAGAACTTCGTGAGCTGGCGCAGGCGCAGCTCGAGGATGTGATCGGCCTGCAGCTGCGTGAGATCGAAGATCGTCATGAGGCGCTCGCGGGCCTCGGCAGTCTGATCCGAGCCGCGGATGATCTGGATGACCTCGTCGATGTCCACGATCGCGATCAGCAGGCCCTCGACCAGGTGCAGCCGGTCGCGGCGCTTGCCCAGGCGGTGCGCGGTGCGACGGCGCACGACCGTGAGCCGGTGCTGGTTGTACACGCGCAGCATCTCGAGCAGCCCTAGCGTCTGCGGGCGGCCGTCGACCAGGGCCACGTTGTTGATGCCGAAGGACTCCTCGAGCGGCGTGTGCTTGTACAGCGCCGCGAGCACCGCCTGCGGATTGAAGCCGTTCTTGATCTCGATGACCAGGTTCAGCCCCTTGGTCCGGTCGGTCAGATCCACCACGTCCGAGATGCCGGTGAGCTTCTTGGACTGCACCGCGGACTTGATCCGGTCGATGACCTTCTCCGGGCCGACCATGTACGGCAGCTCGGTGACCACGATGCCCTGCTTGCGGGGGGTGACCTGCTCGATCGAGACGGCGGCCCGCGTCTTGAAGGAGCCGCGGCCGGTGCGGTAGGCGTCGCGGATCCCGTCCAGGCCCACGATCTGACCGCCGGAGGGCAGATCGGGTCCGGGGATGTGCTTCATGACGTCCTCGAGGCTCGCCTCGGGGTGCTCGAGCAGATGGCGCGCGCCGGCGACGGCCTCGCGCAGGTTGTGCGGGGCCATGTTCGTGGCCATGCCGACCGCGATGCCGGTGGTGCCGTTGACCAGCAGGTTCGGGTAGGCGGCCGGCAGCACGGAGGGCTGCATGAACTGGTTGTCGTAGTTGGGCACGAAGTCGACGACGTCCTCGCCGAGATCCGCCGTGAGCTGCAGCGCCGCCGGCGCCAGCCGGGCCTCGGTGTAGCGCGAGGCCGCCGGGCCGTCGTCAAGGGAGCCGAAGTTGCCGTGCCCGTCCACCAGGGGCATGCGCTGGGCGAAGGGCAGGGCCATGCGCACCATGGCGTCGTAGATCGCGGAGTCGCCGTGGGGGTGCAGCTTGCCCATGACCTCGCCGACCACGCGGGCCGACTTCACATGACCGCGATCCGGGCGCAGGCCCATCTCATCCATCATGTAGAGGATGCGCCGCTGGACGGGCTTGAGGCCGTCGCGGGCGTCGGGCAGGGCCCGGGAGTAGATCACGGAGTACGAGTACTCGAGGAACGAGTCCTCCATCTCCCGCGTGACGTCGATGTCGACGACGTTGCCCTCGAAGTCCGCGGGCAGCTCGTCGAGCGCGGACTTCTGGGCCTTGCTCCTGCGTGGGGCCATGGGGTGGTGCTTCTCCTCAGCCGCGGTCCGGCGCCGCGATCGATGCGCGCGGAGACCGCGCGCGGAACTGTTGCCCGAGACCAGTGCTCGGGAGCGCATCCTCTGTAGCCTTCAGTCTATGGTCCCGGATACCGCACCCGCCGACAGCCCCCAGCCCTCCGGCCAGCAGGCCGCGCCCGACCCGGGCTATCCCAAGCACTGGGAGGCGGACGTCGTCCTTCGCGACGGCGCCACCGCGCACCTGCGGCCCATCCGCCCGGAGGATCAGCAGCTGCTGCTGGACATGTTCCACCAGCAGTCCGAGAACACGATCTACCTGCGGTTCTTCTCCCACAAGACCACGCTGACCCGCCGCGAGCTGGCCCGCTACACCACGGTGGATCACCGCAACCGCGTGTGCTTCGTGATCCTGCTGGGCACGCAGCTGATCGGCGTGGGCCGCTACGACCGTGCGGGCAGCGCCCCGGAGGCCGAGGTCGCGTTCCTGATCTCGGATGCGCACCAGGGCCGCGGGATCGGATCCATCCTGCTCGAGCACCTGGCGGCCGCCGCCCGGGAGAACGGCATCGACCGCTTCACGGCGGAGGTGCTGCCCGAGAACCGCTCGATGCTGAACGTGTTCGTGGAGGCCGGCTACGACGTCGCCCGGCGCTTCGACGACGGCGTGGTGGCCCTCGACTTCTCGATCGACCCCACGGAGCGGTCCCTGTCCGTGATGGCCTCGCGAGAGCACCGCGCCGAGGCCCGCTCCACCGCCCGGCTGCTCACCCCGAGCTCGATCGCGGTGGTGGGCGCGTCGTCGGATCCGACGAACGGCGGGCACACGGTCGTGGCGAACCTGGTGGCCGGCGGGTACACGGGCAGGCTCTACGGCGTGAACCCCACGCCCTTCGAGCAGGAGGGCATGACGTACGCTGCGAGCCTCGAGGACATCGACGGAGAGCTGGACCTGGCGATCGTCACGGTGCCCATGGACGCGGTGCTCGAGGTCGTCGAGGCGTGCGGGCGCGCCGGTGCCCACGCGGTCGTGGTGATGACCGGCGGCTGGGCGGAGTCCGGCCGCGAGGGCGCCCAGCGCCAGCAGCGGCTCGTGGCCGTCGCCCGCCGCCACGGCATGCGGGTCGTCGGGCCGGCTTCGCTCGGCGTGGTCAACCACAGCGCGGAGATCTCCATGGACGCCACGGTGCTGCCGGCCGTGCCGGGGGAGGGAACCCTGGGGCTGTTCAGCCAGTCCGGCGCTCTGGGCATGCTGCAGACCTCGGCTGCGCTGCGGCATCGCGTGGGCGTGTCGACCATGGTCTCGGCCGGCAACCGCGGCGACGTCTCCGGCAACGACATGATGCAGTTCTGGGAGGACGACCAGGCCACCGCGGTGTGCGGGCTGACCCTGCAGTCCTTCGGCAACCCCCGCAAGTTCTCGCGCATCGCCCGTCGCCTGGCCCTGACCAAGCCGGTCGTGGTCGCCAAGTCGGACGTCGCCGGGCTGCGCCTGCCGCCCGGGCACACGGGCCGCACCACCGAGGCCCCCGCTGGGGCGCTGGATGCCATGCTCGACCAGGCCGGGGTCATCCGGGTGCCCACCTCCGATCTGCTGATGGACACCGCGGTGGTGGGCACCTCCCAGCCGCTGCCGCGCGGTCAGCGCACCTCCCTGGTCTCCAACGCCATGGCACTGGCCAGGCTCATGGAGGACACCGCCACGGGGCTGCAGATGCCGCTGGCCCGCCTGCGCGACCGCGTGGACACCTCCATGGGCGGCCAGCAGGCCCTGCAGGCCCTGGTGCGCGAGGTCGCCGAGGCCGTGGCGGATCCGCGCAGCGACGCCGTGGTGGTCGCGACCATGCCGATCCGCGGCATCTCCGGCGACGAGCTCGCCGACGCCGTGTGCGCCGCGATCGCGCAGCGGGGCGAGGACGACGAGCGCGCCGCCAAGCCCGTGGTGCTGGCCGTCACCGGCGATATCGCCGGCGGCGCCTCCTCGCGGGTGCACACGGACCCGCAGGGCCGCACGCTGCCGGTCTTCCAGGCGCCGTCGACGGCCGTCTCCGCGCTGCACGGCCTGCAGCGCTGGGCCCGCTGGCGCGACGAGGAGGACGATCTGGTCACCGTCCCGGAGGACATCGACGCCGAGGGCGCCGAGGCCATGATCGAGCGCTGGTCGCAGGAGGTGCGCGGCGAGATGCTGCTGCGCCTGGACCGGGAGCGGACGGCGCAGCTGCTGGGCGCCTACGGCATCTCGGTGCTGCCCACCGCGCGCTTCACGGACATCGACGACGGCCTGGCCGCCGCGGCACGGATGGGCTACCCCGTGGTCCTCAAGGCCGCCGACGAGCATCTGCGCAGGCGCCTGGATCTGGGCGGCGTGCGTCTGAGCATCGACACGCCCGAGCAGCTGCGCGAGGCTGCGACCTCCATGCGCAGGGAGGTCGGCGCGGGCACCGAGCAGCTGGACGTCCAGGCCATGGCACCCACCGGCCAGGCCGTGGTCCTCACGGCCACGGAGGACCCGCTGATCGGCCCCGTGCTCTCCTTCGGCGTCTCAGGAGACGCCGTGTCGCTGCTGGATGACCTGGCCCATCGCGTGCCGCCGCTGACCGATCTGGAGATCCGTCGCATGGTGCGCGAGCCCAAGGCCGCGCGGAAGCTCTTCGGCCACGAGGGACAGCCGCCGCTGGACGTCGCACGGCTCGAGGAGCTGATCATGCGGGTCTCGCTGCTGAAGGATCGCCACCCGCAGATCGCCCGGCTCGAGCTGAACCCGGTACTGTTGTCCAGTCAGCGGCTGACGGTGCTGGATGCCGACATCCGACTGGGCAACGCCCAGGACCGAACGGACAGTGCACGACGAGCGATGCGGAGGTGAGCGGGCCATGAGCGATACCATCGCCGGCCGGTACACGCTCATCGATCCCATCGCCCGCGGCGGCTCCGGGACGGTCTGGCGGTCCTGGGACCAGCGGCGCAACCACGTGTGCGCCGCAAAGGTCCTGCGCCAGCGCGACTCCGCCGACCTCCTGCGCTTCGTGCGCGAGCAGTCCGTGAAGATCGATCACCCGCATGTGCTGGCCCCCTACGGCTGGGCGGCCGAGGACGAGCACGTCGTGATCGCCATGGATCTCAGCGACGGCGGCACCCTGGAGAACGCGATCCAGGACCACGGCGCCTTCTCGGACAAGGTGGCCGAGGAGATCCTGCGCCAGCTGATCTCGGCCCTGCAGTTCGTGCACGCGGAGGGCTGGATCCACCGCGACGTCAAGCCCGCCAACCTCATGATGGATGCCACGGGCACGGGGCGTCCCCTGGCTCGACTGGCCGACTTCGGCATCGCCACGCAGGGCGAGGACGCCCGCCTGACCCGCATCGGCACGGTCGTGGGAACACCCGGCTACATCGCCCCCGAGCTGCTCGGGGGAGCGGATCCGGATCCCTCGCAGGACCTCTTCGCCGCCGGCGTGGTGGCCATGCGCATGGTCCGCCCGGACGCCGAGCGCGGCATCACCCCCACCCCCGAGGATGCCCTCGAGGCCTTCGGCGAGGACTCCCTGCTGGGTGCCGAGGTGGCGGCGCTGCTGGACCCCGATCCCGCGGTGCGCCACGACGGCGCCCTGTCGCTGATGGAGCGGCTCGAGTCCTCTGCCGAGGAGGACTTCGGGCAGGCGACCACCCGCGACGGCGAGACCTTCGAGATCTTCCAGACCCTGGACCCGCTGCCGGAGGCCTGGCAGGACATCGTCTCGGGCCACGCCGAGCCGCCCAAGCAGGAGCGCACCGGGGAGAACATCTCGCAGTCCGGTGAGGCCGGAGAGCGCACCCCGAGCACCACGCTCGTCCCGCAGCAGCCCGGCGCCCAGCAGATCGATGCCCCCGCGGGCGGCCGCCTCAGCGGAGGCTTCGGCACGCCTCCGCCCGGTGGCGTGCCGCTCGTCGGCCCCAGCTCAGGCCCGGCCGGCACGGCGCTGAGCGGCATGCCCTCGGGCCTGGGCGGCGATGGCCGCGAAGTCCCGGCGCAGGCCCCGCCCGTGGGCGGCGGGACGGCGAGCGCTGCCGTGCTGGGTCCGCTGCCGCAGGGCCAGCACAGCCGAGCGGCCCTGCTGGGCACCGTCCCGGTCGCGGATTCGGGCCGTGCGACGGCCCCTCAGCGCAGCATCTCGTGGGCCGGCGCCCACACGCCGGCCTCGGTCCCCGTCCGCCCGCAGGATCAGCCCGCCCACGTGCCGGGCGCTGCGGGAGGAAGCGCCGGGGCGACCCTGCGCGAGCAGCCCTCGAGCCCCAGCACCGCCCCCGGGGCGCAGGTGCCGCTCGGCGGTGCGTCCCTGGGCAGCGCCCCTGCTGGCGGCGCCTCCCGGACCACCGGCTACACGGCGGCGCCGGCCTATTCCGGGGGTGCCTCAGGGAGCCCGGCCGCGGGGTCGTCGGGCTCCGGCGCCAAGAGCGGTCCGCTGTCGTTCATGGGAGTCAACGGCGCCGGCGGCTGGGTCGTCATCGGCTGCGTGGGCGCGGTGCTCCTCGCGGCCGCGATCCTGATCGTGGTGCTGATGAGCCCCGGGGGCAGTGAGGACCCGCCCCCGACCGATCCCACCTCGAGCGGCACGGAGGAGTCCACCGGCGTTCCCACCACGTACGTCACCCAGGACCCCGAGGACGGCGGCATGGGCGGCACGCAGCTCGGCGGCTCCGGCGGCAACTCCTTCGGCGGCTGATCCCCGGCAGGCGGTGACAGGGCGAGGATCCACAGCACGAGCAGCGCCCTTCTCGCAACTCGCAGACACGTCCCTTCAGGAGGGAACCAGGCAGATGACGCAGTCAGGACCGCGCGGCGAGCAGCTGCGCCAGGACATCGAGCGCGCCGGCTACTACCCGCAGCTCGTGATCGACGTGATGGCCGACGCCCTGGACGGGGCGGCCCCGGAGTCGCACCTGGTCCAGCTGGAGACCACCTTCGACCGCGATGAGGTCCACCGCCACATCACAGTGCTCGTGCTCGCAGAGGGCCTGCTGCACATCACGCACGTCGATGATCAGGAGTACGACCAGGAGGGCCAGGAGGTGCTGGCCCTGGCCTCGACCGAGTCCGTGGCCGCCTCCCGGGTGAACTCCGTGACGCTGACCTACGCGTACTACAAGCCGCAGCAGTACCGCACCGGCCACCCGATCAGCGAGGTCAACCTCAACATCGCCTGGACCGGCACCCGGAACATCGATCTGCAGCCGGCCGGCTGCGAGGACCCCCAGTGCGAGGCCGACCACGGCTACACGGGAGTCAGCGCCGTGCAGGACGTCGCTCTGCGGATCAGCGCGGAGGCCGACGGCGTCGAGGCGGTCGAGGGCGCCCGCGAGTTCGCCCGCAGCCTGCGCCGCAGCGCCGTGGAGCGGGTCGGACGATGACCGGCTCCGCCGGCGACTCAGCCGGGGCGGACTTCTGGGCCGTCCCGCCGGAGCAGGAGCCTCAGGCCGCGATCGCGCGCCCTCCTCGCTACGGATCCCGCAGCATCGCCGACGTCATGACCTCGGCGGCCGCAGCGATCGGGGCCGAGGGCTTCGAGGACGTGCTGGGGCTGCCGGCCTCCCAGCGCATGGTGGTCGTGCTGGTGGACGGGCTGGGGCTGGAGCAGCTCGAGGCCCGCAGCTCGTACGCCCCGTTCCTGCGCGGTGCCGAGGACCTCGGCGAGCTCGACGCCGCCTTCCCGTCCACGACCGCCTCGTCGCTGGCGGCGCTGGGCACCGGGCTGCCGGTGGGCGTGCACGGTCTCACCGGCTACGACTCCTATTCCCCGCAGCTGGGGCAGACGGTGAATATGCTCGGCGGCTGGGATCCGCGGGTGGATGCGCTCGTGTGGCAGCCGCGCGACACCGTGCTGCAGCGCCTCGAGGCGCAGGGCCTGGACGCCGTGACGGTCAGTCGCGGCAAGTTCCAGGACTCGGCTCTGACGCGAGCGGCGCTGCGCGGCGGGCGCTTCGTGGCAGCGGACGGCGTGTTCGCCCGTACCAAGGCGGCCCAGGAGAACCTGCGGGCCGGTCAGCGCGCACTCATGTACTTCTACTGGGACGACCTGGACAAGACGGGGCACCGCCACGGCTGGGGCTCCTCAGAGTGGATCCACGAGCTGGAGGAGCTCGACAGCTCCCTGCGCCGCCTGTGCGCGCGCCTTCCCGGGTCCACCTCCGTGGTGCTCACCGCCGATCACGGCATGGTCGACGTCCCCCGAGAGGGCCGCGTGGATCTCACCCAGGTGCCCGGTCTGCTCGACGACGTCCGCACCAGCGCCGGTGAGCCCCGCTGCCTCCAGCTGCACCTGGAGCCCTGCGAGTCCGCGCAGCAGCGTCAGCAGCTGCAGGAGCGGGTCCGTCAGCGCTGGGAGGCCTCGGAGCTGGGGGAGCGGGTGCGTGTTCAGACGCGGGAGGAGCTGCTCGACGGCGGCTGGTTCGGCCCCGTCGAGGACCTGCGCCCCGAGGTCGTGGGACGCATCGGCGACCTGGTGATCACGCCGCTGGAGGATGACCTGGCGCTGCATGACCTCTCCCGCATCGGTCCGCAGACGCTGCAGATGGTCGGTCAGCACGGCGCCGTGACGCCGGCCGAGACCAGGGTCCCGCTGCTGCGCCTGGCCTGAGGCCGCAGACGAGCTTCCGACAGGCGTTCGGCCCCCTTCCTCCTCGAGGAGACAGGGGGCCGATGCGCATCCCGGGAGGGTCCTCAGTCGTTCTTGGCGCCGAAGACGATGTCGTCCCAGCTGGGCACGGACGACCGGGTGCGCTTGGCGCCGCCGACCCGACCGCGCGGGCGAGGACGACGATCGCCGTCCTGCTGGCTGACCTGCGACTCGTCCTCGGGCTGATCCTGCGGGGAGGCCGCAGCCTGGGTGGGCTGCTCCCGAGAAGCGTCGCGCCGATCGTCGGCAGCGGAGGCGGAGTCCTCGTGATCGTCAGCGGCAGGCTCGGACCGCACGGTGCTCAAGCGAGGCGCTGCGGGCTCGGTGTCCTCGTCGGTGATCTCCACGATGTCGGCGTGGTGCTGCGGGGCACCGGCATCCGCCCGGCCCAGGTGGTGGATCGTGGCCTCGTGGTGGTGCGTGGGATCCGAGTCCTCGACCGGCTCCGACGGCCGGTCCTGATCGACCGGCCGCTGGATGCGCGCGTCCTCCTGGGACTCGGCGGGGGAGGCGCTGCGGTCCTGGTCCGCCGACTCGGCCGGCTCGACGGGGTCGCCGCCGGCGGAGGACTCGGGCTGGGCACGGTGGCCCGGCTGGATCGTCCGGTCGAAGAGCCGAGCATCGTCCGGTGCGGAGATCGGGCGCGGGCGGGAGTCCACGTGGCCCATGGAGCGGCCGAGGATCTCTGCGAGCTGGTCGTCGGAGCCCTCGTCGGCCCCCAGGCGCTGGCCGCGGCGGGTCTCCAGGACCTCGAGCAGCTCCTCGGTGGTGCGGGCCTCGTCCTCGCGGTGCAGGCGATCGGCACCCGGGTGCGATCCGCCCTGCGCCGCCGGGGCGGGCTCGTCGGCACTCGGAGCTGACGAGGCGTCGCCGTCGGAGGTGCCCGGATGGGCGTCCTCGGTGGAGGAGGCCGTGGGGGCGGCAGTCTGGCTCGAGGCGGACGGACGGGCGGCGTCGTCGCTCGCGGTGCCGACAGCGGCTGCCGAAGCCGCCGGGCGGCGCTGGCCGAAGACATCGTCGCGCGGGGCCTCGGGCTCGTCGTCCCCGGTGAGGTGCTGGGCCCAGCCGGGCTCAGGGCTCACGGAGAGGTTGGCGGGGTTGAAGACCCACTGCGCCAGCGACTGCTGGTCCACGAGGTCCTGCGGCGCTTTGGCGGGATCGACCACCCGGAAGCGCACGGCCACGGTCCACAGCAGATCGGGACGCTGCCAGGCATCCCAGTCGAAGGAGGTGGGGGCGATCCCGAGCTGAGGGGCACGGGACTGCAGCGTCTGGGCCAGGCTCAGCGGCGCGCTGTCGAAGGCGGAGCGGTAGCCCTCGGTGCGGCGCGCTCCGAGCTCGACCTTCTGGGCCTCTCGGGCCATGTGCGAGCGCTCGGCGATGATCGGCCATTCGTAGCGGCGCACGCGCTCCGGCTCCCAGCCGGACTCCTCGACGATCTCCTCGACGGACGCGCCCGAACGGAACCGGGCCTGGATGTCGCGGGGGCCGAAGTCAGCGCCCTGGCGCTGGCGGCGCGCCGGGACGCGGCGTGCTCGCTGGACCGCCTGGCGCAGCTGCTGATCCACTGCCAGGAGGCTGCGGCGTCCGGAGGAGTCGCTGAGCACCAGGTGCTCGCCGTCGTCGTGGACGCCTTCCAGGCGCAGCTCGTCCATGCTCATCCAGCCTTCCGCAGGTCTCTTGCTCCGGGGGACGCCGTGGTCGGCTCCGCCTCTCGGGGGAGCCGGTGCCGGCCCAGCCGGCGGACGCGTCCCGGTCCGCATCTGCGCAGAGTCTAGTGGTCGTGGGCAGACTGCGCGCATCGGTGGCCTGCACGGCGCGCTGCGCCCGGACTCCACGGACCCTTCGGAGCCGGCTGGAAGCCGCACAGAGGCAACCGACCGGCAACAATTCTGTCGTGAGCGGACGCATTGGTCTTTCCGAGGCCCATAGTGAACAATCCTCCTCACGTGAGGCAGGTATGCGCCCGCGAGCCCGCCCTCCACGGACCGCGGCCGGCTGTCGCCGCGCCTCATGTCGACGTCTTCACTGCAAGGATTAGGGATCACATATGGCAACTGATTACGACGCTCCCCGCAAGCAGGAGGAGGAGCTCAAGGAAGACTCGATCGAGGAGCTGAAGACTCGCCGCAACGAGACCCAGCACCCCAATGCGGACGAGGACGATGAGGCCACGGCCGCTGACAGCTACGAGCTGCCCGGTGCCGATCTGTCCCACGAGGAGCTCTCCGTCGTGGTGCTTCCGGCTCAGGAGGACGAGTTCACCTGCGGGTCCTGCTTCCTGGTGCGCCACCGCTCCCAGATCGCCGAGGAGAAGGACGGGATGAAGATCTGCGTGGAGTGCGCAGGCTGAATCCGACGAAGACTGACTGCCGGATCGCAGGCCGCTGAAGCCTGAGACCCGCACAGGACAGAAGAAGCCCTCGACCGCCGCGGCGGTCGAGGGCTGTTTCGTCTGCGCGCCCGTCGGCTCGAGGGCCTCAGCCGACCAGGGCCTGGGCGAGCTCGTGCGGATGGCGAGTGGCGGTGAGCCAGTACGGGGTGGGATCCACGGGGTCGATGATCTCGATGCGGCACATTCCCGAGGCCGAGGCCGAGAAGTTCATGTAGGCCCGGGCATCCAGCTCGGGACCGCGGACGCGGCGGACGTCGTCGGGATCGGTGAAGGCCTCCACCTCACCCACGAATCGGCGCTCGATGCTCGCCCGGCCCACCCGCAGGAGATCCTCGGTGACCACGATCGAGGAGGCCCGGGAGTAGACGATGACGGGGGCCAGGATCAGCGCGATGACACCGCCGAGGATCCCGAGCCAGGTCGCGATGGGGGCCAGGGCGATCACCACGGAGCCGGCCAGGCCCAGGAACAGCAGCCACATCCACCACGCCGGGTTCAGCTTCTCCCGGTAGAGCACCTCGTCGTCAGTCATGGGCACCATCATCCCATGAGCGGATGGCTCGGCCGGACGACCGGGTCCCGTTCCCGAGTGGCTGGAGGCGGCGCGGCGTCTACAGTGGGGCACTGTGCTGACCGACCCCTCACGCCCCCAGGACCACGACGACTCCGCCGCGCTGCGGATGCAGGTGCGCCGGCTGGACGCCGATCTGCCGCTGCCTCGCTATGCCAAGCCCGGCGATGCGGGGCTGGACCTGCGCGCCAGCTCCGATGCCGTGCTCGATCCCGGTGCCCGCGCCCTGATCGGCACCGGGCTGGCCATCGCCGTGCCCGTCGGCTGGGTGGGCCTGGTCCATCCGCGCTCGGGACTTGCCGCCAAGCACGGCATCACCGTCCTCAACGCGCCGGGCACGGTGGACTCCGGGTACCGCGGCGAGATCATGGTCACGCTGCTGAACACCGATCTGCACACGCCCTTCCGCATCGAGCGCGGCGACCGCATCGCCCAGCTGCTGCTGCAGCGCGTCGGCACGGTCGAGCTGGTCGAGGTCGACGAGCTCGAGGACAGCGACCGCGGCGAGACCGGATTCGGGTCCTCCGGGACCCGCTGAGTACGCGCCGCGCCCCGCGCGGCCACTGACAGGCTCCGGGCCGTTCCCGGGCACCGCCGCCCCGACCGGGCGGCGCATGACGCATCGAGGAGGCACCGACGTGTTCGGACGCAAGAAGAAGGACGCCGAGCCCACGGCTCCGGCAGAGGAGCAGGTCGAG
The DNA here is from genome assembly GCF_030268385.1 of Kocuria sp. NBRC 114282. Taxonomy (NCBI): domain Bacteria; kingdom Bacillati; phylum Actinomycetota; class Actinomycetes; order Micrococcales; family Micrococcaceae; genus Kocuria; species Kocuria sp. NBRC 114282. Next base: position 410,663 of record NZ_BSQO01000003.1, on the reverse strand, counting down.
CAGGACGGCGCCGAGGCGCAGGACGACGTGCGCGCCCGCGGGCCGTGGGACATCTCGGAGATCGAGGACCGCGAGGGGCGCATGGACTTCGGCTCGCTGCTGATCCAGCAGCAGCAGGGGATCGGCATCCGCCTGGAGGTCACGGAGAAGGGCAACCGCCCGCGGGCGGTGAACCTGGATCACAAGGGCTCGACCGTGCAGCTGCAGGCCTTCGCCGCCCCCCGCACGACCGGGATCTGGGCGGAGATCCGCAAGGACCTCGTGGACTCGCTCAAGCGCAGCGACGGCGCCCCGCAGGCCGTCGAGGGCCCGTTCGGCACCGAGCTGCGAGCCCGCTTCCCCGCGACCACCAGCGACGGCACCAAGGGCTACCGGCCGGCGCGCTTCATCGGGATCGACGGCCCCCGCTGGTTCCTGCGCGCCGTGATCTCCGGTCCGGCGGCGATCGAGCCCACGGCCTCCGCCGAGTTCGACGAGCTGATCCGCACCGTGATCGTGCGTCGCGGCGGGGACCCCATGCCCCCGCGCGATCTGCTGCCGCTGCAGGTCCCCGAGGGCGTGGAGCCCAAGGCCGTGGCCAAGCGGCGCGCCGTCCGCCGGCAGGCCTCGGGCCAGGGTCAGTCCCAGGGCACCGGCTCAGCCGCAGGCGGTCCCGCTCCGAAGGCGCCGCCACAGCGCGGGCCGGAGATCACCGAGACGCGATGAGCACCCAAGCCACCGGCGACGCCGACTCCCGGCTCGGCAGCGATCACGAGACCGCTGCCGAGGACTGCCTGCACCCCGGTCCGGCACCGGTCACGGCCTCGCACCCGCGCATCGTGGCGCTGGAGGAGCCTGCGGCCTCGCTGGCCGAGGCTCGGGCGGCGTGCGGCGAGGACCGCGCCTCGCGCGGCGGCGCGCGCCGACGCGTGCGCGCCACGGGGCGGGTCGCCGAGATCCGCGTGGCAGCGGCCACCGAGCGTCCCGCCAGCGAGGCCCTGCTGCTGGTCCAGGACCGCAGCGACCCGGAGGGCCGGCCCACCCTGCTGCGCCTGGTCTGGCAGGGCCAGCGCTCCGTGCCCGGCGTGCGCGCCGGAACGGAGCTGTCGTGCTCCGGGCTGCTGTGCAGCGCCGGGGACCAGCCCACCATCTTCAACCCGCGCTTCGAGATCATCGCCCGGAGGACCTCGTCATGACCACGCCGGCCCCGGGTCCCGAGCAGGACCCGCAGCACGAACCGGAGCAGGCCCGCGATCAGGACCCGACGCCCGAGCAGCGCCCCACGCTGGCGCAGTCCATGACGGCCTACGCCCAGAGATCCCGCGTACGCCGCGGCGAGACGGGTCAGCTCGACGTCCTGCACGCCGTGGGCGGTTGGCGCGGGTTCGCCGAGGCGATCGTGCCCGGTGCCGTCTTCCTGGGCGTCTACATCTTCAGCCAGTCGCTGGCCGCCGCGCTGATCTGCGCGCTGGGCGCTGCCGCGCTGTTCACGATCGCCCGCCTGGTGCAGCGCCAGACGCTCATCCAGGCGCTGGCCGGTCTGATCGGGGTGCTGGTCTGCGCCTTCTTCGCCTGGCGCAGCGGCGATGCGATCGACTACTACGTGACCGGACTGTGGATCAACCTGGCGTACTTCCTCGGCCTGGCCCTGTCGATCGTCGTGGGGTGGCCGCTGCTGGGCGTGCTCTTCGGCTTCGTGCGCGGCGAGGGGATGGACTGGCGCCAGGACCCGCACCGGATGCGCGGCTACCGGCTCGCCACCGGCCTGCTCGTGGCCATGTTCGCCGCCCGCCTCATCGTGCAGGTGCCGCTGTACTTGACCGATCACGTGACCGGGCTGGGCATCGCCCGGCTGGCCATGGGCGTGCCGCTGTACGCGGCGGTGCTGTGGATCGCGTGGCTGATCTCGCGCCCGGCGGCAGTGGTTCCCGATGTTCCGGAGGACGCGCTGCAGCGCTCCGATTCCGAGCCCCGCGAGCCGAAGGATCCCGACATCACCCGCTGAGGACGGCGGGCGCGGCCCGCGTCACTGGAGCGCGGGGCCGGAGGGCTCGCCAGGGATCTCCTCCTCGAACGGGTCCTCGGGGGCCCAGGGCAGCTGCTGAGCGCGGGAGTGCGTCGCCGAGCCCAGCAGCTGCCTCAGCTCGTCCTCACCGGTCCCGGAGACCAGGAAGAACAGCTCGTCGTCGGCTTCGATGACGTCGTCGCGGCTGGGGGCCAGCGGCTGGCCGTCGCGCAGGATGGCCACGGGCACGGCCTGGGCCGGCCACGGGACGGTGCCCACGCGGGAGCCGATCGAGGGGTGATCCGAAGGCACCGTGAAGGCGCTGAACGAGGCCGAGGCCTGCTGCATGGTCAGCACGCTCACCACGTCGCCGATCTCCACGGCCTCCTCCACGAGCGCGGTCATCAGCCGCGGCGTGGACACGGCCACGTCGACGCCCCAGGAGTCGTCGAAGAGCCACTCGTTGCGGGGGTTGTTCACGCGCCCGACGGTGCGGGGCACGCCGAACTCCGAGCGCGCCATCAGCGAGACCACCAGGTTCACGCGGTCGTCGCCGGTGGCGGCCACCACGACCTCGGTCTCGTCCAGCCCGGCATCGGCCAGCACGCGCAGGTCGCAGGCATCGCCCACGCTCCAGCTGGCGCCGGGAGCATCGACCCGGCCCACGGCCTCCGGCTTCTCGTCGATGATCAGGACCTCGTGACCGCTGCGCGCCAGCTCGCGGGCGATCGAGGAGCCCACGGCCCCTGCTCCGATGACGGCGACCTTCATCGTCGTGCCTCCGCTGAATCGACGGGTCCGAGCAGGCCCTCCTGGCCGGCATCGCGGATCTCGGGGGAGGGCTCCGCGGCCAGGACGCGCACGATGTCGTCGATCTCATCGACTCGCATCATCGCGTGGACCAGATCGCCCTTCTGATAGGTAGTGCGGGCGCCGGGCAGAACGCCCTCGCCGAAGCGGGTGATGAACGCGACGCGGACGTCTACGGCCTTCTCGATGGCCGACAGCCGCAGCCCGGCCCAGCCCTCGTGCAGGGTCAGCTCGCCGAGCTGCAGGCGGCCCGAGGCCTCCTGGAAGTCCCCGGAGATCGACTGCTCGGGAAGCAGCCGGCGCAGCACCTGATCGGCGGTCCAGCGCACGGCAGCCACCGTGGGCACGCCCAGGCGCTGATAGAACTCGGCGCGGGCGGGGTCGTAGATGCGGGCGACCACGTGGGCCACGTCGAAGGTCTCGCGGGCCACGCGGGCGGCCAGGATGTTCGAGTTGTCCTCCGAGGACACCGCCGCGAAGGCGTAGGCGCGCTCGATCCCGGCCCGGCGCAGGACGTCGCGATCGAAGCCGTGACCGGTGATGGACTCGCCGCCGAAGGAGCCGTGCAGCTTGCGGAACGCCTGCTCGTCCTGGTCGATCAGGGCGACGGTGTGCCCGGAGTCCTCGAGGGCCCGGGCTGTCATCGCACCGACGCGTCCGGCGCCCATGATCACGAAATGCGGCATGGGGCCAAGGGTAGGTCACGCGGGCGGGCCGGGCCTGCCGAGCCACTAACCTGTCCCCGTGACGAAACTGCGCGCGCTGCGGACCGCTCTGGTGGGCAGGCCCTACCACAACGAGCGCTACGAGGACACGGCCCTGTCCAAGCGCGCGGGGCTTCCGGTGTTCTCGGCGGACTCCCTGTCCTCGGTGGCCTACGCCCCGGACGAGATCGTGCTGACGCTGGCCCTGGCCGGGGCCTCCGCCGTGCTGCTCTCGCCGTGGGTCGGCCTGGCCGTCGTCGTCGTGACCGTGATCATCGTGCTGGCCTACCGGCAGAACCTTCGCGCGTACCCGTCCGGACAGGGCGACTACGAGATCGCGACCTCCAACCTGGGCGATCGCGCCGGCGTGGTGGTCGGCGCGTCGCTGATGATCGACTTCACCCTCGTGGTCGCGGTGTCCATGTCCGCCGCGGCGCAGTACCTGGCCGCTGCGTTCCCGGGGCTGATCGATTTCCGGCTCGAGATCGCGCTGGCCGGGATCCTGATCGCCGGGCTCCTGAACCTGCGCGGGCTGCGGTTCATGGGCCGCGCCGCAGCCGTGCCCACGTACCTGTTCGTGGCCGTGCTGCTCGCCATGATCGGCACCGGCCTGTACCAGTCGGCCACCGGCACCCTGGACCGCGCGGCCTCCGCGGACTGGGAGGTCCTGCCGGTGGAGGTCCCCGACGGCGGCTGGACGGGCATGGCCCTGGCGATCCTGGTGCTGCGGGCGTTCTCCTCGGGTGCTGTCGCGGTGACCGGCGTGGAGTCGGTGGCTGGCTCCGTGCCGTTCCTGCGCCGCCCGCGGGCCGCCAACGCCCGGATCATCCTGACCGTCATGGGCGTGCTCTCCGTCGTGCTGCTGCTGGGCACCGTGTACCTCGCACGCGCCACGGGGGTCCAGCTCGTGCTGGATCCCGAGCGCCAGCTGCGCATGGACGGCCACGCCCCGGAGGCGGACTTCTATCAGAACCCCGTGCTCGGGCAGCTCGCCCGGGCGATCTTCGGCCTGGACACGCCGCTGTACTACGTCGTGATCCTGGCAACCGTGCTCGTGCTCGTGCTGGCCGCCTCGACCGCCTTCACGGGCTTCCCGGCGCTGGCCTCGCGGCTGGCACGGGATTCGAGCCTCCCGCGGCAGTTCGCCGCTCGCGGCGATCGCTTCGCGTTCACGAACGGCATCGTGGTGCTGCTGGTGGTGGCGGCGGTGCTGACCGCCGTATTCGGCGCCAACGTCAACGCCCTCGTGCAGCTCTACGTGGTGGGCGTGTTCGTGTCCTTCACGCTCACCCAGTTCGGCATGGTCCGGCACTGGCGGCGCCACCGGCGCGCCGAGCCCACGGTCTCCGGGCGGCGCCGGATCGTGGCCTCGCTGGGGCTGGCCGTGCTGGCCGCGGTGATCTCGGCCGCCGTGCTGGTGGTGGTCATGACCACGCGGTTCACCCAGGGCGCCTGGATCACCGTGGTGTGCATCGTGGCGCTGTCGCTGTTCATGAGCGGCATCCGACGGCACTACGACGCCGTCGACGACGCCCTCCAGCTGGCTCCCGACTCACCCGTGCTGGCGCTGCCCTCGCGGGTGCACGCCATGCTGATCGTGCCGTCGGTGCGCAAGCCGGACATGCGCGCCCTGGCCTATGCCCGGGCCTCGCGGCCCTCCACGCTCGAGGCGCTCGTGGTGGATGTCTCCGCCGCGCGCACCGCCCGGATCCTGGAGCAGTGGCAGCGCCTGGAGATCCCCGTGCCGCTGCGGGTGCTGGATGCGCCCTACCGCAGCTCGACCCAGCCGGTCATCGACCACCTGCGCCGGGTCCGCAGGCGCTCGCCGCGCGATCTGGTGGTGGTCTATCTGCCGGAGTACGTGGTCTCCACCTCCTGGGAGCGCTTCCTGCACAACCAGGCCACAGGAGCGCTGCGCAGCCGCCTGCGCCACGAGCGGGGCGTCATGATCGCCTCCGTGCCCTGGCACCTGAACACCCTGGGCGCGCAGGTCTCCTCCGACGAGGACGCCCCGCACGAGCAGTCATCAGAGGCCCCCGCCCAAGTCACCCGGCGCGCCGCCCGCCGCCGACGCCGGCGCCGGGCCGACCGTGAGGCCCTGGCCGCCCGCTCCCGCACCCCACGACGACGGCGCCGCCGCCCAGCCGACCGCGAGACCCCGGGTGCCAGCTCCCGCACCGCACCGACCGATGGAGACGACGCATGACCGACAGCCCTCAGCACCTCGAGCTCGAGCTGGGACCGCTGGCCCACGGCGGGCACACCGTGGCGCGCACCCAGGAGGGACGCGTGGTGTTCGTGCGTCACGGGGCCCCCGGCGAGCGGGTGCGCGTGCGGCTGAGCGAGGCCCAGGACGAGGCGCGGTTCTGGCGCGGCGATGTGGTCGAGGTGCTCTCCCCGGTGCAGGGGCGCCGGGCGCGGCATCCCTGGGAGCCGGCAGATTCGATGCTGAGCTGGGCCTCCGGGCGCGCTCCCGTCGGCGGGGCCGAGCTCGGGCACCTGGAGCTCGAGCTGCAGCGACGGCTGAAGACCGAGGTCCTGCGGGAGCTGCTCGGCGGGATCGGGGGCTTCGAGCCAGAGCAGCTCGAGGCGCTGGACCCGAGGGTCGAAGCCCTGCCGGGGGAGACGGACGACGGACTGGGCTGGCGCACGCGCGCCCATTTCGCGGTCGATGAGCACGGCCGGGCCGCCATGCATCCCCACCGCAGCGACGAGCTCGTGCCAGTCCAGGACTTCCCCCTGATGACTCCCGCGCTGAGCGCCCTGCGGATCGGCGAGATCGACTGGTCCGGGGCGACACGGCTCGATCTGGCGGGTCCTTCTGCAGACGCCCCCACGGTGGTCGTCACCGCCGCGCACCCGTTCGACGAGGACCTCGTCCGGCGTCTGCGCGAGCACGCGCTGCCGGCTCTGCAGGTCGCCCACGCCCGGGCCGGCGGGGAGGGGGAGATCGGACTCGTGCTCAGCGCCGACACCTCCGCCGGCTCCCCGCGCCGCGAGCCCCTGGTGCTCAGCGGGACCGGACGCACCATCGAACGGATCGGGCAGCGCACCTGGGAGGTCTCCGCCGGCGGATTCTGGCAGGTCCACCGCAGTGCGCCCCAGCATCTGCTGGGGCTCGTCGAGCAGGAATCCGGGCTGAGCGCGGGCGAGGACGCCCTCGATCTCTACTCGGGCGCGGGGCTGCTGACGGCTGCCCTGGCCGAGGCCGTGGGGGAGGCCGGCTCGGTGCTCGCCGTCGAGGGCTCCCCGCTGACCTCCACGGATGCGGCCCGCCGCTTCGGCGAGTACCCACAGGTCGAGGCGGTCACCGGCTCCGTCGAGGACGTCCTGGCCCGCCGCTGGCCGGAGCTGGTGCGGATCCCGCAGCGGAGGCGACGCGGCGGCCGTCCGTCGCGGGGCCGGCGCGGCGCAGCGTCGTCGGTGCCTTCGCGGCGACCGGACGTCGTCGTGCTGGATCCGCCGCGCGCCGGTGCCGGCAAGGTCGTGGTGGATGCGATCGCAGCCCTCGAGCCGCGCCGGATCGTGAGCGTGTCCTGCGATCCGGCCACTGCCGCGCGCGATCTGGCTCGGTTCCGCCACCGCGGCTGGCAGGTGCGCAGCCTGCGCGGCCTGGACCTGTATCCGAACACGCATCACCTCGAGACCGTGACCGTCCTCGAGCGCAGCTGAGGGTCGCCTTACTTACCATAGATCGAGCCCGAACGGGAGGTTCGGCGAGAAATCCGTGTCCGGATGGGGATATATTGGCAGGAGTCCGCCGAACCCGCGCTGCAGCTGTCCGGCCCTCGACCGAGGCTCCGACAGCGTTCCGCGCTCGGCGATCCACCACCGCGGCGAGAGGAGTTCCGGGCACATGAGCACCGTGGACAGCTTCGGGGCCAAGGACGTCCTTGACGTCAATGGCACCCAGTACGAGATTTACCGCCTCAAGGCGCTGAAGGGGGCCGAGAACCTTCCCTACAGCCTCAAGATCCTGCTGGAGAACCTGCTGCGCACCGAGGACGGTGCCAACGTCACGCAGGAGCACATCAAGGCCCTGGCCGAGTGGGATCCGGAGGCGCAGCCGAACACCGAGATCCAGTTCACGCCCGGCCGCGTGATCATGCAGGACTTCACCGGCGTCCCCTGCATCGTGGACCTGGCGACCATGCGCGAGGCCATCGAGGACCTCGGCGGCGACGCCGCCCGTGTCAACCCGCTCTCGCCCGCCGAGCTGGTCATCGACCACTCCGTGCAGATCGACTCCTTCGGCAACGCCGATGCGATCGAGCGCAACATGGACATCGAGTATCAGCGCAACGGCGAGCGCTACCAGTTCCTGCGCTGGGGCCAGACCGCGTTCGACGACTTCAAGGTCGTGCCCCCGGGCATGGGCATCGTGCACCAGGTCAACATCGAGAACCTGGCCCGCGTCGTGATGACCCGCGAGGTCGACGGCGTGAATCGCGCCTACCCGGACACCTGCGTGGGCACCGACTCCCACACCACCATGGAGAACGGCATCGGCGTCCTGGGCTGGGGCGTCGGCGGCATCGAGGCCGAGGCCGCCATGCTCGGCCAGCCGATCTCCATGCTGATCCCGCGCGTGGTGGGCTTCAAGCTCACCGGCGAGATCCCCGCCGGCGCCACCGCCACGGACGTCGTGCTCACGATCACCGAGATGCTGCGCAAGCACGGCGTCGTCGGCAAGTTCGTCGAGTTCTACGGCGAGGGCGTGGCGGCCGTGCCGCTGGCCAACCGCGCCACCATCGGCAACATGTCCCCGGAGTTCGGCTCGACCGCCGCGATCTTCCCGATCGACGACGTCACCATGGACTACCTGCGCCTGACCGGCCGCCCCCAGGAGCAGATCGACCTGGTCGAGGCCTACGCCAAGGAGCAGGGCCTGTGGCACGACCCGCAGGAGGAGACCCGCTTCTCCGAGTACCTCGAGCTGGACCTGTCCACCGTCGTGCCGTCGATCTCCGGGCCCAAGCGCCCGCAGGACCGCATCGAGCTGGACAAGGCCAAGGGCACCTTCGAGCGCGACGTGAAGAACTACGTCTCGGACAAGACCCCCGAGTCGGCCGGCGTCTCCATGGAGGACGGCCGCGAGTTCGAGCTGGAGAACGGAGCGGTCTCGATCGCCTCGATCACCTCCTGCACGAACACCTCGAACCCGTCCGTGATGATGGCCGCGGCCGTGCTGGCCCGCAACGCCGTCGACAAGGGCCTGGCCTCCAAGCCCTGGGTCAAGACCTCGATCGCCCCGGGCTCCAAGGTCGTCACCGACTACTACGAGAAGTCCGGCCTGATCCCGTCGCTGGAGGCCCTGGGCTTCTACATCGTCGGCTACGGCTGCACCACCTGCATCGGCAACTCGGGTCCGCTCGAGTCCGAGATCTCGCAGGCGGTCCAGGACAACGACCTGGCCGTGACCTCGGTGCTGTCGGGCAACCGCAACTTCGAGGGCCGCATCAACCCGGACGTCAAGATGAACTACCTGGCCTCCCCGCCGCTGGTGGTCGCCTACGCCCTGGCCGGGACCATGGACTTCGACTTCCAGAACGAGCCGCTGGGCCAGGACTCCGAGGGCAACGACGTCTACCTCAAGGACATCTGGCCGGATCCGACCGAGGTCCAGCAGATCATCGACGACTCCATCGAGACGGAGATGTTCACCGACTCGTACGGCACGATCTTCGACGGCGACGAGCGCTGGCAGTCCCTGGAGACCCCGACCGGCAAGACCTTCGAGTGGGACGCGGAGTCCACCTACGTGCGCAAGCCTCCGTACTTCGAGGGCATGACCATGGAGATCTCCCCGGTCACCGACATCGAGGGCGCGCGCGTGCTGCTCAAGCTGGGCGATTCGGTCACGACCGACCACATCTCCCCGGCCGGCTCCTTCAAGTCGGACACGCCCGCGGGCAAGTACCTCATCGAGAACGGGGTCGAGCGCAAGGACTTCAACTCCTACGGCTCGCGCCGCGGCAACCACGAGGTCATGATCCGCGGCACCTTCGCCAACATCCGCATCAAGAACCAGCTCCTGGACGGCGTGGAGGGCGGCTTCACCCGCGACTTCACCCAGGAGGGCGGCCCGCAGGCCGCCGTCTACGATGCCGCGATGAACTACCAGGAGGCCGGCGTCCCGCTGGTCGTGCTGGGCGGCAAGGAGTACGGCTCCGGATCCTCCCGCGACTGGGCGGCCAAGGGCACCAGCCTGCTGGGCGTCCGCGCGGTCATCACCGAGTCCTACGAGCGCATCCACCGCTCCAACCTGATCGGCATGGGCGTGCTGCCGCTGCAGTTCCCGCAGGGCGAGTCGGCCGACTCGCTGGGCCTGGACGGCACCGAGACCTTCTCGATCTCGGGTGTCACCGAGCTCAACGACGGCCGCACCCCCAAGACCGTGAAGGTCACCGCGGCCAAGGAGGACGGCTCCACCGTCGAGTTCGACGCCGACGTGCGCATCGACACCCCCGGTGAGGCGGACTACTACCGCAACGGCGGCATCCTGCAGTACGTGCTGCGCCAGATGGCCAGCAAGTGATCTGAGGATCCCTCCGCGCGGGAGCGCCCCGTCAGGCTCCGGCCCGGCGGGGCGCTCGTGCGTGCGAACGCCCTCGCGGCAGGTCCCGGCCTGGTGCGTCGGATGCCGGCGGTAGCATCGGCTGATACGCAGATTCGCTGTGCGCGGCCTCGTCGACGAGGCTGCGCTGCAAGGAGAACCATGTCGATCTTGGAGGGCATCCGCGGCCCGGAGGACCTCAAGGGCCTGGCGCCCGAGCAGCTGGGGGAGCTGGCGGAGGAGATCCGCAGGTTCCTGGTCACCAACGTCTCGGCCACAGGCGGCCATCTGGGCCCGAACCTGGGCGTCGTCGAGCTCACGCTGGCTCTGCACCGCGTCTTCGACTCGCCCCGGGACCCGATCGTCTACGACACCGGGCACCAGTCGTACGTGCACAAGCTGCTGACCGGCCGCCAGGACTTCTCGACCCTGCGCCAGCAGGGCGGTCTGGCCGGCTACCCGGACCGCGGCGAGTCCGAGCACGACGTCGTGGAGTCCTCGCACGCCTCGTCGTCGCTGTCCTGGGCGGACGGCATCTCCCGTGCCTTCGCGCTCACCGGCCAGAACGATCGCACCACCGTGGTGGTGGTCGGCGACGGCGCCATGACCGGCGGCATGACCTGGGAGGCCGCGAACAACATCGCCTCGGATCCCGATCGCCGCGTGGTGATCGTCGTCAACGACAACGGGCGCTCCTACGCCCCCACGGTCGGCGGGCTGGCGCGTCAGCTGCAGGAGCTCAAGGCCGAGGTCCAGCAGTCGGTGGACACCGTGCGCACGGACCGGCGCTACGAGCGCGTGCTCACCCAGGTCAAGGAGTCGCTGCAGCACTCCGGGCCGGTGGGCCAGGCGACCTACCGCGGGCTGCACGGCATGAAGGCCGGGCTCAAGGACGTGGTGGTCCACAACGGCCTGTTCGCCGATCTGGGCATGAAGTACGTGGGCCCGATCGACGGCCACGACCAGGACGCCCTGGAGCACGCTCTGCGACGAGCCCGCGACTTCGGCGGACCGGTGCTCGTGCACACGATCACCCAGAAGGGCCACGGCTACGCCCCGGCGATCGCCGACGTCGACGACATGTTCCACGCCGTGGGCACGATCGACCCGGAGACCGGCCAGCCGACCAGCGCCAGCTCGGGCCGGTCCTGGACCTCGGTGTTCGCCGAGGCCATGGCCGAGGCCGCGGATGAGCGCGACGACATCGTGGGCATCACCGGAGCCATGACCATCCCGGTGGGTCTGAACCTCATGCAGGACAAGCACCCGGAGCGGGTCTTCGACGTCGGGATCGCCGAGCAGCACGCTCTGACCATGGCCGCCGGCATGGCCTACGGAGGGCTGCACCCGGTGGTCGCGCTGTACGCCACGTTCCTCAACCGCGGCTTCGATCAGCTGCTGATGGACGTGGCCCTGCACAAGGCGGGGGTCACCCTGGTCCTCGACCGCGCCGGGATCACCGGTCCGGACGGGCCCAGCCATCACGGCATGTGGGACCTGGCGCTGCTGCAGATCGTGCCCGGGCTGCACCTGGCGGCACCGCGGGACGAGCCCAGCATGCGCGAGGAGTTCCGCGAGGCCCTGGACGTCAGCGACGCCCCCACCGTGCTGCGCTACCCCAAGGGATCCGTCTCCGAGCCGATCCCCGCTCTGGAGCGGCTCGACGACGGCGTGGAGATCCTCCTGCGCACCACCGGAGCGGTGGAGCGGGAGGCCGAGGAGGAGATGGCAGCCGGCCAGGGCTCTGCTGACGAGAAGCGTGCGGAGCGCCGTGCGGGAAGCGATCAGGACACCGACGTCCTGCTGGTCGCCGTGGGCGCCATGGCACCGCTGTGCCTGGAAGTGGCTCGGCGTCTGGGCGATCACGGGATCTCGGCCACCGTCGTGGATCCGCGCTGGGTCCTGCCCGTGCCGGCCTCGCTGTCAGAGCTGGCCGCTCAGCACCGCTTCGTGGTGGTGGTCGAGGACGGCGTGCGCTCCGGCGGCATCGGCAGCCTCATCCGCCAGTCCGTCCGCCGGGCCGGCGTGGACACTGCGCTGAACGAGGTCGGGCTGCCCACCGAGTTCCTCACTCACGGCTCCCGGTCGCAGGTGCTCGAGCGGGTGGGCCTGACCGCCCAGCAGATCACCCGCGACACCGTGGACTCGGTGCTCGGGACGCGGGTGCCCTATGCCCGCCCGGTCGGCGAGGACGCGTCCGCTCTGCGCTTCGAGGACCGCACCGGGGCCTGAGACTGACGCTCGGCGCGCAATGGCGGCAGATCGCGGGGCCGCCGCGCCGAGGGCTTCGTTGTCCGGCCCGTGCCTCCTCAGTAGGCTGAGCAGCAGAACGCGGGCGATGAGGCCCGTGACACGACGAGAGGCAAGAGACATGTTCAAGAAGGCCATCTTCGTGGCGGGTCTGGCCATCGGCTTCGTCGCCGGCTCGGCTGCCGGTCGCGAGCCGTTCGATCAGATCAAGTCCCAGGTCCTGGGCGTGACCAACGACCCGGAGGTCCGCCGCAAGGTCTCCGAGGGCGCCGAGAAGGCCAAGGCCACCGTGCAGGAGCAGGCGCCGGTCGTGGCCGAGAAGGCCAAGGAGACCGCTTCCAACGCCGCCGACAAGGCCAAGCAGACGGCCTCCAGCGCCGCCGACAAGGCCAAGGGCTCGTCCCAGAGCGACACCACCGGCAACCTGACGGCCTCCACCAACTCCCCGGAGACCAAGCACATCTGAGCCGGTGAGGCGTCCTCGCCGAGGAAGCCGCCGCGCACACGAGAAGGAGCCGCCGAGATGCGATCTCGGCGGCTCCTTCGTCCGTCTCGGGCCAGCGCCCGGGGACGGATCCTCAGCGAGGAGTCGCTGCCGCAGACCATCGGCCGATGATGGCCTGCCGCTGCGACTCCTCGTGGGCCGGGCTCAGCTCGCGGCTGCGTCGGCGTTGCCGGCGTCGTCGTGCTGCTCGGGGCGGGGCAGGCGCAGCGCCTTCTGGAGGGTCGGGGCCACGTTGTCGATCTGCCACCGACGGGCGCCGATCTCGGCGAGCCGCTCGGCGATCTGCTCGAGCTCGGCCGAGGCCGGGGGATCCCAGCTGAACCGGCGCAGGTGCTCGGGGACCACGAGGTTCTCGGTGGGCATCCCCAGCTCGGCGGCGCGCTCGGCCACCGCGGGCTTCAACGTGCGCAGGCGCTCGGCGGCGGCCGGTCGCTTCACGGTCCAGGACTTCACCGGCGGCAGGGAGTCGGAGGAGACCGACTGGGGGACCAGCTCCTCGGCCTGGCGGGCCTCCGAGAGGGCACGCAGCCAGCGCGGTGCCTCCTTGGAGGCGGCGCGGCCGTGGAAGCCCGGCGTGCGCAGCAGCTGCGGCACGGAGCGGGGCATGGCCTGGGCCACTGCGACCAGGGCGGAGTCTGGCAGCAGCCTCCCTGGAGAGATGTCCTTGTGGCGGGCGAGCTCCTCGCGCTCGGTCCACAGGTTGCGCAGGGCGGTGAGCTGGCGTCGTCCGCGGATCTTGGTGATCCCGGAGGTGCGCCGCCACGGATCCTTGCGCGGGGCGGCGGGCGGTGCTGTGCGCACGGCCTCGAACTCCTCGAGCGCCCATTCGAGCTTGCCCTGGGAGCGCAGCAGCTCCTCCATGGCGTAGCGCAGCTGGACCAGGACCTCGACGTCCAGGGCGGCGTAGGTCAGCCACGGCTCCGGCAGGGGGCGGGTGGACCAGTCCACCGCCGAGTGCTCCTTGGCCATCGTGAAGCCGAGCAGCTCCTCCGTCTCTGCGGCCAGCCCCACACGGCTCAGCCCGGCGATGCGTCCGCCGAGCTCGGTGTCGAACAGGGCGTCGGGGTGCATGTTCAGCTCGCGCAGGCAGGGCAGGTCCTGCGTGGCGGCGTGCAGGACCCATTCGGTGCCGCGCAGTGCCTCGTCGATGATCGCCAGCGATCCGGTGGCCTCGGGGTCGATGAGCACGGTGCCGGTGCCCTCGCGGCGCAGCTGGACCAGGAAGGCGCGCTGGCCGTAGCGGAAGCCGCTGGCCCGCTCGGTGTCCAGGGCCACGGGGCCGGTGCCCTCGCTGAGCTGCTCGGCGGCCAGCTCGAGGCGCCGGGTCGTGTCCACCAGCGGGGGCAGGCCGTCCATGGGCTGATCCAGGAAGACGGAGTCGGGGATCTCGAATTCCTCGAAGCCCTCGACGACGGTGGGGCTCGGATGCTGGGAGGGGCTCGTGCTGCTCACTGCGGCTGTCAGATCCTCTTGCTGCTCGGATGGTTCGGGGGTGGCCGGTGTGCTCGCGGCTGCCGTGGGGGTCAGCGCCGCAGGACGGTGACCGACTCGGTCACCGGCGGCAGGCCGGCGAACGTGCAGACCATGTCCGCCCAGGCCTCCAGGTGCACGGAGAGGTCCTCGCCGCGAGGCGTCCAGGAGGCCCGCAGCTCGACGTCGATGTACTCCTCTGTGTCGGCCAGCTGGCCGAAGCCCTCGGAGAGCACCCGTGAGGCCGTGCCGCCCTCCCGGATGTACTGCGCGCCGCTGCGATCCAGTGCCTCGAGCAGCCAGCTCCAGGCGACCTGGGCGAGCATCTCGTCGTGGCCCAGCTCGCGCTCGACCTCCGCCTTCACATAGGTCACGATGCGGAAGGCGTCTCCCCACTCGGCGCCGCGGTCCGGGGCGTGGATGAGCAGGAAGCGGCCGGTGGCCAGCTCGCGGGCGTCTTCAGCGGAGCCCTGGGAGCTGGGATGCGCCGACACGGGCTCGAGCACGGTGGCCGAGAAGGCCACCGAATCGGCGGCTCGGGGAGTGGGCGCCGAGATCTCGACGAGCTCGATCTCCGGTCGGCACTGGGCACGACGCAGCGATGCCGCTGCTCGTGGGAACCTTCCGACCAGATCGCTCTGAGCTGTCACGAGGCCCAGCCTAGGCCCGCCTCACCTCGCGATCGGGCCTGCCACGCCGTCCGTTGCGCAGCGATGACGCGCTCCCGACATGAGGCCGGATCCGGCGCGGCCCTGAGCACCCGCGCGACGCAGCCGCGACGGCTGCTCGGCAGGCGTAGGGCCTCACGACTGTGTGCCCGCCTCCCCGGTGCCCTGTGCCGGCTCCAGGCGCATGGACAGCGAGTTGATGCAGTAGCGCAGGTCCGTGGGCGTGGGGTAGCCCTCGCCCGCGAAGAGATGGCCCAGATGGGAGTCGCAGGCCGCGCACCGCACCTCCACGCGCTCCATGCCCAGCGACGAGTCGCGGATGTAGCGCACGCGGTCCTCGGCCAGCGGCGCGAAGAACGACGGCCATCCGCAGTGCGAGCCGAACTTGGTCTCCGAGCGGAACAGCTCCGCGCCGCAGGCCCGGCAGGAGTAGACGCCCTCGGTCTCGGTGTCCCAGTACTCGCCGGTGAAGGGCCGCTCGGTGCCGGCCTCGCGCAGGACGTGGAACTCCTGGGGGCTGAGCACGGCGCGCCACTCGTCCTCGGTGCGCTGCACGCTGGGCGCGCTCTGGCCTTCCTCGGTCTGCGGGTCGGTGCTGCGCGGATCGGTGGTCTGCTCGGACACGGTGTCCTCCTCGCCTCGATGTCGTGGCGGCCCGCTCGGGCGCATCAGTGCGACCGGGGCCTCATGGGGACAACAGCGCACGGGCCTCGGATATTCTCGCCGCCACAAGGGCCACGGAGCACATGGCGGGGCCGTCGCTCCCGGCGGACGCCGAGGTGCGCATGACAGAATATGAATATGCCCGAATCCGTGCGCTCGTCGTCTCGTTCCGCCCGATCACGTCCGCTTGCCGCCCTGCGCGGGCAGCCGCGGGAGTCGTCGTCGGTGTGGGCCCGCGGAGCCGTGGCGGGCACGGCGCTGACGGTCGGGGCGGCGTCGCTGTCCTTCGGCGTCTCCTCGGCGATCGCCGCCTACGTGGCGCGTCAGGTCGTCGTGCCGCCCCGGTACCGCTCCGAGGACCTGAGCATCCACGAGTACACCCCCGTGGACCGCCAGGCCCATCCTGATGCCCTGCCCGGAGCCGGAGAGGTGCGCCTGGCGGCTACGGTGGAGACCACCGTCGACGGCGTCTACAGCCTGCGCTTCGGCGGGGGAGAGGGCCACGCCCGCATCGGCGAGATCCTCTCCTGGTCACCGGCCGCCGGCGAGGTCGTGCGGGAGGTCCAGGAGGTCTACAGCGGCGACCTCTCGGCGGCTTCGCGCGGCTGGTGGGCCGGGACGGTCTACCCGGACCCCGCCGCGGCCGGATACCGCTTCCACGAGGTCGAGCTGCCCATGGAGATGGGCGCGGCACCCTGCTGGGTGGTCCCGGCGGGGCAGGAGCGGGATCCGCAGAGGGCGGCCGAGCACTCCACGACGGCCCGTCAGAATCGCCGCGACGACGCGCAGCACGAAGCCGCGCACGCGGCAGCCGAGGATCCCGCCGCCCAGCAGCTGCCGGGACCCTGGGCGATCATGGTCCACGGCCGCGGCGCACAGCGCATGGAGGCCATCCGAGCCCTGGACACCGCGCAGCGTATGGGGCTGACCTCCCTGCTGATCTCCTACCGCAACGACCGCGAGGCCCCCGCCTCCCCGGACGGGCGCTACGGCCTGGGCTTCACGGAGTGGAAGGACGTCCAGCTGGCGATCTCCTACGCCAAGCTGCGCGGAGCCACCAGGATCGTGCTGTTCGGCTGGTCCATGGGCGGGGCGATCTGCCTGCAGACCGCGGACCTGTCGATCTACCGGGCGGATATCGCGGGGATGGTCCTCACCGGGCCGGTCGTGGACTGGTTCACGCTGTTCACCCACCACACGGCCTCGCGACACATCCCCTCAGCGATCACCACCATGGCGCAGTCCCTGATCACCTCGCCGCGCGGGCTGTGGCTCACGGGGCTGGCGGCGCCGCTCGATCTGGGGTCCCTGGACTGGATCACCCGGGCCGATCAGCTGCAGACGCCCACGCTGATCCTGCACTCGGCGGACGATGAGTTCGTCCCCGACACTGCTTCCACGCGCCTGGCCGAGCTCAACGACCGGGTCGAGATGGTGGGCTTCGAACGCGCCCGTCACACCAAGGAGTGGAACGTGGACCCGCAGAGGTGGGAGTCCTCCGTGCTCTCGTGGGCGCAACGGGTTCTGCCCGACCTGCACGGCTGAGCCGGCCCACGCTGGCAGTGCACACGACGACGCCCCCGTCGGCCCGGAAGCGGGGACGGGGGCGTCAGCTGCTCGGACCACGACGGGCGGGTCCAGCTGCTCATGCAGCGTGCGAGAAGTCAGCCGCGCGGCAGGTACGCGATCTGACGACGGATGCGATCCAGCATGGCGGACATGCCCCGCATGCGCAGCGGCGAGACCAGCTGCGTCAGCCCGAAGCGCTCCGTGAGATCGCCGGGCAGATCCCGGATCTGCGCCGCCGGCAGGCCGTCGAGCCCCTCGTGCAGGATCGAGGCGAAGCCGCGGGTCGTCGGCGCCTCCCGAGGCGCGGAGAAGAACAGGCGCACGGGAGTCTCGTCGTCGCCGGTCTCCGCCTGGTCATCCCATTCGACCGTCAGGAACAGCGGCGACTGGCACTCCACGACCTGCTCGAGCTGCTCGGGATGCTCCCCGTAGCGCTCCGGCAGATCCGGCAGGGAGCGGGAGAACTCGAGCAGCAGCTGGAGGCGATCCGCGTCCGGAACGGCGTGGAAGTCCTCGATCAGCTCCTGCACGGACTCCGGGATGTTCGCATCCGCCCCGCTCATCGACGGGCCTCCGGAGCCTCGCCGCGCTTCTCGCCCATCACGACGGGCAGACCGACGGAGTTGCCCCACTCGGTCCAGGAGCCGTCGTAGTTGCGCACCTGCGGGTAGCCCAGCAGGTGCTCGAGCACGAACCAGGTGTGGGAGGAGCGCTCGCCGATGCGGCAGTAGGCGATGACCGGCTCCTGCGGATCCAGCCCGATCTCGTCGCGGTAGATCGCCTCGAGCTCCGGGCGGGTCTTGAAGGTCGAGTCCTCGGCGGCGGCGCGCGCCCACGGGACGGAGGCCGCGGTGGGGATGTGGCCGCCGCGCAGCACGCCCTCCTGCGGGTAGTCGGCCATGTGCGTGCGCTCGCCCGTGTATTCCGGGGCCGAGCGGACATCCACCAGGGGAGTGCGCCCGATCTCGTCCAGGACGTCCTGACGGAAGGCGCGGATGCGGGAGTCGTCGCGCTCGACGACGGGGTAGTCGGTGCGCTTGCGCGACGGGGTCTCGGTGGACAGTTCGCGGCCCTCGGCGATCCACTTGTCGCGGCCGCCGTCCATCAGGCGCACGTCCTGGTGGCCGAAGAGGCTGAAGACCCACAGGGCGTAGGCGGCCCACCAGTTGGACTTGTCGCCGTATACCACGATCGTCTGCTCGCGCGAGATGCCCTTGGCGCTCATCAGCTCAGCGAACTGCTGCCCGCCCAGGTAGTCGCGCACGGCCTGCTGGTTGAGCTCGGTGTGCCAGTCGACCTTCACTGCGTCCGGGATGTGGCCGGTCTCGTAGAGCAGCACGTCCTCGTCCGACTCCACGATGACGACCTGCGGATCTTCGAGGTGCTGGGCCACCCACTCGGTGGAGACCAGGCGCTCGGGGTGGGCGTATTCGGCGAACTTGGGGTCGGTGGTGTCGGGATCGACAGCCATGTGCGTCCTCCAGAAGGGTCGTAGGGGGCGGCCCCGATCGCTGGGGCCGGCCTCGAGGGATCTGGTTCCACTCTACCTACGGGCCTGCGCGGTCGAGCCGGCCCGCGGGCCATGTGCGCGACGGGCGAACCGCAGCGGCTCGCCTGCCGGTAGGCTCGGTCGCGCCCCCACCGGTCGCACCTGAAGAGGTCCTTTGTGAGTCCCAAGATCGAGCGCCTGTCCGAGCGCGCACCGTCCGTCTCCGCGGAGCAGCTGCTCGAGGGCTTCCGCCCCTCGGAGCGCTTCGGCGAGGTCTCCTTCGACACCTACCGCCCGGACCCCTCGCAGCCCTCGCAGGCGGAGGCCGTCGAGGTGCTCAAGCGCTTCGCCGCCTCGATCCAGGCGCCCTCCCAGAAGAAGAGCGGCGGCTTCCTCTCGCGCATGTTCGGCGGCGGGCAGAAGCAGACGGCGGCCCAGGGCATCTACCTCGACGGCGGCTTCGGCGTGGGCAAGACGCACCTGCTGGCCTCGCTGTGGCACGACTCCCCGGGGCCGAAGTCCTTCGGCACCTTCGTGGAGTACACGAACCTGGTCGGCGCTCTGACCTTCCGCAAGACGGTCGAGGCACTGAGCGGCTATGCGCTGGTGTGCATCGACGAGTTCGAGCTCGACGATCCCGGCGACACCGTCCTGATGTCCCGGCTGATGCGGGAGCTCTCGGATGCTGGGGTGCGCCTGGCCGCGACCTCCAATACGCTGCCCGGTTCGCTGGGGGAGGGCCGCTTCGCCGCGCAGGACTTCCAGCGCGAGATCCAGGTGCTCTCCGATCAGTTCGACGTCCTGCGCATCGACGGCGAGGACTTCCGCCACCGCGGCCTGCCCGAGGCACCCGCGCCGCTGGCGGACGACCAGCTCGAGGCGGCCGCCGCGCAGCGCTTCCCGGACGACGAGACCATCGCGGTCGACGACTTCGAGGACATCCTGGAGCACCTGATCCGCGTGCACCCGTCGCGCTACCGGGCCATGGTCCAGGGCCTCGACGGCATCGTGTGGCGCGGCGTGCGCACGGTCGACGAGCAGGCCCTGGCTCTGCGTCTGGTCGTGCTGGCCGACCGCCTCTACGACCGTGACCTGCCGATCATCAGCTCGGGCGTGGCCTTCGATCAGATCTTCACCCCGGAGATGATGGCCGGCGGCTACCAGAAGAAGTACTCGCGAGCCGTCTCGCGACTGACGGCCCTGGCCCGCGAGGGGCAGATGCCGGAGCAGCCCTCGGCCTGACGCGGCTGAGGGCTCGACCGTCGTCGTCCGGTCGTCCGATGCCGGCCGGAGGACCCCGGCTGGGATGCGAGCATCTGCAGATGCACTGGGGGGCGGCACCGTGATGGTGCCGCCCCCCAGGCGCATGAGGGCCGGCCCTTGCGGGCCGGTCGACTGCTGATCCGTGGATCAGTTGTCGTCGTTTCCGCCAGTGAGCTTGTCCTTGGCGGAGTTGATCTGGTCCTCGTGCTGGCCGCCGGTCTTGTCGTTGGCCGTGTCAGCTGCCTTGTCGACGGCCTCGGGGTTATCCGAAGCAGCCTGCTTGGCCTTGTCTGCCATTCCTCCGAGATCCACCATAATGGTCTCCTCTCGCATCGATGTCATCTGACATCGCATACTCTCCTCTGCCGAGGGCCGTTTCGTCACCATTCACGCGTGCACGGCGAGTCGCAGACCGCCGCGAGCCCCTCCGCAGCCCCTCCCTGCGGCCTCCACCCACCGCCTCTCCTCGCCGCACATCACTGCCGCGCCTTCCTCACACCCCGCCCCGAGGCCGAGTGGATCCCCACTTGCGTTGAGGGCCCCGATAGCGCAACTGAGCATCCACTCGGCGCGGGGGCGGGGGAGGTGGAGACGCGGAGCGGCTGAGGGGACGACGAAGGCCCCGACTGAAGCTTCAGTCGGGGCCTTCTGAGGTGGTGCGCGATACTGGGATCGAACCAGTGACCTCTTCCGTGTCAGGGAAGCGCGCTACCGCTGCGCCAATCGCGCTCATGCTCCCGGGGGAGCGAGCTTGGTGGGAACCGAGGTGGAGACGGGATTCGAACCCGCGTAGACGGCTTTGCAGGCCGCTGCCTAACCACTCGGCCACCCCACCGGGACCTGTGTCCTTGCGGACCTGGCCTTCTCATTGATCGCATCCATCCGAAGATGATGCTCTCCGAGCGGTTGACGGGAGTCGAACCCGCGACCCTCACCATGGCAAGGTGATGCTCTACCAGCTGAGCTACAACCGCGAATCATCGGCCTTTCGGCTGACGTTCGATCGGAAACTGTATCACAGCCTTTTCCGAGCTCATGCTCGGCGCCTCGGCTGCGGACAGTGCGTCCAGTCCGATGCGCAGAGCTCTCGCTCCGCGTCCTTCGGGCTGCTCGCCGTTCCGACAGGCGTAGACATTAGGCCACCTGGATCGCGCCGTGCAAATCGGCTCCAGTGCCCTGGTCCGACGGGGGTGCAAGACAGCTCGCACGTCACTGGAGGCTTGGGTGTCTGCTTGTCTGAGGCCCAGGCCCCGGATCGCTACTGCTTGCGCGAGCGCGCGAACGGCGATAGCAGGGGCGCGACCAGGTGCCGGCGAGGCCGAATTGGCGAGCCGCGTCAGGGTGCGCTATGGTTTACAGGTCGAAAGGCGCGATTAGCGCAGCGGTAGCGCGCTTCGTTCACACCGAAGAGGTCACTGGTTCGATCCCAGTATCGCGCACGGAAGATCGACCAGAAGGCCCCGTCCGGTTCCACCGGCCGGGGCCTTCTGCATGAAGACCGTCGTCCTGCCTCCTCGAGGTCGCCGTGCTCCCGGATCCGCGGGGGGATAGCCCACCCATGAGGACGCCCAGGAGGGAGCCTCCGCATGACCCAGCCGCGACTGGCGCGCCAAACCGAGCACGGGCGGATGTACGCCCGCTCGGAGTCCGGGCAGCCCGAGGTCCCCTCGATCACCACTGTGCTCAGCTGCGCGGCCCTGGACCTGGGCGGCTGGCACGGCTGGTCGGCCGCACAGGCCGTGATCACCGACGATCGTCTCCCGCAGTCCATCGGCTCCGCGCCCAAGCTGCGCCAGATCGCCCGCGACGCCGCCGGAGCCGCCGAACGCCACCGCGACGAATCGGCCCTGCGCGGAGACCGGGTCCACGACTACGCCGAGCAGACCGCTCTGCGCGCCATGGGTCTGGAGTCCCGGGTCGAGGAGGCGCGGGAGGTCCTGGCCTCGCACGGCGAGCGCGCCTACGCGGATCGCTTCGACGAGTGGTGGCAGCTCTACCGCCCGGAGCCGCTGGCCGCCGAGATCACGGTCTGGAACGCCACGGTCGGCTACGCCGGGACGCTGGATCTGGTCGCGCGCATCGGCGGCAAGGTCTGCCTGATCGACTACAAGACCAAGGGCACCGACCGCTCCGGTCGGGTCAAGCCCATGGATGCCAAGGTCGTGACCCAGCTCGTGGCGGGTCTGAAGGCCGAGGAGCAGCTGCTCGACGCTCAGGCCGGCACCTGGGAGCCCTGGAAGTTCGGTGCGGCCGACCTGCTGCTCGGCGTGGCCGTGGGGGAGACAGAGGTCTCCGCCCAGCAGGCCGCACCCGAGGTCCTCGAGGCGCACTGGCACAAGTTCTGCTCGCTGCGCCGGCTGTGGGCCCATCAGACCAAGCTGGATCGGGGCCCGTCGCAGCTGCGCCCCGTCCCGCCGCCGCCGGCCTGAGCCGGCGTACGTCGTCCGCCGGCCGCGACCGCCCAGCAAGCACCCCACCCTCTCGTCCCATTTGGAGGAGCCTCCGATGTCCGTCCGTCCGATCCGCACGATCGGGGATCCGATCCTGCGCTCCGCCGCCGACCCGGTCAGGCGCTTCGACGATGATCTGCGCACACTGGTGGCCGACATGTTCGAGACCATGCGCGATGTGGAGGGAGTGGGCCTGGCCGCCCCGCAGATCGGCGTGGGCCTGCAGATCTTCGTCTACGAGATCGGCGAGGACTCCGGGGTCTTCATCAACCCGAGCATCGAGCTGGGGGATGAGATGCAGGAGGGCGGCGAGGGCTGCCTGTCCGTGCCGGGGCTGGGCTTCGACACCCCGCGCCGGCAGCGGGCGCGCGTGAGCGGACTCGACGAGCACGGCCAGGAGCACGAGGCCGAGGCCACAGGCCTGCTGGCGCGCTGCTTCCAGCACGAGCACGATCACCTGCAGGGCACCCTGTACGTCAACCGCCTGGAGGGCGAGGCCCGCCGCGAGGCGTGGCGGCGGATCCGCGCCGAGGACTACGCCCGCACCGTCGCCGAGGTCCGCCAGGAGCGCGCCGGCACCCTGGGCTCGAGCTTCGGAGGCTGAGGAGGCACCGTGAGAATCATCTACGCAGGAACGCCCGAACCCGCAGTGGCGCCGCTCGAGCACCTGGCTGCGGCCGAGGGGATCGAGATCGCAGCGGTGCTCACCCGCACCGACGCCCCCGTGGGACGCAAGAAGGTGCTGACCCCGTCGCCGGTGGCCGCAGCCGCCGAGCGGCTCGGTCTGCCCGTGCTGAAGGCCAATCGGGTCGACGACGAGGTCGTCGAGCAGCTGCGTTCCACCGGCGCGCAGGCCGGGGCCATCGTGGCCTACGGCGCGCTGCTCAAGCGCCCGGCGCTGGAGGCCCTGCCGCTGGGCTGGGTCAACCTCCACTTCTCCCTGCTGCCGCGCTGGCGCGGAGCCGCACCAGTGCAGCACTCGCTCATCCACGGCGACGCCGAGCTCGGCGCCTCCGCCTTCCTGCTCGACGAGGGCATGGACACCGGACCGCTGCTGGGCACCGCGCGCACGCAGCTGCACGACGACGACGTGGCCGGCTCGCTGCTCGAGCGGATGTCGCACGAGACCGCGCCGCTGCTGCTGGAGGCCCTGCAGCGCCTGGAGCGCGGCGAGCAGCCCGTCCCGCAGCAGGGGGAGGCAACCATGGCGCCCAAGCTGTCCACCGCGGACAGCCGCATCGACTGGCAGCATCCGGCAGCAGAGATCGCGCGCCTGGTGCGCGGCACCACCCCTGAGCCTGGACCGTGGACCGAGCTCGACGCCCAGCGCTTCAAGATCGTGGCCGGTGTGCGCGAAACTCCCGAGCACACCGATCTGGCCCCGGGACAGGTGCAGCTGCGCGACGGCCGCGTCCTGACGGGCACCGGAACCCACGCCCTCGAGCTGCTGCGCGTGCAGCCAGCGGGCAAGCAGGCCATGGATGCCGGCGACTGGGCCCGCGGCCGGCTCGGCCGCGCCGACGACGAGACCACGAGGACGGTGTTCGCATGAGCCCGGCGGATGAGTCAGGACAGCGCGGCTCGGGCCGCGGAGGAGCGTCGCGCGGCGGAGCCGGCCAGGGCGGGCGCCGTGGCGGCGGGCCCGGTGCCGGCCGCGGTGCCGGAGGCCGTGCAGGCGGCGGCTCGGGCGGTCGGCAGCGCGGCGAGGACCGCCGCGACCAGGCCGGACGCCAGCGCCATCGCCGCTCAATGGATCAGCGCTCGTACTCGGCCTCTGCGCCGTCGCAGCGCTCCCGTCAGGCCGACCCGGCGCGCCTGGCGGCCTACCGGACCCTGCGCGAGGTCTCCGAGAACGACGCCTACGGCAACCTGGTGCTTCCGCAGCAGATCCGGGAGCAGCGCCTGGACCGTCGCGACGCCGGCTTCGCGACCGAGCTCGCCTACGGGGCGCTGCGGCATCAGGGCACGTGGGATGCGATCCTGCAGCGCTGCGTGGAGCGGCCCCTCGAGCAGCTCGACGCCCCGGTGGTCGACGTCCTGCGCCTGGGCGTGCACCAGCTGCTGGCCATGCGCGTGCCGGATCACGCGGCGATCGATCAGACGGTCGGGCTGACCCGCGCCGAGATCGGCGCGGGCCCGTCGGGCCTGGTCAACGCGGTGCTGCGGAAGGTCGCGGCCGCCCCGCTGGAGCAGTGGATCGCCGAGCTGAACGAGGGCTCGACTGCCTGGCAGCGCCTGGCCACCGCCCACGCGCATCCCGAATGGATCGTGCGCGCCATGAGCCAGGCGCTGAGCGCCCACGGGCGCAGCCCGGAGGAGATCGAGGCTCTGCTCGAGGCGGATAACGAGCCGCCCTCCGTCCAGCTCGTGGCGCTTCCGGGACTGGGACATATCCAGGAGGAGCTCGACGACGGCGCCGAGCCCGGTCCGCTGACCCCGGACTCCGCGATCAGCGGCGGCGGCGATCTCCACCGGCGCGCCGGAGTGCGCACCGGCGGGATCCGCGTCCAGGA
Organism: Kocuria sp. NBRC 114282; assembly: GCF_030268385.1. Lineage (NCBI taxonomy): Bacteria > Bacillati > Actinomycetota > Actinomycetes > Micrococcales > Micrococcaceae > Kocuria > Kocuria sp. NBRC 114282. The sequence goes on along the minus strand of NZ_BSQO01000003.1, from coordinate 385,769 downwards.
CTCGGGCTCCCAGCTCGTGGCCCGCACTCTCGTCGCGGCACGGCCCGTGGAGGAGGGGGAGCACTGGCTCGACCTGTGCGCCGGCCCCGGCGGCAAGGCCGCTCTGCTGGCCGCACTGGCCCAGCAGAACGGGGCCACCCTGCTGGCCAACGAGGTCTCCGAGCACCGCGCCCGTCTGGTCGACGATGCCCTGGCCGTGCTGCCCGAGGAGGCCTGGCAGATCCGCTGGGGCGACGGCCGCGACATCGCCTCGGTGCTGGAGCAGCCCGATCGCTACGTGGCCGCCGAGGGCTTCGACCGCATCCTCGTCGACGCCCCCTGCACCGGTCTGGGCGCGCTGCGTCGCCGTCCGGAAGCGCGCTGGCGCCGTCGTCCCTCGGACCTGGCCGATCTGACCCGGCTGCAGGCTCAGCTGCTGCTGGCCGCAGCCGAGGCCCTGCGCCCCGGCGGGCTGCTGCTCTACGCCACCTGCTCTCCGCATGCGGCCGAGACGGTCGTGGCCGTCGACGACCTGCTGCGCGCCCGTTCCGATCTGCGTCTGATCGACGCCGCCGAGCCGGCGCGCGCTGCGGCTCTTCCCGGTGCCCTCGAGGGCGAAGCGGATCCGTCGAACCCGCATCCGGCGGGGGAGTCCATGGCGGACGGCGCGCGGACCGTGCAGCTGTGGCCGCACGTGCACGGAACCGATGCCATGTTCATGGCCCTGTTCACCAAGACCTCCTAAGGTCGAGGACACACCCGAGGCTCCAGGAGGAGACATGTCCCGCTGCTGCATCCACCCGTCCGTGCTCTCCGCGGATTTCGCCAACCTGGAGGCTGAGCTGCAGCGGATCTCCACCGCGGACGCCGCGCACATCGACGTCATGGACAACCGCTTCGTGCCGAACCTGACCCTGGGCCTGCCGGTGGTCGAGCGGCTGCAGGAGGTGTCCCCGGTGCCACTGGACATCCACCTGATGATCGAGGACGCCGATCGCTGGGCCCCTGGCTACGCCGAGGCCGGCTGCGCGTCGGTGACCTTCCACGCCGAGGCCGCCCGCGCCCCCATCCGCCTGGCCCGTGAGCTGCGCGGCGCCGGCTCCAAGGCCGGGCTGGCCCTGCGCCCCGCCACACCGGTGGAGCCCTACCTGGACATGCTCACCGAGATCGACATGCTCCTGGTGATGACGGTGGAGCCGGGCTTCGGCGGCCAGAGCTTCCTGGACGTGACCCTGCCCAAGATCCGTCGCGCCGCCGAGGCCATCCGCGCCGGCGGCGGCGAGGTCGCCCTGCAGGTCGACGGCGGCGTCTCGATGGAGACCATCGAGCGCGCCGCCGAGGCCGGGGCGGATGTCTTCGTGGCCGGCTCCGCCGTGTACGGCAAGGACGACCCGCAGGCCGCGATCGCTGCTCTGCGCCAGGCCTCCCGCTCCGCCCAGGGCTGACGCGTCCGCGGACCCGGGCCGCCGCGTGCCATAATCGGGCCCACGACACGACGTGCTCCGAGATCGGTGGAATTCCGAGCCGGCGGTGACAGCCCGCTAACCGGTGACCGTCGTCGTCGCCGAGAACGCACGGCGCCCTCAAGGGGGCCCGGGCCCTCGACGACGACACGGCCCCGGCCTGACTGGTGAGATTCCAGTGCCGACAGAACAGTCTGGAAGGGAGGAGCACGGTCGATCGCGTCTGAGCCCTCGCGGCCCGCGCACGCCGACTTCGGCGTGCCGTGCGCCCATGGGCTGAGTCGTCATCGGCCTCACGTCCTCCCGTCCGCCTCCCGGACATCCGTGCCGCGCCGATCCCACAGGATCGGCCCCCGCAGCGGACCGGGACCCCGGCCCGCCAGATCGGCCCGGGAGGCATCACGGTGGAGATCTTCGAGCAGCTGTTCAACGCGCAGCTGCGCATCGGCGACGGCTTCCTGCTGTGGCGCGAGGTCATCGGCAACGTCTTCGGCCTGCTCTCGGCCTTCGGCGGGATGCGCCGGAAGGTCTGGGCCTGGCCCATCGGCATCGTCGGCAATCTGCTGCTGCTCACCGTCTTCCTGGGCGCCGTCTTCGGATCGCCGAACCCCGTGAACCTGCTGGGGCAGGCAGGCCGCCAGGTCATGTTCATCATCGTGGCCGTCTACGGCTGGGTGCAGTGGCGCCGGGCCCGCACCGGCGACGGCGTGGCCGTCTCCCCGGGCTGGGCCTCCGGACGCGAGCGGATCCTGCTCGTGTCCGTGCTCGTGCTGGGCACTGTGGCGCTCACGCCGCTGTTCCGCGCGCTGGGCTCCTATGAGCCCGTGTGGGCCGACGCCTGGATCTTCGTGGGCTCCGTGGTGGCGACCTGGGGCATGGCTCGCGGATGGACCGAGTTCTGGCTCGTGTGGGTGGCCGTGGACATCGTGGGCGTGCCTCTGCTCGTCTCGGCCGGCTACTACGCCTCGGCGTTCATGTACGTGTTCTACGGCTGCTTCACTCTTCTCGGGTTCTTCATCTGGTGGCGGGTCCAGCGTCGCGAGGGATCCGCCCCTGTCGGGACGGAACCCTCCGGGGTCGAGATCGAGACCGCCTTCCCCGACGTCACCGTGCGGCTGAGCTCCGCCGACGACGAGGCCCGCCGATGACCGTCGAGCCGTCGTTCACCGAGGCCGAGACCGCCGCCATGCAGCGGGCGCTCGAGGCCGCGCTGGAGGGCCCCCGCGGCGCCAATCCGCTCGTGGGCGCGGCGCTGCTGGATGCGCAGGGTCGGATCCTGCACGTGGGGCGGCATCTGGGTGCGGGCACTCCGCACGCCGAGGCCGACGTCCTGACCCAGGCCCGCGCGGCGGGAACCGACCTGCTCGACACCACGATCGTGGTGACGCTCGAGCCCTGCGACCACACCGGACGCACGGGTCCGTGCAGCCAGGCCATCCTGGAGGCCGGGATCCCGCGGGCGATCTTCGCCGTCGAGGACACCCAGGCCGGTGCCGGGGGAGCCAGGCGCCTCCGCGCCGCCGGTGTCCAGGTGCGCAGCGGGCTGCTGGCCGCGCAGTCGCAGGCCCTGAACGCCCGGTGGTCCCGGGCGGGGCACGAAGGTCGTCCGTTCGTGACCGCCAAGATCGCCCAGTCGCTGGACGGGCGCATCGCCGCTGCGGACGGCACCAGCCAGTGGATCACCGGGGAGCGGGCCCGCCGACACGGCCACGCGCTGCGCGCCCGCGTGGACGCGATCGCGGTCGGCACCGGCACCGCCCTGGCCGACGACCCGCGCCTGAGCGCCCGACGGGACGACGGCACCCCGGCCGACTCGCAGCCGCTGCGCGTGGTGATCGGGCACCGCGAGATCCCGGCCCGTGCGGCCGTGCGCGGCGAGGACGGCCGCTTCCTCCAGCTGCGCACTCACGACCCTCTCGAGGCGCTGCGCGAGCTGCGCGCCCGCGGTGCCGGACACCTGCTCCTGGAGGGCGGGGCCGGGCTGATCAGCGCGTTCCTGGACGCCGATGCCGTCGATGAGCTGCTCGTCTACCAGGCTCCGCTCGTTCTGGGCGGTGGTCGACCCTCGGTGGAGCTGCCCGGGCGCACGAGTCTCACCCAGGCGCTGGGCTTCGCCCCGGATCCGGCGGGCGGCGGGCCGATCACGAGGCAGGGCACCGACCTGCTGTGGCAGCTGCAGCCGCTCGGGCCGCACGGAGAGGCAGCGGAGCCCCCGTCCGAGAACAGCGGCGGCGGCTGACGGCACCAGCGGCACTCCGCGCCGATCGTCGGCAGCCGACGGCACCAGCACCACCGCAGCAGCCGGGAAGAGCGACAGCGACCCCGGATCAGAGGCGCCCCGGCAGGGGCAGAGAAGGAAGAGGCAGATGTTCACCGGAATCGTCGCCGAGCGCGGCAGGATCGTGCAGATCGAGCCCGTGGGCACCGGGCGACCGCCCAGCCCGGAGGGCCTGAGCGAGGAAGCGGTCACCGCCGAGCAGACCGCCCAAGGCACCGGCTCGGTGCGCCTGCACCTGGAGGCCGGCTCAGTGCTCGAGGATCTGCCCCTGGGCGGCTCGCTGGCCGTGGACGGCGTGTGCCTCACCGCCACGCCGCTGTCGGCTGTGGACGCTGCGGCGACGGCCGTCGCCGCGGGTGTCGACGCCGACGCGCCCACCGGTTCGGAAGCAGCCGGGACCGATGCCCCAGGGACGCTCGGCACCGCGGACGCCGCACCCCGTCGCCGCTTCGTGGCCGATGTCATGGGCGAGACCCTGCGCCGCACCACCCTGGGCGGTCTGCGAGAGGGCAGCGCGGTGAACCTGGAGCGCTGCACCCCGGCCGATGGCCGCCTGGACGGGCACGTGGTCCAGGGCCATGTGGATGCCGTCGGCACGATCCTGGAGCGCACCGACCACGGCACGTGGGAGACGCTGCGCATCGGCGTTCCGGTGGAGATCGCTGAGCTGCTCGCGGAGAAGGGCGCCATCGCCGTGGACGGCGTCTCGCTGACGATCACCGCCGTGAGCCCCGGGCCGCTCAGCACCGGCCGCGCCGCAGAGCTGGATCAGCACTGGTTCGAGATCGGGCTCATCCCGGCCACCCTGGCGGCCACCGGCCTGGGCGAGAAGCGCCGCGGGGATCGAGTGAACCTCGAGACGGATGTCATGGCCAAGTACGCCGCACGGCTGTCGTCGTTCCGCTCGGCCCCGGCGCCGTGGTCCGATCCGGCCCTCGAACCCCAGACCCCGGATCAGACCCCGATCCCGCTGGACACGGTCGAAGAGGCGGTGCGCCAGGTCCGCGATGGCGGGGCCGTCGTGGTGGTCGACGACGAGGACCGTGAGAACGAGGGCGATCTGATCTTCGCCGCCGTGCACGCCAAGCCCGAGCTCGTGGGCTTCACCGTGCGGTGGTCCTCGGGCGTGCTGTGCGTCCCGCTGACCGGTGAGCGCGCCGATGAGCTCGGCCTGCCGCCCATGACCGCGGTCAACGAGGACGCGAAGGGCACCGCCTACACCGTGACCTGCGATGCCCGCGAGGTCGTCAGCACCGGCATCAGCGCCGAGGACCGCGCGCTGACCGCCCGTGTGCTGGCCTCTGCGTCCTCCACCGCCGCAGACCTGACCCGCCCGGGCCACGTCCTGCCGCTGCGGGCCGCCGCAGGCGGGGTCCTCGAACGGCGAGGGCACACCGAAGCGGCCGTCGACCTGTGCACTCTGGCAGGCCTTCCGCAGGCCGGGGTGATCGCCGAGATCGTCCACGACGACGGCTCCATGCAGCGCCTGCCCGATCTGCGCGAGTTCGCCAGCCGCCACGGCCTTCCGCTGATCAGCATCGAGGACCTGGCCCAGCACCTGCGCACTCGGGAGACGGCATGACAGGGGCGGCAGGGCATGCCGAGACCGCACCTCGGCCGGTCCTCGCGACCTCCGAGCCGGTCATGATCCCCATGGCCGAGGGCCGCTTCCTCGTGCGCGCCTGGCAGATCCCCGATGCCGACGGCACCACCGTCGGTGAGCACCTGAGCCTGACGGCTTCCGGGCAGAGGGAGGACATATCGGAGACGGCCCCGCTGGTCCGGTTGCATTCCGAGTGCCTGACCGGCGACGTCTTCGGCTCCTACCGCTGCGACTGCGGGCCCCAGCTGCACCTGGGCCTGGAGCGGATCGCCGCCGAGGGCGGCACGCTCGTCTACCTGCGCCGTCATGAGGGCCGGGGGATCGGCCTGGTGAACAAGCTGCGCGCGTACCAGCTGCAGGACGGGGGAGCCGACACCGTCGAGGCCAATGAGCTGCTGGGCCTGCCGGCCGAGGCCCGCGACTGGGGTGCTGCCGCCACGATCCTGCACGAGCTGGGCCTGCAGCGGATCCGCCTGCTGAGCAACAACCCCCTCAAGGCCGAGCAGCTGGCAGGCCTGGGCATCGAGGTGACCGACATGGTCCAGCACGAGGTCGCCGCCCGCCCCGAGAACCACGACTACCTGGCCACCAAGCGCGACCGCATGGAGCACCGGCTCCTGCACGTCGACGACTGAACGACTGACGGCACCGAATCCACCACACAGGACCATGACGGCCCCGGCACCGGAGCCGTCGAAGGAGAGGACGAGATCATGAGCGGACACGGAGCACCCACCCAGGCGGCATCCGATCTGGAGGGATCGCAGCTGAAGGTCGCCGTGGTGGCCTCGCGCTGGCACGAGCAGATCATGGACGGGCTGCTCGGCGGCGCCCAGAGGGCCCTGGCCGAGGCCGGCGTCCAGGACCCCGCGATCGTGCGGGTGGCCGGCTCCTTCGAGCTGCCGGTCGCTGCCCGGCGACTGGCCGGTGCCTTCGATGCTGTGGTCGCGCTGGGCATCGTGATCCGCGGCGGCACACCGCACTTCGACTACGTCTGTCAGGCCGCGACCATGGGCCTCACCGACGTCTCGACGGCCACGGGGGTGCCGATCGGCTTCGGCGTGCTGACCACCGATGACGAGCAGCAGGGGCTGGACCGAGCGGGTCTCGAGGGTTCGAGCGAGGACAAGGGCTACGACGCGGCCGTCGCCGCAGTCGATGCCGCCCTCACGCTGCGCGGGCTGGGCCTCTGAGCCTGAATCGCCGTCACCCTCGACGGCGGAGGCCTCCGCGTCAACGACCGAAACAGGGTGAGGACACCGGCCGAGAGGCGGCAGAGTGCGGCCAAGATCAGGGGCCCGGTCACGGCGATCGCCGTGGCCGGGCCCCTGGTCTGCGAGACGGGAGCCGATCGAGGATCAGATCTCGTCCTCCTCCGCGGCCTCCTGCCAGCGGCTGAAGTCCAGGGTCAGGTAGAGCGCGAGAGCGGGGGAGTTGTCCTCCGGGATCCGCAGGCTCAGCCGCTCGTGGCCGGCCTCCGCCAGTGCGGCGGCACTGCTGCGCACGAGCTGCTCGGCCAGCCCCTGCCGGCGGTGCGAGGCGTGGGTGAACAGCTCGAAGAGGTAGGGATCCTCCGGGACGCCTCCTCCCGTGCGCTGCTCGACCACCAGGGCGGCGGCCACGATGTCGTCGTCCTCGTCGGCGACTACGGGCGATGCCTCGGGCAGGAGGCGGCCGAACTCGCCGTCGAAGAGCTTGGTGAGGATCTCCCGGGCCTCCTCCGGCGAGGTGACATTGGAGTCATCCGGAGTCGAGGACGCTTGATAGGCGGCCGCATAGAGCTCGGCCAGCGCGGGGATGTCTTCAGAGGATGCCGGGCGGGTGTTGAGCAGGCTCTTGCCAGAGCGTGCGACGAGGTCTGCAGTGCGTCCCACGAGGACGATCTTCCCAGTCATCGGTGTCTCCAGATCTTCAGTGCGGTGTGCGGACCGTCGGCCCCGCCTGCCTAGGGCCTGCGGGGTGCCGGTGCGGCAGTGCGGCTCGGGCAGGAGCGGCCTCTGACGACTCGACGGGACGGGGTCGGGCGGGGGAACCCGGTGGGTTACCGGTCGGGGTCTCAGGGTACCGAACACCCCGGCGGCTGTCGTGATCACCGACACCGTCCGTTGGCAACACGGTCGTGGATCCCGCCTCGACGACAGAGGCCCCCGACTCCGCGGGGGAGTCGGGGGCCTCTGCAGCAGGGACAGCCGATCAGCTGCCGATCTCGCGATCCGAGGTGTTGTGCCCGGCATCGAGGGAGCCCAGGTCCTCCTGGTGCTCGTGGTGCGCGGCCTCGAGCTCGGCCGGGGTCACCGGCGCCACGCGATCCTCGTAGAAGAAGCGCGTCAGGCGCGAGCGCAGCTTCTCGGGGCCGGAGATCCGGCCCTTGGCGTTGCGGCGCGGTGCCTGCGGGGTGGGAGCCTCGAAGCTGACCAAGCGGTACTGGGCGTAGGGGCTCAGCGGCTCGTGGACCTCGACGAACTCGCCGTGCGGCAGCTGCTGCACGCGGCCGGTCTCGCGGCCGTGCAGGGCGATCTCGCGATCCTTGCGCTGCAGCGACAGGCAGATCCGCTTGACGATCAGGAACGTGATGATCGGGCCGACGATCCACAGCGTGCGCAGGGCGTAGATGACGTCGTTGAGCGAGAGGTGGAAGTGCGTGGCGATGAGGTCGCCGGTGGCCGCCACCATCATCACGGAGTAGAACACGACCGCAGCTGCACCCAGGCCCGTGCGGGTGGGGGCGTTGCGCGGGCGGTCCAGCACGTGGTGCTCGCGGGAATCGCCGGAGATCCAGCGCTCCAGGAACGGGTAGGCGAAGATCGCACCGATCAGCGCGCCCATGATCATCAGCGGGATGAACACGGCCAGCGGGATCGTCACCAGGCCGAACAGGTTCCACTCCCAGTTCCAGGGCCAGGTGCCCGGGAACAGGCGCAGGGCGCCGTCGCCGAAGAGGATGTACCAGTCCGGCTGCGTGCCTGCCTGCACGGGGGAGGGATCGTACGGGCCGTAGTTCCACAGCGCGTTGATCTGGACCATCCCGGCCAGGGCCGAGAGGAAGCCGAGCACGATGAAGAAGAAGCCGCCGGCCTTGGCCGCGTAGACGGGGCCGACCGGGAAGCCGACCACGTTGTCCTCGGTGCGACCGGGGCCCGGGTACTGGGTGTGCTTGTGGGTCACGACCATGAACAGGTGCACCACGATCAGGCCCAGGATCACGCCCGGGATCAGGAAGACGTGGAGGATGTACAGGCGGGGGATCACCACGTGGCCGGGGAACTCTCCGCCGAAGAGCATCATGGAGATGTAGGTGCCCACCACAGGGATGGACTTGGCCATGCCGTCGGCGATGCGCAGGCCGTTGCCGGAGAGCACGTCATCCGGCAGGGAGTAGCCGGTGAAGCCGGCCGCCATGGCCATGACGAACAGCAGCGCGCCGACGACCCAGTTGAGCTCGCGCGGGCGGCGGAACGCGCCGGTGAAGAACACGCGCATCATGTGCACGCAGATCGCCACCACGAACAGCAGCGCCGACCAGTGGTGCAGCTGGCGCAGGAACAGTCCGCCGGTGATGTCGAACGAGATGTGCAGGGACGAGGCGTAGGCCCCGGACATCTCCACGCCCTGCATGGGGACGTAGGAGCCGGTGTACTCCTGGGAGACCATCGTGGGGTCGAACCACAGGGCCAGGAAGGTTCCCGAGACCAGCAGGATGATGAACGAGTAGAGCGCGACCTCGCCGAACATGAAGGACCAGTGGTCCGGGAAGATCTTGCGTCCGAACTCCTTGACCAGCGGGGAGAGGCCCACGCGGGTGTCGGCGTAGTTCGCGATGAAGCCGACGGCGGTGTCCGGCCGGTAGTCGTCCTGCTGCGGACGGCGCGTGTCTGTGGTCTGTGCGGACATCAGGCGTTCTCCGTCTCGTCCTCAAGCTGGTTGCGGTGCATGATGCGCTGCGAGTAGGCCGGGCCCACGGGCTCGTGGAAGTCGCTGCGCGCCACCAGGTAGCCCTCCGAGTCGACCGTGATGGGCAGCTGCGGCAGCGGGTGGGACGCCGGGCCGAAGATGACCTCGCACTCGTTGGTGAGATCGAACGTCGACTGGTGGCAGGGGCACAGCAGGTGGTGCGTGTGCTGCTCGTAGAGAGCCACCGGGCAGCCGACGTGGGTGCAGACCTTGGAGTAGGCGAAGATGCCGTCCACGTTCCAGTCGGTGCGCTCCTCCGAGACGTTGACCTCCGAGGGGTCCAGGCGCATGACCAGCACGACCGCCTTGGCCTTCTCATTGAGGTAGCCCTCGTCGTGGCCCAGGCCGAGGATGTTCTCCGGCAGCACGTGGTAGGTGGAGCCCAGGGTGATGTCCGAGGCCTTGATCGGCGTGCCCGAGGGGTCGCGGACCAGGCGGACGCCCTCGTCCCACAGGGTGTGCTTCATGGTCTGCAGGTTCCAGGGACCGAGGTCCTTGAGCAGGCCGACGAAGGGCAGGGGAGCCAGGACCATGGCGCCGATGAGGCTGTTGCGGATGAGCGGGCGGCGCTTGATGCCGGACTCGTCGACGATCGTGTCCATGATCTCGGCGGCCTCGGCGCGCTGGGCCTCGGTGCGGATCTCGTGGCGGGACTCGACCATCTCGTGATCGGGCATGAGCGTCTTGGCCCAGTGCACGATGCCCACGCCGATGCCGAGCATGCCCAGGGCGATGCCGGCGCCGAGCAGCAGGTTCTGCAGGCGCAGCTGGGAGGTCGGCTCGGGGTTCATGACGTCGTACATGTCGCCCTCGACGCGGATGCCGAAGTAGCCCACGAAGAACAGGATCGATCCGAGGATCGAGATCACGAACAGGAGCACGACCTGGCGCTCGGCGCGCTTGGCGGCCTGCGGATCGACGTCCGTGGTCCGGGGCGAGTGCGGGGGCATGCCCGGGTTCTCGAAGCGCTGCGGCGCGGCGCTGCGATCGAGCACGTTGCCCTTCTTGCCCTCGGGGAGCTCATCACGATGGCTGGCCATGTGGTCCCTCAAACTTTCTTGAAACGTGGTGCAGGGCCCGGTGATCGGAGGACCGCCGGGGCACGGCGAGCGGATGGATCAGGCGGACCTGGTGGTGAGCCAGACGGTGAAGCCGATGATGATCATCAGACCGATGGTCCAGATGAACAGGCCCTCGGAGACCGGGCCGAGCGAGCCGAGGCCGAAGCCGCCGGGGTCGGTGTTGGTCTCGACCGTCTTCAGGTACGTGATGACGTCGCGCTTCTCCTCGGGGGTGATGTTCGCGTCGTTGAACACGGGCATGTTCTGCGGGCCGGTCTGCATGGCCTCGTAGATGTGGTTCTCCTCGACGCCCATGAGCGACGGGGCGAACTTGCCGCGGGTCAGTGCGCCGCCGGCGCCGGCGGCGTTGTGGCACATGGCGCAGTTGGCCAGGAAGACCTTGGAGCCATTGGCGGCGTCGCCCTCGGAGACGTCCAGGTACTCGTCCTCGGGGACGGCAGGACCGGCGCCGAGCGAAGCGACGTAGGCGGCCAGCTGGCTGGTCTGCTCCTCGTTGAACTGCTGCGGCTTCTTCTGGGCCTGCGGGCCCTGCATCTGCATGGGCATGCGGCCGGTGCCGACCTGGAAGTCCACGGCGGCAGCGCCCACGCCGATCAGCGACGGGCCGGCGTCCGTGCCCTGGGCGTCCAGGCCGTGGCAGGTGGAGCAGTTGGCGAGGAAGAGGGACTCGCCCTGCTCGACGTCCTCGGCCGTGTACTCGTCCGCGGCCTGGGCCTGGTTCGAGGTGGTGGCGACTGCGTAGAGACCACCGGTGAGCAGCAGGGCGCTCAGGAGCAGCGCCAGGATGGCGAGCGGATGGCGACGCTTCTGTGAGAGAGCCTTCACGTCAGGAGTCCTCGATTCGGTGTGGTGCTGAGCTGGCGGTGACGCCGGTGGGCGCGGTGGACCGGAGTCACTGCAGGAAGTAGACGATCGCGAACAGGGCGATCCAGACGACGTCCACGAAATGCCAGTAGTAGGAGACGACGATCGCCGACGTGGCCTCGTAGTGACCGAAGCGCTTGGCCAGGAAGGCGCGCCCGATGATCACCAGGAAGGCCACGAGGCCGCCGGTCACGTGGATGGCGTGGAAGCCGGTCGTGAGGTAGAACGCCGAGCCGTAGGCCGAGGACGCGATGCCGAGGCCGTGCGACCAGAGGGTGGCGTACTCGAAGACCTGCACGGAGACGAAGAACGCGCCCATGAGGAACGTGAGGATGAACCACTCGACCATGCCCCACTTGGCGACGGAGAACAGGCCGCCGGTGCGTCGGGGCTGGAGGCGCTCGGCCGCGAAGACGCCGAACTGGCAGGTCACGGAGGACAGCACCAGCACGATGGTGTTCACGGTGGCCAGGGGGATGTTGAGCAGCGAGGCGCCCTCATCCCAGACCTCGGGAACCGTGGCGCGCAGCGTGAAGTACATCGCGAACAGGCCGGCGAAGAACATGACTTCGGAGGCCAGCCACACGATGGTCCCCACTGCGGTGAGGTTCGGGCGGTTGATGACCGGGGCGGGTCGCGCTGGGGCATGGGTTGCAGTCGTCACGATCGACATTATGTCGCCAAACGGTCCTGCGAACCAACTGAGACACCCCGGTGAGAACCATGGGATTCCGTTCCCTTCCGGGAATGCATGAGCTGGGCAGGACCCTGCCTCGGGGCGGGCTGTGCCGGCTGGGACCCGGGGATAGAGTCGCACCGTGACTTCGAACAGCGAGATCCCCACGCACCCCTCGGCGCCGCTGGACTGGCCCGAGCTCACCACCTCCCTGATCCAGGGCCGCGATCTCAGTGCGGAGCAGGCATGGTCGGCCATGGACGCGGTCATGCGCGGCGACGTCCAGGACATCGCCCTGGCCGGGTTCCTGGTCGCGCTGCGGGCCAAGGGGGAGAGCGTCGACGAGCTCAAGGGGCTGGCCGACGCGATGGTCTCCCACGCCCGCCCGCTCGATGTGCCCGGCCCGGCCGTGGACATCGTGGGCACGGGCGGGGATCGCCTGCGCTCCGTGAACATCTCCACCATGTCCGCGCTCGTGGCCGCCGGCGCCGGCGCCCGGGTGGTCAAGCACGGCAACCGCGCCTCGTCGTCCAAATCCGGCTCGGCGGACTGCCTCGAGGCTCTCGGCGTGCAGCTGGACATGCCCGTGTCCATGGTGGAGTCCTGCGCTCGGGAGGTCGGGATCACCTTCTGCTTCGCCCAGACCTTCCACCCCTCCATGCGCTTCGCCGCCAGCGCCCGCAAGGCGCTGGGCGTGGCCACGGCCTTCAACTTCCTGGGCCCGATCTCCAACCCGGCGCTCGTGGAGGCCTCCGCGATCGGCGTGGCCGACCGCGCGCTGGCGCCCGTGATGGCGGGCGTGTTCCGGGATCGCGGCCACCGCGCCCTGGTCTTCCGCGGCGGCGACGGGCTCGACGAGCTGACCATCACCGAGTCCTCGGAGGTCTGGGAGGTCCGCGACGGCAGGATCACCGAGCACGTGCTCGAGCCCCAGGACTTCGGGATGCCGCGCGGCACGGTCGAGGACCTGCGCGGTCAGGACGCCGAGTACAACGCGGCAGTCGCCCGCCGGATCCTCTCCGGGGAGACCGGCCACGTCCGCAACACGGTCCTGCTCAATGCGGCCTCCGCCCTGATGGCGCTCGACGAGGCTCCGGACGGCTCCTTCCAGGAGCGCATGGCCGCGGCGATCGAGCGCGCCGCGCAGTCCCTGGACACCGGTGCCGCCCAGCGGGTGCTGGATCGCTGGATCGCGCACTCGCGGAGCTGAGCCCAGAGCTGCCCAAGAACCAGCACAGCAGCGCCGGTGCGGCATCAGTCCATGCCCAGGGAGAAGGCCTCCTCGAGGTCGTGGCTGCTGTAGGTGCGGAAGGCGATCTGGGTGACCGTCTCCTGGATGCCCCGGACCTTGGAGAGCCGATCGGCGATGACGTCCGAGAGCTCCTCGTGGCGACGCACGCGCACCAGGGCGATGAGGTCCCACTCGCCGGTGACCGAGTAGACCTCGGAGACGCCGCGCAGATCCGAGACCTCCTGGGCGATCTCGGGGATCCGCTGCGGATCGGTGCTGATCATGACGATGGCGGTGAACATGCTGCCTCCTGGCGAACGTGGGGCTCGGGTCCGCGAAGGGCCCGGAAGACTCGTGGTCTCCACTGTATCCGCGGGCCCATGCCGGCTCGTGGGTGGAGCGCTTCAGCGGCGCACGCGCACCACGACGGACGCGATCAGGCGCCAGCCCAGCAGGAAGACCAGCAGCACCGAGGCCGTCACGAGCAGGAACGACACCGGGGCGCCGTCGCCTGCGGCCACGCGCAGCAGGGCGCCGACCACGACCGTCAGAGCCCAGATGATCAGCCCGGAGACCAGCTCGCGGCCAGGGCGGCGCAGGAAGGCCACGGCCAGCCAGCCGACGCCGAGCCCCACCAGGAACGGCCATGCCGCATCGAAGAACAGCCAGGCGCTGCCGTCGTGCGAGGACTTGCCGATCGCGCCGAAGAGGCAGACGAGGATCGCATCGAGGACGACCCAGAGGATCACGAAGGGCTGGATGCGCTTGGCCGGCTCGCGACTGACTTCGACTTCAGGTACAGGTCCAGTCATTTTCTCTCTACTTTCACGTTCATGTTGACTCTCCGTGGCCGCTCGTCGGATCTTGTGAACGACCCGATCAGGGTGCTTCCATCATCCCCCATCGGCTCGTCCTCGGCATGAGCGACCCCGTGACCCGAGACCGGTTCGGCGGCTAAGGTCGTCCTCATGGAAACCGCATTCAAGGCAGAACTCGTCCACACCGTCGGAGAGCTCCCGCAGGTCGCTCAGTCCGCTCCGGACTTCGAGCTCGTGAGCTCCGAGCTGGCTCCGGTCCGCACCGCGGACTTCAGCGGGCGTCGGCTCGTGCTCAACATCTTCCCGAGCGTCGACACCGGGACCTGCGCGGCCTCGGTCCGCCGCTTCAACGAGCTCGCCGTGGGCTTCGCGGGCACCGATGTCCTGTGCGTGTCCAAGGACCTCCCGTTCGCCCAGGCCCGCTTCTGCGGAGCCGAGGGCATCGAGAACGTCTCCGTGGCCTCGGCCTTCCGATCGAGCTTCGGCGAGGACTACGGCGTGACCATGGTCGACGGCCCCCTGGCCGGTCTGCTGGCGCGCAGCATCGTGGTGCTCGATGCCGAGTCCAACGTCATCTACACCCAGCTCGTCCCGGAGATCGCTGATGAGCCGGACTACGACGCCGTGATCAATCTGCTGTCCTGATCACAGCCGCCCCGCACGACGAGGGGCCGGCAGCCGCGACTGCGGCTGCCGGCCCCTCTGTCATTCCTACCTGCCCGGCTTCAGCGCACTTCCCGGCGCGTCGGGCCTCCGATGCGCCCGCCATCCGGATCGGTGAGGGCGTCGACGACCGCGACGATCAGCGCGATCACGACGATGCCTCCGATGATCAGGTAGGCGGCGTCTGCGGCGCGGTCCGCGCCCTGGGGCAGCAGGAAGAAGTAGATGCCGGTGACGCCCGCCGAGCCCACGGCCGTGCCGATGCGCTGGCCGGTCTGCATGATGGCCGAGGCGGTGCCGCCCTCGGCCACGGGGACCTCGCGCAGCGTGAGCGTCTGGTTGGGGCTGGTGACCATGCCTGCGCCGAAGCCGATGGGCGACATGACCGCGCCGAGCAGCCACAGGGGCACATCTCCCGCGACGATGTGCGGAGTGGTCAGCAGGGTGCCGGTGATGCCGGCCAGGACCACGACCAGGCCGATCACCACGGTCCAGCGTCCGATCCGGGTGACCAGCCGGCCGCCGAGCTGCGCCGACAGTGCCGTGAGCACCGCGCCGGGCAGACCCAGGAGGCTGGCGACCAGGGCGGATTGGCCCAGGCCCTGCTGGACCAGCTGAGCCTGGATCACCCAGATGGTGGTGCCGCCGGTGAAGTAGATCCCGATCATCAGGGTCCCCAGCGAGTAGCTGCGGATGCGGAACAGGCGCAAATCGACCATGGGGGCCTTGCCGCGGGCCTGATAGTGCCGCTCCCACACGACCCACGCAGCAGTGAGGATCAGTCCGACGGGCAGCAGCGCCCAAGCCGCTGTGTACTGCTCGGCCAGCATGAACGGCAGCATGACGGTCAGCACGGCCACCGCCAGCATGACGGCGCCGATCGGGTCCAGGTCGGGCGAGCGCCGCTGAGTCGTGGTCCGGCTGGGTCCGAGGTCGAGCCACCGGGTGGACAGCGCCAGGATGATCAGGCCCAGCGGCACGTTGATGCCGATCGTGGAGCGCCAGCCGAGTCCCGGGGGCAGCATGCCGATCAGAAGCCCGCCCATGACGGGCCCGATCGCCACGGCCACGCCCACGATCCCGCCGAAGTAGCCGAAGGCCCGGGCTCGCTCGTTGCCCCGGTAGTGCTGCTGGATCAGCCCGGAGACCTGGGGATTGATCAGGCCGGAGCCGATCCCCATGAACACGCGCGAGAGGTTGAGCATCAGCGGGGTCGGAGACAGGGCCGCCGCGAGCGAGGCGACGGTGAACAGGGCCATGCCCGCCACGAACAGCCGCTCCCGGCCGAACAGGTCCCCGGCTCGTCCGGCGGCGACCAGCACGACTCCGAAGGACAGGGCGTATCCGGAGAGCACCCACTGCAGGTCGCTCGAGCTTGCTCCCAGATCGCGCTGGATGGACGGCAGCGCCACGTTGATGATGCTGACGGCCACCAGCGCCATGAACAGCGAGGCCAGCAGCACGGCCAGGATGCGGCCGCGGCGGGGATCGGGCACGAACTCGGAGTCGTCGTCCGGGGCGCTCGGCGGGGGCGCCGAGCCCTCCGCGTACACGTCTCCGGTGAAGGGGTGAGGGTCGTGCGATCCGGGGCGATCGTCGGAGGCGGGCATTCTGGGGATCCTACTCCGAGCCTCCGACTCCCACGGGGGCCGTCGCGCTCAGGCGTCCCTGCCGGGGCGAGAGCGATCGGCCTTGATCCGGCCGCGGTGCTTCTTGGCCTGGAGGCGCCGGCGCTGCGAGCCGCGTGTGGGTTTGGTGGGTCGGCGCGGCACGGGCGGGGCCATGGCCTGGCGCAGCAGCTCGGCCATCCGCTCGCGGGCGGCCTTGCGGTTGCGGAACTGCGACCGGTGCTCAGCTGCGTCGACGATCAGCTCCGTGCCCGCCAGGCGCGGCTCGAGCGCGCAGAGCGCTCGGCGGCGCTGGTCGTCGGTCAGCGCCGAGCACGCCGCAAGGTCCAGGCGCAGCTGCACCCGGGAGTCGGTCGTGTTCACTGACTGGCCTCCGGGCCCGGAGGAGCGCACGAACTGCTCGTGCAGCTCTGCGGCGGGGATGACGAGACCCCGCGGGAGACCGGGGCCCGTGCGGATCCTCAGATCCTCCATGGGGCCACCGTCCTCTCGCGGGGTCTCGTCATGCCGCAGGCGATGCGGGGTCGGGGCCGTCTCCGTGCCTCGGGCGACCGATCAGTTCTCGAAACGATAGAGGAAGGCGGCCATGGCGTCGCGGTGGGTCTGATCCAGCGGGCGGAAGGTGCCGTCGTTCCAGCCGGTCGTGATGCCCTGGGCGCTCATCCAGTGGATCTCCTTGTAGAAGGCCGAGCCGGGGCGCACGTCCTTGAACGAGGAGGTCTTCGGTGCGGTGTAGGCCGGCGATCCCGACATGCGGTAGAGCAGCGCTGCGGTGGCGTTGCGGTCGATGTCGTTCAGCGGGCGGAAGGTGCCGTCGGACCAGCCGGTGAGCAGGCCCTGGGAGCGTGCCCAGGTGATCTCCTTGTAGAAGGCCGAGGACGGGGACACATCCTTATAGGGGGAGACCTTGGGCGGAGTGTAGGCGGGCGAGCCGGCCATGCGGTAGGCCACGGCGGCCATCGCGTTGCGGTCGATGTTCTGGGTCGGGCGGAAGGTGCCGTCCGACCAGCCGTTGAGGTACTTCTGGTTCTTGGCCCAGGTGATCTCGGTGGCGAACTGGTTGCTGGCCGGGACGTCGCGGAAGGGGCCCGTGGGGGTGGGCTTGGTCGCGGTCTTGGCGGGCGCGACGGCGCGGACGGCATCGGCGGGGGAGACCTGCAGGCGGCCCAGCGGACCGGTCGAGGTCGACTTGAGCGTCCGCTCGATCTGGGCCGGGGTCAAGTCCGGGTTGGCCTCGAGCATCATGGCCACGGTGCCGGAGACGAACGGGGTGGCCATCGAGGTGCCGTTCTTGTAGCCGTAGCTCGCTCGTATGGGTCCGGTGGTGCCGGCGTCGATGGTCGAGATGATCGAGTACCGGGTGCCGTGCCCACCGGGAGCCAGGACGTCGACGTTGGGACCGGTGTTCGAGTAGGAGGCCACTTGGCCGTTCTCATCAGCTGCGCCCACGGCGATCACGTTGCTGCAGTTGGCGGGCGGGTACATGTTCGCGTTGTCCGCGGAGTTCCCGGCCGCCACGACGACCGGCACGTTGGACCCGACTGCGTAGTCGATCGCCGACTGCATGGTGCGCCCGCACTGTCCGTACAGGGCCAGCGACATGTTGATGACGTCGGACGGGTTGCGGTTCACGGCCCCGCCGATGGTCTGTCCTGCGGCGTAGCGGATGCCGTCCGCGATATCGGACTCGTAGCCGTAGGTGCAGCTGCCGAGCACGCGCACCGGCTGGATGCTCGCGTCGCGGGCCACGCCGGCTATGCCGATGCCGTTGTTCGTGGACGCGGCGGCGATGCCGGCCACGTGGCTGCCGTGCCACGTCGCCTGGCACCTCGAGCTCTTGTTGTCACCGGGGTCGCTGGGATCGGCGTCGCGCCCGTTGCCGTCGACCGGGAAGTCGGCCGGGTAGGGCGAGACGAAGTCGTAGCCGGACACGCGCTTGGCGTCGAGGTCCGGGTGGCGGATCAGGCCGGTGTCCAGCACGCCGATCGTGACGCCGCGGCCGGTCGCCATGCGCCACGCGTCCGGGACGCTGCGGTCCTCGAGCGTGAACTGCGAGCCGGACAGCGGGTCGTTCGTCGCCGCGGCGCGGGCGAGGCGATCGGGCTCCGCGTAGGCGACCCGCGGGTCCTCTTCGAGCTGGTCGATGAGATCGGACTGCTCCTGGACCTCGAGCTCCTCCGGGAACTCCAGGACGTCGGCGGAGTCGGCGGTCTGCTTGACCCGCTGAGGCTCGGTCTCGGCAGAGGCCGCCGCGCCCTTCGGGGCCTGGTCCTCGGCGGGCAGGATGTCGGCCTCCTGTGCGGCCTCGGCGACGATCTGCTCCTTCTGAGCCTCCGAGGTCGCCGGGTCCTCGAAGCGCACGATCACGCGAGGAGTCTCCTGGGGCACCTGCTCGTCCGCGGCGCCGTCCTGGGCCGGGCCGGTCTCGTCGAGTCCGGAGCGGTCGAGTGGCCCGGGCAGCGCGGAGTCGATCCCCTGGGAGTCCGCCTTGGCGGGGTCCTCCGCGGCCTGGGCCGGCAGCATCGACAGGGCGGGCGTCACCGCGAAGGCGACGGCCAGAGCGATGACCATGGGGCGTCGGCGCTTGGGGGATGCGGTCACGGGGTCTGCGGACAGGGGCCTCGGAGGCAGGGGTGAAGGCACGGCTGGGTCCTCTTCGGGGGGGAGCGGGGGGGGGGGGGGGGGGGAGTGGTGCGGGGATCGACGGAAGACGCAGCCGTCGTCGTCCCCCGAAGAGGGTACGCGAACATTCGAGCAATTCATCGAACTTCATCAGGTTTTATTCAGTGGCGACGGGTCCGGGCGCGTGGCGCAGGGCGGGTGTACGATGGCTCGCTGGTGCCCAGTGCACCCGCACCCAAGCGTCATGGCTTCTGGCACAATCCAGCGGCCCCTCCAGCGAAGGAACACAGACCATGAAGAACGACATCCACCCGGACTACCACCCGGTGCTCTTCCGCGACCTCGCCTCCGGCAAGGTCATCCTGACCCGCTCGACTGCCACGTCGCAGAAGACCGAGACCTGGGAGGACGGCAACGAGTACCCCCTCATCGAGGTGGAGATCTCGTCCGAGTCGCACCCGTTCTACACGGGCAAGCAGCGCATCATGGACTCCGCCGGCCGCGTCGAGCGCTTCAACGCGCGCTTCAAGTCCTTCGGCAAGTCCTCTCGCTGAAGCCGCTGAGCCGGTCCTGCGACCGGCTCGCGCAGCGCCGTCCGCGCTGCCCTCGCAGAAGGACCGCACCACGGGGTGCGGTCCTTCTCGCATGTGCGGGCCGCCTCACACGCCTCCACCGGCCCCGGCAGGCTACTGTCGTCCACGATGAGGACCCCCCGCTTCAGCCTCCCGTCCCTGCTCGTCGTCTCGGCCCTGGTGCTCTCCGCCTGCGCCCAGGACCCCGAGGACCCTCAGGAGCCCGAGACCCCGCCTGCCCCGGCGGCCTCGGATCCCTGGCCGACCGCTCCGCCGCCGGAGGACCCGCAGCGGTGGATCGCCGACCAGCGCGCGGAGTCCGCGCAGCCGTCGTCGACGGACGCCTCCGCCTCCGACGACGGCGAAGACGCCGACGCCCTGGAGGTGAGCGTGGGCGAGCCCACGGGCACCTCCTACCGCGACGACGCCGCGGGCATCTCCTTCGAGGCCACCGACCTGGCCGATGAGCGCCTCAGCGCCGAGAATCCGGACCTGGTCCGGCTGCTGGGCTCGCTGGACCGGCCGACCCTGCGCTTCGGCGGCAACGCGACCGACCGTCGGTTCTTCTTCACGGCCTACGACGAGCCCGTGCCCGAGGACTGGCCCCTGGAGGACGGCGAGGAGATCACTCGCGTGACCCCCGAGGACCTCGAGCGCGTGGCCGGTCTGGCCGAGGAGGTCGACGCCCAGGTCATCGTCTCGGCGAACCTGGGGCACACCGATCCGGTGCGCGCCGGCGAGCTCGCACAGCACTCCCAGGAGGCCTTCGGCGATCGCCTGGCGGGGATGATGATCGGCAACGAGCCCAACGGCTTCCCCGACATCCCGGAGAACCCGGTGCCGATCCGCGACGAGGACTGGGGGACCGACGAGTACGTGGACGAGGCCGGCGACGCCGTGGCGCAGATGCGCGAGGCCGCGCCGGGCGTCACGATCGCGGCCCCCGGCGCCTACGACCGCACCTGGTGGGAGGCGGCAGCCGAGTCCGAGCTGACCGACCCGGCCCAGGAGTCCGCCCTGGCCATGCACCAGTACCCGCTGCCCGAGTGCGGCGATCCGGACCGGGCCGCGCACCAGGCCGAGCAGGAGCCCACGATCGAGAACGTGGTCTCCGCCGGCACCCGGGCCCGGGTGGACGATCTGGTCGGCCAGGCGGCGCAGACCGCCGAGGCGACCGGGATGCCGCTGTGGATCACCGAGACGTCGGCGTCGTCGTGCGCGGGCACGAACGAGCTCACGGAGACCCTGGCCGCCGGCGTCTACAGCGCCGACTACCTCCTGCGCGCCCAGCAGCTGGGGGCGCAGAAGGTGGCTTTCCACTCGTCCCTGGCGCCGTGCCGCGGCGGGGCGCCGATGTCCCTGCTGTGCTCGTCGGGGACCCTGGCGAGTCCGGGTGAGGCCTTCGTGCCGCGCACCAACGGCCTGGCCCTCGCCCTGGCGGGCTCGCTGCCCGATGGCGAGTTCCTGGACGTCCGGCTGCGCCCGGCTTCCGGCGGCGCGGTCGACGGCGCGAGCGGATCGTCCACGACGGCCTACGCGATCGAGCACGACGACGGCTCGCTGTCCCTGGTGGTCATGGACTTCCGCGATCCGCGGGGCGAGGCTCGCCCGATGGAGCTGACGGTCCCCGGGTCGCGGGATGAGGCCCGGGTCTCGACCCTGACGGGTCAGCGGTGGAGCCAGCACTACCCGGAGGCGGCGCTGTTCGACGACGCCCGCCCCGACGGCTCCTCGAGCGAGGACCCCTCGCGCCCGGCCACGCAGGACGACGACGGCACGGCCCTGGACGTCGACTCGGCCGTCGAGCCCGTGGCCGACGGGCAGCCCTCGGTCGACGGGTTCGGGCTGCCGCTGCTGCCGCAGGACGACGCGCCGGCCCAGGTGAGCACCGTCGATGCCGGCAGCGAGATCGCGTTCGAGGTCCCCGCCGGATCTGCCAGCGTGGTGCGCATCCCGGCCGTATGATGTGCCGACGACGAGCCCACCCCCGAACGACCCACACAGCGCTCCTCGACCCGCTGCCCTCGCAGCCATGCCGTCCCGGCAGGGTCCCGGTCCAGCTGCCACCCCGGAGGCCCCCGCATGAGCAATGACATCCAGGACGACCTGTTCGACGGCAGGCGCCGCGATGACTCGGATCGCCCACGGCGCAAGCGGCGCGGGCGCAAGATCCTGCTCGGCTTCCTGATCGCCTTCCTGGTGCTCGTGGTGGGTGTCATCGCCGTCATTGCGCTCTACATCAACGGCCTCTCGCGCTCCTATGACGAGAATGTGACCTCCGTGCCGTCGTCGGAGGCCTTCCCGGAGGAGGCGGACCGGCCGGAGGACTCGGAGGGCACCACGATCCTGCTGCTCGGCTCGGACAAGCGGCCCGAGGGCGGCGGCGAGCTCGGCCGCGAGGGCGCGCGCGCCGATTCGATCATGCTGATGCACATTCCCGAGGACGGCGGCGAGATCTACGTCATGTCCGTCATGCGCGACACCTGGGTCGACATCCCCGGTGTGGGCGAGGCCAAGATCAATGCGGCCTACCAGAACGGCGGCATGCCGCTGATGGTCGAGACGCTCGAGGGGCACTTCGACACCCGGATCGACGAGGTCATGGCCGTCGACTTCGAGGGCTTCGAGGGCCTGGTCGATGCCCTGGGTGGAGTGACTGTGGACGTCCCGGAGTCGTTCACCGCCGACAACGGCGACGTCTACGAGGCCGGTCCCACCACGATGGACGGCGAGACCGCCCTGACGTTCGCCCGTGAGCGCCACTCCTTCGCGGACGGCGACTACACACGCGTGGCCAACCAGCGTGCGTTCATCCAGGCGCTGCTCGATCGGTTCCTGGAGCCCGAGGTCCTGGCCAATCCCGGAAAGATCTCCGACATCGTGAGCACGATCTCCCCGTACCTCACGGTCTCCGATGGACTGGACTCCGGCTACATCCGCGGTCTGGTGCCCAAGATGGTCGGCGTCTCGCGCTCGGACATCCACATGTTCACGGTCCCGACGAACGGCATCGGAACCTCCGACGACGGCCAGTCGGTCGTGCTCCCGGACGAGGAGGCCATGCAGGAGATCGGCGACGCCATCGACGACGGCACGCTGGATGAGCACTACCAGGAGCTCTCCGCGGACGACGGGAGCGGCCTGTGAGCGCAGCGCGTTCCAACGCGCTTCTGCTCGCCCACTCCTACTGGCCTGAGCACTCACCGCCGCAGCGCCGCTGGCAGTCCCTGATCCCGCACCTGGTGCAGCGGGGCTGGCAGATGACGGTCGTGGCACCGGTGGCCCACTACGGGTTCGGCCCGGACGCTGATCGCTCCTCCCGCGGCAGGGTGGGGCGCGGTCGGCCGGGGCCGGTGGGCGAGACGATCGTGCGGGTCCCGTATCTCACAGCCCGCGACGCCCGTCTGCCCAAGCTGGTGGATCAGCTGGTCACCGCCGGTGGCAGCGCGCTGCGCACCCTGACGGTGCGCGGGCACTCCGTGGTGATCGTGACGGCGCCGTCGCTGCCGCTGCTGGCCAGCGGCTGGTTGGCCGCACGGCTGAGGGGGAAGCCTCTCGTCGTGGAGATGCGCGATGCCTGGCCGAACCTCGCTACGGAGGCCGGGGTCCTGCGGGGCCGTGCCCAGCGGATCATCAACCGGGCCGTGGAGTCGGTCCAGGACAGGGCGGATCTTGTCGTCACCGTGACCGAGGGCTTCGCCGAGACGCTGCGGGAGCGCGGTGTGCGAGAGGTCCGCACGGTGCGCAACGGCGTGCGCCTGGAGCAGACACCGGTGCTGGATCCGCCGCCGCTGGTCCGCGACCGGCTGGAGGTGCTGTACCTGGGCAATCACGGGGAGAGCCAGCGCCTGGAGCGACTGATCGAGGCCGCCGCGCTGGTGGGGCCGGGCATGCGCCTGACCCTGGTGGGGCAGGGCTCGCAGAAGGCCATGCTGGTGCGCCACGCCGCCTCCCTGGGGGCGCCGGTGCGGTTCCTGGACCCGGTCTTCCGCGATCAGGTCTTCGAGCACTACCGGCAGGCGGATTCGCTGGTGATCTCGCTGCGCGACGACTGGAAGTCCTTCGACGCCACCATCCCCTCCAAGACCTACGAGGTCATGGCCGTGGGCCGCCATCTCACCGCCGTGGTGCGCGGGGAGGCCGCGTGGGTGCTGCGCCAGGCCGGGGCCGGCGACGTGGTGGGCTCCACCGCCCGCGAGATCGCCGATCTGTGGCAGGGCCTGATCGCGGACCGCTCCCGGCTGCGGTGCAACCTCGACGGGCGCGCCTGGGTGGCCGAGCACGCCGACTACGCCGATCTGGCCGAGCGCTACGACGCCCTGCTGCGCGAGCTCCTGGAGGACGGCCGTCCGCGGAGCAGCCGATGACGGGCCGCTCGGACGCGCCGCGCACGGGTCCGCGCCTGCGCCATCTCAGCCTGGTCGTGCGGACCGCCTGGGAGCACCTGGGCGGAGACCCCGCGGTCTTCGCCCTGCAGGTCTCCCGACGACTGCCCGCCGGCCTCACCGCTCGGGCCGGGCGGGCGCTGTGCCGCATCCCGCTGCCGTCGGCCGCCGCCCTGGGTCTGAGCCTGGTGGGGGAGCAGGAAGCGCTCGGCGAGGCCTTCGACCGCGCTCTGCTGGACGAGAGCTGCGCCCCGGCCGCCCTGCGGCGGCTGGCGGAGGTCGCCATCGCCGCGGACCGGCCCGACGACGCCTTCCGGCTCACATCAGCGATCCCTCGGCGGGGCGGGCCGAGCGGCGGCGCCCTGCCGACCGGGTCGGCGGTCCGCGGCCTTGCCGGGACGCTGGCCCGCCGCGACACCCAGCTCGGCGCCCTGGGCGCGGCCCTGGTGCCGCTGCAGTGCGCCTGGCTGCGCGGGGAGGCCACCCGCGGGGAGCGAGCCCAGCTGCTGCGCCTGGCCGACGAGCGGGCCCAGCTGCACGGGCGCTCACCGTCGCTGCCGCCGCTGCGGGAGCCCTACCAGCCGCAGCCGCGGACCGTGGTCCACGTCCTGACCAACTCCCTGCCGCACACCGCCAGCGGCTACGCCGTGCGCTCGCACGCGCTGCTCAGCGCCCAGGCGGCCGCGGGCTGGCAGGTCCATGCCCAGACCCGTCCGGGCTATCCGGCGCAGGTGGGGCGGCTGAGCGCGAAGGACCTGGAGGTGATCGACGGCGTGAGCTATCACCGCATCTCCCCGGCCCGCCTTCCCCGCACGGCCTCCGGCCGTCTCCAGCTGCAGGCCGAGGCGCTGCTCGAGCTGTGCCTGTGGGTCCGCCCCGCAGTGCTGCACACGACCACGCACTTCGTGAACGCCCTGGTGGTCCGCGAGGTCGCCGCAGTGCTGGGCATCCCGTGGGTCTACGAGGTCCGCGGGCAGCTCGCGGACACCTGGGCCTCGCGCCGCCCGCCGGTCGCCGGGGTCTCCGAGCGCTACACGTGCTTCCAGGCGCGCGAGGCCGAGGTCATGGAGGCGGCGGACGACGTGGCCACGCTCGGTGCGGCGATGGCGCGCCGCGTCGAGGAGGTCACCGGCGGGCGCGTGGACGCAGCCTCGGTCCGGCTGAGCCCCAACGCGGTCGGACCGCAGCACGCCGCCGAGCTCGAGCCGGTCGAGCAGGCCCGCGCGGACGTGGATGCCGCGTCCCTGGGGATCCGGCCCGGGCAGTTCCTGATGGGCACCGTGTCCTCGATCGTCGACTACGAGGGCCTGGACGACCTGGTGCGGGCCATGGTCCTGCTGCCCGAGCCGATCACGGCGGTGATCGTCGGAGACGGCGCCGCCCGTCCGGCGCTCGAAGCGCTGGCCCGCGACCTGGGGGTGGCCGACCGCGTGGTCTTCCCGGGCCGCGTGGACCGCGACGGCGCGCGCAGCTGGCAGCGCGCCCTGGACGTGTTCGTCGTGCCCCGCCTGGACCGGGAGGTCACGCGCTCGGTCACCCCGCTCAAGCTCGCCGAGGCCTCAGCACGGGGTGTGCCGGTGATCGCCTCGCGGCTTCCGGCGCTCGAGGAGCTCGTGGAGGACGGCGTCACCGGGCTGCTCGTGCCGCCCGAGGACCCGGCTTCTGTGGCCGACGCGGTGCGGCGCCTGTGGGGCGAAGCGGGGACGGGGCCTAGACTCGGGCGAGCCGGTCGCGCGGCGGTGCTGCGCGAGCGGACCTGGGAGGCGGTCGCCGCCCGGACGCTCGAGCGCTACGACGAGCTGACGGCCCGCGGCCCCACCGGGCAGGCAGGACAAGACGAGACGATGCAGACGGCACGGACGACGGAGGCGCGATGAGCGAGAGCACGGATCCCCGCTCCGGTGCCTCCGCACCGTCGCCCTCCGGCGCGTCGGCGGCCTCTCGGGCGGCGGCACTCGACCGTCGACGGATGCACTACGACTCCTCGGAGCTGATGGCCGTCGGCGCCCGCCCGCCGCTGGGGGAGTACATCCGTCGCCTGTGGGGCGCGCGGCATTTCGTGCTCTACGACGCCCGGGTGCGGCTGTCGGTGAGCCAGGAGCACACGATCCTGGGCAAGATCTGGCTGATCCTCAATCCCATGCTGCTGGGCCTGACCTTCTTCCTGGTCTTCGGGCTGCTGCTGCGCACTGATCGCGGTGTGGAGAACTTCGTCGGCTTCCTGATCATCGGCCTGATGATGTTCCTCTACACGTCCCGCTCCGTGGCCACGGGCGCCCGCAGCATCGTGCAGGGCAAGAACCTGATCCGGGGCTTCTCCTTCCCGCGAGCGGCGCTGCCGCTGGGGATCGTGGTGCGCGAGGCATGGAGCCAGCTCTACGTGCTGGCGGCCATGTTCCTCTTCGTGCTGATCGCCCCGCCGGCCGAGCCGATCACGCCCCTGTGGCTGCTGATCCTGCCGATCTTCGTGCTGCAGACGATCTTCAACTGGGGCGCCGGGATGCTGCTGGCGCCGCTCGTGCACCGGATCCCCGACGTCGCGAACCTGATCCAGCTGGGCACGCGGCTGTGGCTCTACGCCTCGGGCATCTTCTACGACCCGTCCCGGTTCACGGATAATCCGACCATCCTGACCCTGTTCCACCTCAACCCGCTGTACCAGGTGCTGCAGATGGCGCGCGGGGCGATCCTCTACGCCGAGGCGCCGTCGCTGTCGTCGTGGCTGATCCTCACGGCGTGGGCGGTGGGCGCCCTGGTGATCGGGCTGCTGGTGTTCTGGTGGAACGAGGAGAGCTATGCCGACGAGAAGCGATGACTCCCTGTTCGAGGACCCCTCGATCGATCCCCGGTGGCGCGAGGCCCGTCGCCGGCAGATCGCCCAGGAGTGGGTGGCTCAGGACGGCTCGGGGCTGACCGGCACGAGCCTCAAGCCGGTGCGCGATCCCGCGGTCGTGATCGACGACGTCTCCATGGTCTATCGCGTCACGAGCACCGGCGGTGCCGATGAGCAGAAGCTCCCCGCGGTATCGCGCGTGCTGCGCCGCGCGCTGGGCCGTCCGCCCCAGGTGGACAACCAGGCGCTGACGAATGTGAACCTGCTCGTGGAGCAGGGGGAGTTCGTGGGCTTTGTGGGCCGCAACGGCTCCGGCAAGTCCACTCTGATGAACATCGTGGCCGGGCAGATGAACCCCACCTCCGGACGCGTGTGGGCCATCGACCGTCCGTCGAAGCTCGGCGTGAGCGTGTCCCTGGTGCCTGCACTGTCTGGGGAGCGCAACATCCGCCTCGGCTGCCTGGCCCAGGGGATGACCCCGCAGCAGGTGGACGACGTCATGGACGAGCTCGTGGATGTCGCAGCGCTCGGCAAGGCCCTGCACTGGCCCATGAAGGCCTACTCGTCGGGCATGGCCGCGCGGCTGCGCTTCGCGGTGGCCACGGCCACCAACCCGGAGGTGCTCATCCTGGACGAGGCCCTGGGCACCGGCGACGCCCAGTTCCAGGCCCGCGGCAAGGCGCGCATGGACGAGATCCGCGACAACGCCGGCTGCGTCCTGTTCGTCTCCCACTCCATGTCCGAGATCCGCTCCATGTGCACCCGTCTGGTGTGGATCGACGCCGGACAGGTCGTGGCCGACGGCCCCGTGGAGGACGTCGTGGAGCGCTACGAGCACTACATGCAGCTGCTGGCCGACGGCAATCTGCTCAGCGCCCAGGACTACCGGGACCGGACCCTGGCCGAGCGCGTTCCGCTGGAGCTCGTGAACAGCGCCTGAGCCCGACCGAGCCGCCTCCGACCGCCTGATCCCGCACTGGTGCCCCCGCGCCGCGTGACCGAGAGGACCACCCATCGTGTCTGCTAGGAAGCCCCCCAAGCCCGCGATCCCCTCGCCGGGCGAGCTGCGCACCCTCCTGTGGCACCTGCGCCATGGCGGGGTCGACCAGGCCCGCAAGCACCTGCGTCGCCGCGGGCTGCCGGGCGGGTCGTCGGAGGCCGTGGCCGGGGAGGGCCGTCGGGTGTCCTTCGCCCCGACCGAGTGGCCGCAGCAGTGGCGGCGGCCCTTCGCCGACGTCACCGTGGCCACGATCCTGGACGACTTCTCCTCCCGGGCCTTCGGCTACGAGTGGGACCAGGTGGAGCTGTCCCGGACCGGGTGGCGGGAGCAGCTCGAGCAGCACCGGCCGCAGCTGCTGTTCGTGGAGTCCGCCTGGCACGGCAATCAGGACCAGTGGCAGTACCAGCTCACCGGCACCTCCGGGGTCAAGGAGCCGTTCCGGGAGCTCGTGGCCGCGTTCCGCGCCGCCGGGATCCCCACCGTGTTCTGGAACAAGGAGGACCCGCCGCACTACGACGACTTCCTGGAGTGCGCGGGGCTGTTCGACATCGTCCTGACCTCGGACTCGAACCGCGTGGAGCACTACCGGCGGGATCTGGGCCACGATCGCGTGGGCGTGCTGGCCTTCGCCGCGCAGCCGGCCGTGCATTCCCCGGTGCGCGGGGCCCGCGGCGTCGACGCACGGGACGTGGCCTTCGGCGGGATGTACTTCGCGCACAAGTTCCCCGAGCGCCGCGATCAGATGGACCTGCTGCTCGGCGGTGCCCTGGACGTCTCGCCCAAGATGCGCAAGGGCCTGGAGATCTTCTCCCGGTACCTGGGCGACGACGAGCGCTATCAGTTCCCGGCCCCGCTGGATCAGCGCGTGGTGGGCTCGCTGGACTACGCCCGGATGCTCACGGCGTATCAGGCCTACAAGGTCTTCCTCAACGTCAACTCGGTCGTGGACTCGCCGTCGATGTGCGCCCGGAGGATCTTCGAGATCCTCTCGCGCGGCACGGCGGTGGTCTCCACGCCGTCGGCAGCCGTGGGGGAGTACTTCCCGCAGGCGGAGCTGCCCGTCGTCGAGACACGGGAGCAGGCCGCCGACGTCGTCCGGGCGCTCGTGCGCTCCAAGCAGCTGCGCGATCGCACGGTGCGCAGGGCTCAGCGCCGGGTGTGGGCCGAGCACACGTACACGCACCGCGCGGCGACCGTCCTGGACCTGGCCCTTCCGCAGCAGGACGGCTCCTGGCAGCCGTCGAACCCGTCCGTGTCCGTGGTGCTGTCCACCAACCGGCCGGACCGCCTGGGCCAGGCCATGGACTCGGTGGCGGCTCAGCGCGGTGTGAGCCCGCAGGTCGTGCTCGTGTGCCACGGCTTCGATCCCGATGCCGCTCGGGCCGCCGAGCTGGCGGCGCAGCGGGGGATCGAGGACCTGGTGATCGTGCCGGCGCCCCGGGACTGGTCGCTGGGCTCCTGCCTCAACGCCGGCGTGCAGGCCTCCTCCGGCGCCGTGATCGCCAAGATGGACGACGACGACTGGTACGGCCCCGACTACCTGGCGGATCAGCTGGCCATCCTGCGCGTGACGCAGGCAGACGTGGTGGGCAAGCAGGCCAGCTACCTCTACGTCCAGTCCTACGACGCCACGCTGCTGCGCTTCGGCGAGCGAGAGCACCGCTGGACGGACTTCGTGCTCGGACCCACGCTGATGGCCGCGCGCGAGGTCTTCGAGGCCCATCCCTTCCGTGACCGGACCACGGGGGAGGACACCGGCTTCCTGCAGGACGTGGTGGATGCCGGCGGCCGCGTCTATGCCACGGATCGTTTCAACTTCCGGCAGTTCCGGGGCGGACACGGACATACCTGGAATGTGACGGACCAGCACGTCATCTCCACTGGTGAGGTCATGTTCTTCGGGTCGGACACCGCGCACCTGTGCGTATGATGACCCCCGCCTGGGGTTCCACCGAACGGCCCACAGCATGGCGAATCTGCCTGTAACTGCAACTACCCCGCCGATCCGCCTCCTCAGCGCGGACGCGGAGATCAAGGACACGAGCACCCATGAGCGAGAGCAACCAGACCGTCGTCTTCGTGGGGCTGGGCTACATCGGCCTGCCCACCGCCGTGACGCTGGCCAACAGCGGCGTGCGGGTCAAGGGCGTGGACGTGAACGACTCGGTCGTGGAGCGCGTCTCCCGCGGCGAGGTCACGATCGTGGAGCCCGGACTGGAGGAGGAGCTGAAGCGCGCCGTGGACTCGGGTCAGTTCACCGCCTCCACCGAGATGCAGCACGGCGACGCCTTCGTGATCGCCGTGCCGACTCCCTTCAAGGACGATCACGTGGGCGACACCTCCTACATCGAGGCCGCCGCGCGCAATATCGCGCCGCTGCTCGAGGGCGACGAGCTCGTGATCCTGGAGTCGACCTCCCCGCCCCAGACCACGCAGCTGCTGGGCCGCGTGCTCACCGAGGCCCGCCCCGATCTCACCGTGGATCCGCAGGAGGCCGAGCAGGGCCAGAAGAAGGTCATCCACCTGGCCTACTGCCCCGAGCGCAT
The DNA here is from genome assembly GCF_030268385.1 of Kocuria sp. NBRC 114282. Taxonomy (NCBI): domain Bacteria; kingdom Bacillati; phylum Actinomycetota; class Actinomycetes; order Micrococcales; family Micrococcaceae; genus Kocuria; species Kocuria sp. NBRC 114282. The sequence goes on along the minus strand of NZ_BSQO01000003.1, from coordinate 355,575 downwards.
CTTGCCCGGAAAGGCCATGGAGGAGCTCGTCACCAACGACCGCATCATCGGCGGCATGACCCCGGAGGCCGCCAAGCGCGGCAAGGCCGTGTACGCGACCTTCTGCCAGGGCGAGCTGCTGGAGACCGACGACGTCACCGCCGAGATGGCCAAGCTGACCGAGAACTCCTTCCGGGACGTCAACATCGCCTTCGCCAACGAGCTGTCCCTGATCTCGGACAAGCTGGGGATCGACGTGTGGGAGCTCATCGAGCTGGCCAACCACCACCCGCGCGTGAACATCCTGCAGCCCGGTCCCGGCGTGGGCGGGCACTGCATCGCCGTGGATCCGTGGTTCATCGTCTCCTCGGACCGCGAGAACTCGAATCTCATCCGCACGGCCCGCGAGGTCAACGACGGCAAGCCGCAGTGGGTCATCGACAAGGTCCGCGAGGCCGTGTCGCACCAGTCCGAGCCCACGGTGGCCGCCCTGGGCCTGGCCTTCAAGGCGAACATTGACGACCTGCGCGAGTCCCCGGCGCTGAACATCACCAAGGACCTGGCCGAGGCGCTGCCGGAGGCGAAGATCCTGGCCGTGGAGCCGAACGTCTCGGAGCTGCCGAAGGCCCTGTCCGGTCTGGCGAACGTGGAGCTGGCCGAGCACGGGGAGGCCATCGAGCGCGCCGACGTGCTGCTGGTGCTCGTGGACCATGACGAGTTCAAGGCCGTTCCCGCCACCGCCCTGGCAGGCAAGACCGTGGTCGACACCAAGGGCCTCTGGCGCTGAGCCTGCGTCCGACCCACCGCTGACCCCCCGCAGAGGAACACCGCATGCCCCCCATCACCGTCCAGGAACTCCGCCGTCGCCTCTGGCATGTCAGGGGCGAGGCTGCTGCCAAGCTGGCACCTCGCGGCTACGGCGCTCAGGTCGAAGCCGATCCTGAGGCCGCAGGAGAGGATAGCAGGGGCGACGAGACGAGGCGGATGGAGGCTACACAGGGCCTTCGAGAGGCCTCGGAGGCGGCTCGCGCTGCCGGCGAGAGGTATCAGGCGGCGGATCAGCTCCGGAGGCTGACCCTCCTGGACCCGCAGGACAGCTCCGCCTGGTTCCTCTATGCCATGCGGCTGATCGAGCTGAAGGCCTACGACGCCTCCTTCGAGGCGCTGAAGAACAGCGTCGCCGTGCAACCGGCGAACCTGGACGCACTGGAGATGCTGGTGGATGCCGCGGCCGGCGACGCGGATCGTCTGGCGTCGGCGGCCGAGGCGATGGGCGAGCTGATCGCCGTGCTGCCCGAGCGGCCCGATCAGCACCGACGGTCGCTGGACCTGCTGGTGCCGGCCCGACGGACCGAGGCCCTGGACATCCTCGAGGAGAGTCCCGATCGGGTGACGCGGGCGGTCGTCGACCTCCACCGGGGGGATTCCGAGGAGCTGGCTCAGGAGAAGCCGTCCTGGCTGGCCGAGGACGAGTGGACCCTGGCGCAGCTGCTCTTCTGCCTGCAGCGCGGCCGGAGGACTCGGGCGATCGAGCTGATGCGAGATCTGCCGGATCGGGCAGTGCCGCGGTGGAGCCTGCGTCTGGCCATCCGTCGCGACCTGCGCGCCAATCGCAACGACGGGGCCCGACGGCTGCTCGCGGAGTTCACCCGGCTGGAGCCCTCGGACACCTGGGGCCGCAAGCAGAGCGCCAAGCTGGCCAAGTCGGCGGCCCCGACCAACTACCAGCTGGCCAAGCGGGGCTTCCCGTTCCCGCATCGGCGCACGGAGTCCGCCTACGAGCCGATCTCCGATCGCGTGCTCTACATGCTGCACAACTCCCTGCCGTACCACTCGGCCGGCTACAGCACGCGCACCCATGGTCTGCTCTCCGGGCTGCGTGGCCTTGGGTGGGATGTTCAGGGGGTCACCCGACTGGGCTATCCGTACGACATGCCCAAGATGGCTGAGCTCGGCGAGATCGCCCCGCTGAACGTGGTGGACGGTGTTCCGTATCACCGCTTGAGCACCACCCCTGGCATCGAGAAGAAGAGCCCCATCACGGAGTACGTGAAGCGGTACACGGCCGCACTCGAGGCGAAGGCAATGGAGGAGAGACCGCGCATCCTCCACGGTGCGTCGAACCACTGGAACGGCCTGGCCACCGTGGCCACGGCCAATCGGCTCGGCATCCCCTCCGTCTACGAGGTCCGCGGGCTGTGGGAGGTCACGCGCGGCTCCCGGGACTTCGAATGGGCCAAGGGCGGCATGTATCGGTTCATGGCCCGCATGGAGGCCGACGCCGCCGCCCATGCGACCCATGTCCTGGCCATCACGCAGGCGCTCAAGGACGAGCTGATCGCTCGAGGCGTGGACGGCGAGAAGATCACGGTGGTTCCCAACGCGGTCGATGCCGAGCGCTTCACCCCGCAGCCGCGCGATGCCGAGCTCGAGGCTCAGCTCGGCTTCCAGGGCAAGACGGTGATCGGCTACATCGGCTCCGTGCTGGACTACGAGGGCCTGGGTCTGCTGATCGACGCCGCCGAGCGGATGCGATCCCAGCGCGACGACTTCGTGGTGATGATCGTGGGCGACGGCGCCGAGCTCGAGCGGTTCCAGTCCGAGGTCGAGGCCCGACAGCTGGGCGACGCGGTGCGCTTCCTCGGTCGCGTGCCCCACGAGGACGTCGAGCGCTACTACTCGCTCGTGGACATCGCGCCGTTCCCGCGGCTGCCGCTGCCGGTGTGCGAGATGGTCTCCCCGCTCAAGCCGTTCGAGGCTCTGGCCATGGGCAAGGCCATCGTGGCATCCGATGTGGCAGCTCTGGCCGAGATCGTCCAGCCCGATGTCACGGGGCTGCTCCATCGCAAGGGGGACGTGGACGACCTGACCGCCAAGCTTTCGGAGCTGGTCGACCGGCCCGAGCTGCGGGCGCAGCTGGCCGCGAACGGACTGGAGTGGGTGCGCGAGCACCGCCAGTGGACCGACATGGCGCGGCGAGTGTCGGAGATCTACGAGGATCTCGGCGCCTCGCGCCCCCCGCGCAGCTGACCCAGCGGCTAGCGCCCTCTCTGCACATCCAGCACCTGATTCCTGTCCGCGAAAGGCCACTCCATGTCCACCTCAGACAGCTCCGCCCAGAGTCACGACGGCCCCACGGCGATGTCGGACCCCGATCTCGACATCGACAGCGGAGTCAGCATCCGGCAGTGCCTCGGAGTCGGATTCATCAGGCAGGACGACTATGTCGAGCGGGCGCGGAAGCTGCTCGACGGACGCATGCGCGTCTCCCCGCACCCCGAATGGGCCGCCGAGGACCTGTGCGACTGGACGGCCGATCCCTTCTCCTCCCGCAACTGGCAGTTCCAGCACCATGCTCTGCGCTGGATCTCGCCGGCACGGCATCTGGCCATGGACGGGGACAGGGACGCACGCGAGTTCTGGATGTCCACCGCCCAGTCGTGGATCCGGCACAACCCGCCGGAAGCTCCGGCTTCGCAGTTCTCCTGGATCGACATGGCCGATGGGCTGCGTGCCCAGGAGCTGGTCTTCGGGTGGCCCCTCGCGGAGACTCCTGACGAGAAGCAGGCCCTGCTGTCCGCGCTCGAGACGCACGGGACCTGGCTGGCCGACCCGGAGCATCTCTCCGAGGGCAACCATGCCCTGCACCAGGATCTGGGCCTCTTCGTGCTGGCCAGCTTCCTGCGTCGTCGGGAGTGGCAGGACCTGGCCGTTCGGCGCCTGGCCGAGCTCTTCGAGGGGTCCTTCGACGAGAACGGGGCGAACGACGAAGGTTCCGTGGAATACCACCGGCTCAATCTCGCGTGGTGGACGTCCGCATGGGACCGCGTGGCGATGGAGGACGTCGAGGTGCCGCGGCACGTGCAGCAGACGCTGACCCGTGCGGCTGATTTCCTGGCGCACGCGACCAGGCCCGACGGCTTCATGATGACGATCGGCGACACGCATCTGAAGAGGGTCGAGGCCTCAGGCCGACCGGAGATCGACTACGTCGCCACTCTCGGCGACGAGGGCGAGCCGCCTTCGTCGACGACCGTCGTCGCGCCCAACGGCTTCATCCTGGGCCGATCCGGCTGGGGCGGCGAGGGGCGCAGCTACGCGGAGGAGACCTCCTACAGCCTCCGCTACGGCCCGCAGATCAGGTCGCACCAGCACGAGGACCGGGGCGGCATCACGTTCTTCTCGGGCGGACGCGACTGGATCACGGACCCGGGGTCGTACAACTACGAGCCGAAGGACCCGTTCCGGAGGCATCTCCGTTCCCGGCAGGCGCACAACCTGGTGGTCGTCGACGATCGCGAGTACGCCCCTGCCGGACATGTTCGTCTGGAGCGCGCCGAGGTCTCCGACCACGCCCACGACTATGCCGTCGTCGATCGGAACTACGAGGGCGTGGCTCTGCGTCGGCGCCTGGTCTACCTGCCGGGCCTGGACCTCGGAATCGTCATCGATCACTTCGACGCCGACAAGCAGGTCACGGCCAGGCAGCTGTGGCAGCTCAACCCGGGTGTGCGCGCCCGCCTGCGCGACAGCGCCGTCGAGCTGCAGGACGGCGACAGCAGCCTGAGCCTCGCCTGGCTCGGCAACGGAGAGCGTCCGGTGGTCAGGTACGCCGACGACAGCTCTCCGCGCGGCTGGGTCTCCCGCGCGTGGGGCAAGAAGGAGCCCGGCGGCGTCGCGGAGGTCGCCAAGTCGGCGCGCTCCGGTGTCTTCACGGCGGTGTTCGGGGAGTCGACCAAGGACACCTTGAGCGTGGTGTCCAGCCGAGCCACCCCCAAGTCCGCCTGGATGAGGATCCTTCGATTCGGACGGGTCTGGAGCATCACGATCTCCGAGGACCAGGTCGTGATCTCGGAGGACGAGCAGCGGACCGCACTGCTCGGCCAGGGAGCCGTCAGCCCCGCTGTGGTCTCCGGTCGGAACGACCGGTGGATCCGTCAGCGCTTCGCGGATCTCGAGGATCGGGTGGCGCGCGCATCCGCGCGAGCCGAGCAGCCGCCGGCGGCCGACGTGTCGACGGAGCCCGCCGCTGGTCTGGCCAAGCGTGTGGAGGCACTGGAGAAGCAACTGTCCACGACGTCCAAGGCCCTGGACACGGCTGTGACCGAGCAGAGGCAACGCATCGGCAAGGTCCTCCCGCATCTTCCCCAGGGGATGCCTCGCGAGACGGTTCTCGGAAGCCTGACGCTCAAGGATGTGGTCGCGTACATCGACGATCCGCTGTTCCTCTACGAGCTGTGGACGTCGGGGGACCCGGGGCTGGTCATGAACCTCGGCCAGCGGCGCAAGCTGTCGCGGGCCCTCTACCAGCGCGGCTACTACGCGCACAGCCTGGAGATGCTGCGAGGCATCGCCGTCGCCTCGGGCAAGGACAGCGACCGGCGGGCCGTGGAGGTCCGAGCCTCGGAGCTGGCCATGCTCAGCGGCGAGCTCGTCACGGAGTGCGCGGCCCCCGCGGAGGGCTCCTTCGTCGCGGAGACCGGTCGCATCCTTCACGTCGTGGGGAAGGCCCTTCCCGAGACGCAGACGGGCTACACCCTGCGGACCCATTACCTGGCTCAGGCGCAGTCCGAGAAGGGCTATGACGTCCATGTGATGCGTCAGGCCGGCGCCTCCGTCGATGCCCTCGGCGAATCGCCCGTCGTCCAGGACGGGGTGACCTATCACCTGCCGGAGGGGCCGGCCAGAGGCACCGAGACCTGGGCCACGTGGCTGCAGGCGAACACCGATGCCCTGCGCGCTGTGGTGGAGGAGGTGCGGCCGTCGCTGCTGCACTGCCACTCGGACTACATCAACCAGCTGATCGCCAGGCCCGTGGCCGACGCGTATGGGCTGCCTCTGATCTACGAGAGCCGCGGCTTCTGGGAGGAGTCCTGGCTCTCCCGCGTCGAGACCTCCGTCGGCCGTCCCCTGGAGGCCGACTACCAGCGCTACGGATACCCCGATGCCTACACGCTGCGGCATGAGCGCGAGAACCAGGCCCGAGCCAGCAGCGACCACGTGACGACGCTGGCCGAGGTCATGCGCGAGCACATCATCGACCGCGGTGAGGACCCGGAGCGCATCTCCGTGACGCCCAACGGCGTGCTGCCCTCCGATTTCCCCGTCGTGGAGCCGGACCTGGAGCTGAAGGACAGACTGGACATCCCGAGGGAGGTCCCTGTCATCGGCTACATCACCTCCGTGGTGGAGTACGAGGGCATCGACACGCTCGTCGAGGCCTTCGCCCAGATGATGCACCAGGGCGTGGACGCACGCCTTCTGCTCGTCGGAGACGGACCCGTCCGCAAGGCGCTGCAGGAGCAGGCCAAGAACCTGGGCATCGCCGCGAAGTGCTGCTTCACCGGTCGCATCCCCCACGAGGAGGTTCTCGACTACTACAGCATCATCGACCTCTTCGTGGTGCCGCGGAAGAACCGGGCGGTCTGCCGCCTGGTGACGCCGCTCAAGCCGTTCGAGGCGTTCTCCACCGGGCGAGCCGTGGTGGTCTCGGACGTCGACGCCCTGCGGGAGATCGCCGGGCAGTCCGGCGCGGCCGCGACCTTCCGAGCAGAGGATCCCAATGATCTGGCACAGCTGCTGAGCCGTCTGCTCGAGGATCCGCAGGCACGAGCGGAGATGTCGGAGAAGGGCGCTGCCTGGGTCCGTGCGGAGCGGTCCTGGCGCTCCATCGCCGATCGCTACGACGCGCCGTACCGCGGGCTCGGCGTCCGCTTCTTCCGTGAGCTGGCCCGCTGCCCCCAGCAGGCCCCGGATGCTGAGGCAGCTCGTGAGCGCCGCCGCCGTTCGCACATCGAGAACCGCGGGCAGGCCGTCGAGCTGCTGCAGCTCCACGGCGAGGACGGGATCCCCACGGACTCCGAGCGCGCACGTCAGACCGTGGAGACGGGCTGGGCGGCCTATGGATTCGATCCCGTCCCGCTGGACATGCCGATCGACTGGCGCAGCGTCGGCCCCGGTGATCGATCATGGCGGATGCACTTCCACTGCTGGGAGTTCATGCACGCACCGCTCATGGAGTGGTCGAGGACGGGGGATCCCGCCCTGGCTCGCTGGGCCGTGGACCGGGCGCTGTCCTGGATCGCCGAGTTCGGCGAAATCGATGACGACTCCACCATGGCCTGGTACGACATGGCCATCGCGTACCGGACGATGGTCCTCATCACGCTGCTGCGGATCGCCGAGGTCGAGGACGAGGTGACCGACGCGGAGTACGCGCAGCTGCTGCGCTTCGCCCTGCGCCAGCGCGACGCGCACTGGGAGAAGAAGGCTTTCAATCCCAGGAACAACCACGGCTACTACTCGGCGGTGAGCCAGCTCGTGCTGGGTCGTGAGCTGACGGACCTTCCCGGGATGGCGGCTCTCCGGGCGCAGGGAGAGCAGCGACTCCGTCTCATGACGGAAGGCCAGTTCATGGCCGACGGCGGTCACAGCGAGCACTCCCCGGACTACCACCGGATGCTCCTGAGCGGATTCGACGCCGCGCTGGCCGCGGGCGTCATCGACGATCCTCGAGTGTCGTCGATCATCTCCGCAGCAGCGGACGCCCTGGGCTGGATGATCCAGCCCGACGGCTGCCTCGTCCAGTTCGGCGATTCCGCCCAGCGCCAGATGGTCGACAAGGGGCTCACCTCGTCCTCGCCGACGACCACGTGGGTACTCTCCGGAGGGGTGGAGGGCTCCGCGCCGGTGGACCGTGCGCTCGTGCTCCCCGACACGGGCTACGTCTTCATCCGGGAGCCGCAGGCCGATGCCCGAGGCCGCTTCGACCGCGACTCGTATCTGGCGTTCACCTCCGCGTTCCATTCCAGGGCGCACAAGCACTGCGACGACAACACCATGGTGTGGTTCGAGGACGGCCAGCAGATCCTCTGCGATGGCGGGCGCTATCGGTACGGGGAGCTGCTGCCCCCGGATTCTCCGTTGCGCGAGAAGGGCTTCTACTACGCCGATCCGATCCGTCAGTACATGGAGACCTGCGGACCCCACTCCACGGTGAGCCTCGACAGCGACATGCACGACCGTCGTCGGGAGCCGCACGGGTCCGGGCTGGTGAGTGCCTCTCAGGACGAGACGGGCCGCCATCTCATCACCGCGCGGACACCGCACACCTTCTGGGCGCATCAGCGAGACGTCGAGTATCTCCCGGGCCAGGAGCTGGTGGTCCTCGATCGAGTCGAGATGCCCTCGGACGAGCAGCACGAGGTACGGCTCTGGTGGCATTTCGACGGTGAGCTGGATCTCCAGGTCCAGGACCAGAAGCTCGTGCTGCGCTCTGCGAAGTGGGCCGGGCGCCGCCTCGAGGTCACCTCGGAGGCACCCGGGGACCCGCAGATCCTCCACGGCTCGGAGGAGCCGATCGGGGGCTGGCGCTCCCGGAAGGACCGCGTGAAGGAGGTTTCGTGGAGCGTCTGCTGGCAGCTGCCGGCAGACGGAGCGTGGGAAGGCCGGACGACCATGGTCTTCGTCGACGACCAGCAGTGACCGCATCCCGGGGGCCGGCCGCATCGGCGGCCCGCCTCCGGGACCGCGCCATCGAGACCCCACGAGGCCAGGAGGAAGCATGAACACGAATATCGTCGCCGTCGCCAAGCGCCCCGACGCCGTCGAGGAGACGCGCCGACGGATGTCGGCAGCCATCGACTACGTCAAAGAGATCTTCGGCTCTGCGCAGGATCATGAGCTCCAGCGAGGACTGACCTCTGCGTACAACGCGGATCGGATGGCCCGGACCTGGACGGTCCCCACCTGGTTCGAGGTCGACGGCTTCCAATACGGCGTGAACCAGCCGCCGATCCCCTCCGATGTCCGAGTCGGTCCGGCCGAGCTGCCCGCCGTGGTCCACGATCGGGTGAACGGCGCGGGGCGTCCGTCGTCGTTCCTCATGAACCACTGGGGCTACTCCGTGGCCCCGGACGGCGCCGTCCGGGTCTGGACGGACCTGGTGGGCTTCGGGCGCGCCTATGTCGTGGAGACCGACGATCGCATCGTCGTGAGCAATCACATCGGAGCGTTGGCGTTCTTCCTCGACGGGCCGCTGGAGATCGATGACCGCGGCGTGGGCATGTTCGCCAACTTCGGGTGGTTCACCGAGGAGCACTCACCGTACCTCGGCATCCGTCGACTGCCGCGGGCCACGATGCTCGACGTCGATGCCGAGGGCAGGATCTCCCGTAGCGAGTACGAGACCCTGAACGAGCTGACGGGGGAGAGGGACCAGCCAGCTGACTTCGACGCGGTCGTCGACGAGAGCCGCACGGCGGCCTGGAACATCGACGCCCTCAGCTCGCCGATCGCCACGGTCTATCTCAGCGGCGGCCAGGACTCCCGTATGACGGCCGGTCTGTGGCTCTCGGGCGGTGCGCAGGCCAAGGTCACGACGCTGGGCACCCTGCCCAAGGAGACCGAGATCGCCCAGGACCTCATGCAGCGGCTGGGCCGCGTCACGGACCTGGCCGCTCAGGGGGTGGCCCACCGGATCGTGGAGCCGACCTCCTCCGAGGTCACGATGAGCCTTCCCGAGCGGCTGAGCAATGCTCACCTCATGTGGGACGGCGACGCCGCTCCGACGAACATGAAGCGCAACCTGCGTGTGGCCGGCCCCGGCGGGGCGCTGTCGATCGGAGGGACCAACGGCGAGATCACGCACGGGTACTTCTACAGCCGTCCTGGGCTCAGGGAGCGCATCGAGGGCCTGCCGCATCCGCTGAAGCAGCTCAACAGGGTGTACCCGGGCACTGCGACGACTGCAGCGGTGCGCGAGCAGCTCGAGGACTTCTTCGACGCGGAGTACGAGGCCATCGCCGCTGGAGGCTCTCCGGGGCTCCAGAGCCTGGACGTCTACTACTTCCGGGAGAAGCTGCGCCGCTGGCACAACCAGTCCCTCACCACGACGAGCGTGGTGCTGCTCGGGTCGCACGCGTACATCCGCATGGCCTTCGACCTGACGATCCCGGAGCGCATCGAGAAGCGGGCGCCCAAGGAGATCGCTCGGCGCGCGGTGCCCCAATGGGACGGCCTCCCGTATTACAAGGCCACCAAGGACGAGTCGCAGATCGCCACCCGGAAGGGGCTGCGCACCTGGTCGATCGACACCGAGGTCTTCAATGAGGTCCTGGACGCACCTCGGATCTGGTCCCGGTACCTGAGCTGGGAGCAGCTCGAGTCGTTCCGCAGGCTCATCCCCGAGGGCAAGGCCTTCGCCTCCCACGAGTCGTGGCTGAACCGGGCGATCTGGATCGATTCCATCGATGACCATCGCCAGCGCCTGAATCGCCGAACCGCGGCGGTCAGGAGGTCGGCATGAGCGACCACGGCCTGACTGCACGGATCCTCCAGGGGAGCTCACCGCTCGAAGCGCTGATGTCCCATGAGCTCTACCTCCGCCCTCGACGCGACGACGAGGACGTGCGGCGTCAGCTGCGCTCCGGGGAGGCAGCCGTCGGCGGCGCGGTCCTGCACGGAGGCCCTACCGGGATCTGGGATCAGATCGCAGCCGAGGACCGCAAGGTCGGCCTCGCCGTGAACTCCCTCCGCTTCCTCGATGCTCTGCGCCGTGACGGCGCGCAGCCCGGCGATCGCGACCTGTGGCTGCACTACGTGCGCGGGTGGCAGGCGTGGGCGCCGACGGCGCGAGAGGCAGGCCTCGATTCCTTCCTGCCTGCCAGTCAGCGGGCGGTCGTCCTGGCCGCAGGGCTGAGCTCCCTGTGGCCGTCGCCGCAGGAGAGGCCATCGGAGATCGTCGAGCTCCTCGGGGAGCATCGGTCGGTCTTCACGGAGAAGCTGCGCACGGGGCGGGTGCACCTCGTGGAAGAGGCCGTGATCCGAGGTGCGGCTTCGATGTCGTGCGGGCCTCGCCCCTCGACCGATGCAGCGGCGGTGCTCGCCGAGTTCGTCGCCAGGTACATCGGCTCCGGCCTGGCGCCCGGGGGCGGCATCGGTGCGGTGACCGAGACGACGCGGCGCTGGGTGGATCTCTATCAGTCGATCCACGACATGCTGGACGACGACGCTGACGAGCTCGAGGAGCCCGCCGAGCTGCGTGAGCGCTCGGAGAGCGCCTTGAGCGCCCTGTGGACGCACGGCACCCTGCCGACCGGGAGCCTGCTCCCCTCGGGTTCGCTCGGGGCCCAGGCGTCGTGGGATGACCGGTCGCCGCGAACCTCTGCGGAGCGCTACGCCGCGTCGGCCAGCGACGAGGGCGAAGCCGCCGACGAGCTGGTCCACGTCGATCCCAGCGGCTGGGCGTTCGTCCGCCGCGGCTGGGGCGAGACCGAGCTGGACTTCGACCAGGAGACGTTCTTCTCGCTGCGCTCCGGGCGACTGGAGTCGCCGGGACGGGACCACGACAACTCGGCCCTGTGGCTGACTGCTCGTGGCGTGACGTGGTTCGCAGATCGCCCGGGCGCGGAGGGTTCGGAGTGGCAGGACCGCAGCCATCATTCCTGCGTGGACGTGGACGCCCGCTACCGGACGCTCAGCGATGCCGAGGTGACTCGGGAGCGGGTGACGGCAGACTGCGTCGATCTCGAGGTGAGGGACCGGGCCTTCCTCCCCGTCGCTCTGACCCGGCGAGTCGTCTACTCCCGCAGCGGGGACTTCCTCGTGGTGGTGGATCAGGTCCGCAGCGCCGATGCGCACACCGGACGACAGCACTGGATCATCCCTCCGGGGTGCGCTGTGGAGGTCTCCGAGGGCCATGCGGTGATCACTCGAGGGCCGGAGTCGTGCCGGCTGATCTGGCTCAACGTGCCCGCCGTGCTGCCGAGCGTGGCGGAGCTCGGCGACGGCTGGCAGCGGATCGCCGTCCCCCTCTCGGCAGCTTCCACACGGCTCATCACCGCCGTCGTCCCTGCCCCTGAACAGGAGAGCATCGACTGCCGGCGCACGCCGATGGAGGACGGTGCGATCAGCGTCAGCCTGCGCCGGCCTCGGCACGCTGAGCAGCTGATCATCACCAAGGAGGGCGCGGGCGTCGGACCGGTGGATGAGGACAGCGCCGAGCTCTCGCAGCGCGTGACGCGCAATGCCCTGAACGGCGGGATCACCCCGGAGGAGGAGGATGCTCTCCGGCAGCAGATCCGAGCGCAGATCGCCGAGGTCAAGCAGCGGATCCGCTCGGAGGGAGGCGGGACGCAGCTGCGGTCGGAAGCACTCGAAGACCTGCTGGAGATCGCCCGAGATCATCAGGTGGAGGGTCTGCGGGACTTCGGACTCGGCGCCGCCCTCATCGACGTCGCAGGCGCGGATCTGCGCCCGAGGATCGCCGCACATCACTTGGTCAACGGACGCAAGCGCAGCCCGCTCATCTCGTGGGACGATCAGTCGCCGCTGGACCACGACTTCTATGCGGTGCCGATCCGGACCCGCTCGGAGGTGTGTGCGGAGCTGGACACGGACCTGACCCGACAGATGCTCACCATCGACACGGGGCAGCTTGTGCTCCCGTTCCTGCTGAGCACTGTCTCCAGCGGACGCACTCTGAGCGTCATGTTCCATGGGGCCACTGACCGATCCCGCAATGCGCTGCCGCGCTTCGAGCGCATGCGCTCGATGGAGGGAGGCTCCTCCGGCCCGGTCCTCTTCGTCTCGGATCCCTGCTTGGACCTGGACGCGAGTCAGATCCTGACGTGGTACGCGGGTGATGAGCAGCTGAACCTCCACCGGCTGATCGCACGGCAGGCAGAGGCCTATGCGGACGCGCTGGGGTGCGACCGCATCCTCTTCGTGGGCAACTCCGGTGGCGGCTTCGCGGCCCTGCAGTGCGCGTCCTACTCGACCCGGTCGGCCGTCGTCACCTTCAACCCGCAGATCCAGGTGGATCGCTACGTTCCGCGCATCGCCCGGACAGCCCAGGAGGTGCTGTTCGGCCGGGAGTCGGTGGCCGACGACCCCGAGCTGCGTGCTCGCATGGACCTCATCGAGAGGTATCGCGAGATCGGCTTCGCCAAGCGGGTGTTCTTCATCCAGAACACCGGCGACGAGATGCACTACGAGAGCCACTGCAAGCCGTTCTCCGAGGCATGGGCCGCCGAAGGCGAGTTGTCCGACCTGGGGCTGGTGACCCCGTACCTGGGTGCCGGGCATCGTGTGCCGCCGCCCGATGAGTACATGGCGCTGGTCCGAGAAGGGGAGGCCTTCGTCTTCTCCGACTGAGGAGCTGCTGGTGCTCGGGCCAGCCCCTCACGTCCGTCGCGGTTCTGGGCAGGTGAGGGGCAGGCGCCTGCGTGATGACTCGCGCGGCGGCCTCAGCCCTCGTTCAGGATCTCGAGGGTCTTCTCCTTCGACATCGGATTGTGGCCCTGCACCTCGTTGAAGTACATGTGCAGCGAGAAGTCCGCGCAGATCTCGGGGTTCTCGCGCAGGAAGGCCTGGGTCACGGGAAGCTGGACGTCGCGGTCGTGCGCTGATGCCATGTTCACCCAGTAGTCCACACGGGCTCGTGTGCCGCTGTCGGCGAGATTCTGCAGGCAGATCGCCCGCTTGGGCATGCGCTCACGGACCTGCTGGGCGTTGCGACCCGGGAAGCGTGATTCCAGTACGGGCTTCACCTGATGCGCATGCCAGCGCGTCCAGTCGATCTGCGGATTGTTCACCACGGCACGAGCCTGCCGGTCATAGGCCAGTTCCAGCAGCGTGGCGAAGCCGCCCGCCGATGACCCGTAGTAGAGCCGCTGGTGAGGGAGGGGCGTGCCCAGAACCCGGCTCAGACGGACGATCGCCATGACGATCTCCTTCACGCGCCACTGCGGGTGGGGCAGCTGGAGCCAGTTGATCGGCATCGCCTGCTCGCCCACGGTGCCGGGATCACAGACATAGATCTGATGCGCCTGGATGTCCATCCACCACGACGAGCGCTGGAAGACGGGCCGGCGTGCCGAGCGCTCCAGGTTCACGGCGCCGTTGTTGAGCACCACGAGTCTCTCGGCGCTGTCGCGCCGCACCACGAGCAGGGGAAGAACCACCCCGCCCAGGTCGACATTCATCCGATACGGCTCATCCACCGGGATGGTGGTCGGGGCCAGCGTCGACAGCTCGTCGAGACCCAGGCGATGCGCGTCGTCCTCTGTGACGAGATAGGTCATATGGGTCCTTGCAATCCGGGGGGGGGGAATGGAGACGCACCTCGGGTGCACGGGCGTCTCAGCCCTCCGGCTGGGCCTCCGGATCGAAGTCCGCCATCCGCTCGCCCACGCCGAACAGCTGCGCGATCGCGGCCACGGTGCGCTCGGCGGCGCGGCCGTCGCCGTAGGGGTTCACGGCATTGGCCATCGAGTCGTAGATGGCGCCGTTGTGCAGCAGGGTGGAGACCTCCTCCACGATGCGCTCCTCGTCGGTGCCGATCAGCTTGACGGTGCCGGCGGTGACGGCCTCGGGGCGCTCCGTGTTCTCGCGCATGACCAGCACGGGCTTGCCCAGGGAGGGAGCCTCCTCCTGGACGCCGCCGGAGTCGGTGAGCACCACGTGGGAGACGCCCAGCAGGCGGGTGAACTCGCCGTAGGCCAGCGGCTCGGTGACCAGGACGTTGTCCAGGCCCTCCAGGGCCGGCAGCACGGCCTCGCGCACCACGGGGTTGCGGTGGGCCGGCAGCACGATGGTCAGCTCGGGCTCGTCGCGGGCGATCCGGGCCAGGGCGCGGCCCACGCCGCGCATGGCATCGCCCTGGTTCTCGCGGCGGTGCGTGGTGACCAGCAGGACGCGGCGCCCGGAGGCGGCAAGCTCCTCCAGCGCCGGGTCGGTGAACGGCAGCTGCTGGGCCACGGTGTGGTGCAGGGCGTCGATCACGGTGTTGCCGGTGACCACGATGTCGTCGCCGTTGATGGACTCGGCCATCAGGTTGCGCCGCGAGATGTCGGTGGGCGCCAGGTGCAGGGAGGTGATCTGGGAGGTCATCTTGCGGTTGGCCTCCTCCGGGAAGGGGGAGAACAGGTCGAAGGAGCGCAGCCCGGCCTCGGCGTGGATCACGGGGATCCCGCGGTAGAACGCGGCGATCGCACCGGCGGTGGAGGTGGTGGTGTCGCCCTGGACGACGACGGCGTCCGGTGCGTTCTGCTCGAAGATCGCGTCCAGGCCCTCGACGGTGCGGGTGAGCACGCCGTTGAGGGTCTGGCGGGGGCGGATGATGTTGAGGTCGTGATCCGGGGTGATGTCGAAGATCTCGTTGACCTGATCGAGCATCTCGCGGTGCTGGCCGGTCACGGTCACCACGCACTGGAACTCGTCGGAGTCCTGCAGGGCCTTCACGATCGGGGCCATCTTGATGGCCTCCGGGCGGGTTCCGTAGATCGGCATCACGGTCAGCGGCATCGGTGACTCTTTCACTCATCGGCGGGTGGGATCCGTCACCAAGGATGTCATACGGCTGTCCCCAATTCGGGGTGGCGACGGCCATGGGTGGGGCGCGCCGTGCTCGAAGGCTCGCGGTTCAGAGCTGGATGAGCCCGGCCTTGTGAGCGGCGATGACCAGCTGCAGCCGGTCGCGGACCTGGAACTTGGACACCATGTTCGTCACGTGCAGCTTCACGGACTTCTCGGACAGGACCATGAGCTCGGCGATCTCCCGGTTGCTGTGCCCTTCGGCCAGGTGGTTGAGCACCTCGGACTCGCGGGCCGTTAGCGTGACGGAGGCGGGCAGGCTGGCCCGGTTGTCCGATTCGCGCAGATGCCCCACCACCGCCTCGAGGGCCTCAGGGGAGAGCTGGGTGCGTCCGGCCACGGCCTCGCGCACCGCGGAGAGCAGCCGCTCGGGCGGATCGGACTTCAGGACGTAGCCCAGTGCCCCGGCCCGCAGGGCGGGAACGACGGCCTCCCGGGAGGTGAACGTCGTGATCATCACCACGTGAGTGCACGGCAGGAGCCGAAGCACCTCGGCGACGGCCTCGACGCCGTCCACGCGCGGCATCTGTATGTCCATCAGGATGATGTCCGGACGCAGGGTCTCGGCCATCTGCACGGCCGCGCGCCCATCCGCGGCGGTCCCCACGACCTGCATGTCGGGGGCGCTGTTCACATAGATGGAGATGGTCTCGCGGACGACGGCCTCGTCATCGGTGATCAGCACGCTCAGCAGCTCGTCGGAGCCGGGCTCCGGAGACTGATCCGTGGTCATCGCTGCTCCAAGTCTGTCCGACGGCCGAGCTGTGGGCCGGGACGGCCGACATCGGCCAGGTCGCCGATCATCGTAACGACGGAGGCCGAGCGACAGACAGCCGGCGCAGGGTCTCAAGTGTGGACAAGTACATGCACTCAACGACATCCCGCTGACCGATGGATAATATCGCTGCAGCATCAATCGGAAGCGTCGGGCCTGGTCGTGGGCCCCTTGGGAGGGCAGTGAGGGTGATCCAGGCTGCTGCGGTGAGTGGGCCATGAGGGCCGATCTGCTCGAGCCTCCCCGGCTCTGGCGACGCTTCACCGCAGCCGTGGACAGCCGATGGCCGGAGCTGGCCGACTCCGCGGTCCTCGCCCCTCCCGTTCCGTTCCGAGCGGCCATGCTGCTGATCGTCCTGGTCTTCCTGGGGCTGCAGGTCATCAGCAGCCTCATGGGGCAGGCCTGGCTGAGCGGGCAGGCGTTGTCCTTCACGCTGATCGTCATCTTCCTGCCGCTGATCTGCGTGTGGATCAACCGCGGTCTGTGCGTCGTGGCTCTGACCGTGGCCTATGCCATGGTGCTGCTCAGCCAGCAGCCGATCGCTGTGGTCGCCCCGGCGATCATCTGCTGCGTCATCCTGTGCATGTGGAACCGCTGGGGCGTGGGCATGCTGCTGATGCTCGCCCAGCTCACGGCGGCCCTGTCCCTGGTGGGGCTCGGAGACACCGTCACCATCCGCATGCAGGCGTTCCTGCTCGCCTTCATGATCTTCGCCGGCTCAGCCGTGGGCTGGACCATCCGCTTCTTCCGCTGCCGGGCCCGGCTCACCCAGCTGCGGGTCGCCCAGCTGGAGACCGAGGTGGCCGGAGTGCGCTCGGCCGAGCGCCGGGACCTGGCTCGCGAGCTGCACGACCTCGTGGCCCACGACGTCACGGCCACCGCGCTGCGGGCCAATGCCGGGCTGCTCTCCCGGGAGCCGCAGGTGCAGCGCCGGGTGCTGCAGGACATCGCCGACGGAGCCTCGGGCACCATCGAGGACCTGCGCCGCATGGTCTCGGCCCTGCAGGAGGAGGCGGGGGAGGCCACCGCGCTCGAGGACGGGATCGCTCCCCAGCACCAGGCGCTGCGCACCGATCAGACCGGTGCGCAGCGTCCCACCGCGCCCACGGACTCCATGGAGACCGCCCTCGACCGGTGTCGTCAGCTGCTCGAGGACGCCGGATTCGACCGGGTCGAGATCGCCCGCGGAGACGGCTGGGAGGAGATCGCCACGAGCGTGCGGTCCCTGTGCCAGCGCGTGCTGCGTGAGGGCACCGCCAACGCCATCCGCCACGGGATCCCAAGCGCGCCGGTGAGCCTCAGCGCCAGCCTGGAGACCACGCCGCAGGGCCGCTCGATCGCGGTGATCCGGGTGCGCAACCTGGTCCGCGATGCCCGCAGTCGCAGCGCCCGACTGCCCCGGGAGATCTTCCTGGAGGGCGGCCTCGGACTGGTCGGCCTGAGCGAGCGCGTGGACATCTTCGGCGGCGAGCTGAGCTTCGGGCGCCAGCTGGACACCTGGGAGCTCATGGCCCGGATCCCGCTGCAGGAGGCGGATCGGCGTGCTTGAGGGGCGCGGCGCTGCAGGGCCGCGCCGAAGACGACCGAGAACGAGCACCGCAGGACGTGACTGAGATTTTCACACCGGACAGTGATCTGGATTACAGCATGAATCCGCGCAGGCCGAGCGCCCCCATCCCTGGAGCGCATGACTCCGCGACGGTGCAGAGGACGCTCGGGACGGCGTCTTGGACATCCGAGGAGAGGTTCGGGAGATGACACCTCTGAACAGGGCATCGATCGACCTGGTGATGCGGGTCGACGACCCCGCCGGGCGACCGATCGAGATCGACCGGGACGTCGTGCGCCGGTCCTACATGGCGCTCAAGGCCATGGCTCGCACGCTCTACGCCCACCATCGTCCTCCGGAGCGGTTCCCGGAGGAGGGCCTGAGCATGAGCTTCTACGAGCCCGGCCCCGGTGCCGTCGTGTTCGAGGCACAGGTCGTCGCCGATGTGCGAGGACGCGCCGGTGATCAGCCGACGCCGCTGGGCGCGGACAATCCGGAGCCCGTCCGCACCGCGGAGCAGGCCCTGCACCTGAGCGTCCTCGGGCTCGTGGAGATCGTGCGGGCCTTCGGCTTCGTGCTGGCCGCGCCGCAGACCGTGCGGGAGGTGCGCTGCGGTCACGTGGACCTGACCGAGGCCGACGACGGCCAGCACCTGCGCGTCTCGCCGGAGGTCGACTACGGGCTGCTGCACGGCAGCTTCGACGCCCAGATGCGGGAGTTTCTCTCCGGGCTGACGCGAGAGGGAGTGGGTGCCGTCTCCCTGGCCTACGGGGCGGAGGACAAGCGCAGCCGGATCCAGCACATGGTCATCGCGACCGATCGCGTCCTGGAGTTCGTGCGCGGGGCGCAGGTGCAGCGCCCGATCGACCGGCGGAGCACCGATCCCGACCCGGAGCCCGGTGCCGGCATGGACGCCGACGCGAAGCCCGGCGCCGCCTGAGACGGCCGCAGCTTCAGAGCAGGGGGCCGGGCGGCGGCATCCGCACATCGGTGCGTCGGCCGCGCTCCTCAGGACCCACATCGCTCTGGGCGGGCCGGGGGAGGTCCTCGCGCGGAGTGCGCGTGACCAGAGGCAGCAGCGGACCCTCGACCCGCGGCACGGAGTCGAAGATCGTGGCCGGGTGCATCTCCCGCACCCGCTCCCACATGTTCGCCGGCACCTCCATGACCGTGGCGCCCTCGCTCGTGTAGGGCCCCTTGCCCTGCACGAAGGTGACCGTGGAGTCGTCCTGCTCGAAGAGGTGCTTCAGGTCCTCTGCAGCGGCCTGGGCCTGCTGCGACGAGCGGAGGATCGCGAAGATATTGGTCGGCACCCGCATCACGTGCCGATCGTCCGTGACCATGGGCACGAGGTTCAGCTGATCCGCTGCGGTGCCCACCACCACGGACTTGGCCCCCAGGATGATCGGCAGCATCTGCACGCCCGAGAGCACCGTCTCCACGGCCTCGCGCAGCTTGTCCTCCAGCACGGAGATCTCGTCGACGCGGCGCGGCGAGAGCAGCCGACGGTGCAGCGGACGGGCGTCGCGGATGGAGGCCAGCAGGTCGTAGGCGCCGGGCTCGCGGATCGACAGGAGCACGCGCACCGGCTCTTCGCCGGCCACGTCCACACCGTCGAACTGGAGGCCTTCTCGCACCAGGGCGGCGAACCCTCGGCGGATCCTCTCGCGCTGCTGCGCGGACAGCTTCAGCGGGCGGCCGTGGCGCACGGCTTCGAGGCTCATGGGCTCCGAGACGAGCATGGGAGCCGAGTCGATGTCCGGCATGGGAGACCTCATCTCTTGTGCCTGCGGAAGGAGCCCCACGGGTGGGAGGACACGCCTCATCCAGCGGGTCGCGCGACGATGAGGGGCCGGCATCGGCCGGGGGGATCAGTCCGTCCGGTGCACGACGGTATCGACGTTACTGGCTGGTCTGGAGCGAAGTCGCCCCGAAAGCCCGTCGAGCTGGATGAGGCTTCAACTTTCGCGCCCGTCTGTGTGGACGGCGCGGACGAGATCGGACCACGTGAACACACACCAGCAGAGGTGGGCAGAGGCGGGCACGCGATGGATCGGGTCAGCCGAGCTCACCGTGTGCGTCGTCTGCGCTCACGCAGCGAGGAGACGACCCGGCGCACTCTGGGGGTGGCCGTGGAGGCCGCCAGATACGCCGAGAGCACCCCGACCGTTCCGGTCCCGCCGATCATCAGCGGGACGTGGAAGCGGCCGTAGCGCTGCGGCTCGGAGGCCACCACGTGGGACATGCCGTTGATCGTCGCCGCGATCACCGCGCCGGCGATGACCTGGTGGCCGATGCGCTCGCCGCGGTTGAGCAGAGGCTCGAGCTCGTCCGCGCGCAGATGGACGTCGAATCCGCCGTTCTCCAGCACGGACATGATCCGTCGGATGACGTCGGGGGAGTCCTGGCCCAGCTGGACCGCCTCTTCCACCAGCCCGCGCACCCGGTGCAGCAGCGCCTCGGGCGAGACGCGGCGCAGCACGAACTGGCGGGCGAACGGGCGGATCACGGAGATCAGGTCGAAGTCGGGATCCAGGCCCTTGCCGATCGACTCGGCGGTGATCACCATGCGCAGGAACAGCGCCGAATCGCGCGGCAGGCGCAGCCTATGGCGGCGCAGGCAGGCCACCAGGTCGGACAGCAGCGCCGCCATCCGCACCTCGGCCAGGGGCCGGTCGGCGTAGCTGCGGATCATGGATTCGACATCGCGGTCCAGGGCGGCGCGGTCCAGGTTCTCCGGGGCGCGGTCGGTGAGCTTGAGCAGCCCGGTGGTGGCGCGACGGGCATTGCCCTGGGAGACGCCGACGAGCATGGTCACCAGGGCATCGCGGAACTCCTCCGAGAGGCTGCCGACCATGCCGAAGTCGATCATGGCGATCGAGCCGTCGGAGTGGATGAACAGGTTCCCCGGGTGCGGATCGGCGTGGAAGAAGCCGTGGACGAAGATCATCTGGCACAGGATCTCCGTGGCCGTCACGGCCAGCTGGTGGCGATCGACCCCGGCGGCGTCCAGGGCCGTGTGATCCGTGATCTTCATGCCGGACATGCGCTCGGTGGTCAGCACCCTTGAGGAGGTCGCCTGCCACACCACAGCGGGCACGATCAGCGACGGATGCCCCGCGAACAGCTCGCGCATCCGCTCCGTGCTGCGGGCCTCGGCCAGGTAGTCGAGCTCATCTCGCATGGAGGCGGCGAACTGGTCCACCAGCCCGGTCAGGTCCTGATCGCCCACGCCCGGCCAGTAGCGCGTGATCAGCACGGCGAGCTCGCGCAGCACCTCCAGGTCGCGGTTGACGGTGTCCACGATCCCTGGGCGGCGGATCTTCACGACTACGTCCATGCCGTCGTAGACCGCGGTGTGGGCCTGCCCGATCGAGCCGGTGGCCAGCGGGACGGGGTCGATGTGGCGCAGTATCTCCTCTGCGGCGGTGTCCGGCTCCTGCTCGAGCAGCTCGCGGATGCGATCCGGCGGGATCGGCGGGGACGAGTCCTGGAGGCGGGCCAGCTCGCGGGCGTACTCCTGAGGCAGCAGGTCCGGGCGCGTGGAGGCCAGCTGGCCGAGCTTCACGAACGTGGGCCCGAGCTCCTCGAGCGCCAGGCGCAGGTGGACGGGCTGCGGGCGCAGCTTGTCCGGGTCCACCAGGCGCACGCGCTCCAGCGGGGCGCGCCATTCGGGCTTGAGGCCCGCCAGCACGAAGCCGAAGCCGTGCTGGGAGAGGACCTCCAGGATCTGGAAGAGCCGTTCGCGCCGCGAGAGCATTCTGGGGCGGGTCAGGATTCGTTCGGCGTCTTGTCGCGCTGCGCAGGCTCGGCGACGGTGGGGATGTCATCGCGCGTGTCCGGCCCGGTGCCGACCTGCTGCCGCGCGTCGTCGTCGAGCCCGGCGCTGTCCTGCTCGGAGCGCCGCGTGGACCCGGGCATGACCGAGCGCAGGTAGAAGGCCATCAGACCGGCCGCCAGGGCGACGATCAGGCACAGGGCGGTCACCAGCGGCTCACGACCCACGAAGATCAGCCCGAGCACCACGAGGGCCGCGGTGATCGCCAGCAGGCCCACGAACGTGCCGTCGGGACGACCGCCCTGGACCTGGCGCCCGCCGCCGGCGCGCTCGGCCTGCGATCCTGGGGGGTGGGCTCGCGACGAGCCGCGGCCCGAGGCCCTGGGGGCGCGCTTGGGGGACTGCGTGTCCTCCTGCTCGCCGCGACCGGCCAGCCCGGGGAACGCGCCGTGAGTCGTCTCCGCGGTGCCTGTGGCCCCACCGGAGCGACGGCGCCAGCGCGACGGCCGCGCAGCCTCGAGCTCGGAGGGGACGTAGGCGTTCGGGACGCGGTAGCTGTCTGCCTCGGGCTCCAGCGGGAGGAACTCGCGCGGGAGGCGCTCGAACCACTCGTCCGGGATCATGTCCGGGCGCGCGGCCTGCACGGTCAGCGAGACCTCGTATGAGGTGCCGCGGATCGTGCCCCAGGCGGCAGTGAGGAGGTCGTGCTCGAAGGCGTGGCGGATCACCGGGATGAAGACCTCGGACAGCTGCGTGGACAGCCGTCCCACGACCTGGCGCTGGTGCAGCACTTCCACGATGTCCACGTGCTCGCCGGCAGGGGTGCGGACCTGGTTGACCTCCAGGGTCAGCATGACCCGGCCCTCGCCGGTGCGCGGCAGGACGGAATGCAGGTACTCGGCGTGCTGCGACTCGTCGAGCACCTTGATGGAGGAGCCCTGCGGCAGGACGGTGGCCCGCTGCGGGGCCGAGTTCAGGGGGAAGAGCAGGTCCGGGGCGGCCAGGTCCAGGCGCAGGTCGGCATCGACCTCCGTGAAGTCGTCGGCGGCCACCAGGGAGGCCTTCAGGTGCGCCGTGGCCACGGCGTCGTAGCCGGAGGCGACCACGCGGGTGATCGAGGGCCAGTAGCGCTCGGCGTCCTGCGGCGCCAGGTGCCCCACCCGCTGGCCGTTGATGCGCACCGTGATGGTGGTGGGGTCCACGGGGTGGTCCGGCTCGGGGACCAGGACGGCGGGGCCGTCGTAGCTGCGGGGGGTTCCGAGGGGGAGGTCGCCGAAGACGCGGATGATCTCCGCGTCGTAGAAGTTCTCGGTCACGACCTGCAGAGATCCCCGATCGTTCAGGGGGTAGTCGGCCATCGTCTTCCTCTGCCTCTGGGGCGCGCTCCGGGCGCTGCCATCCGCTGCTGCCGGGGACAGTCGGTCTCCCGGTCCCGCCAGTCTGTCACGAGGCGGCGCCTGAGCCGGGGATTGCGGGGCTGTGGGCTGGGACGTCATGGGCGTCGGCCTCAGGGCCTGGCTGCTGCCTGGGCCCGCAGCCTCCGGGCGAGCTCGTCGCGGCACTCGATCACGATCCGGCGCAGGGCCGGATCGGCCTGGGCGTGCTCGTCCAGCCACTGCCCGCTGCGCCGCAGGATCGGATCCTGCTCGGGATCTGCCCTCGGGGACAGGTCAGCCGCGGCCGGGAAGAGGCCGCGGACCAGGCGGGTGGCCATGCCGATGGAGCGCTGGGACCACTCGGGCTCGATGACCTCGAAGTAGCGCGTCCGGTACGGGGCCAGCAGGTCCGGGCTGCCGAGCTGGAAGCCCTCGATCGTGGCGGAGAGCAGGTCGTTGGTCAGCTCGTGGCCCAGGATCTCCGCCCACGCCAGGTCCTTGGCGCGTGCGGTGGGCCGTGCCGCGTTCGTGCGGGCCCGACCGATCTGGGAGATGCGGGAGGCATCGCGCTCGGACTCGCGCAGGATCGAGGAGTCCACGGCGTGGTTGGTGGCCACCAGGCCGGTCAGCAGGGACCAGCGCAGGGCAGGGCCCAGGTGCAGACCGGGGATCACGACCTCCCCGCTGAGGAGGTCCTGGGTCAGGCCGTGGGCGGCGCCGTCGCGGTGGCTGAGGCGGGCCAGGGAGGAGGCCAGGCTGCGCTGGCGGTCCGAGCCGGGCTCGGCGGCCTGCAGCTGCCCGATCACCCGCTCCATCAGCCGGCCGCGGATCTGGGGGCGGCGTCGTGCCGGCAGGTACGACTCCAGGGCCTCCTCCGCCTGGCCGAGCACCGTGGTGAACACGGCCTCGTCGGACTCGACGAACAGGTGCTCGATCACCGCCGCGACGAAGTCCTCCGGGTCCAGGCGGGCCTGGCGGACATCGGTCCACAGCGCGGACCACACCACGGCTCGGGCCATGGGGTCCGGGATCGACGACAGCCGGGCCAGCTGATCCTCCCGCGTGGGCTGATCGACCACGATCTCGGCGAAGTCCAGGTCGCGGTCGTTGACCACCAGCACGCCGTCGGCACCTGCCAGATGCGGCAGCTCGTGGGCCGTGCGCCCGGACAGGGTGAGCTCGACGGTGCGCTGGGGCTCCTGCGCGGACCCCCACACGGAGACGGCGAGCTGATGATCGCGCTCGGAGGCGGGGTCGTGGACGGTGCCCTCCGGGGTCAGGGAGGCCGAGACCAGGGCCCCGTCGGGATCGCGGTGGGTCTGCAGCCGCAGGACGGTGGCTCCGGTGGTCGTGAGCCAGTCGCGGGCCCAGGTGGCGGTGTCGCGCTGGGAGGACTCCTGGAGAACGGCCAGGAAGTCCTCGAGACGCGCGGAGCCGAACGCGTGACGGCGGAAGTAGACCCGGCATGCACGCGTGAAGTCCTCGAGGCCCACGAAGGCCACGAGCTGCTTGAGAGCGGCCGCCCCCTTGGCGTAGGTGATGCCGTCGAAGTTCTGCTTGGCCGCTGCCACGTCCGGCACGTCGGCCACGATCGGATGCGTGGTCGACAGGGCGTCCTGGCGGTAGGCCCAGGCCTTGCGCCCCACGGCGAAGCCCGTCCAGGCCTCGGTGAACTGCGTGGCGCTGACCGAGGCGTGGGCTCCCATGAACTCGGCGAAGGACTCCTTCAGCCACAGGTCCTCCCACCAGTGGATGGCCACCAGGTCCCCGAACCACATGTGCGCCATCTCGTGCAGGATCGTGTTCGCGCGGCCCGCCAGCTGCTGGCGGCTGGCGCCGTCCGGGAAGAGGTAGTCCTCGGTGAAGGTGACCAGCCCGGGGTTCTCCATGGCGCCCAGGTTGTACTCGGGGACGAAGGCCTGCTCGTAGGTGTCGAACGGGTACGCCATGTCGAACAGGTCGGTGAAGAAGTCGAGGCCCTGCCGGGTGATCGTGAAGATCTCCTCGGCGTCCAGGTGCTCGGCCATCGAGGCGCGGCACCACAGGTGCAGGGGCAGGTGCTGCGGGCGCTGAGGAGCCGAGGACTCCCACGAGGACTCGGCGCTGACATACGGCCCGGCCAGCACCGACGTCAGGTAGGCCGGTATCGGCAACGTGGGGGAGAACTCGTGGCGGGTCGCAGCTGAGCCGTCCTGCGCCGGAGTGCTGACCGGCGTGCCGTTGGAGCGCGCTGCCCACTGCTGCGGGGCGGTGAGGCGGAAGACCCACTCGGCGCGCAGATCCGGCTGATCGAAGCACGGCATCACGCGGTGGGCATCGGCCGGCTCGTGCTGCGTGTAGAGATAGACCTCGCCGTCCTGCGGGTCGGTGTATCGGTGCATGCCCTCCCCGGAGCGGGAGTAGAGGGCCTCGCCGCGCACGCGCACCCGGTTCTGGGGCTGCAGGCCCTCCAGGCGCAGACGGTCCTCGGCGAAGGCGGCGGCGATCTCCTCGGCGCTGAGGCTGCGGCCGTTGATCTCCAGCCCCAGGACCTCGCCGGTGAAGTCCAGGAATGTCTCATCGGGGCCGTCGGCCCGGTCGAAGGAGAACGTCCAGGCCACCTCCACGGGGAAGGTCCGGCGCGCGGCATCCGGGGCGCCGGTGAGGTCGAGGTCGACCTCGCATCGGTGCGGGTGCACGCGCTCAGTGCGATCGGCTGCTTCTTGACGGGTCAGGCTGGGAGTCGGCACGGACCCATCCTAGGGACAGCTCACCGGTGCCCGTCATCCCGTGGGGCAACCGGGCGGCGGTGCTCGGATGTGTGACACTCATGACGGGCAAGGGGCCCGGCTCCGCGGCGCGGCCGCAGATCCAGCGCAGACGAGGAAGCGACCGCCACGACATGACGAGACTGTTCAGCGGCTATCCGGACGATCTGTCTGGCCAGACGGCCTATGACGAGATGTTCTCCGACCCCGGGGCCGTGCGCGCTCCGTACGACCGGGTGCACGAGGTCCTCGACGGCCTCGACCTGTCCTCCGTGACCGGACGCGACGAGCTCATGGCCCGGTCCTTCCTGGATCGCGGCGTGACGTTCGACTACGCCGGGGAGGAGCGGCCCTTCCCGCTGGACATCGTTCCGCGGATCATCCCGCAGGAGGAATGGGAGGTCGTGGAGCGCGGCGTGAAGCAGCGTGTGAAGGCCCTCGAGCATTTCCTGGACGACGTCTACGGCGAGCAGCGGGTGATCTCGGACGGCATCGTGCCGCGGTCGCTGATCACGTCGTCCTCGCACTTCCACCGCTGCGTGTGGGGCTTCAAGCCCGTGGGCGGGGTGCGCATCCATGTGGCCGGCATCGATCTGGTGCGCGACGACGCCGGAACCTTCCGCGTGCTCGAGGACAACGTGCGCGTGCCCTCGGGCGTCTCCTACGTGATCGAGAACCGCCGCGCCATGATGAAGGGCCTTCCGGAGGCCTTCGTCTCCACCCCGATCCTCGGCGTGGACTCGTATCCGCGACAGCTTCTGCACGCGCTGCGGAGCACGGCCCCGGAGCCCGGCGACGACGCCGTCGTGGTCGTGCTGACGCCCGGCGTGTTCAACTCCGCGTACTTCGAGCACACCCTGCTGGCCGGACTGATGGGTGTGGAGCTCGTGGAGGGCCGCGACCTGGTGGTGCGCGGGGACCGCGTCTTCATGCGCACCACGGAGGGCGAGCAGCGCGTGGACGTGATCTACAAGCGCATCGACGACGACTTCACCGACCCGCTGCAGCTGCGCCCGGATTCCGTGCTGGGCTGCCCGGGCCTGGTGAACGCAGCGCGCCAGGGCAATGTCACCATCGCCAACGCGATCGGCAACGGCGTGGCCGACGACAAGCTCGTCTACTCCTACGTCCCCGACCTCATCCGGTACTACCTGGACGAGGAGCCGATCCTGCCCAACGTGGACACCTACCGGCTCGAGGAGGACGAGGCCCGCGCCTACGTGCTGGAGCACCTGGCGGAGCTCGTGGTCAAGCCCGTCGACGGCTCGGGCGGCAAGGGGATCGTGATCGGCCCGCTGGCCAGCGAGCAGGAGATCGATGAGGTGCGCGCCAAGATCCTTGAGGACCCGCGCGGCTGGATCGCCCAGCCCGTGCTGCAGCTGTCCACCGTCCCCACCTTCGACGGCGAGAGCTTCTCGCCGCGCCACGTCGACCTGCGCCCGTTCTGCGTGAACTCCGGCGACGACATGTACGTCCTCCCCGGCGGACTCACGCGCGTGGCCATGCAGAAGGGCTCGCTGATCGTGAACTCCTCGCAGGGCGGCGGTTCCAAGGACACCTGGGTCGTCGGGCAGCACCGCCTGGAGCCGGCCGCCGACCCGGAGACCACCGAGACCATCGCCGACATGGAGGCCACCGCACCGGCCCACGGCGGGGACTTCGACGAATCCGCGCTGCGCCGCCAGCAGGAGCAGCAGCAGCAGGCGGCCGTCGTCGACGACGCTGCAGCTGTCCGCCGCACCACGGGAGAGGGGAAGCGCTGATGCTCAGCCGCATCGCAGAATCGCTGTTCTGGATCGGGCGCTACATGGAGCGCGCCGACGGCGTGGCCCGGATCCTCGAGGTCCACCTGGAGCGGATCACGCAGCTGCCGGAGCACGAACAGGGCGTGGAGGCCCGTCGGATCATGGCCATCATGGGCGTGGAGCCCCAGGCCGATGCCGGCGTGCAGGACATGATCTTCGAGCTCGCCTGGAACCCGGAGACCACCACGTCCATCGCAGGCTCCGTGGGAGCGGCGCGCGAGAACGCCCGCCGGGCTCGCGAGATCGTCTCCTCCTCCATGTGGCAGACCCTCAACGCCACCAACTACGGGCTGGCCGATCACCGCAAGGACACCGTGGGCACCTTCCGCATGTGCCAGTGGGCCTCCGAGCGGATCTCCATGACCCGCGGGCTGGCGGACATGACCATGGCCCACGACCAGTCCTGGCAGTTCCTGACCCTGGGCGTCACGCTCGAGCGCGCGGACATGACCGCCCGGCTGCTGTGGACCCGCGCCTCCTCCCGGGGCGGCTCCGGGGAGGCCACCTGGGCCGAGATCCTCGAGTGCGCCGGGGCCTACGAGGCCTTCCTGCGCTCGCGCGGCGGCTCCTTCAACGACGAGTCCGCGACCTGCTTCCTGGTCCTCGACCGCCTCTTCCCCCGCACGATCATCTACTCGCTGCGCCGGGCGGAGAAGGTGCTCTCGGACCTCGATCCCGGCGGAGGGCGCCTGGGCGTGTCCAGCGAGGCCCGGCGCATCATCGGCAAGGCGCTCATGGAGCTCGAGTACGACAGCGCCGATGACATCGTGAAGCACCTGCCTCGGCAGCTCAACGACGTCCAGTCCGCCATCAGCCGCGCCTCGAAGGCCGTGAGCGAGAAGTACTTCATCCACGCCCAGGAGGCGTCCTGGTTCGGAGGTGTCCTGTGAGCAGGCTCAAGATCGATCACATCACCCGCTACACCTACGAGGGCACGGTCTCGCGCTCGCACAACGAGGCGCGCATGACCCCGGTCAGCGACGACGAGCAGCACGTCATCACGGCCGAGCTGGCCGTGAAGCCGTCGTCGGCCTCGATCCACAACTACGTCGACTATTTCGGCACCCGCGTGGCCGATTTCGACGTCCCCCACCGCCACACCGTGCTCGAGGTGCGCTCCTCGGCCACTGTGGACGTGGACCGCTCCGCGGCTGGGGAGACCGACGTCGAGAGGGTGGGCTGGAAGCAGCTGCGGGACCCGCACCTGCTCGACACCCAGGCGGAGTACATCGCGCCCACGTCCCTGACCGCGGCCGGCGAAGAGCTCAAGGCCGTGGCCGAGCAGGTGCGCGAGACCGCCGAGACGCCCGATGCCGCAGTCCGGGAGATCCTGCGCCGGATCGCGGAACGGGTCGCCTACGAATCCGGCGTCACCGGCGTGCACACCGACGCCGACGCCGTGTGGAGCGACGCCAAGGGCGTGTGCCAGGACCTCTCCCACGTGGCCATCGCGCTGCTGCGGGAGCTCGGGATCCCGGCACGCTACGTCTCCGGATACATCCACCCGGACGAGGACGCCGGGATCGGGCAGACCGTGGCGGGGGAGTCCCACGCCTGGCTCGAGTGGTGGGACGGCGACTGGCGCGCCTATGACCCCACCAACCACAAGGCGCTCGACGACAGCCACGTCAAGGTCGGCCACGGCCGCGACTACCGCGACGTCCCCCCGCTGAAGGGCATGCTCACCGGCGGGTCGTCCACCGAGTCCCTCGACGTCACGGTCGAGATCACCCGGCTCAGCTGAGCCGCGGCGGGCCTGGTCCCCGACCGGTCCTCTGCGACCCGGCACGACGACGGCGCCGGCCCCCTCTGCCGCGAGGGGGCCGGCGCCGTGGTGTTCAGCGGTCTCAGAACGTGAAGTTCTTGGGGATCACCGTGATCCCGGAGTCCGTGACGGTGAGGCCGCGCTCGCGGTCCTCCTGCAGGTTCACGCCCACGCGCACGCCCTGAGGGATCACGACGTTCTTGTCCACGATGCAGCGCTCCACGACGGCGTCGTCCTCGACCTTGACGTTGTGCATCAGCACCGACTCGGCCACGCGGGCGTGATTGCTCACCTGCACGCGCGGCGAGAGGATCGACTCCTGCACCCGTCCGCCGGCCACGATCACGCCGGGGGAGAGGATCGAGTCCGTGGCCACGCCGCCCTCGTGGTACGGCCCGCGCACCAGCTTGGCCGGCGGGGCGACGACCTGGTGGGTGAAGATCCGCCACTGCTCGTTGTAGAGGTTGAAGATCGGCATGGGCCGCAGCAGGTCCATGTGGGCGTCGTAGTAGGAGTCCAGAGTGCCGACATCGCGCCAGTACTGGCGGTCGCGATCGGTCGAGCCGGGGACGTCGTTGTACGTGAAGTCGTAGACCGCCGCCTCTCCTCGATCGGCGAAGTACGGCATGATGTCGCCGCCCATGTCGTGCTTGGAGTCCTCGCGCTGGTCGTCCTCGCGAAGGGCCTCCACCAGGGCATCGGTGCTGAAGATGTAGTTGCCCATGGAGGCCAGGAACTGACCCGGATCATCGGCCAGCGGCTGCGTGGTCTCGGGCTTCTCCACGAACTGGGTGATGCGGGAGGAGTCCTGCGGATCCGTCTCGATCACGCCGAAGGACTGCACGAGCGACATCGGCTGGCGGACGCCTGCCACCGTGGCCTTGACGCCCTTCTCGATGTGGAAGTCCAGCATCTGGGAGAAGTCCATGCGGTAGACGTGATCCGCGCCCACGACCACCACGTAGTCAGGGCGGGCGTCGTCGATCAGGTTCATGGACTGGAAGATCGCGTTGGCCGATCCCAGGAACCAGTCCTTGCCGGAGCGCTGCTGGGCCGGGACCGAGGCGATGTAGTTGCCCAGCAGGGTCGACAGGCGCCAGGTCTCCGAGAGGTGGCGGTCCATGGAGTGCGACTTGTACTGGGTCAGCACGACCACCTGCAGGTAGCCCGAGTTCACCAGATTGGAGAGAGCGAAGTCGATCAGCCGGTACGACCCGCCGAACGGGACCGCGGGCTTGGCCCGGTCCTCCGTCAGCGGCATCAGGCGCTTGCCCTCGCCGCCAGCCAGAACGATGGCAAGGACATTCGGTCGCACCATGATGGAACCTCTCGCGTGGAAGACGTCGTCGTCCCGGGGGCCCCGCCCCCAGAGGAGGCGCAGATCACGTCCGCGCACCCGGACTTACTCAACCCTGAATCGGTGCCGATGGGAAGCCGCCTTGCCGCAATTTGCTCTTGCATTTGCGCGTTCGTCGCTCTGCGGTCACGCGACGGCGCTCGTGCCGGCGCACGGAGCCCTCCGTGCGGGCACGACGTGGGCGAATCCGCTGCGCGTGTATGGGCAGCCCGAGCGGGGGACTGTAGTGTCGATCACGTGCGCATCGACATCATCTCCAAAGAGTTCCCGCCCGCCATCTACGGAGGCGCAGGCGTCCACGTGGCCGAGCTGTCCCGGGTCCTGGCCCCGCTGGTGGACCTGAACGTCCGCTGCTTCGGCGAGCCCCGCGAGCCGGACTTCCACGGCGCGACCGTGAAGGCCTACCCCGTGCCCGCCGACCTCAAGGGCGCCAACCCCGCCCTCGAGACGCTGGGCACCGATCTGACCATGGTCGACGACATCGCCGGCGCCGACCTGGTCCACTCCCACACCTGGTACGCCAACTTCGCCGGGCACCTGGCCGGGCTCATGCACGGCATCCCGCACGTGGTCTCCGCCCACTCGCTCGAGCCGCTGCGCCCGTGGAAGGCCGAGCAGCTGGCCGGCGGGTACGCGCTGTCGTCGTTCGTGGAGAAGACCGCGTACATGGGCGCCTCCGCGATCATCGCCGTGTCGGACGGCATGCGCCGCGACATCCTGCGCTCCTACCCGGAGGTCGACCCCGAGAAGGTGCACACCGTCCACAACGGGATCGACGTCGAGCAGTGGGACCGCGACGAGTCCACCGATGTCCTGGAGACCTACGGGATCGACCCGTCCCGGCCGTCCGTGGCGTTCGTGGGGCGCGTGACCCGGCAGAAGGGCGTGCCCTTCCTGCTGCGGGCCATGAAGCAGCTCGATCCGTCCGTCCAGCTCGTGCTGTGCGCCGGCGCCGCCGACACCCCCGAGCTCGGTGCCGAGGTCAACCAGCTGATCGACGAGCTCAAGTCCACCCGCGACGGCGTGGTCCTGATCGAGAAGATGCTCCCGCGCCGGGAGGTCATCCAGATCCTCTCCCACGCCACCGCCTTCGCCTGCCCGTCGATCTACGAGCCGCTGGGCATCGTGAACCTCGAGGCCATGGCCTGCGGCTCCGCCGTGGTGGCCACCGCCACCGGCGGCATCCCCGAGGTGGTCGTGGACGGCGAGACCGGCCGCCTGGTCGAGATCGAGCAGGTCGACGACGGCTCCGGCACCCCGCTGGATCCCGAGAAGTTCGTCTCGGACTTCGCCGCCGCGCTGACCGATGTCCTCTCCGACCCGGAGCGCGCCCGGGAGATGGGCCGCGCCGGGCGCAAGCGCGCCGAGGAGCACTTCGCCTGGGAGGCCATCGCCGAGCGCACCCTGGAGGTCTACCGGGCCGCGATCGAGCGGCACTGATCGGTTCCGACTCGCGGGCTGCCGACATCCCTACGGGGAGTCGGCGGCCCGCTCGCGTCCTTGGTGAGTCCCAGGCTGTGCTAAAGTAGTCCGCGTTGCTCAGCGACCGACCGGTTTCCGGCAGGATCGTGAGTCACCCGCGCGGGTGGCGGAATAGGCAGACGCGCTAGCTTGAGGTGCTAGTCCTCGTATTAGAGGGTGGGGGTTCAAGTCCCCCTCCGCGCACAGTGTGATGTCTCAGTACATCGGAAACACCCCGAACCCCCGGTTCGGGGTGTTTTTCGTTGTGCACGGCCCCTTCCTTCCAGTCCAGGCTTCGGTACGAATCCGACCGCTACCCGTCAGACGGTGGGTGCCTGGCGATGTCGCTCGGGTGCCGTCACGTCCCGTGGGTCCGGGTGTGGGGTCGCTCTGGTTTCCCAGGCTGACCGGGGCGGCTCCGACGTCCCGGCGGCAAGGCGCCTCGACGGTGCCGAGCGGCGTGCCGGTTGCAGGTGAGGCTTCTCCCGCCTCTGGCGGGCTGCCTGAAGGTCCCGAGGCGGCGGCGGGTCATGTCTCATCGTGGGTCCGCTGGTGTTGATGAGGTTTTGAGACATGTGGTGACGAGGTAGTGAGACTCAACACCCCTCCGCGCACAGTGCGATGTCCCCAGGGCATCGGAGGCACCCCGGACCATCTGGTCCGGGGTGCCTTTCGTCGTTTTCGACCCGCCTCTGCTATCACAGGCTTCGAGGCTGTGCGCAGGAATGCGCGTATAGCCCGACGTCTCCAGTCGGGCCAGGGCAGTGAGCTTCTGCTTCAGCGAGCAAGGCCCGCTGCCTGAACGGAACCACCAAGGGCAGGGGCGCGCCGAGGGGACACGACCCACGAAGTCGCGGGTCTGATGCGCGTCGAATGAGACCCGTTGATGCCGATAGCCGGCCATGACGCGCTCGAGGGCAGGCCTCGTGCGGGCCATCAACGAGCGGTCACCGGTGCAGGGGCCGGCCCGGCTGACGCCTGCCTCGGTGACCACTCGCGAGCCCCTGTGACCGGAGAGGTGCACGGTGGCCCGGATTCTGCGCCCGGAGGCTGGAACCACCGCCCAGTCCCCTCCAGGTCCGCTTAGGCTTCAGAGACCTGCTGTCGCTGTAGGCGCACTTCCGGCATATGACCCACGAGTGGTCGGCGCCTGGGAGGAATGTTCGGCCCGCCGTCATCGGCGAGTTCGGGCCGACTCTGTTCCGCTGGTCTTGGCCTCGACGTCGAGCGCTCGGTCGCCGAAGTTGAGAACGACGCGAATCAGGGAGTCAGAGCACAGGTGAGACGACCACCTCTTGGCGATCTTCGATGCGCACCTTCCATGCACCCCCTCCGCGGCACAATGTGGCTGTGACGGTGCCCGAGGTCGTGACATACGAGTCGACGATACCGAGGGGTGTCCCTGCATTCGGTGCGATCAGGACCGTCAGCCCACGATCAGGGTTCTGCCTCTCCGCAGTGAGCAGAGTCCCCGGCTTGAGGGTCTTCCACCGTGTGCCGACCCAACCGCGCAGATCACCGTCTTGAGCCTCGTGTCGCGAGAGGCGAGGGGTCCCGCCGAGCCAGGTCAAGGACATCGAACGATCCTTGTCCTGCAGAGTGAACCCTCGATCGTGACGTCGGCAACGCAGACCGAGGTCGGCCTGCCAGTGCTGTCGGAGCAGCGATCCTGTGTCGCCGTCTGCAGTGTCACGGATGATCCAGCAGTCCGGACCGGCAAGGTAGATCACGCGGCGACGCAGCTGGACGCCCGGATACCCGGGGTCGAGCACTGCGAAGTCATGGACAGTCTCCGTGATCTCCGCACGCTCGATGGCGACTGTTGAGCGGGGCGAATACTCCCGTTCAGGAAGAAGAGCCAGGTTGTGGGCCTGTCGGGAATGCAGATGCTGACGGGTGCGGTCCGCACTCTGATAGCTGTGGAATCCGCTGTCTACCAACCACGGTCTGCCTGCAGCGTAGATATGGACGCTTCCCAGGTCCGCGTGAGCATGGGCTCGAACGAAGGGTCCGTGACGGAGAATCATATGCGACTCGTTGTGAATCTTTCGCTGCTCCCCCCAACCGCTGCGAGAGATCGCGTAACCGCCGTCGAGTACCAAGGCAGTGGCCTTGGGACGAGTGCCGCGGACGCCTTTGGTTGCGGCGAAGTCCGCCACCGGATCGAGTCCCCTGGAGACCGGGCCACGGGAAGAATCGCCAATCTGTGGCAACCTCCCGTCGGGCTGAGCCAGATGGGCGAGGACTGTTCCTGCGCCAGCCAGCCGGTGTGCTGCGAAATCAGGAATGGCCCTGCCCTCGAGGGCGACCCTTCGCCACGCTTGAGACCACCAGCGAAGGTTCATCTGGTGATAAGCAGTGGAGCCTTCGTCGTTGCAACCTTGGGCGTCGAATGTGGTCGCGAACTGGTCTGCCATCCGGGTGACAGCCGTGTCCATGGCCTCGTCATCGCGCATCACTGCCCCCAGGACGAAGAGTCCTGTGTGTTGGTGAAGGCCGTGGTTCTTGCCCACGATGTGCTCTGGATCCATGAGCCACTCTCGGTGCGCCTTCAGCAGATCTATGAACCACTCGTCGTCATCAGCGAGAAGAGCTGCGCCCAGGGATAGCTGCAGTGCTCGATTCCCATCGGCCATGTCCTTCCACGCGAATGCACTGGCTGCCGATGACGGGGGCACATTCGCATGGAACCAGGAGCGCGCCACGGCTCGCCATTCATCACGGGCGCGTGCGTCGCCGTCCAGGGCCGACCACCGGAGGGGATTGAGCCAGCGCAACGTGTGGTGCTGGAACTGCCAATTGCGATCCTGAAAAGGATCGGCGGTCCAGTCCATTCGATCGCCTTCCCAAGAGGGGTGGGGAGGCAGGACCAGTCTGCCCGCCCAGTGCGACGACAGGTCATCGGAAAGCGCTGCGGGCCGATCGTACGACGGCCCCAGTGCTTGCCGAGTCGCAGCGTCGACATCAAGGTCAGCGACGCTGACTGCGGGGATCTGCTGCACTTGTCGTCCTTCCGAGGGGGTGAGGGGAGGGAGAATCGAACCTCATCTTAGCTGGCGCAGGGTCGGTCACGGCGTCAATTGGGAAATATCATGCCCTTGTCGGGTCACCATCCAGAACCGGCGTCTGTGATGTATACACTCGTGCAGACTGTTGCCCCCCCCACCCCCGAACGCGCAGATTCACGGAGGACCCCATGGCGAAGCGTCCAACTCCCCATCAGATCACCACTTATGTGAGGTCTGGCCCAGGCGGGTCAGCGGCAGCCGTTTCCGCAGAAGACGTCCTGTGGCTGGCGAAGGAGCGATCGGATCTTTACGACAGCGCCCTCAAGAAGCTTGGACACACCATGGCAGAGCAGGCGTTCAAGCACTCCGTGGACGACGTATTTCAGAAGTACAGAGATTTCACAGGTCCTTGGATCGATCGCATAAATCACCCTGCGTCGCGATTGTTGAAGGCTCGGCTCAATGCTTACGAGTCTGCATGGAATGCCGGAATGGGTGACCTGCGGGTTGATTCATCCCCCGATGATGCCCGCGCCGTGTCAGAGCGGATCGCCCGTCTCTACGAGGGCTCTGGCAACCTGACCGAAGTGCAGACTCTTGCACTTCGCGGTCAGGTGGAGTCGCTGTGGTCGCGTGATGTTGCCGGTCAGACCTTCGAGGAGGTGCGGGGGCACCCCAAGAACGCATCATTGGCCAAATCGTGGGATCGGGGCGCGCTGAGCTACTTCAATTCCAACCAAGTCTTCGAGCGGTCGCGGTCGGCCGAAAATATTGTCGGCACCGTTCCAGAGGTGGCTACCTCAAAATCAGCTTTCGTCATATCGGTGGACCCGGTATTCTTCCGAATCTATGCCCCGATGTTTCTGTTCAATGCGCAGCAGATTCCTGAAGTGGACCTGGTCCTCTTGGTCTGTGCGGGGGCTGATGAGGCAGGAGAGCTGATCGAGGAGTCAAGACAGTATCTGGAAGCGCTGTCCCGAATGAACAAGCAGAAGGTGCCGCGAAATGTTCACTTCCATGCGTTTCCCGTACCGGATTGGGTTGGAGATCGGACGACATTCTATGCGTGTGCTCGGTTTCTCGCATTGCCCCAGATCCTGGAGCAGTATGAATATGTATATTCCATTGATGCGGATCTGATCATGCGCTACGACCCGACGGCCTTCTTCAGGAAGACTGCAAAGGTTGTACTGTCGTTCCCCCATATCGCTGGATCGCTGGGAATGGTCCCATGGCGTCGATACATGGCCGGGAATCTGGTGGCGACTCAGAAGCTGCTCGGGGCCTCGTTCATCGGGGATCTGGAGTCCTATATCACTGCTGGTCTTGATCAGCCGCGAGCATGGACACTGGACCAGAACGCGCTGGCGTATGCCGTTGAACGATGTGATCCGGGAGTCTACGAGCCGCTCGAGAATTACAGCAGGCCCCTCATCACATCGACCTTCATGAACCGCTGGGAGAGGAATTACGTGCGGGCGACACGCTGAACTGGGCATCTCGATGCGTGTGATCACACCGGAAGCGGCTGGGGCAGCGCCTCGGCCGCCCGGAGCTTTGCTGGTTCCGCGATAGCCTGCTGGGCGGCCGTCGAGCAGCTCGGCGCGCACCACCCCACCCCCACACGAGAGGAATGATCTGTCCTCAGGAAGATCCTGATCATCGGACTCGCGTACTTCGGAGTCACCGTCGGAGCAGGATTCGGATCTGGGCAGGAGATGCTCCAGTTCTATGTCTCCTATGGCTGGTGGGGCGTGGCCGGTGCCGCCGTGAACCTGATCATCATGCCGCTGACGACCATGGCGATCCTGCAGTACGGCAGCTACTTCCGGGCCCAGACGCACGGCAAGGTCTTCGACTCGATCACCACGTCGCTGGTCTCGAGGTTCATGGACTACGGACTGTCCGCAGCCCAGTTCTGCATCGGCTTCGTGATGCTCGCCGGCGCCGGATCGAACCTGAACCAGCAGTTCGGCCTGCCGCTGTGGGTGGGCTCGGCCCTGATGGTCCTCATGGTGATCATCGCCGGCATGTTCAACGCGGACCGCGTCGGCAGCATCATCGGCATGATCACCCCGGCGATGATCGTCGTGATCCTGTGCGCCGCCATCTACTCGATCTCCACCTTCTCGGGGACCCTCGGCGGCGTGCACGAGTTCGCCCTCGAGAACGTGACCTCGACCCTGCCCAACTGGTTCCTGGCCACCGTGAACTACACCGGTCTGTCCATGTTCAGCGGCATCGCTATGGCGATCATCATCGGCGGCCAGAACTGGAGCCCGCAGGCCGCAGGCTGGGGCGGGTTCCTGGGCGGCGCCATCTTCGGGGCCCTGCTGATCCTGATGACGATCGGGCTCCTGCTCAGCGTCGAGGACATCTACAGCTCGGATCTGCCGACCCTCGCGCTGGTCAACGAGATGAACCCCGTGCTGGGGCTGATCGCCTCGATCGCCACGTACCTCATGATCTTCAGCACGTCCCTGGGCGTCTTCTACTCGCTGGGCAAGCGCCTGGCCGCACCCAAGCCGCAGTACTACCGGTTCATCTTCATCGCCGTGACGCTCGTGGGCTTCGTCCTGAGCTTCATGCCCTTCACCTCGCTGGTGAACAACGTGTTCCCGTGGCTGGGCTGGCTCGGCATCATCTTCATCCTGGTCCTCGTGGGCTCCTGGATCCTCAGCGGCCGCACGGACATCTCCGAGAAGAGCCTGCGCCGCGACCGCGTCCGCGCCCTGTTGCTCTACAAACTGGATCCGCAGCGCCGCTGGACGCCCCGCCACGCGAACGCCCTCATCCAGGCGGTCGACGAGTCGAACCTGCGCGCCAGGCACCTGGGCGACTTCATGCACGAGGACGTCTACCGGGAGGCCCTCGACACCTCCGAGATCGACATGTCTTCGATGGGCGAGGGGGAGCTCGGCGAGTACCTGAGCGACCTCCAGCGCACCACGCACGAGCAGCAGATGAAGCAGAAGAAGCAGATGAAGGCGGAGAGGAAGGAAGTGAAGCGCGAGGAGAAGGTCGTGAAGAGGGAGGAGCGGCGCAGCAGGAAGAGCACCAAGGGCTCGTCCACCGAGTGACCTCCTGAGACGACGAGGCCGCCGTCCCGAATCGGGGACGGCGGCCTCGCTGCTGTGCTGGTCCGGTCGGTGCCGCTCCAGTGCAGCGCGACGCTGTCGAGGCTTGCACCCCGCTGTCGATGAAGTCGCATAAGATCGGGCCTTACGTGCCCGGCTGACTGCGTCCTTGGCCCAGGAGGGTCCTGCTGTCTTCCACGCCGGGGCAGCACTGGTCCTGGGGAGCGTCGGAACCTCCACGGGGCATTGTTCGGGAGGACGGAAATGGCGAGATTCAGTCGCCGCGGTCATTGGAGACGCGGGCGGAACGGGAACTACCACTGGGTCAGCTCCCACAACGTGCGTCGCGACGACTTCTCCCGGATGGGTTCCGGCGACTACAGGCATCTGCTCGGGGCCGCTCATCTGAAGACAGCTCCGACACACAGCCCGAAGCCGCGACAGAAGCTGAAGGCGACTGGCGATATCCAGTGGTCGAGGATCTCATCCACGCCGAACGCCGAATGCCCTGTCTGCGGGGCCGATGTCTGGTTCATCCGCAACAAGAACGGCGGCTGCGCCTACTTCGACGAGCTCGGCAAGCCCTGGCCGCTGCACCCGTGCATGTCCAGCGACAGGAGTAGTGCGGACCGGATGGTCGAAGCGGAGGTCAATGGCTACGACTGGGCCGACGGCCGCCCGGTGCGACGAAGCCAACAGTCAGCGGCGACCCGTCCAGCGCTGCCGACGAACAGCCAGACGATGGCCTCTTCGACGTCGCCCTCGTCCGGAGGGCCGAACCATTCGGCAGCTGCCGGTAACAGACCTGACTCAGACTCCATGGACAACGTCTCCTTCGCATTGCTTGCACTGATCGCGCTTGCGATCTCCATTCCTGTCTCGTTCTGGGCATTCGACTATTTCGCCTTCCTCCCGGTCTGGCTCCCGGTCTGGTTCATCGCAGTCCCCACGGTCGTGTCTGCAGTCGTGCTGGTGCGCTTCCTGGTGGTCAACAACATGGCGACGACCGATGCTTGGCCTGATGAGACGAGGACAGGGCTGGCGGGAGCGATCGCTGCGATCATCTCGTCGCTGTTTCTCTTGGCTGCGGCGATCGTCTTCAACGTGATCACTCTGGGTTTCGGACTGCCGGTCATGACTATCGCCACCTGGGGGAGACCCCGGATGAAATCGGAGACTGCCGCCGATTAGGGCTGAGTCGACATCCGCGGGAAATCAACGAGAGCTGTCTCCTGTCCGGCATCGACCTTCGATGCCGGACAGGAGACAGCTCTCGTGGTGGGGAAGTCCCGCTCAGTGCAGGTTGATGAAGATCGTCTTCGTCTCCGTGTACTGGGCGAAGGCCTCCAGGCCGTTGTCGCGGCCGCCGAAGCCGGACTGCTTGTAGCCGCCGAACGGCGTGGTGATGTCGCCCTCGGAGTAGCTGTTGACGGAGATGGCGCCGGCGCGCACGGAGCGGGCCAGGCGCAGGGCGTCGTCGATGTCCGAGACGGCGTCGTCGACGTAGCCGGAGACGCGAGTGAGAGCGGATTCCTCGATCAGCGAGCCCATGGTCGTGCCGGGATCCTGCGGGTCGTCGACCACGTGGGCTTCGGCTGCGGCGGCGAGATGCCCGGCGAGCTCGTCGGCGATCGAGGCGTCGACCAGGATGCGCGAGCCGGCAGAGCAGCGCTACCTCATGACCACCACCACAGGCGGGGCGGCCGACGTGCTGAACTGGCTCGAGGAGTGGTCCCAGACGGAGTGGCCTGAGCTCGACGTCGTCTTCACCTCGGTGACCGAGCAGTACACGACGGTCGCCGTCGTGGGCCCCAGGTCGAGGGAGGTCATCGCGCGGATGGCCCCGGAGCTGGACGTCTCCCAGGAGGCCTTCGGCTTCATGGAGTTCCGCGAGACCACCCTGGCCTCGGGGATCCCCGCGCGGGTGTGCCGGATCTCCTTCTCCGGCGAGCTGGCCTACGAGATCAACGTCTCGACCTGGTACGGCCACAGGGTCTGGGAGGACGTCGCGGCAGCGGGGGCCGACTTCGGCATCACGCCCTACGGCACCGAGACCATGCACGTGCTGCGAGCCGAGAAGGCCTACCCGATCGTCGGGCAGGACACCGACGGCACCGTGACCCCGCAGGACCTGGGGATGTCGTGGGTCGTCTCGACCAAGAAGGACTTCATCGGCAACCGCTCCTACGCCCGCGAGGACACCTCCCGTGAGGACCGCAAGCATCTGATCGCCGTCCTGCCCATCGATCACGACGAGCCGATCCCGGAGGGTGCACAGCTCGTGGAGACCGGCACGCCGATCACACCGCAGGACGGGCCCGTGCCCATGGTCGGGCATGTCACCTCGGCCTACCGCGGCGCCGCCCTGGGCCGGACGTTCGGTCTGGCCCTGGTGCTGGGCGGCCGCCAGCGGATCGGCGACACGCTCCAGGCGCCGCTGGTCGATCGGACCGTCGACGTCGTGATCGCCGAACCCGTCCTCTACGACCCCGAAGGGAACCGCCGAGATGGCTGAGACCACCGCACCAGAGATCGCCGCACTGCGGCGCAGCCCGCTGCATGATGTGCGCGAGGAGATGGCCCAGGCCGAGGTGACCGGCGACCGCGGCGTCAGCATCCGGGAGATCCCCTTCCTCACGCTGATCGCACTGCGCGTGGCCCCCGGCACGACGGAGGCGGCGGCGATCGAGTCGCAGCTCGGCGTCGCGCTGCCGTCGGGCGTCGGGCAGGTGACCGGCTCGCCGGAGGCCACTGCCGTCCTGTGGAACGGACCTGACGAGTTCACGGTCGTCCAGCCCGATGCCATGGCCTCCGGGGGCGTTCTGCCGGAGGAGCTGACGGCCAAGCTGGCGGGGATCCTCGAGGAGCACGAGGCCCGCCGCCAGGCTGTCGACGTCTCGGCCAACCGCACGACGATCGAGGTCTCCGGGCCTTCGGCCCGTGCCGTGCTGGAGAAGGGCTGCCGCATGGACCTGCACCCTCGGGCCTTCCCGGTGGGTCACGCGGTGTCGACCAACTACGGGGTCGTGCAGGTGCTGCTCTGGCGCACGGGCGAGCAGACCTGGCGGATCATGCCGCGGGCGTCGTTCGCCGAGCACACGGCGCGCTGGTTCATGGACGGGATGACCGAGTTCGGATCGCAGGAGGTGGCCTGATGGACCCGCGCACCACCACGGCCGCAGTTCCCGTCGGCCCGAGCGACGACCACCTGGTGCTCAGCCTGTCCTGCCCGGAGGCCGCGGGCATCGTCCACGCGGTGAGCGAGGTGCTCTACGAGAACGACTGCACGATCATCGAGCTCGACCAGTTCGACGACCAGCGCACCCGCCGCTTCTTCATGCGGGTGCGCGTGGCCCCCACCGGCGAGGCCCCGCTGGATCCCGCGGTGCTCGAGCAGCGCCTGGCCCCGGTGGCCGAGCGGTTCGAGATGAGCTGGGAGCTGGTCCGCCACGGTGCCAAGCGCCGGGTGCTGGTCATGGTCTCCAAATTCGGGCACTACCTCAACGACCTGCTCTACCGCGAACGCACCGGCGAGCTGCCCGTGGAGATCGTGGCGGTCGTGTCCAATCCCCGCGATCACCAGTCGCTGGTGGAGTGGCACGGCATCCCGTTCTTCCACGTCCCCGTGACCCCCGAGACCAAGCCGGAGGCCGAGCAGAAGCTGCTCGACCTGGTGGATCGCTTCGAGGTCGATCTGGTGGTGCTGGCCCGCTACATGCAGGTGCTCAGCGACTCACTGGCCACCCGGATGGAGGGCCGGGTGATCAACATCCACCACTCGTTCCTGCCGTCGTTCAAGGGCGCCAAGCCCTATCACCAGGCCTTCGAGCGCGGCGTGAAGACCGTGGGAGCCACTGCGCACTACGTCAACGCCGAGCTCGACGAGGGCCCGATCATCGCCCAGCAGGTCCTGGCCGTGGATCACACCTTCGGCCCGGAGGACCTGGTGGCCGCCGGGCGCGACACCGAGCGCAAGGCGCTTTCGGATGCCGTGAAGTGGCACTGCCAGGGGCGGGTCTTCCTCAACGGGAACAAGACGGTCGTGCTGCTGTGAGGGATCGCCAGAGCTGATCATGAGAGGCGCTTGTATAACGATCGACCGCGATCGTTATACAAGCGACCGACCAGACGACGACGGCCGCCGTCTCGCTCGAGGCGAGGCGGCGGCCGTCGTGGTGGGGCAGAGGCTCAGTTCTGCGTGTCCGGCTCCCGCTCCTGGTCGTCGGTCATGGCGCCGACGCCCTCATCGGCGGGCTCCTGGGCCTCGTCCATCTCCTGGATGTTGCGGGCCTCCTCGACGGCGTCGTCGGCGCCGCCGGTCAGGGCCGGGTCGGAATCCTGGTTGCGAGGGGACATCGTGGTCCTCTCCTTTCGGTTCGCGGGGCAGATCGGGATCAGCTTAGGCCCGCCGCCAGGCGCCAGACAGGGGCCTCAGGCGGATTCTCAGGCATTCTCCGGGGCGAGCACGATGTCGAACCGCGCCCTGGCCCAGGTCTGATCGCCCAGGTCACGGCCGTCCGGACCAGGCGTGCCCGCCGGCTGCTCCACGAAGTCCTTGATCAGTGAGTCCTTCACGCCGAAGACCGAGTCGCCGATCTCCAGCTGAGGGTCCCCGGTCACGAAGATGTGCGTGACCAGCGTGCGCAGCTGCGGTGCGGTGACCATGAAGTGCAGATGCGCCGCCCGGACGGGGGAGCGTCCGACCTTCTCGAGCAGCTGCCCCACGGGCCCGTCGTGCGGAATGGGATAGGGAGTGGGGGTCAGGCCCCAGAAGGCGTAGCGGCCGTCGTCGTCGCTGCGCAGGTGGGCGCGTCCGGCCACGCGGCCGTCGGTGTACTGAACGTCGTAGAAGCCGTCGTCATCGGCCTCCCAGACTTCGATCCGTGCCCTGGGCACCGGGTTGCCCGCTGTGTCCGTGACCGTTCCCTCGACCCAGCAGGGCTGGCCCGATGCGCCGCCGGCGATGTTGCCGCCGATGGGGATCTCGGGGGCGTCCTCGACGAAGAACGGGCCGAAGACCGTGGCCTCGGTGGCATTCTCGTAGGCCTCGTTGTTCACCGCGATGGTCTGCATGGAGGCTCCCAGGACGTCCGAGAGCAGCACGAACTCCTGACGCCGGTCATCGGTGATGTGACCGACGGCGGTGAGGAACTCGATCGCCGCGTTCCACTCGTCCTCGGTGAGGCGCACGTCGCGGATGAACGCGTGCAGGTGCCGGGTCAGCGACTCCATCACGGTCTTCAGGCGCGGATCCTGCGTCTGGGCGAAGGGGGCCAGGACGCGCTCGGTCAGGTCCTCCTCGACCGCGGTCTGCTCGGGGCTGATGTCGGGCTGGGTGCTCATGACGGGTCTCCTTCGGTTGCGCCGGTCGCGGAGACCAGCGTGTGCGGGTCGTCGCCGTTCAGGGCGGCGGTGAGCAGCTCGCTCAGGTTCTCCTGCGTGACCGGGCGGGGATTGTCGGCGGGAATGGCTGCCAGGGCGATCTCGACGGCCTCGGGGATCCCCTCGGCCGTGAAGCCCAGGTCCGAGAGCGTCTGCGGTGCCTCGAGGACCTGACGCAGTCGATGCAGGCCCTCTAGCGCCGTGGAGCTCCCGAAGGCTGCCGCGATCCGGTCGGGGGCCTCCGGGGCGTGGGCCATGTTGAACGCCAGCACATAGGGCAGGACTGTCGCATGCGTGTCCACGTGAGGGAGATCGAACGTTCCGCCCAGGACATGGCAGATCTTGTGGTGCATGGCGGATCCGGCCGAGGCGAAGGAGACCGTCGCCAGGTAGGCGCCGTCGAGGGCCCGGTCGCGTCCGTCGACGTTCTCGCCGTCGGCGGCCACGGCGGGAAGCCCCAGGCTCAGGGCCCGGATCGCCTCCCCTGCTAGCGCGGCGTTGATCGGATCGGCCCGCGGTGCCCACAGTGCGTCGATGCAGTGCGCCAACGCATTGAGCCCGGAGGCCACGGACAGCTCGGTCGGCATGGACATGGTCAGCTGCGCGTCGTAGATGACCGCCTGCGGCAGCACCCGCTGATCGACGCCGGTGGTCTTGCGGGCGCTCTCCGTCAGCCCCCAGACGTCGGTGCGGAGCCGGCGTAGGTGGTGGGCACGGCGATGATCGGCACGCCGCTGATCAGTACGATGGCCTTGGCCAGCCCGGTTGTGGACCCGCCGCCCACACTGACCAGCAGGTCGATCCCGTGCTCGGCGGCCGCGGCACGCCCGCGCTCGGCCACCTCGACGGGCACGTGCATCTCGACCTCGTCGTGCCACAGGGCCACGTCGATCCGTGAGGCGATCCCGCGGGCCATCTCGAGCTCGCGCTCACCGGCGATGCCCATGGCCCGCTGCGCGTCCAGGCGCCGGACCTCTGCCTCCAGGTGCTCGGCGCCGCGGCCGGACCCGCAGAGCACGCGCTGGGGCAGTGTGGTGTGGGTGAACCCCAGGCTCATGTGCACAGGCTCTTTGAGGGGGTGCGAACGGGATCGAGGCGGAGACGGCCATCGCCTCACCACGCGCGAGCCGCCCCTCCGCCTCCGCGCACCGTCTCGGCGGCCGCCACCAGCCCGATCGCCTCCCGGCTGATCCCGGAGGCGTTGCCGATCCAGTCCTTCTCCTCGCGCGGGGCCAGGTGGTGCCCCAGTCCGG
Organism: Kocuria sp. NBRC 114282; assembly: GCF_030268385.1. Lineage (NCBI taxonomy): Bacteria > Bacillati > Actinomycetota > Actinomycetes > Micrococcales > Micrococcaceae > Kocuria > Kocuria sp. NBRC 114282. The sequence goes on along the minus strand of NZ_BSQO01000003.1, from coordinate 310,888 downwards.
TGAGTCCGCGCCCGGCGGGGGATCCGGCCAGACCCAGGTCGGTGTCCTCGCCGTCCTCGTCATTGCGCGAGCTCAGTCGCGGGGCGGCGATCGCGTCCACGAGCGGCAGCGCCCGCTCGAAGTGACCCGCGATGATCTGGGCCACCGAGGTGATGATCGTGGCCCCGCCGGGGGTGCCGACCACCAGGCGCAGCCCGGCGGCGTCGGTGATGATCGTGGGCGCCATCGACGAGCGCGGCCGCTTGCCGGGGCCCGGCAGGTTCGGATCGGGCACTCCGGGAGTCACGGGCACGAAGTTGAAGTCCGTCAGCTCGTTGTTCAGCAGGAACCCGTGGCCGGGCACCGTGATGCCGGAGCCGCCCGTCTGCTCGATCGTCAGCGTGTAGGACACCGCGTTGCCCCACTGATCCACGACATTGAGATGCGTGGTCGACTGCCCCTCGTACGGCTCCTGCTGCGCTGCGCCGGCCGGCGGGGCCGTCGTGTAGTCGCCGTCGGGCCAGCCGAACGGGATCGGACGGGGCCGGGTCGACGACGGCCGCATGATCTCGGCGCGCTCGGCAGCGAAGCCGTCGCCGAGCAGCTCGGCGTACGGCACGTCCGCGACATCGCCCACCCACCGGTTGCGATCTGCGAAGGCTGTGGCGCAGGCCTCCGAGAAGCGGTGCAGGTAGTCGGTCTCCCCGAGCTGGGCCAGGCCGATCCCGGTGCGCAGCTCGTAGTGCTCGAGCAGGTTCAGGATCTCGCCCACGGCCACGCCTCCCGAGCTCGGCGCCGCCATCCCGAAAACGGTCATCCCGCGGTACGCGCTGACCGTGGGCGCTCGCAGGACGGGGGAGTAGCGGGCCAGATCCGCCGCCGTCATGGGGCTGCCCTGAACCTCCTGACCGGACACGGTCGAGGGTGCGTTCGCCTCCGCGAGGATCGCGGCCCCGATGTCGCCGCGGTAGAAGACGTCGATGCCCTCGGTGCGCAGCCGCCGATAGACCTCGGCCAGATCGGGATTGGCGAACGTGCTCCCGAGCTCGGGGGCGCTGCCGTCGCGCAGGAAGACGCGGGCGGTCTCCGGGAACCGGGAGAAGCGCTCGGCGTTCTCGTCGGTCTGGGAGTGGAAGTGCTGGTCCACCACGAAGCCGCGCCGGGCCAGCTGCTCGGCCGGCTCCAGCAGCGCACCCAGCGGAAGCGTCCCGAAGCGCTCGGCGGCAAGGGCCCACATGGCCGGGGTGCCTGGCACCCCGATGGACAGACCGGAGTTCACGACGGCGTCGAAGTCCAGCTCGGCGCCCGAGGCGTCGGTGAACTGGGTCTCGGTATAGCTCATGGGGGCCGTCTCGCGGCCGTCGATCGTGTGCACCAGGCCGGTGACGGCATCGCGGTAGAGCAGGAAGCCGCCGCCGCCGATCCCGCACGAGTACGGCTCGGTGACCCCGAGCGCGGCTGCCATGGCCACGGCGGCATCCATCGCGCTGCCGCCGCCCTGCAGGATGCTCAGGCCGATGTCGCTGGCGTACGGGTCCACGCAGGACACGGCAGCGGTGGTGCCGACCGCCTCGTTGAGCTTCAGCGGCTCGGGCGCGGAGCCCAGCCCGGGATCCGACGGGACTGGTGCCTCAGGCCCTGGAGCTGCCGCCATCGCCTGACTCGCACACAGGGCACCGGCCCCCAGTGCCGCCCCGGCTGCGAGGGCCGATCGTCGGGTGATCCGTCCGGTGCTGTGCTGCGTCATCTCCGCCTCCGCTGAGCACTCGTTCCTCGGGTGTGCTTCAGAACACCCTACGCTCCGACGGCGAGCAGGGCGGAGGACGGTTCAGCGCGAGCGCTCCTGCCGCGCCAGCACCAGGGCGCAGGCCAGGCCCAGGACGATCCACACGCCCATCATCCCCAGGACCCCGAACCAGCCGCCGGCGCTCCAGATGTGGGTGGACAGCGTCCCGGAGACCGAGCTGCCGGCGTAGTAGAAGATCAGGTACAGGCTCGAGGCGCGCGCGGTGTCCAGCCCGGCACGATGGGCGCCGTCCACCGACCAGCCGCTGGCCACCGAGTGCGCCGTGAAGAACGCGAAGGTCAGCAGCCCGAGGCCGAGCAGGATCGACAGCACGGCGTCCGGGGTGGTCAGCGCGGCACCTGCGGCCATGCCCGCGATGCCGAGCATCACCGCCACCGGCCGGCCCGTCCGCTCGGCCAGACGCCGGGAGAAGGCGGGTGCCAGCAGACCGGCCGGGTAGGCCAGGTACAGCACTGCCGCCTGCTCGGGGCTCATGGCGAACGGCTCGGCCTCCAGCCGCAGCGACACCGCGTTGTAGACCCCCACGAACACGGCCATGGAGGAGAAGCCCAGACCGCACACCAGGGCGATCCGCCCGCTGCGCAGCAGGCTGAACGTCCCTGTGGCGATATCGAGCACCGAGAAGGGGAACCGCGTGGGTCGATCACCCGGCAGCAGGACCACCACGGCCACTCCGACGAGCACCGAGAACACCCCGAGCACCAGGCTCACCAGCTGCCAGCCGCCGAGCCCGGACAGCGGTCCCGGCAGCAGCCGGCCGGCCGCTCCGCCCAGGCCCGTGCCCATGATGTAGATGGCGTTGGCCTTGGCGTGGGCGGAGGCGGCCACCTTCTCGCGCAGATACGCCAGCGCGATCGCAGGCAGCCCGGCCAGGGCGATGCCCGCGGCGGCGCGCAGGATCAGGAAGACCTCCCAGCTCGGGGCCACCGCGCACAGGGCGCTGAGCGCCCCGGAGAGGATCAGCGACCCGGCCATCACCCAGATGCGCCCCAGATGATCGGCCAGCGGCCCCGCCATGAGCAGTCCCAGGATCATCGCCAGGGTCGTGGCGGACAGCGCGGCCCCCGTGGCGCCCTCCTCGATGCCGAACACGCGCGCGAACTCGGGAAGCAGCGGCTGCACGAAGTAGATCAGCGCGAAGTTCGCCAGACCGCCCAGCGCGAGCACTGCGAGCACTCGGCGATAGCCCGACGACCCCGCCGCGAACCCCTCCTCGGGTCGGCTCACCGACATGCGAGCTCCCCTCCCTGCCTCGTGTCCTCCTCCGGCAGAGGCCGGAGATCGATACGCCTGATCGAATCAGTGCTGGCGACTGTGTCAATTGCTGGTCTGAGTGTGACGCCGGGCATGGACAGGCATAAGGTGAACCTCAGACACATGCTCGGCAGTGCGGCCGCGAGCCGGCCGCCCCAGCACCCACAGCACCGTACGCCCCTCACGGCGAGATCAGGATGACCTTCGACGATGACCGAATCGACCTCCGGAGCAGACCCCCACGGCACGGCGCAGGACCATGCGCTGGCCACCGCCCGTCGGCAGGTCGCTCTGGTCCGGGACGAGAAGCGCAATCTGGACCGGCAGCTGGCCACGGCCGGCGATCAGAACCAGAAGCTGCGCACCGCCCTGGAGTCCGCCCGCGGCCAGATCGAGCAGCTCAAGAAGTTCCTGGCCAACGAGGTCGAGGTCCCGCTGACGATCGCCACTCTGGTGCGCGTGGTCCCGCCGTCCACCACGGTGGGCTCGGCGACCCTGACCGCTGACGTCCACATCTCCGGGCGGCTCGTGCGCTGCCCCGTCTCGCCGCTGATCTCCACGGCGGGACAGCTGGAGCCCGGTCGCCAGGTGCTCATGAACGAGAACTCGACCGTGGTCGCCGTGCTGGGCTACGAGCAGTCGGGCGAGCTGGCACCGGTCCAGGAGGTCCTCGACGCCACCCGGCTGGTCGTGGGCGGACGCTCCGGCGACGACCGCGTCCTGCGCATGTCCGGCGCCCTGCGCAAGGCCAAGCCGCGCCCGGGCCAGATGGTCTCGATCGACTCCCGCACCGGGATGGCCCTGGAGCTCGTCGAGCGCCAGGAGATGGAGCAGCTGGTCCTGGAGGAGGTCCCGAACATCCGCTACACGGACATCGGCGGCCTGGGCCCGCAGATCGAGGCGATCCAGGACGCGGTGGAGCTGCCCTTCCTGCACCCCGAGCTCTACCGCCAGCATCAGCTGACCCCGCCCAAGGGCATCCTGCTCTACGGGCCTCCCGGCAACGGCAAGACCATGATCGCCAAGGCTGTGGCCCGCTCCCTGGCCGAGCGCGCCGCCGAGCAGTCGGGGCGCAAGGAGGCCAAGGGGTACTTCCTGAACATCAAGGGCCCGGAGTTGCTGGACAAGTACGTGGGCGAGACCGAGCGCCAGATCCGCCAGATCTTCTCCCGCGCCCGCGAGCAGGCCGCTTCCGGCGTGCCCGTCGTGGTGTTCTTCGACGAGATGGAGTCGCTGTTCCGCACGCGCGGCTCGGGGGTCTCCTCGGACGTGGAGACCACGATCGTCCCGCAGCTGCTCACGGAGATGGACGGCGTCGAGAAGCTCGACAACGTGATCATCGTGGGCGCCACCAACCGCGAGGACATGATCGACCCGGCCGTGCTGCGCCCCGGCCGACTCGACGCCAAGATCCGCATCGACCGCCCCACCGCCGAAGGCGCCCGGGAGATCTTCGGGCTCTACCTCACGGAGACGCTGCCGCTGCGCCAGGAGGAGGTCATCGCCGCCGGCTCCCGCGAGGCGGCCCTGGAGCAGCTCATCGAGGTGGGCGTGTCGTCCATGTACGCCCAGGACGACTCCACGCGCTTCCTGGAGATCACCTACCGGGACGGCTCGCGCGAGACCCTGTGGTTCTCGGACTTCACCTCGGGCGCGGTCATCCGCAACGTGGTGGACCGCGCCAAGAAGATGGCGATCAAGGACCTGCTCACCGATCAGGTGCGCGGCCTGTCCCAGGAGCACCTGCACCGAGCGGTGGCCGAGGAGTTCCTGGAGCAGCAGGACCTGCCGGACACCTCCGATCCGGAGGAGTGGGCCCGGATCTCCGGGCGCCGCAAGGACACCATCGCGGACCTGCGCTTCGTGCTGCACCGCGGCTCGCGCGCTGCAGCCGCTTCCGCACCGACCGCCCGGGCAGGAGAGCAGTCATGACCGTGCGCCGCATCATGGGGGCCGAGACCGAGTTCGGGATCCTGGCACCGGGCAGCCCCAAGGCCAACTCGACCCTGCTCTCCACGCGGGCAGTGACGGCCTACGCAGCCCTGGTGGCCCGCGAGCTCGGCTCGCGCGCCGACCGGACCGTGGACTTCGACTACAGCTCGGAGACCCCGCTGCGCGATGCCCGCGGCTTCGAGATGTCCCGGGCAGAGGCCCACCCCACCCAGCTCACGGACGTGGCCCCGGTGCTGACCTCGGAGGAGATCGCGGCCGAGGCGCTGACCGAGTCCGGGCTGTGGTCCGAGCAGACGCCGCAGGTCGTGATGAACACGGTCCTGCCCAACGGCGCCCGGCTCTACGTGGACCACTCGCATCCCGAGTACTCCTCGCCCGAGGTCCTCACCCCGCGCGATGCAGCCCTCTACGATCTCGCCGGAGACCGTGTGGCGGCCGAGATCGTGGCCACGCTGCAGGCCACCGCGGAGGCCAGCGACCAGGAGCCCGTGCTGCTGCACAAGAACAACACCGACGGCAAGTCGTCCTCGTACGGCACGCACGAGAACTACACGGTGCCCCGCGACATCGACGACGACGCCCTGACCGCCGCCCTGCTGCCCTTCTTCGCCTCCCGCCAGGTCATGTGCGGTGCCGGACGCGTGGGGCTGGGCCCCGGCAGCGAGAGGGCCGGCTTCCAGATCAGCCAGCGCGCGGACTTCTTCGAGCGGATGGTGGGGCTGGAGACCACCGTGCGCCGGCCCATCGTCAACACGCGCGACGAGCCGCACGCGGATCAGAAGCGCTACCGCCGTCTGCACGTCATCATCGGCGACGCCAACCTGTCCCACTGGGCGCAGGTGCTCAAGTTCGGCACGACGTCCCTCGTGCTGCGCCTGGTGGAGCAGGGCCTGCAGCCCAGGATCGAGCTCACCGAGCCGGTGATGGCGCTGCATCAGATCAGCCACGACCCGTCGCTGCAGGCCGCGGTGGGCCGTCGTGACGGCGAGCCGCTGACCGGGATCCAGATCCAGCGGATGTACCTCGAGGCCGCCGAGGACATGGAGAGCGCCGACGGAGCGAGCCCCGATCCGGAGACCGCCGAGGTCCTGCAGATGTGGCGCGAGACCCTCGATACGCTGGAGAATGACCCCATGGCCATGGCGGACCGCCTGGACTGGCTGGCCAAGCTCAAGCTGCTGCTGGGCTACCGCGAGCGCGGAGGCCTGCGCTGGGACGACGCCAAGCTGGTCATGATCGACCTGCAGTACCACGACGTCCGCCCGGACAAGAGCCTGTACGGCAAGCTCGAGGCGGCCGGGCGGATGCGGCGCCTCTTCGACGAGCAGGAGATCCGCCAGGCCATGTGGACCCCGCCGGCCGACACTCGCGCGGACTTCCGCGGCCGCCTCGTGGCGCGCTTCCCCGACGACGTCATCGCCGCCGGCTGGGAGACCATCGCCGTGGAGCTCCCCGGACTGCGCCGCGGTGCGCGGATCACCATGCCCGAGCCGACCGAGCTGACCCGGGAGCAGACGCAGGACTGGTGGGCCGCAGCCGACATCGAGGAGTTCATCGAGCGGATGCAGCGGGATCGACCCGATCTGGTGGAGGTCTCCGCCCGCATCGGCTGACACAGCCTCCGTGGTCCACGGCCTCAGCCGGGGCGCATGGCACCGCACACGCAGCGACCGCCCGACGGCCGCGCACAGCAGCGAACATCGAAGGAGAACGAACATGGCAGAGCGCATCCAGCACAACGAGCCGCAGCGTCGCGACGAGGACGTCGAGCCCACGGGCCCGGCCCCCAGCGGCGGCGGGGCGCCCTCGGAGGCCGCCCAGGCCCGCAGCAGCCAGGCCGATGACTTCCTGGCGGACATCGACTCGATCCTCGAGGCCAATGCCGAGGAGTTCGTGAAGGGCTTCGTGCAGAAGGGCGGTCAGTGATCCGATGGATCAGCGGATCATCGGCGTCGAGACCGAGTTCGGGATCATCCACACGCAGCGCGGGGACGCCGCTTCCGGTGAGCCCGCGCGCACGCTGAGCCCGGACGACGCCGCCCGGCTGCTCTTCCAGCCGATCGTGGAGTGGGGGCGGTCCTCGAACCTGTTCCTGCCCAACGGCGCTCGGCTCTACCTGGACGTCGGCGCTCACCCCGAGTACGCCAGCGCCGAGTGCGCGAACCTCCAGGACATCGTGGCGCAGGATCGCGCCGGCGAGCTGATCGTCGACCGGATGCGCCAGGCCCTGGAGGCCAAGCTGGCCGCCGACGGCACCGGGGGATCGGTCTACCTGTTCAAGACCAATGTGGACAGCTCCGGCAACTCGTTCGGCTCGCATGAGAACTACATGATCGGGCGGGACACCCGCTTCGCGCGCCTCGTGGCCAGCCTGATCCCGTTCCTGGTCACCCGGCAGCTCTACTCGGGCACCGGGCGCATCCACCCGAACGGACCCGTCGGCTTCGGCGAGGGCCAGACGTTCGGCGGCGGGCAGGGCGAGGCCTCGTACTCGTTCTCGCAGCGCGCCGATCACATCTGGGAGGACGCGTCGTCCTCGACCACGCGCGCCCGGCCGCTGATCAACACCCGCGACGAGCCCCACGGGGACTCCGAGCGCTTCCGCCGCCTGCACGTGATCGTGGGGGACTCGACCATGTCGACGACCACCACGGCGCTGCGCCTGGGCGTGACGGATCTGATGCTGCGGGTGATCGAGTCCGGTCAGCCGCTGCAGGACCGCACGCTGAACTCGCCGGCCATGGCGCTGCGTCAGATCTCGCATGATCTGACCGGCACCTTCCAGGTGGCCATGCGCGAGGGCGGCACCCGCTCGGCGCTGGACCTGCAGCGCGAGTACTGGGAGGTGGTCTCCCGCTTCGTGCAGGCCAACGGCGCGCACCACGACCGAGTGGACTGGCTGCTGGAACTGTGGGCGCGGTCCCTAGAGGCCGTCGAGAGCGGGGACCATTCGCTCATCGACACCGAGATCGACTGGGCCATCAAGAAGAAGCTCATCGACTCGTGGGCCGAGCGAGCCGGTGCGGACTACAGCCACCCGCGCGCCGCCCAGCTGGATCTGACCTACCACGACATCGCGCCGGGCCGCGGCCTGTTCCGCATGCTGGAGGAACGGGGCATGGCAGCCAGGCTTCCGGGCACCGACGGCTCCGAGGCCGAGGCGGCCGTCGACCAGCCCCCGGCCACGCGCGCGGCCCTGCGCGGTGCGCTCGTGCAGGCGGGCATGGAGGCCGGCGTCCACTTCACGGCCGACTGGGTCAACATGAAGGTCAACGGGCCGGCCCAGCGCGTGGTGACCCTGCGGGACCCGTTCGCCACGCACGACGAGGCCGCCGAGCAGCTGCTCGAGCGGCTGCGCGCCGAGCGCACCACCGCGGTCACGTCCTCGCCGCTGCCGCCGGCCGTCTGAGCCGAGCGGCCGATCCTGGGCCGCCGCCGCCCGGGCTGGACACCTGCTCCGGCCCGGGCGGACGATGGCCTCAGGTCCCTCACGTCCCTCGAACCCCTCAGGAGCTCTCCGTGAACACCCCGAACCCCTCGACCACCCCCGCCGGCTCAGCGGGCACGGCCCATGACGAGGCCGCCGAGATCTGCCGGAACCTGATCCGGATCGACACCTCCAACTACGGGCGCGGCGAGTCCAAGGGGGAGCGCCGTGCCGCGGAGTACGTGGCCGGGCTGCTCGAGGAGGTCGGGCTGGCGGCCACCATGGTGGAATCCGCCCCGGGACGCACGAGCGTCTTCGCGCGCATGGAGGGCACGGACCCGTCGGCCGATGCCCTGCTGGTGCACGGACACCTGGACGTGGTTCCTGCAGTGGCCGAGGACTGGAGCGTGGACCCCTTCGCCGCCGAGATCCGCGACGGCATGATCTGGGGCCGCGGCGCCGTGGACATGAAGGACATGGACGCCATGATCCTCTCGGTCGTGCGGCACATGGTGCGCACCGGCCAGAAGCCCAAGCGGGACATCATGCTGGGGTTCTTCGCCGATGAGGAGGCCGGGATGGAGTACGGCTCCAAGTGGGTCGTGCGCAACCACCCGGAGCTCTTCGAAGGCGTGACGGACGCGATCTCGGAGGTCGGCGGCTACTCGGCGAACATCGGCGGCCAGCGCGCCTACCTGCTGCAGACCGCGGAGAAGGGGCTCATGTGGATGCGCCTGTTCGCCGACGGCACCGCCGGGCACGGCTCCCAGGTCAACACCGACAATCCGGTCACGCGGCTGTCCCGGGCCATGGCGAACATCGGCGAGTACCAGTGGCCGATCGAGCTGACCAAGACCACGCGCCAGTTCCTGGACACCGTGACGGAGCTGACCGGCGTGGAGTTCGATCCGCAGAACCCGCAGCGGATGCTCGACGAGCTGGGCTCGGTGGCCCGCTTCGTCGGTGCCACGCTGCAGAACACGGCCAACCCCTCCATGCTCAGCTCCGGCTACAAGGTCAACGTCATCCCCGGCACCGCCGAGGCCGGGCTGGACGTGCGCTTCCTGCCGGAGCAGCGCGAGATCGTGCTGGAGAAGCTGCGCGAGCTGGCGGGGGAGGGCATCCGCTTCGAGTTCGAGGCCGACGACATCGGGCTCGAGGTCCCGTTCTCCGGCAACGTGGTCGATGCCATGGTCGCCTCGCTGAAGCAGCACGACCCGGAGGCCGTGGTCATGCCGTACATGCTCTCGGCGGGCACGGACAACAAGGCGCTGGATCCGCTGGGGATCACCGGCTACGGCTTCGTGCCGCTGCGCCTGCCCGATGAGCTCGACTTCCCGGCCATGTTCCACGGGGTCGACGAGCGAGTGCCGATCGATTCGCTCGAGTTCGGCGCCGACGTCCTGCACACGCTGCTCACCGGCTACTGAGCCGCTCCCTCGAGCGGCCGAGTTGTCACCGGTTCATGGCTGAGACGGCGGCGAATCGGCCACTCGATGGAGATGGGGTGGGAATGGGGCTGATGCCGTGTCGTCGACGCGCTGGCTGACTGCTCTCAGAGGGTGCGCTCGACGCGCATGACCCGGCGGCGCAGCCAGTGCTTGCGGGCCCCGCTGTAGAGATGGACCACTCGGTGCAGCTCCCATTTGCCGTATTCGGCGTGCTCGACGACTCTCGCGCGGGCGTCGGCGAGGCGCTCTCCGGGCCCGACGGTCAGCACCAGGTACTCGAAGCGCGGGTCGAGCAGGGGCTGGCCCACCCCGGGGTCGCGGGGGGAACTCTGGATGACTTGCTCTCTCATCGCTCCCATTCTGCTCCTCGGGACGGTAACGTCGAGTCCATGAGCAACGATCCGCGCGTCGCACTCCAGTCCCTCGTCTCCGCCCTCGAAGAGCACCTGGCCGCCCTGTCCAATCGCCGCGGGGAGGACGACCCCTCGGTCGACGCCGCCTACGTGGCGATCGCCGATGCCTTCGACGCCTACGAGGAGTCCCTCTACGAGAACTACGACGAGGTCACGCCTCTGACCGTCTTCGCAGACGACGAGGATGATGAGGACGACGACGACTTCGAGGATGACGAGGACGACCTCGAGGACTTCGACGACGACGCGGAAGACGACTCCGACGACGAGCGCGGAGCCTGATCCCGCCGCTGGCTGACGTCCGGCATCCGAAGCCCCCGGTGATCCCGATCACCGGGGGCTTCGTCGTCGTGGGGTGGGTGTCGGCGCATGTGTGCCGGGAATCGCACGGCGTCCCTCGGGGGCAGTCGCAGGGCCGTGCCATAGGGTGAGCGGCGTGAATTGGCTTGAATCGATCATCCTCGGCCTGGTCCAGGGCCTGACGGAGTTCCTCCCCGTGTCCTCGTCCGCCCATCTGCGCATCGTGGGGGAGTTCCTCCCGGGCTCCGCGGACCCCGGTGCGGCCTTCACGGCGATCACGCAGCTCGGCACCGAGACCGCCGTGATCCTCTACTTCTGGCGGGACATCGTCCGGATCATCAAGCACTGGGCGCTGTCGCTCGTGGGAAAGATGGATCGCTCCGATCCGGATGCCCGCATGGGATGGCTGATCATCGCTGGCTCGCTGCCCATCGGCATCCTGGGACTGCTGTTCGAGGACCAGATCGACACCACGCTGCGCAGCCTGTGGATCACGGCCACCATGCTGATCGTCTTCGGCGTGATCCTGGGCATCGCCGATCACATCGGCAAGCAGGTCCGCGACCTCGAGGACCTCAACGTCAAGCACGGCGTGCTCTACGGCTTCGCCCAGGCCATGGCCCTGATCCCGGGGGTCTCGCGCTCCGGCGGCACGATCACCGCGGGCCTGCTCATGGGCTACAAGCGCGAGGCCGCCGCCCGCTACGCCTTCCTGCTGGCCATCCCGGCGGTGTTCGCCTCGGGGCTCTACAAGCTGGCCTCGGAGATCGTCGATCCGTCGCCCCAGCCGTACTCGATGGCCCAGACCGCCCTGGCCACGATCGTCGCCTTCGTGATCGGCTACGTGATCATCGGCTGGTTCATGCACTACATCTCGAACCGCTCCTACTCGCTGTTCGTGTGGTACCGGATCATCCTGGGCATCGTGCTGTTCATCCTCCTGGGCACCGGTGTGATCTCCGCGGTGCCGGAGCTGACCGCCGGCGGCTGATCCGCCGCTGCGAGGCCCCGTCCGGACCCCGTCGATCCGGCCCCGTGGGCCCAGGCCGTCCGCCGCGGCAGGCGGAGCCGAGTGCGGCGGGGTCCTTCGCACTCGGCCGACGTGGGAGACTGGACGAGACGTGCGCTCGCCCCGCCGAGCGAGCGCACCCCGCGCGCTCAGGTCTCCGCGCCCCATCTTCAGTACGACCGTCCCCAGAGGTGACAATGCAGTCCTGGTCCGCACGCCCCGTCCCCGAGCTTCCCGGTCAGGCAGCCCCGCCCGCGGTCTTCGACTCCCGGACCCGGGAGGTGGAGCAGCTGCCGCAGCAGGAGCGAGCCTCGCTGTACGTCTGCGGCATCACCCCGTACGACGCCACCCACCTGGGCCACGCCAGCACCTACGTGGCCTTCGACCTGCTGCATCGGGCCTGGCTCGATGCCGGGATGCCGGTCGACTACGTCCAGAACGTGACCGACGTGGACGACCCCCTGCTCGAGCGCGCCGATCGCGACGGCGTGGACTGGCGTGATCTGGCCCGTGAGCAGACCGACCTGTTCCGCGAGGACATGACCGCGCTGAATGTCATCCCGCCGCAGCACTACGTGGGCGCCACGGAGACGCTCGAGTGGATCGTCCCGGCCGTCGAGGGGCTCCTGGCCCAGGGCCTGGCCTATCGGGTCCAGGGGGAGGACGGCGAGCCGGACGGCGACGTCTATTTCGACGTCCGCGCTGTCGCCGAGGCCGGCGACAGCAACATCCCGGTGCTGCAGCCGAAGGTGCAGGGCGACGAGGACGGCGCGCCCGGCCCCTGGAGCCTCGGACAGATCTCCGGGCTCACCCGCGACGAGATGCTCGAGGTCTTCGGCGAGCGCGGCGGCGATCCCGAGCGCCCGGGCAAGCGCGACATCTTCGATCCGCTGCTGTGGCGCGTGCACCGCGAGGGCGAGCCCTCCTGGGAGGGGGGTGAGCTGGGCGAGGGGCGTCCCGGCTGGCACATCGAGTGCTCGCTGATCTCCCTGAAGCTGCTGCCGGCGCCGTTCACCGTCCAGGGCGGCGGCTCGGACCTGGTCTTCCCGCACCATGAGATGGGAGCCGGTCACAGTTGGGCGCTGTCCGGTCGGCCCATGGCCCGGAACTTCGTGCACACCGGGATGGTCGGCCTGGACGGGCAGAAGATGTCCAAGTCGCTGGGCAACCTGGAGCTCGTCTCGCGGCTGCGCGAGCGCGGCGTCGAGCCTGCCGCTGTCCGCCTGGCGATCCTGGCCCAGCACTACCGCGAGGACTGGGCCTGGAGCCAGGACGTCCTCACCCGCGCCGAGGCGCGTCTCACGCGCTGGCGCATGGCCGCCGACGTCGCCGTGGAGGGCTCCTTCGTTGATGCTCTCGACTTGGTGCGCGACGCCCTGGCGGATGACCTCGATTCGCCCCGGGCGATCGAGGCGATCGACGTCTGGGCCGAGGGGGTGCTGGTCGGCGGACAGCGCGGCTCCGGAGACGACCTCGCGCGGCAGGCCATCGAGGCACGGCTGGGCGTCGTCCTCTAGGAGCTGCTGCAGGACATGAGGAAGGGGCCCGTGCGCGAGATGCGCACGGGCCCCTTGCCGGTTCAGCGGCTGTCTCAGCCCTGGTCGCGGCGGCGCAGGAAGCGCTCGAACTCCTGGGCGATCGCGTCGCCGCTGGCCTCGGGGAGATCGGCGGTGTCCTTGGCCTCCTCCAGCTTGGCCACGTAGGCGGCGATCTCCGGGTCCTCCTCGGCCAGATCGTCCACCCCTCGCTCCCACGCCTCGGAGTCCTCGACCAGCGCGTCCATGGGCACCGTGATCCTCAGGAGGTCCTCGAGCCGGCGCAGCACGGCCAGCTGCGCCTTGGGGGAGGGAGACTGGGCCACGTAGTGCGGCACGGCGGCCCACAGGCTCAGCGAGGGGATCCCGGACATCGAGGCCAGGTGGCTGAGCACTCCGACCACGCCGGTGGGGCCGTCGTAGTCCGAGCCGGTGATCTCGAGCTCCTGCTGCAGCTCCTCGGTCTCCGAGGTGACGGTGATGGGGATCGGGCGGGTGTGCGGCACATCGGCCAGCAGCGCCCCCACCATCACCACGAAGTCCACCTCGAGCTGGGTCGCGTGCTCCAGGATCTCGGCGGCGAAGCTGGACCACCGGTACGACGGCTCCCAGCCGTGCAGCAGGATCAGATCCAGGTTGGTCCCGGGCACCGAGGCCCGCAGCATCCGCGTGGTCGGCCACACGATCCTGGACTCGCCGGTGGCGGAGCGGACGATGCGCGGACGCGAGTACTGGTAGTCGTAGTACTCATCGGGGCTGACCTCGAAGTCCTCGACCGCGCCGAAGGCCTCGGCCAGCAGCTTCACGGCATCCGTGGCCGCATCGCCGGCGTCGTTCCAGCCTTCGAAGGCACCGATCAGCACCCGCACGCGCTCGCCCGATCCGGCCTCCTGCACGATGCCGAACGGGCCCGCCTCGGGCTGGGGGAAGGTCTTGTCGAATCCGCTCACGCGACTCACTGTACGCGCGGGGCCTGCGGTCCGCCCGGCCGGGGAGCCCGCTGCTCGCCGTGAGCGCACACGATCACTTCACAGGCGCGGTACCGGTCCGGGGCAGGGCGAGCCGATAGGATCCCAGCATGCTTCCGACGAGTCCCGATCCAGCGACAGAGACCGTTTCCGCCGCCGCGGCCTCCGCGCGCCCCCACGCCGTCCTGTGGGACATGGACGGAACTCTCGTGGACACCGAGCCGCACTGGTTCGCCGCCGAGGCCGACCTCATGGGCTCCCACGGCCTCGTCTGGACGGATGAGGACTCGCTGAGCGTGGTCGGCGGAGACCTCGAGGAGACCGGGCGGATCATGGTCCGCGCCGGGATCCCGCTGAGCGTGCGCGAGGTCGTCGACGCCCTGTGCGAGCGCGTGGCCGCAGGCGTGCGCCGCGAGCTCGAGCTGCGCCCCGGGGCCCTCGAGCTGCTCGTGGCCCTTCGGCGCGAGGGCATTCCCACAGCGCTGGTGACCAACTCCGAGTCCCCGGTGGCCGATGTGGTCGTGGAGAAGCTCGGCGCGATCGCCGCCTCCGGCGAGGACCCCGCCACCAGCTGGGACGGCCCGCTGTTCGATCTGATCGTCACGGGCAACATCGGTCTGCCGGTCAAGCCGGATCCGGCCCCCTACGTCTTCGCCGCCCGTCGGCTCTCCGCCCTGGTCTCCGAGCGCCAGGAGAACCCCGAAGAGCTGAGCATCCGCCGGATGGTCGCCATCGAGGACTCGCTGACCGGCATCCGCTCTGCCATCGGCTCCGGGGCCTTCGTCCTCGGGGTGTCCAACCTGATCGACATCTCGGATGTGGGTCTGGACCGGGAGGTCGGCTCCCTGAGCGAGGTCACCCCGGCAGCGCTCGGGACCTGGGTCGACGAGCGCGAGCGGCGCCGCCCGTGACGAGGGCGCCTTCCGGCAGCGCAGCGCCGGCGTCCCAGCCGCGGCGGCGGAGGGGCCCGCGCGGGTCCGTGCCCCTGGGGCGCATCGCCGGGATGCCGCTGCACCTGCAGTCCTCCTGGCTGATCATCAGCTTCCTGGTCGTGCTCCTCTACGGCCCCGTCCTGCGCCGGTCGATGCCCGAGCTCGGCCTCGGCGCCTACGCGGTGGCCCTCGGTTTCTGCCTTCTGCTCGGAGTCTCCGTGCTGCTGCATGAGCTGGCCCATGCCGGTGCCGCCCGGGCCTTCGGCTGGCCCGTGGATCGGATCGTGCTCTCGATCGCCGGCGGGCACACGGCCTTCGGGCGCACGAATCCGCGCTGGTGGGCGTCCACGGTCGTGTCGGTCGTGGGTCCGATCGTGAACCTGCTGATCGCGGCGGTCGGATTCGCGCTGCTGCCCGGGCTGGGGGAGGCCGCGCAGGTCGACGGCGCCATGGTTGCCCGCATCGGCTGGTCAGTGCTGTCGCTGACCTCGACCGCCAACCTCCTGGTGGGCTTGTTCAACCTCGTCCCGGGCCTTCCGCTGGACGGCGGCAGGGTGGTCGAGGGCCTGGTGTGGGGACTGACCGGCAGCGAGCGGATGGGCACCGTGGCCGCGGCCTGGACGGGTCGGCTGTGCGCCGTGGCGATCGTGACCGCAGTGCTGCTGCTGGGGATGTGGCAGCGTCCCCTGAGCCTGATCGTGGCGGGTCTGCTCGTGTGGATGCTGGTCTCCGGCGCCGCGGATGGCCTGCGGCGCTCGAAGGCCTCGGCGGCCATGGAGGGCCGCACCGCCCTGGGCCTGAGCCAGCCGGCGGTCGGCATCCCCGCCGGGCAGAGCCTGCGCGCCGTCGAGCAGACCGCAGCCCAGCTCGAGCCCGGCACCTCGGTCGTCGGGATGGAGGACGGCATCCCCGTGGGCGTGCTCGACGGCGGCCGGCTCAGCGCCGTGCCGTCCCACGAGCGCGCGGCCTCCCCGCTGAGCCGCGCCCTGCTGCCGATCCGCCCGTCGGCGATCCTGCCCGAGGAGCTCTCCGGCCACGACCTGCTCGAGGCTGCGGTGCGCTGCGCCAGCCCGGTGATGGTCGTCGTCGATGCCGAGGGCACCGTGATCGGCACCCTGTCGGCGGCGCGTCTGAATGCCGAGCTCGAGCGATCCGGGCTGATCCGCCCGGACGGCTCGGCACGCTGAGCACGAGGCACCCGGCTGACGCCAGGCAAGCGGCGCAGCCGCACCCCTCTTCCAGGAGCCTGAGACCTGTGGGCGCCGGTCGCGGTCGGCCGGTCGAGCGCGGTGATGCGACAATGTCCGTCGCCGAAGCCCCGCAGGGCCTCGGCCCCGAATCCTCGAAGCCGCCACCGGCGCACCCGTCCCGTGCTCGTGCAGCGAGCTCTCCCGCCAGCGAAAGGCAGTCCATGACCGAGGCCAGCACCCCCACCAGCTCCCCGCAGACCTCCGGCGAGCGCGCGCACGGCCCCTCCGGGGCGATCAACCGCCGCGGGCCCATGCGCGAGGGCGAGCGCATCCAGATCATGGACGACCGGGGCAAGCTGACCACGATCACGCTCACGGCCGGGCAGGAGTACCAGACCCACAAGGGCGTCCTGCCGCACGATCTGCTGATCGGGCAGCCCGAGGGCACCGTGGTCGAGAACTCCGTGGGCATCGCCTACCAGGCCCTTCGCCCGCTGATGAAGGACTTCGTGCTGTCCATGCCGCGCGGTGCCGCGGTGGTCTACCCCAAGGACGCCGGGCAGATCGTCACGATGGGCGACATCTTCCCGGGCGCCCGCGTGGTCGAGGCCGGCGTGGGCTCGGGAGCCCTGTCGATCGCGCTGCTGCGCGCGATCGGCGACGAGGGCAGCCTGCACTCCTTCGAGCGCCGCGAGGAGTTCGCGGAGGTCGCCCAGGGCAACATCGAGACGTTCTTCGGCGGAGCCCACCCCGCCTGGCGGCTGAGCATCGGCGATCTGGCCGAGGAGCTCGGCCGGCGCGAGGAGCCCGGCAGCGTGGACCGCGTGGTGCTCGACATGCTGGCGCCGTGGGAGTGCCTGGATGCCGTCGCGGGGGTGCTCGTCCCCGGCGGCGTGGTGATCTGCTACGTGGCCACGGTGACGCAGCTGTCGCGGGTGGCCGAGGCCATGCGCGCCGATGGGCGCTACACCGAGCCCGACGCGCACGAGACCATGGTCCGCGGCTGGCACGTGGAGGGCCTGGCCGTGCGCCCGGACCACCGCATGGTCGCCCACACCGGGTTCCTGATCACCGCCCGTCGCCTGGCCGACGGCGCCCGCCGGCTGGCGCCCAAGCGGCGTGCGTCGAAGTCCGAGTACACCCAGGAGGACCTGCAGGCCTGGACCCCGCTGACGCTGGGGGAGCGCGAGGTCACGGACAAGAAGGCCCGCCGCGCCAGTCGCGACGCCCGCCACCTGGCCGATCGCGCCGCGCAGGCGGATGCCCAGGCGCGTCAGGATCCGCAGGAGCAGACTCCGCAGGACTGAGCTCCGGCCAACTGCGCCGCCAGTGTCGGCACAGGCGGCATTCAGCCCCGACCGATAGCCTGTGCGCCGACCACCGGTCCGTCCTGGGAAGCCGCCTCGCTTCCGGGATGACCCCACCGAGATGCCGCCCCTGGTCGCGGCCTGGAGGAACACGTGCGCAAGCCCCTGCTCGTCACCGGAACCGCGATGTCCGCAGCCCTGCTCCTGGTGGGCTGCTCGGGAGGCGGAGGACTGCGCTCCGTCGAGATGACGGATGAGGACCGCGCCGCCGGTGAGGCCCCCTCGATCGACTACGAGACCCCCATCAAGGTCGAGGGCAACGAGACCAAGGTCCTGGACGAGGGCGACGGCGAGGACATCGACCCCGGCGACACCCTGATGGTCCAGATGTCGATCTACAGCGGCGGCGACAAGTCGGAGCTGGGGGAGTCCTACTCCCAGCGCGCCGGTCAGGTCCTCACCTTCGACGATGACCTCAAGGAGCGGGTCCCGGAGCTCTACGAGGCCATGGAGGGCATGAAGGTCGGCGGCGTCGTGGCCTACTCCTCGGACGCCACGGCCGGGCAGAGCGGCACCGAGGGCGATGACTCCACCGCAGTGGAGGTCTACGAGATCATCGACGAGGTGCCCAGCGGCATCGACGGCGAGATGAAGGAGTCTCCCGACGGGCTGCCGGCGGTCACCGAGGGGGAGGACGGAACCCCGCAGATCGCCAAGCCCGAGGGCAAGGCCCCGTCCGAAGTCACCTCCGAGTACCTCATCGAGGGCGACGGCGAGGAGATCGGCGAGGGCGACACCGTCGTGGCCGACTATGTCGGCGTGCGCTGGGAGGACGGAGAGGTCTTCGACTCCTCCTACGAGTCCGGCTCCCCGGCGGCTCTTCCGCTGGACACCATGATCCCGGGCTGGGCCGAGGCCCTCGAGGGCAAGAAGGTCGGCTCGCGGGTCATCATGTCGATCCCCGCCGAGAAGGCCTACGGCACCGCTGAAGAGCTCGGCGAGGACTCCGAGTACCCGGCCGGCGACCTCGTGTTCGTGGTTGACCTGCTGGCCTCCTACGACACCCCCGAGCCGGAGCCCCTGCCCGATCCCACCGCCTCCGTGGTCAACGAGGGCGACGGCGCGGAGGTCGAGGACGGCGACACCCTGCTGGTGCGCACCTCGCCGGTCGCGGACGGCGAGCCGCAGCAGGAGCAGGACCAGGTCATGCGCATCGACGACGACCTGGCAGAGAGCGATCAGTTCCTCCACGACCAGCTCGCCGACGCCAGGGTCGGGACCTCCGTGGACATCACCTCCAGCGCCGACGACGGCACCGGGCAGGTCCAGGAGACCACCGTGCGCTACACCGTCCAGGAGATCTTGCCGGACTCGCCCGAGGGCGAGATGGCCGCCAGCACCGACGGCCTGCCGCAGGTCTCGGAGGGCGAGAGCGGCACCCCGCAGATCGAGAAGCCGTCGGGCGAGGCGCCGGATGACGTCGTCACCCAGACGCTGATCGCAGGCGACGGCGCCGAGGTCAAGGCCGAGGACACCGTGGCGGTGGACTACGTCGGCGTGCGCTGGGAGGACGGCGAGGTCTTCGACTCCTCCTACGAGCGAGGCGTCCCCACCGCGTTCCCGCTCTCGGCCGTGATCCCGGGCTGGTCGGAGGGTCTGGAGGGCCAGAAGGTCGGCTCGCGCGTGCTGATCTCGGTCCCCGCCGACAAGGCCTACGGCACCCAGGAGGAGGTCGATGCCGACGGCAGCGGCAGCCCCGCCGGCGACCTGCTGTTCGTCGTGGACATCCTCGGCGCCACCGAATCCGCCGAGCAGCCGGAGGCGCCGGCGACCGGCGACGCGACGGACGGTGCGGAGGATTCCGCGACCGCCGACGACCAGGCGTCCGCCGAGGGCTGATCCGCAGGCCGCTGATGGTCAGGTCCGGCTATCCTGGTCGCACAGTCCGCGTCGCATCGGTCCAGGCCGTGCGACCGTCGATCTCCCACCCCAGAGATCCCCCATCCGAACCCCCAGGAGGAAACCGTGTCCTTCGGACAGCGAAATCTCGACCGCTCCAAGCCCGAGGTGGACTTCCCCGAGGGCGATGCCCCCACCGAGCTCGTGTCGATCGACCTGGTCGAGGGCAAGGGCGCTGTGGCGGAGCCCGGCAAGCAGGTCTCCTGCCACTACGTCGGCGTGGCCCACTCGACCGGCGA
Organism: Kocuria sp. NBRC 114282; assembly: GCF_030268385.1. Lineage (NCBI taxonomy): Bacteria > Bacillati > Actinomycetota > Actinomycetes > Micrococcales > Micrococcaceae > Kocuria > Kocuria sp. NBRC 114282. The sequence goes on along the minus strand of NZ_BSQO01000003.1, from coordinate 291,165 downwards.
GGAGTTCGACGCCTCGTGGAACCGCGGCCAGCCGCTGGACTTCACGGTCGGCATCGGCCAGGTCATCGAGGGATGGGACCAGGGTCTGCTGGGCATGCGCGTGGGCGGACGCCGTCGTCTCGAGATCCCGTCGTCCATGGCCTACGGGGAGCGCGGCGCAGGCGGCGCCATCGGCCCGAACGAGGCCCTGATCTTCGTCGTCGACCTCGTCGACGTGCGCTGACCCAGCAGTGCCTGCCGACCAGCGCCGACGCGCTACGGAGCGTCGGCTGAATCTGATGCTCGCGCTGCTGTACCGCGAGCGGGGCTACACCCGCGCGGAGCTGCGCGGGGTCGTGCCCGACTACCAGGAGGCCACGACCGACAGCGGCTTCGAGCGGATGTTCGAACGCGACAAGCAGGAGCTGCGCGCCCTGGGCTTCCCGATCGAGGAGGTCCCGGAGTCGCTGCTCTTCGAGGACGACGCCACCTTCCGCTACCGGATCCCGCGCGGCTCCTTCACGCTGCCTCCGCTGCGATTCACCGCAGAGGAGACGGCTGTGCTCGGCCTGGCCGCCAACGCCTGGACCGAGGCGTCGCTGGGCACCGTGGCCAGGCGCGCCCTGCGCAAGCTCGAGCCCGTGCTGGAGGCCTCGGCCGTCCAGGACGAGCCCTCGCCCATGATCCAGCCCACCGTCACGGTCCAGGAACCGGCCTTCGCTCCGCTCATGGAGGCCGTGCTGCGTCACCGCCAGGTGCGCTTCGACTATCTGGCGGCCTCGACCGATGAGCAGACGCATCGTCGGCTCGAGCCGTGGGGCGTCGGCTCCCGGTTCGGCTCGTGGTACGTGACGGGCTGGGACCTGGACCGCCAGGCCGAGCGCACGTTCAGGCTCTCGCGCATCGTCTCTGAGGTCCGAGCCACCGCCCAGACCTTCGAGCCCCCGGCCGGGTTCTCCATGAACGACCGCCTGGATGCGCTCGAGGCCTCACCGGCACTGGGATCGGTCGCCGTCGACGTGGCCCCGGGCCGAGGCCAGATGCTGCGACGCATGGCCTCTGCCGAGTCGCTGGGCGCCGGGACCGATGGCCGAGACCGCCTGCTGGTGCCCGTCACCGAGCCGGAGCGCGTGGCCGACGAGGTCGCCGCCGTGGGCCCGGACGCCTTCATGCCGTCGCCGGAGCTCGCGGACCTGCCGGAGGCCGACCCGCTGGACGCCGAGCTCGGCGCCGCAGATCCGCTGGAGGCCCTGCTGCAGCCGGGCCAGCCCGAGCCGCGGCTGCAGACCCGCGTGCGCGCCAGCGTGCTGCGCCGCCTGCGCGGGGCGGCTCAGTTCCAGCAGCGCCTGCGAGGAGCCGAGGTCGACTGGAACCGCCCCTCGCGGCGCTCCCGGCGCACCTCCACGTCGTCGTCGGAGCACCTGGCGCGGCTGCTCGAGATCGTGCGCTACGTCTACGGGCACCAGGGCGTGGACATCAGCGAGGTCGCCGAGCACGTCGAGGTCGACGTCGACCAGGTGGTCGAGGACCTGGGCCTGCTCTTCGTGTGCGGACGTCCCGGGCACACCCCGGATCAGCTCATCGAGGCCTCCTGGGACGGCGGGCCGGTCAACGTCTCGAACGCCGAGGAGATCTCGGACCCGGTGCGCCTGACCCAGCCCGAGGCCGCCGCGCTGATGATCGGGCTGCAGACGCTGCGCTCCCTGCCCGGCGAGCAGACCCCGGCCATCGACTCCGCGCTGCGCAAGGTCGCCGAGGCGGCGGGGGAGCCGGCCACGGTCGTGGACGCCGTCGGAGCACGTGCTGACACCGCCCTGGCCGCGGCCTCCCTGGAGGCGGCCGGCCACGACGAGCCCGAACCGCTGCCGGAGATCACTGCGTGGTCGGCCGCCCAGGACCCGATCGACTCGCTCGTGGATCTCGTCCGCGGGGCGATCGACGACCGCCGCCGTGTGCGGATCCAGTACATCGTGGCCTCGCGCGACGAAGTCACGGAGCGGGAGATCGACCCCCTGCACCTGACCTCGTCCAACACCTACTGGTACGTGATCGCGTGGTGCACCAAGGCGCAGGCGCTGCGCGAGTTCCGCCTGGACCGCGTGCGCTCGGCCCTGGTGGTCGGCGATGCCGAGGTCCACGAGGACCCCGCCTCGCGTCCGCAGTTGCGCCCCCGGGACCCAGCGCTGTCCGCCGAGACGGAGATCGCCCTGGTCACCGACCGCCGCAGCCGTTGGATCGCCGATCAGTACCGGGCCACGCGCACCGCGGTCGTCGAGCTGCCGCCGCTGGAGGGGGTGGCCGCGGAGGAGGCTGCCGTCGAGGAGGCCCCCGCCGCTCGAGGGCGAGGCGGGCGCCCGCCGGTCGAGTTCGAGGCCGCGCAGATCTCCTTCACCACGGCGGAGCAGGCCTTCTCGCTGGTCACCCGCTACGGCGGGCAGCTCGGCGCGCTGGCCCCGCCGCCGGTCGTCCAGGCCGGGGAACAGTGGGTGAACACCGCCATGGCCCCCTATCTGGATGCGGCCGATGATCAGGAATCGGAACTAGGGTGAGCGTCATGTCCTGGTGGATGTGGCTCCTGCTGTGGACCGGGCTCGTGCTCGTCGCGGCAGTGTTCCTGGCGGCACTGCTGTGGTTCGCCTGGCGGCGGCTTCTGGCCGCGGTGGGCGAGCTCGACAGGCTGGGGGCCGTGATCGAGCGGGTGGGGTCGCAGCATCCCTCTGGGTCCGCCGGGCGGACCCGGAGCCTGGCGGTGCGGGGCGCGTCGGACGTGTTCACGCCGGTGCGCGAGGCCAGGCTGAAGTATCGTGAAGACAGTCACAGACGACGCTCCGAGCGCGTCGAGCGCCGCATCGCGCGGCGGGCGCTGAGAGCTCAGCCGCAGAGGGTCCAGGACCTGCACGCGGCACGAGGAAAGGAACTCCCGAATGGGTAAGCTCTTCGACAACCCGATGTTCATCGTCCTGATCCTGCTGGTCATCGTCCTGCTCTTCGGGGCTCCCAAGCTGCCCGGAATGGCCCGCAGCCTCGGCCAGTCCATGCGCATCTTCAAGTCCGAGGTCAAGGAGATGAAGGACGACGGCAAGGACTCCAAGGGGGAGAACGAGTCCACGATCGTCGACGGCGAGACCGTGCGCGAGTCCGGGACCAGTACCAGCACGGGCACGAACGGCTCCACGGCGGCGGACAGCGCCTCGAACTCGGACGGCACCGTCCGATGACCCCGGGGCTCACCGCCCCGTCAGCTGACCTCCGGGCCGAAGTCCCTGCGGACTCCGGCCCGGTTCGCCTGCCGCGGCGAGTCCGTCGCCGCGGCCCCCAGGGAGATCGACGATGACCGAGATGCAGCCGGAGAAGCCCGCCGGGAGGCCCTCAGCCGCGGATCGGCGCGAGCAGCGCCGCGTGCGCAGCCGCCGCCGCAACCCCCAGGCGCAGATGGCGCTCACCGAGCACCTGCGCGAGCTGCGCAACCGCCTGATCAAGGCGGCCATCGGACTGGTGGTCGGCATGATCCTGGGCTTCGTGGTCTACAACCCGTTCATGTCCTACATCACCGAGCCGCTCACGGCGGTCGCGGAGGCCCAGGGACAGGAAGCGGCCGTCAACTACAACTCGGTCGGCGGTCCGTTCAACCAGATGGTCCAGGTCGCGCTGACCCTGGGCGTCATCATCTCCAGCCCCGTCTGGCTCTACCAGATCTGGGCGTTCATCATGCCTGCGCTGCAGAAGAAGGAGAAGCGCTACGCCTACGGCTTCCTGCTCGCGGCGGTCCCGCTGTTCCTGACAGGCTGCGCCGTGGCCGTGCTCGTGCTGCCCACCGCAGTCATCGCGCTGACGTCGTTCACGCCCACCGGCGGCACCAACCTGATCGGCGCCGACGTCTACGTCACGTTCTTCATGCAGCTGATCCTGACCTTCGGCATCTCGTTCGTGCTGCCGGTGCTGCTCGTGGGCCTGAACATGCTCGGTCTGCTCAAGGGCCGGACCATCCTGCGCTCATGGCGCTGGGTCGTGATCATCGTGCTGATCATCTCGGCCATGGCGGCGCCGGGGCCGGACATGATGACCATGTTCTACCTGGCCGTGCCGCTGCTGCTGCTGTTCTTCCTGGCGGTGGCGCTGTGCCTGCTGCTCGACCGCCGCAAGGCCAAGCGGGCGGCGGCCCGTGAGGCCGAGACGGGTCTCGGCGCAGACAGCGCGACCTCTGCTGAGGACCTCAGCGCCATGGGGCGCACCGACGAGAAGAGCTGACCCGATCCGATCGGTCTGCCTCAGCGCCGCGTGCCTGCCGGCGGCCGCAGCCCCCGACAGCCCCGCACCCGCACCGGCGGGCGCGGGGCTGTCGTCGTCGGGTCGTAGGGTGGGGGCATGTCCAGTCCAGCCGAGCGATACATGGCAGCCAAGGCCCGCACCTCCGAGGCCAGGACCTACCGCAGCCGCTTCGCGGCCAGCCTGGACTTCGAGCTCGACGACTTCCAGATCGAGGGCTGCCGTGCGCTCGAGGAGGGCCGCGGCGTCCTGGTCGCAGCACCCACCGGCGCCGGCAAGACCGTCGTGGGGGAGTTCGCCGTCGACCTGGCGCTGCATCGCGGGCAGAAGGCGTTCTACACCACGCCCATCAAGGCGCTGAGCAACCAGAAGCACTCGGACTTCGTGCGCCGCTTCGGTGCCGAGCGCGTGGGGCTGCTCACCGGCGACACCTCGATCAACTCCGAGGCGGACGTGGTGGTGATGACCACCGAGGTCCTGCGCAACATGCTCTACGCGGACTCGCCCACCCTGAGCAACCTCGGCTTCGTGGTCATGGACGAGGTCCACTACCTGGCCGATCGCTTCCGCGGCGCCGTGTGGGAGGAGGTCATCATCCACCTGCCGCCGCACGTGCAGATGGCCTGCCTGTCCGCCACGGTCTCCAACGCGGAGGAGTTCGGCGATTGGCTGGGCGCCGTGCGCGGGGAGACGGACGTGGTGGTCTCCGAGCACCGTCCGGTGCCGCTGTGGCAGCACATGCAGGTCGGCACCGAGCTGATGGACCTGTTCGTCACGGACACGGTCGAGCAGGCCGCCGAGAAGGCCGAACGGCTCGAGCGAGCGCGAGAGGCCGGGCTCGAGGCCCGGATCGAGCCACCGGCGGTGAACCCCGAGCTGCTACATCTGGCCCGCTCCCAGGCCTCCGGACGGCGTGGTCCGGGTGGGCGGTCCCGAGAGCGCATGCGCCAGAAGAACGGCCGAGGGCGCGGCGGGCACGGACGGGACGACCGCGGACGCGGCTCCGGGCGCGACGACCGCGGCGGCTCCATCCCGCGCATCAGCCGCCCCCACCTTCTCCGACAGCTGCAGAGCGAGGGCCTGCTGCCGGCGATCACGTTCATCTTCTCCCGAGCCGGCTGCGACGACGCCGTGACCCAGTGCCTGGCCGCCGACCTGCAGCTGACTACCGAGGCCGAGCGGCGCACCATCCGCGCTGTGACCGCGGAGGCGGCCGCCTCGCTCAACGACGCCGATCTGGACGTCCTCGGCTTCCGACAGTGGCGGGACGGCCTGCTGCACGGCGTGGCGGCCCACCACGCGGGGCTGCTGCCGCTGTTCAAGGAGGTCGTGGAGGAGCTGTTCACCCAGGGGCTGATCAAAGCCGTGTTCGCCACCGAGACCCTGGCGCTGGGCATCAACATGCCGGCGCGCTCCGTGGTGCTCGAGCGCCTGGACAAGTTCAACGGCGAGGCCCGCGTGGACATCACGCCGGGGGAGTACACCCAGCTCACCGGACGCGCGGGGCGCCGAGGGATCGACGTGGAGGGCCACGCGGTCGTGCTGTGGCGGCCCGGCACGGACCCCCAGGCCGTGGCCGGGCTGGCCTCCAAGCGCACGTACCCGCTGAACTCGAGCTTCCGGCCGACCTACAACATGTCGGTCAACCTGATCGCACAGTTCGGCGCCCAGCGCACCCGCGGGATCCTGGAGTCGTCGTTCGCCCAGTTCCAGGCCGATCGCTCGGTCGTGGGCATCGCCCGGGAAGTGCGCCGCAATCAGGAGGCGCTGGCCGGCTACGAGGAGTCCATGACCTGCCACCTGGGCGACTTCACGGAGTACGCGGCGCTGCGCAGGGAGCTCAAGGACACCGAGAAGTCGGCCGAGAAGGCCCGCTCGCACACCCGGCGCACGGAGGCCGCGGCATCGCTGCAGGACCTGCTGCCCGGCGATGTGGTGGACATCCCCACTGGCCGCAACCGGGGCTTCGCCGTGGTGGTCTCCCCGGATCCGCACTCGCCGCAGCCGCGGCCGTCGATCGTCACCCACGACGCCCACCTGCGACGCCTGGGCGCTCAGGATCTCGAGGGTCCGCTCGAGCCGATCTCGCGCATCCGTCTGCCCAAGCGGATCGCGGTCTCCTCGCTGAAGGAGCGCAAGGTCATCTCCGGGGCCATGCGCTCCGCGCTGCAGGAGGGCGTGCCTCCGCGGACGGGAGGCCGCAGCGATCAGCCGCGCTTCGCCCGCGGCGGCTCGGGCTCGGAGGCGCGCATCACGGAGCTGCGCCGGCGCCTGCGCGAGCACCCCTGCCACGGCTGCAGCGACCGCGAGCAGCACGCCCGCTGGGCCGAGCGCTGGGAGCGGCTGCGCCGCGAGACCGACCGCCTCATGCGCCAGCTCGACGGACGCACGAACGCGGTGGCCGCCCGCTTCGACCGCATCACCTCGGTGCTGCACGAGCTCGACTACCTCGAGCGCCGTGACGACGAGCTGCGGCTGACCCCGGCCGGGCAGAGCCTGCGGCGGATCTACGGCGATCGCGATCTCCTGCTGGCCATGGGCCTGCGCGACGGCATCCTGGACGGGCTGGACCCGGCGTCCATCGCCGCTGTGGCCACGGTCTTCACGTATCAGGCCAAGCGCCAGGACGCCGGTGCGCGGCCGCGACTGCCCTCCGCCAAGATCGAGCAGGCCGTCGCCACCGCCGTGACGCACTGGACCCGGCTGACCGATCTGGAGGAGCAGCACCGCGTCGATCAGACGGCCGAGCCCGAGCTCGGCATGGTCGGACCCATGCACCGCTGGGCCCGCGGCGGCTCCCTGCGCGCCACGCTCGAGGACACCGAGCTGGCGGCCGGCGACTTCGTGCGCTGGACCAAGCAGGTGATCGACCTTCTCGATCAGGTGGCCTCGATCCGCGGCCTCGACGCCCAGACACGCACCGGCTGCCAGCGCGCCGTCGACCTGATCAGACGCGGCGTGGTCGTCCAATCCGTCCTCGAGGACCCTGAGCCCTGAGCCGCACCGAGCACCGACAGGCCCCCGCACCGATCTGCAGGAGCGCTGACCGGCTCGCAGCAGTGACGGGGCACGGAGCACTGAGCCGTCCGCCGGGCGTGCCGAGTCCCCTTTCGACTTCCCGAACCTCTCGAAGGAGCACCATGTCCCAGCAGTCCACCGCGCGAAGCCCCCTCGAGGGTCCTGTCCTCTACCGCCGAGGCTCCGTCTACACGACGGTGGATCCGGGAGCCTCGGCGCTGATCGCCGAGGGGGATCAGGTGGTCTGGGTCGGATCGGAGCAGGCAGCTGACTCGCTGCAGGACGAGCGGATGCAGGTCGTCGAGCTGGACGGCCGGCTGATCACCCCGGCCTTCGTCGACAGCTCCGCGGATCTGAGCCGCAGCGCGCACCCGAGCGCAGCGGCGGCGCTCGGGCTCGGAGCCGTGGTGCACACCGGCGGTCTGCAGGATGCCGAGGCGCTGCGGAGCTGGGTCGAGGCGGCGCAGCAGGGCCGTGCCGCGCGCGTCCTGCTGTGGCCGAGCCTCGATCCGCAGGATGACGTCGCCTCGGTCGTCGAGCAGATCCGTGAGCGCTTCAGCGCTGCGCTGGTCGGCCTCCGGCTGCCGGTGGCGGACGCTGACGCCCAGGCCGTGGCGTCGTTCTGCACGGCCGTGTCGCAGGAGTCTCTGGCCCCGGCGCTGGCCGTCAGCCGCGCCGACGAGCTGGCGATCGCGCTGGAGGGCCTCGAGCTCGTGGCGAGCAGCGCGGGGGAGCGCACCGCCCACGCCATGGGCGTGCGCGTGGACCTCGTGGGTGCGGTGGAGCTGACCCAGCGCGACCTCGAGCGCCTCGCCGCCGCTTCCGTCACGCTGTGCCTGGATCCCTCGGTCGAGGCGCCGGTGGCCGAGCTCTACCGGCAGGGCATCCCGGTGGTCTGGGGCACGGGCGCCGCTCTGCTCGACGGCTGGGAGGCCGTGCGAGCCCTGCTGCACCACCCCGATCCGCAGCAGCGCATCTCCGCGAGGGCCGCCTTCGTGGCCGCGACCCGCGGCGCCTGGCGGGCTCTGGGCGGAGGACATCCAATGGCCGGGCAGCTGGCCTCCGGAACACCGGCCACCTACGCCGTGTGGGAGGTCGAGGCGCTGATGGTCCAGCAAGCCGAGGGCACCGGCGCCTCCTGGAGCACCGACCCCCGGGCCCGCACCCCGCTGCTGCCGGCGCTCGAGGACGAGGCGAGCCCGCGCTGCACGCAGACCGTCGTGGACGGACGCATCCTCCCGCTGAGCTGAGGCATTCCGACGCCCCGTCACCTACCCTGGGAAGACGCTCGGTGATCCTGTGCCGGGCCTGTCGATGCCGGGGCCCTGCGCCTGGTCGTGGCAGAGTCGGAGCACAGCGGACTGATCAACGGCTGCGTCGGGACCTGTCGTCGCATTCGAGGGTCCTGGCGCGTCCGCGACTAGACTGACCGTCTTGCACCGGCTCGTCGCCTCCCGGCCCGGCACTGCACCCAGCAGGGCTCGAGGAGGCGCACCATTCCCGGTCGGTGCGGGGCCTTCCGCAGGATCGGCCCTCGATGTCCTGCTCGGTGCACTTCGGCGAAAGGATGCGCGCAGCGTGCGTTCCCTCATCATCATCCCCACCTACAACGAGCGCGAGTCGCTGCCGACCGTCATGGACCGACTGCGTCGCGCCGTCCCGCAGGGCGATGTCCTCGTCGTGGACGACAACAGCCCCGACGGAACGGGCGAGATGGCAAATCGCATGGCCGAGGCCGATGCGCAGATCCACGTCCTGCACCGCACCGAGAAGAACGGCCTGGGCCAGGCGTACATCGCCGGGTTCCGCTGGGGGCTGGAGCAGGGCTACGAGATCCTCGTGGAGATGGACGCGGACTGCTCCCACCAGCCAGAGGAGCTGCCCAAGCTGCTGCAGGCCGTCGAGAACGGCGCCGACCTGGCGATCGGCTCGCGCTACGTGCCGGGCGGCTCGACGGTGAACTGGCCGTGGATCCGCAAGTTCATCTCCCGCGGCGGCGGGATCTACGCCCGCTTCTTCCTGGGCTCGAACATCCGGGACATCACGGCCGGCTTCCGCGCCTTCCGCGCCGAGACCCTGCGAGCCATCGACTTCACCTCGGTGACCTCGCGCGGCTACTGCTTCCAGATCGACCTGGGCTGGCGCACCGAGCTCGCCGGCCTGCAGGTCGTCGAGGTCCCCATCACCTTCGTGGAGCGCGCCGAGGGTGATTCCAAGATGAGCGCCGACATCACTCGCGAGGCCATCGTCAACGTGGCCAAGTGGGGCGTCACCGCTCGCGCCAAGGTGCTGCGGGACAAGGCCCAGGGCCTGCTCGGACGCTGAAGCCCCCGCGCGGGAGGCTCAGTAGCCCCCGCGCCCATGACGAAGGCCGCCCCCGAATCGGGGGCGGCCTTCGTCATGGGCGCACTGATCGGTCCACAGCGGACCTGTCAGAGGCTGCGGCTCAGAGAGCGTGCAGCTCCCGGTAGTGCTCGAGGCGCTGCTGGAGGATCTCCTCGAGCTCCTCCGTGGTGCGCCGCTCCATGAGCATGTCCCAGTGGGTCCGCTGGTGCTTCTCGTTGGGGTTCTCCGGCTTCTCGCCGTCGACGATGATGGCCTCCTGGCCGGTCTTGGTGTACCAGACCTGCGGGACCTCCGCCTCCATGGCGAAGGTCACGAAGACCGACTCGCCGGACGTGGTGCGGTACTCCACGCGCTGACGCGAGGCGGGCTCGACGCCGGCCTCCGACTCCATGGACTGCGAACCGAGGCGCATGCCGCGAAGGCTGCGATCGCTCATCGGATGTTTCTCCTGTCGGTGGGGGTGTCGGTGGGAAGACCTCTGCTGGAAGACACAGCACCGCGACGTTCGAGTCTATTCCCGAGACGTCGCGGTGCTGATGCCTCCCACGCGCTCTCGGCGCGTCCTCTTCCGTGGTCTGCGGCCGCTGGGGTCAGCGCTGCGGGGGCTGACCGTATCCGTCGTGCCCGCTCGGGCGGTAGGGATCGCGGCCGTGCTGCTGAGGGCGCTGCTGGCCCTGGTAGCCCTGCTGAGCCTGCGGGTGGGGCTGCTGGCCCTGCTGATCGAACGGCTGGTCCCGGCCCTGAGGGGCGGTCGCCTGGTGAGGGCGCTGGGCGCCGGCGCGGGTGTCTTCGCCGGGCAGCTTGGCGTTGAGGTCGACCGGGGCGTTCGGGTCGATGGTCTCGGGGCCGGGGACCTCGTAGTCATCGGGGTCGGTGAAGCGCTTGGAGGGGTTGAGGTCCTCGTCGGTGACCTTGACCAGGCCCTCGTCCTCCTTGGCGCGGCGACGAGCCTCGGCCTCCTGCTCGTCCTCCTCCTCCATGACCTCGCCCCAGTCCGGTCCGGCGTCGGGACGGCCCAGGAACTCGCCCACGCCGCGCAGGGCATCGCCGAGCTCAGCGGGGATCATCCACACCTTGTTCGCGGAGCCCTCGGCGACCTTGGGCAGGGTCTGGATGTACTGATACGCCAGCAGCTTCTGCGTGGGCTTGGCACGGTGGATCGAGTCGAAGACCTTCTGGATCGCCTGGGCCTCGCCGTCGGCGCGCAGGATCGCGGCCTTGGCATCGCCCTCTGCGGAGAGCACGGAGGCCTGGCGCTGACCTTCGGCCGTGAGGATCTGGGACTGCTTCTCGCCCTCGGCAGTGAGGATGGCCGCGCGACGGTCGCGCTCAGCGCGCATCTGCTTCTCCATCGAGTCCTGGATGGAGGCCGGGGGAGTGATCTCCTTGATGTCCACGCGCGAGACCCGCAGGCCCCAGCGGCCGGTCGTGGAGTCGAGCACGCCGCGCAGCTCCGCATTGATCTTGTCGCGGGAGGTCAGCGTCTCCTCGAGGTTCAGACCGCCGACCACGTTGCGCAGCGTCGCGGAGGTGAGCTCGTCGACCGCATGGATGTAGTTGGTGATCTCGTAGGTGGCCGAGCGGGGGTCCGTCACCTGGAAGTAGACGACGGTGTCGATGCCGACCACGAGGTTGTCCTCGGTGATCACCGACTGCGCCGGGAAGGACACGACCTGCTCGCGCAGATCGATCATGGGCAGCAGCCGGTCGATGAACGGGACCAGGATGTGCAGGCCGGGGGACAGGGTGGACTGGTACTTGCCCAGTCGCTCGACGATGCCTGCGCGGGCCTGCGGAATGATCCGCACCGCCTTCAGCAGGATCACCACAGCGACCACGACAAGGATGACCAGCAGGATGATCGTGGCGATCATGGAGCTCTCCTCGTGACGTCGGTGTTCGGGGGGGCGTTCGGATCAGGGGCGATCGACGGGCCGGCCGCGGCGGCTCAGGCCCGGTGCACCGCGGGATCGATGGCGGGGGCGCTGCGTTCGACCCAAACGGTCGCGCCGTCGACGCGATGCACGTAGGCGGTCTCGCCCACCGGGATCTCCGGACCCGAGGTCCGGGCGGTCCAGACATCTCCGTGGAGGCGGACCAGGCCGGTGGCCGAGGTGACGGGCTCCAGGACGGTGCACTCGGAGCCGGGCAGACGGTCGGCGTTGGAGAGACCGTCGCGGCCCGGGCCTCGGTGCAGCCGGGCGAGGATGCGCGGGCGCACGAGGAAGAGCAGCAGCAGGGACACGGCGACGAAGACGAGCACCTGGACGACCACGCCTCCGCCCAGGGCAGAGGCACCGGCGGAGGCCAGGGCGCCGACTCCCAGCATCAGGAAGGTCAGGTCGAGGCTCAGGATCTCGATCACGATCAGCACAGCCGCGAGGATCAGCCACACGATCCATCCGCTGTCGGCGAGCATCTCGAGCATCGGGCGGCCTTCCGTCGTCGGTGATCCGGGTCTCCATCCTGCCAGAATTCGCATTCGAGAACAGGCAGGTCCATGCGTGTGTCGTCGATTCCCCGAGATCGCGTCGTCCAGCAGGGGAGTGGCGTCACCCTCTGTTCATCTGGCGTTCATCCGCTTATCATCTGGGGATTCCGTTCGACGTCCGCACAGGAGCGACCATGAGACCCATCGCCTCGATCGCAGCTTCGGCTGTGGGTGCCGGCGTGACCGGCATGGCGGCGGGTCTGATCACGCTGTCGGCGGTGCAGTCCAACATGCCTGCACTCATGGCGCATCTGATGAAACCGGTGCCGGATCTGGCGGGCCGTCGGGTGCTGCTGTGCACGGGGGAGACGGATCACCGCACCCGCGGCACGGCTGCGGACGAGGCCCAGCAGTGGCGTCGGGCACTGGAAGCCGAGCACGACACCCCGGCGATCCTGGTGGACCTGCGCACGGACGCCCGCTGCTCGGCGCGCCGACGGGCGCAGGTGCGAGCGCTGGCGGAATCCGTCCCGGCGGATCACCAGCGGGAGTTCGTTCTCGGCGACTCGGTGCCTGCACAGGCACGATCCGTGCAGGCGCGCACCGGGGCCTCGTCGGCCGAAGCTCTCGGCTGAGGCCGGGCGCTCAGGAACCCTGCGAGTCCTCGTCGGAGTCCGACTGCTGCGGCTGATCGCCGATGATCTGCCCGAGAGGATCGACGCGCGGCGGGCGCAGGATGCTGCGGGAGACGTTGCGGTAGTCGTAGCGCCCGAGGAGCTGGGCTGCTTCCTCGTCCTCGAGGTCGTAGGCATGCGCGAGCATGCGGACGTTCTCCGTGTAGAAGGCGTGCAGCTTGTCCACGCCCTTCAGGAACTCGATTTCCTTGCTCATGGTCGGTGTGCGGCCTCTCCGGAAGATCTGCGGCTGGATCCGAGGCGTAAGCGCCGATCGGACCGTGACCACCGTAGTCCGAACGCCGCAGAAACTCCCGTCCCGGAGCATGGTTCGCCCGAAGACGGAGGCGTCCTGCGGGTGCGGTGCCGGGGATCCAGAGGGTCGCTCGATCCTGCACCTCGTTCGCCGATAATCTACATTATGTAAAGTTAGGCTGAGCGGAGGGCTCGACGCCGACCGGATGGCCCCTCCCTCGCAGGCGGTGGGCATTCACTCGAGGCGTGCCTCGGAGTGCTCGGCTTGTGCGCGGTGCGCCGGCACGCGGCGGCGCGGGGCGACGACCTCGCCGCGGGCCGCCTCACGCCGGATCTCTCCGCGCGATGCTCGACGCCGCCGGGCGGTCTCGGCTCCGCCCTGCAGTCTTGCCTCGATGATCTGTCTGCGCTGGCGCCTGTGTCGCTCCATGCTCCCGACTCGCCGCGCGTGCTCACCGCCAGCTGTGTCGTCCTAGGCGGCAGACGGCATTCCGTGCGGGCTGCCGCACCGCAAAGGCCATGACGGCTTCGCATAACCCGCTCGGAAATATCCTCCGCATGGTGCGCGCTCTGCGCGCGGGAAATCGGATATTCCGCTGCCGCGGCGCATTGGCCGGCCCGTGAGGGCTCCTGGAAGATGCCACCCGGAGCTCTTCTGAGCTATTCTTCTGACGGTCGGGATATCCTTATCGCCCTTGGCCTGACAGTCATGCGGTGCCGCATCTGCCGTCGCATGATCTCGCCCACGTCAATTCCGTGTCGTAGTAGACAAATAGAACGACACGAGATGGCGGAGGCAATCCTGGTGCTCGTCAGCATTCAATAGACCAGTATCGGCGACTCCCCCGGCCTCGATTCCCGAGGATTCCGGGGAGATGCCCGACGCTCCCCCGCAGGCCCATTCTTCCGTCGCGCTTTTCGATAGTATGTTCGAGTCGCCGACCGAGTGATCGATCCGCTGATCGACTCCCCCGGTCTCGGTGACCCGCCCGTCGTCGCCGACCCGAAGGACTCCGCCGCCATGGCTCTGCCTCCCCCGCCCGTCGAGATCCCGCTGCAGGAGGCCGTCGCGCGCTTCCTGGCCTCGGTGGATCGACGGGCGCGTGTGCAGTCGCTGTCGGCGGCCACGGCCAAGAACTATCGCGTGGATCTCGAGCGCTTCCTGGAGCTGCTCCCCCGCGCGAGCGAGCACACCGCGGAATCCGTCACCGGCCAGGACGTGGACGAGGCCCTGCTGCTGTTCGCCGGCACCGCGGATCACCGGCGCAAGCCGGGGCTCGGCGAGCAGAGCGGGGACGTCCGCCGCCGGATGGCCGCCACCGCGCGGGAGGCCAAGTCGGCCGGGTCGACCCTGCGGATGCGACGCTCCCTGTCGCGGTTCTTCGCGTACTGCACGGAGCAGTCCTGGGCCACCGTCTCCCCCATGGCCGCCTCCGAGCTGATCCCCCAGGGCGAGGACCCCCTGCGCGTCGAGCGGACCTCCCTGGACATCGAGGAGGCCCAGGCCCTGCTGCGCCACGGCCCGGGCACTCGGGAGTCGAACCGGCACTGGGACCGGGACGCCATCGCGCTGGGGCTCATGATGGTCGTCGGGCTGCGCGCCGGGGAGATCGTGCGGCTGGATGCGGATCACCACTCGCCTGCCGGTCCGGCGGGTCCGGCTCGGGTGACGGTCTACGGGAAGGGCCGCAGCACGCGGGTGGTCCCGATCGCGGCCTGGATCGACGAGCTGATCTCGTCGTATCGAGCCCGCCTGGGTCCGGAGGCGCCTGCGCCGCTGCTGCTCTCGGCCACCGGGCGCCGCCTGGCCGTGCGCGATATCGAGCGCCTGCTCGAGCGCGCCGTGCAGCGCACCCGAGCCGCCGAGCCGCGCCTGGCCCGCGGCGTGGTCCCCCACGGGCTGCGCCACACCGCGGCCACGCTGATGCTCGCCGACGGCTGGGACGTCAAGGTCGTCGCCCGGCTGCTCGGGCACAGCTCCGTGTCCACCACGAGCCGCTACCTCGACGAGCTGCCCGGAGAGCTCTCGGCCGCGATCGACGCCCACCCGCTGCGGCCCTGACGGACCGGCGGCCCCGATCGCCGTGAGGGGACCGGGGCCGCCGTCGACGGGGGCGCGTGCGAGATGCGAGTGCGGCCGCTCATGGCTCGCACGTCCCGGTGTCCGGAGGACTCAGGCCAGCCTGCCGGTGGTCGGGAAGCGGTCCCATACGCGATGGCGCGTCAGTGCCTCCTTCACGCCGGTGAGCACGCCCTGGGGCGTCTGCGCCACGGTCACACCGGCGCCGTCGGCCATGCCCAGGGCCCCCAGGGTGTCGATGCCGGTGCCCCACGCGCCCATGGGCTTGGCCTGGCGCCAGACCTCCTGCAGGAGCAGACTCGCACGCGGATCCACCTCCTGGGGGCTGGGCGCAGCGGCCTTGGCGTCCAGGCCCTGGGCGGCATCGGGTCCGGGCAGGGGGTCCGAAGCCACCAGAACCGCATCGAATTCGACCGAGCGGGCTGTGAGCAGCGTGCGCTGGGCGACCACATCCCCGGCTGCGGTGCCTCCGGTGGGGGCGATCACCAGCGGAACCATGCCGGCGCCGTCGATCTCGCGGATCACCTGCGCCAGGGAGTCGCCGTCCACGCGGCTCCCGACCAGGATGCCGATCTGGCGCCCGTCGACCGGCCAGGTCCTCCCCAGCTGCGACAGCGCCGGGGATGGCTGGACGTCCTGGGCGGGCGCCGTCGTGGGCTCCTGCTCGGGCAGGCCGAGGCCCTCGGCCACTGTGCGGCCCAGCTCCGCATCGATCGCCGACAGATGCTGCAGCTGGCGGATGCGCACGTTCTCATCCCAGCACTTGCCGAGCTCGAACATGTATCCCTGCGCGGTGTGCTCGCGCTCGATCTCGCTGAGCGAGAGCCAGAACATCCGGGCCTGACTGAAGTGATCCTCGAAGGACTGCGGGCGGCGACGCTCCTTGACCGATTCCGCGATCGGCTGCGCCACGTCGATGAACGGCCGCTGCGAGTCGGGCGTCTCGAACGGATTGCCCCCGTCCAGCGAATTCGGGCGGTAGGGCGCGACCCCGGAGTGCACGGCGGACTGGTGCATGCCGTCGCGCAGCATGTCGTTGACCGGGGCATGCGGGCGGTTGATCGGCAGCTGGGTCCAGTTCGGCCCGCCCAGCCGTGTGATCTGCGTGTCCAGATAGGAGAACAGCCGCCCCTGCAGGAGCGGGTCGTTCGTCACATCGATGCCTGGGACCAGGTTGTTCGGGTTGAAGGCGACCTGCTCCGTCTCGGCGAAGTAGTTCGAGGGATTGGCTGTGAGCGTCATCAGCCCGACCGCCTCGACGGGGGCAAGCTCCTCCGGCACGAGCTTGGTGGGGTCCAGCAGGTCGATCCCCTGGAAGGTCTCGTCCTCGGTGTCCGGGAAGACCTGGACGCCCAGCTCCCACTGCGGATGTGCTCCGGCCTCGATCGCATCGGCCAGGTCGCGTCGGTGCATGTCGGGATCGGCGCCGTTGATCAGCTGCGCCTCCTCCCACAACACGGAGTGCACGCCCAGCCTGGGCTTCCAGTGGAACTTCACGAGCGAGGTGGAGCCGTCGGCGGCCACGAGGCGGAACGTGTGGACCCCGAAGCCCTCCATCATCCGCAGGGAGCGCGGGATGCCGCGGTCGGCCATGTTCCAGATCGTGTGATGCTGCGCCTCCGTATGGAGGGAGACGAAGTCCCAGAAGGTGTCGTGGGCGGACTGCGCCTGCGGGATCTCCCGATCCGGATGGGGCTTGGCCGCGTGGATGACATCGGGGAACTTGATCGGATCCTGGATGAAGAACACCGGGATGTTGTTTCCCACCAGGTCCCAGGTGCCCTCGTCGGTGTAGAACTTCGTGGCGAATCCGCGGGTGTCGCGGGCCAGATCCCCCGAGCCGCGTGAGCCGAGCACGGTGGAGAACCGCACGAAGACGGGAGTCTGCTTCCCCTCGGCGAACACCCCGGCGCTGGACAGGCGGGAGGCCGTCCCGTAGGACTCGAAGACGCCGTGGGCACCGGCACCGCGAGCATGGACCACCCGCTCGGGGATGCGCTCGTGATCGAAGTGCGAGACCTTCTCGCGGAAGTGATGGTCCTGCAGGAGCGCGGGTCCGCGGCGCCCCGCCCTCAGGGAGTCCTCGGAGGTGCTCAGGCGGGTCCCGTGCGCGGTGGTGAGGAACTCGCCCTGCTGGGCTCGGGCGCCCTCGGGAGCGCCGGTCTGCTCTCCGGTGGCCGTGCGAGTCTGCGGGGCGGACTGATCGGGCTTGGGAGGCAGCGGGCTGCGCGGCTGGACGGGCTCCTGCGCGGATGCCGGTTCGGAGCCAGGGACCCCTGGCACCTGAGGAAGCTCGGGGCGGTGATCTGACATGGCGGATCCTCCTGACATCGTCGCTGTGCCGGCCGGGGCTGTCGGCCGCCGGCCCGCCTCCTGTCTATCCGTCCGCAGCCTGATAAGTAAGGAGGCTGACTGGATTGCCAGGGAATCCGGAGCTGCAGGTGAGGTGCGCCACATAGCCCCCGTGTCGCATGGACTCCGCCTGCAGTCCATCCCGGGCGTCTTGGCGGCCGGGGATTGCACCGCGATCCCCTTCAAGCAGATCGTGGTCGCCCAGGGCGCCGGCGCCACCGCCGGGCTCTCGGCATGGGACCACCTGATCCGCACCCAGGCCGTCGTCCCGGCCTCCCTCCCCCGGAAGGCAGCAGGGCCCGTCGCCGTGATGGCGACGGGCCCTGCTGCATGCTGCGGGAGCATCGAGCTCCAGCGCGGATCAGTGCCGCCGGTCCCGGTCCTCCTGCGCCCGCCTGCGGCCCTCGCTGGTGCGCTGCGCCTCGGGGTCCGAGCGGTTCTCGGAATGCTTGTCCTCCCGGTCGGCCTGCTCGTCCTGATCCTCCTGGTCCTGCTGCTCATCCTCCTCGTCGCGGTACTCGTCGAGCTTCTCGCGCTGCTCTTGGCCGCGCTTGGAGTAGGTCGCGATGCGCACGGCTTCGGCGTCGTCGAAGTTGGAGCCCAGGGCGCCGGCGAGCATGCCCATGGACACGGACAGGGACGTGATGGCGATGTAGTCCCACGGCCCGGGTGCGTACCCCAGCTGCCCGGCCAGGAAGTCGGCGTCGATCACGATCAGCGAGAGCAGCCCCAGGGCGGCGAACAGCACGGCGAAGAACGCGATGATGCTCAGCAGCACCGTCACGAACGTGGCGATGTTCTCCACGAGCGCTCGACCCGAGCCGGTGGCCGCACGGTCGCGGAACCACAGCTTGTTGCGCGTGATCAGCCACAGGGTGAAGGTCACGATCATGATGGCCGCTATCAGCACATGCCGCACCGGGCTCAGTGCCACGGAGAGGCTCCAGATGCTGCCGAAGAACACGCCGAACCCGCCCGAGGCCATACCTGCGGCGATGCCGCCGCCCAGCGCCGTGATCAGACGTCCCGGGCGGTTGGCGCGCACCATGCCCGAGACCTGGCGCAGCCGAGCCGTCGGACCCGGGCGCACCAGGTAGTGCACGCCCTCCTCCAGCCCGGCTCGGGAGACCAGTCGGGAGAGCCGCAGCGCCTCGATGAGCTCATCGCCCTCGACCGGGCTGTGCGCGTCGCGGGCGCTCGTGGCCACCAGATCCACGATCAGCTCGAGGGCCGAGGACTTCAGCCCCACCGCACCCAGCGACGGGAGGGAGACCATGGCCGAGCGGCCTGCCTTGTCGACCTCGGCGACGACCGGAACGCGGTCCAGGGCGCGCGGGAGATCAGTCGCGTAGACCAGGTAGCGCCAGCCGTGGCGGTCCAGGATGTCCGGGGCGCGATCGCTGAAGGGCACGGTGCCGTCGTCGTTCAGGGGGAAGGTGACATCGCTGACCTCGGTCTCCCAGGGCGTGCCCGTCCTGCGGGTGAGCTGCTCGGCGATCCTGCCGGCGAGCGCGTCGATGACCTTCTGGGGCACGCCGGGGTCTGCGAGCAGTCCGAGAACCTGGGTTCGATAAGCCATCTGCTCATTCTGGCATCCTGCTGCCGCGGCTCGCTCCGGATGCGTCCGAGGATCAGCAAGTCACGGCCACCCGTTGTCGGGCCATCACCCGGCCGCGGTGGCTGGGGAGCATGTCATCAGAGTCGATCGCATCTCATCCGGACCGCCTGCTCCCGGCGGATCCGGCCACCCGCTCCATCGAGACCTTTGAGAAGTTCGGCGCCGACACCGGCCACGACATCCCGTTCCGGATGGAGTGCACGCGCTCCCTGCAGCCGCTGCTGGCGGACTTCGGCAACGCGAAGGGCTTCAACCTGGTCCTGTTCACGATCGACGGGACCGTGTTCTCCCGCGAGATCGCCCCGCTGGCCGGGTTCTACCCGTCGGTCTACGTGGGCGCCCCGTGGTGGTTCATCGACGAGCCCGATGCCATGCACCGGTGGCGCAGCGCGATCACCGGCACCGCCGGCTTCACCCGTTCCTCCGGGCTCATCGACGACACCCGCGCGTTCACCTCGATCCCGGTCCGCCACGAGGCCTCCCGGCGCACCGAGGCCTCGTTCCTGGCCAAGCTGCTGGCCGAGCACCGGATCACGGAGGATCGCGCCCAGGAGATCATCGTCGACGCCGCACTCAGGAGGGCCTTCAAGCTGTGAGGGCGCAACCGCTGAACCGCACCACCCACCCGCAGGCCCCGGCTGCCCCGGTGCGCATCGTGCACCTGGGACTTGGCGCATTCCACCGGGCGCACCAGCTCTGGTACACGCAGCACTCGGAGGCGGATCCTTCCGATCCGCAGTGGGGCTTCGCGTCCTTCACTGGCCGCTCGCCGCGCATGTCGGATCTGCTGTCCGCCCAGGACGGGCTGTTCACCCTCATGGTCCGCGGACCCGAGTCCGACGAGCCGGAGATCATCGGCGCCCTGAGCGATCCGCGCGCCGCCGATGATGTGCGGCGCCTATGGGAGCTGCTGGCCGCGCCGTCCACCGCCGTGGTGACGCTGACGATCACCGAGGCCGCCTGCAACCTCGGCCCGGAGCTGTCCTTCGACGCCGCCGAGGAGACCGTGGCCGCCGATCTGGAGACTCTGCGCGCGGCCTTCGCGGCCGGCTCCTTCGACACCGATGCCGTGGGCGTGCCGGCCTCGCCGGCGGCCAAGCTCGTGGTGGGCCTGGCCGCGCGCCGCGCCGCCGAGGCCGGGCCGATCGCCGTCGTGTCCTGCGACAACCTCTCGGCCAACGACCGGGCGGCGCACCACGCGATCCAGGGCCTTGCCGCCGAGCTCGACCCGCAGCTCGGCCAGTGGATCGAGCGCAGCGTGTCCTTCGTGGGCACCTCGATCGACCGCATCACCCCTGCCACCGAGGACTTCCTGCTCGACGACGTCGCCCAGGCCACCGGGTTCGCCGATCAGGCCCCGGTCGTCACCGAGCCGTTCAGCAGCTGGGTGCCGCAGGGCGAGTTCCCCGCCGGGCGCCCCGAGTGGGAGCGCGCCGGTGCGGTGTTCGTCGAGGACCTCGAGCCGTTCGAGCGCCGCAAGCTGTGGCTGCTCAACGGGGCGCATTCGCTGCTGGCCTACGCCGGGCAGCTGCGCGGGCACGAGACCGTCGAGCAGGCCATCACCGATGAGGTCTCCCGCCAGCAGGTCCTCGAGTTCTGGGACGAGGCGGCGCATCACCTCACTACCCCGGGCCTGGACGTGCCGGCCTACCGGGAGGCGCTGCTCGAGCGCTTCGAGAACCCGCGCATCCGGCACAACCTGGCCCAGATCGCAGGCGACGGCTTGACCAAGCTGCAGATGCGCGCTGTGCCCGTGCTCAAGGCCGGGCGCAGCGGCGAGATCGCAGCGCGCATGATCGCCGCCTGGACCGTGTACGTGGACGGGCGCGACGAGCTCAGCGACTCCCGGGCCGAGCAGGTCCTCGAGGCCTCTCGCAGCGAGGATCGGATCCGCTCGCTCGTCGGGCTCCTGGACGCGCAGCTGGCCGAGCAGCCCGAGGTGATCGAGCAGATCACGGATCTGGCGCAGGCCCTGCGCGACTGAGCCTCTGCGCGGCCGAGCCCCTCTCGGGGCAGCCGAGCACAGCACGGGAACTGGCCGCAGCCGCCTCCGGGCGACTGCGGCCAGATCTGTGTCACCTCTGACATGAGGCGACGCTCGCTGCCCTGCGGGCAGCACCCTGCAACGTGCAGGTGGACCACCTCCGCGATTTCAGAGCATGGGGGCACAAGGCGGAGACGTCGAGCTCACCGTCGGGCTGATCTTCCGGCCATCTGCTTCGTCGACGCCTTCACGGACATCCTCATCGGGTCCGTCATCGACCGCACGAACACCCGCATGAGCAAGTTCCGACCCCACATCATGGTCTTCTGCGTGCCGCTGGTGCTCTCGGCCGTCCTCGCGTTCTCGCCGGCCGGCCTGCGCGGCACGAACGGCGCGCTGATCTGGGCCGTCGTCACCTGCTTCCTGCTGGGGTCGGTCTTCTACTCCCTGGTCAACATCCTCACTCCGCGATCACGGGCATCAACCTGGCCGCAGGCGCGGCCCCCGCCGCGTTCTTCCTGCTGGCCGCGATCCTGGTGCAGTCCTACCCGCTGACCGATCAGCGCCCCGCGGAGATCCTGCTCGACCTGCGCACCCGCAAGGACACCGGCATCCTGCCGACGGCAGCTCGCCAGGAGATGGAGGCCGCTCGCGGTGTCGCAGGCGCCTCGCCCGCCGCTGCCCCGTCGTCCGCCGACGGAGCCGACCATGCGGAGCACGACGGGATCCCGCCGAGCGCCCCGGACGGTCAGGGCTCCGGCTCGCGCTGAGCCGCCTGCGGCGCCGCCCCCGTGCAAACGGGGGAAAGTCCGCTGAGAACCGCCCGCCGGGCCGTAGCCTGGCGGGCGGTCTGCCGCGGGAGGCGACGATGCCCCCGCCGAGCACCGAGGAGAGGAACTTCTGTGATGGTCGCCAACGAGCAAGCTGCCAGGCCCACCTCTGTGGTCGTCGTGATGGGGGTCTCCGGATCCGGCAAGACGACCATCGGCGCCCTGGTGGCCGATGCCAAGACCGTGCCGTTCGTGGACGCCGATGATCTGCATCCGATCGACAACGTCAAGAAGATGGCCGCGGGCACTCCCCTGGATGACGAGGACCGCTGGCCCTGGCTCGACATCGTCGGCCGACGCCTGCAGGAGGCCGAGGAGTCCGGTGAGGGCGTGGTCATGGCGTGCTCGGCACTGCGCCGCGTCTACCGCGACCGCATCCGCGCCACAGCCCCCAGCACGATCTTCCTGCACCTGCACGGCTCGCTGGAGGTGCTCACCGCCCGCATCGAGGGGCGCAGCGGGCACTTCATGCCCCCGGCGCTGCTGAGCTCGCAGATGGAGACCCTCGAGGCGCTCACGGAGGACGAGACCGGCTACGTCCTGGACATCGGCCAGAGCGTCGAGCAGATGATCGACGAGGCCCTTCCCGCCCTGCAGTCGATCCGCGACGAGATGCCCCGCGGCTGAGCGGATCCGCCTCCGGGCGACGTCTGCGGCGGCCGCTGGTGCGGTGCAGAGCTCGGAGCGTCGTCAGCCGACGCGGCGACGCGGACGGCCCGGCTCCGAGCCGCCTCCCTTCTCGCTGCGCTCCCGAGCGGCAGCCACCTGCTGCTCCAGGTCCGGTCGGGTCAGGGCCCAGGCCTGCAGCGCGGTGATGCTGATCCCCCGCGGGCCGGTGCGTCGGGTGGTCCCGCGCACCAGCAGCAGCCGCGTGCCGAAGAGCACCGGCCCGGACAATCGCTGCGCCTCATCGAAGAACGCGCAGTCGGCCGTCCCGCTGCCGTCGTCCAGGCTGATGAACACCACGCGGTTCCCGCCGCGCATGGGCGGGGTCATGGTGGAGACCCGCACCCCGGCCACGAGCACCTCGGTCTGCGAGCGCAGCTCCAGCAGATCGCCCGCGGCGGTGGCGCCCAGTCGGCGCAGCAGCGGGGCGTAGCTGTCGACCAGGTGGGCGGAGACGTCCAGAGCCATGTGGTCGAGCTCGGCGCGCACGGTCTGCTCGGTGCTGGGGCTCGGCAGGCCCGGCACCAGGCCCCGCAGCTCCGGATCGCCCAGGGGCAGCTCGAGCTGCCCGGAGACCTCGCGGCGGACGGCGGGCGGGCGGGCGTCGGCTCGGTGGCGCATGGCCTGGACCAGGTCCGCGCGGTTGGCCGTGCTGCCGGAGCTCTCGAGCAGCCCGTCCAGCGCGCCCACCGAGGCCAGGCGCTCGAGCGAGCGCCGGGTCGGCCGGGCCCTGGCGCGCAGGTCCCCGAGCGAGGCATAGGGCTGCCCGGCGACCAGGCGCGCGATCTCGGCCTCCGAGACGCCGCTGAGCTCGCGCAGGGACAGCCGGATGCCCAGCCGGCGGCGTCCCTGAGCGTCCAGGCCCTCCTCCGGGGCCAGCTCCTCCACGCGGTGGTGGTCATCGGAGCGGTTCACGTCCACGGGCAGCACGGGGATGCCCATGCGTCGGGCCTCCCCCACGAGCAGGCGCTTGGGGTACATGCCGGGGTCGTGCTCCCACACCCCGGCCAGGAAGGCCTCCGGGTGGTGGGCCTTCAGCCACGCGGATTCGTAGGTGGGCACGGCAAAGGCCGCGCCGTGGGCCTTGCAGAAGCCGAACGAGCCGAAGGCCGAGAGGATCTCCCAGACCTGATCGAGCACCGCGGGCTTCCAGTCCCCCTGCGCGCGGGCGGACTCGCGCACGAAGCGCTCCACGGCCGGCTCCTCGGGGCCGCCGAGCTTGCGGCGCAGCTCGTCGGCCCGGGCCAGACCGCAGCCAGTCACGGTGTCGAGGATGCGCAGGATCTGCTCATGGAAGACGGTCACGCCGTGGGTCTCGGCCAGGATCGGGTCCAGGCGCGGGTCGATCGAGGGCACCGTGGCGAAGCCGTGGCGCTGATCCAGGTACGGCCGCACCATGTTCGACTGCATGGGCCCGGGGCGGAACAGGGAGATGTCCACGATCAGGTCGTCGAAGCTCTCCGGGGCCATCTTGCCGATCAGCTCCCGCTGGCCCGGCGACTCGATCTGGAAGCAGCCCAGGGTGTGCGTGGAGCGGATCAGCTCGAAGGTCGCCGGGTCGTCCCGCGGCACCGCCTCCAGATCGATGCGCGGCGGGACGACGGCGGCCTCATCCTCCTCATCGCGACGACGGGCGCGGATCAGCTCGAGGCGCTGGATCTCGTTGAGCGCGTAGGTCAGCGTGGACTGCATGCGCACCCCCAGGACGTCGAGCTTGAGCATGCCCATGGGGTCCATGTCGTGCTTGTCGAACTGGCTCATGGGCAGCCCCAGCCCGGAGGCCTGCACGGGGGTGCGACCCAGCAGGGACTGATCGGAGAGGATCACCCCGCACGGGTGCATGGAGATGTGCCGGGGCAGCCGGTCCAGCCGCTCGGCGACATCGACCAGCAGATCGAGCTGCCGGTCCTGGGCGACCTGCTGGGCAAACTCGGCGAGCTCGGGCTTCTCCTCGAGGGCCTCCCGGAACGACGAGGCCGAGAAGCGCCACAGCTGCTTGGCGATCGCGTCCACCTGCCCCGGCTCCATGCCCAGGGCCAGGCCGGCGTCGCGGACCGCACCGCGAGCGCGGTAGGCGTTCTGCATGCTCATCAGCGAGACCCGCTCAGGCCCGAAGCGGTCGAAGATGCGGTCGTAGACCTCGTGGCGCCGGGCGGACTCGACGTCGATGTCGATGTCCGGAAGGGTCGAGCGGTCCCGGGAGAGGAAGCGCTCGAAGATCAGCCCGTGCTCCAGCGGATCCGGCTGGGAGACGCCCAGCAGGTGGTTGACCAGCGAGGAGACGCCCGAGCCGCGGGCGGCCCGACGCACCCCCATCTGCCCGATCATGTCCGAGACCTCGGCGACGGTGAGGAAGTAGGTCGCGAAGCCCAGGTGCTCGATGATCGCCAGCTCGTGCTCCAGGCGCTCCTGCACCCTCTGCCAGGCTGGTGAGCCGGGGGCGGCCTGCGGGTAGCAGCGGGCCACGGCCGCCTGGCAGCGCTGGCGCAGCTCCCGGGGTGCCGGGGAGCTCAGGCCCAGCACCGAGGCCTCCGGCACGACCGGTCTGCCCCAGCCGCAGTCGTCGGCGGCGTCCAGGCGGGTGAGGTCGGCGACCTCGGCGGTGCCGCCCAGCAGCGCCTTCACCCCTGCTGCGCCCAGATCGGCGCTGCGGGCTGTGTCGCGGGCCAGGTCCTCCATCTGCGCGGCGGGCTTGAGCCAGGCCTGGCCGTTGGGCTGCAGGGATTCGCTGTCGGTCTCCCCCGTTGCCAGCTGGGCCAGCGGGGTCAGGGTGCGGGCGGCGTCCAGGACGTCGGCGGTGGCCGCGTCCTGCGGATCGAGATAGCGCACGGCATTGGAGAGCACGCAGCGCACTCCGGACTCGACGCCCATCCGCAGGGTCCGGGCGGCGTGGCCCGCGCTCCCCGAGGCGCCGGGCTCCGCCAGGTGGTGCACGACCTCCAGGGCCAGCGCTTGTGGGGGCAGCAGCTGCTTCCAGCGAGCCAGGGCCTGCCGAGCGCTGCGATAGCGACGGGCCGCCAGCAGCCTGCCCACATCCGAATCCGGGCCCAGCAGCACGACCAGCCGGACGGGGGCTCCTGCCCTCGCCTCAGCGGCCGTGCCTGCTGCTCCTGACTCTGCGCTGTGCTTCGTGGACGAGAGGCCGCCACCTGAGGAGCCGGTCACGGGGTCCCCCAAGGCCCCCGGGACCGCCCGCCGACGCAGCTGCTGCCGGGTGATCCCGGGCAGGAACGAGGCGCTCGGCCCCGACCCGAGCCGCGAGCGCAGCCGCGCAGCGCCTGTCCGGGCGCCTCCGCCGGAGCATCCCCGTGCGCTCGCCCCAGCCGCACGGTCACCGGCTGCACCGTCACCGCGCTCACCAGCCGCGGCCCCGCAGGTCTGCTCCGCCCCCTCCACCCGGTGCGCGTCCGAGATCAGCCGGCACAGCGCGGCGTAGCCCTCCCCCGGCGCTGCTCCGGCCCCGGCTCCGGCAGCGAGCACCACCACGCGGTGGAAGCGCTCGCCGTCCGGATCGCCCACCCGCAGATCGACGCCCAGGATGGGGTCGATGCCCGCAGCCCGGCAGGCACCCAGATGCTTGACCGCCCCGTAGAGGCCGTCGCGATCCGTGCACCCCAGGGCGTCGGCTCCGTCGGCCGCGGCGGCGGCCACGAGAGCCTCCGGGCGGGCGACGCCGTAGTGCGCGCTGAAGGCCGTGCGCACATGCAGATGGGTGAAGGTCACCCCCGTATTCGAAACTATGTTCGAATCAGAGTCAACTCACCGCAGGTGGCTCGAGGGCGTCGGGCTCACGAGGCGGAGTCGAGGGCCCGCAGCTCGCCGATCCTGCGGTCGAGCCCGGAGGGCTCTGCGGCCGCCGAGCACTGGGCGAGGGCCTCGCGGCGCCGCAGAGGCAGATCGATCACCCCGCCTCCGGTCTCCGTGGTGGCCCGCAGCAGGCGCCAGCGCCCGGTCTCCATGGTGTGCACGAGCTCCAGGGTGATCAGTGCCGCGCGCGGGCTCAGCCGCACCTGCACGCGCCACATCTCCTGATCGACCACCTCGGTGTCCCGCGGGGCGCGATGCCCATCCACCCACCACGAGCGACGCCGATGCCAGCGCACCGGCTCCTCCGCGACGCTGTGCACCCGCCCCTCCCAGAGCACCCGCACAGGGGCCCCCGACCTCCCGCACTCGACCTCCACGCCCTGCGTCAGCAGCCCCATGATGTCCTCCGCTCTCCCGCGTCCCGCCTGTCCCGATCGTCGTCCGATCGATGCTTCGAAACTAGAAGAGGTGTACGACAGCACAAGACGAATATGACGCTCATGGGAACACCAGTTCCCATGGCGAGGATGGGGTGCTCGCGCCTCAGGCCTCCCCGTCGGCCGCATCATTGAGCTCGAAGGAGCCCCTCCCGTCCAGCGTCTCCCGGAGAAGGTCCGCGTGCCCCGCATGACGGGCGACCTCGGCCGCGATGTGAGCCAGGCACCACCGCACCTCCCAGTGCGTGACGTCCTCGGGGATCCAGGGCGAGGGCGGGACGGGCACGAGCGCATCCAGGTCGGCGGCCTCGTCGAGGTTCTGCGCGGTGAGGGCTACGTGACGGTCGAACTGCTCCAGGACCTCGCTCAAGGGCCGGGCGTCTGCGATGAGCGAGTCCAAGGACGGGTCCTCCGACAGATCCTCCGGAAGGACGGGCGCCCCGGGCGCCGCAGCCGCGAGCGCGGACCAGTACACCCCCACGGCCGAGGTGTGCAGCAGCAGGCCGGTGAGGTTCAGGACCGAGGCGGTGGGTGCGGCATGGGCCTGCTCATCGCTCAGGCCATGGACGGTGGTGCGCATCTGGGCGAGCTGCTGCAGCGCGTAGGTGCGCAGGACGTCGTGCTCGCCGACGGCGTTCGGGGTCAGGAATCCCATGGTGGTGTCCTCCAAGAGAGCTCATGGCCCGGCGGATCCGGGCGCTGAGCACACTGTTGCTCACACCGAGGACAGATCCTGTCCTCGGGATGAGCGATGATGAGCAGGTGACCGATCCCACCTCCCGAGCCCTCTCCCTGCTCAGGCTTCTGCAGGTGCGCCGCTCCTGGCAGGTGGACGAGCTCGCCGCCGAGCTCGGGGTGACTCCCCGGACGGTGCGCCGCGACATCGCCCGGCTGCGCGAGCTGGGCTACACCGTGAACTCCGGCGGCGGCCTCTACGGCGGATACCACCTGGGTCAAGGCGGCCTGCTGCCTCCGCTGGCGCTCGACCTGGACCAGGCCGTGGCCGTCGCGCTCGCCCTGACCGACGCCGCCGCAGCCGGAGGAGCACATGCGGATGCAGCTCTGCAGGCGCTGCACCTTCTCCAGGAGATCGTGCCTCCTCGGGTGAGGCGCCGACTGCGGGGGCTCAGCGAAGCCTCCGAGGCAGGGATCCCCCACCGCACCGTCGATGCCGCTGCCGTCGACCCGAAGTCACTGCTGCACTGCATGGATGCCATCCAGCAGCGGCTCATGCTCGGCTTCGCCTACACGGACCGCCATGGTCGGCGCACGGACAGGCGCGTGGAGCCGCACCGACTGGTGCCGGTGCGAGGGAGATGGATGCTGGTGGCCTACGACCCCGCACGGGAGGACTGGCGCACCTTCCGCTTCGACCGGCTGAGCGAGCCGGAGATCCTCCTGCGGCACTGCACGCCGCGTCCCGGCCTGAATGAAGTGCTGGCGCGTCTCGACGAGCCCACGCCGCCCACCGCCTGGCGGCATCAGGTCGTCGTGCTGATCCACGCATCGCTCGACGAGGTCGCGGAGACCATGCCCCGCCTGGCAGGGCACCTGCAGCCCGTCGGGGAGTCCGAGACCGAGTTCCGCACCGGCGCCGAGGATCCCGACGACGCGGCGAGGTGGCTGAGCACGCTGCGGCAGGACTTCACCGTGCTGGGCGATGAGGAGGTTCACCAGGCCATGAGGCGTCTGTCCGACCGCCTGGGGCGCAGTGTCGCGGACTCGACCGGATGAGTCTCAGCACGGGATGAAGGGGGTCTTCCCAGGACCTTCCATCGATCTGGCGCAAGGACCGGTTCTACACGGGGGACCGCGGCTCGTTCAGCTACTTCGACGCCCACATCGTGGAGCTGATCCCGAACAGCGCCAGCGACGCCTTCAAGGCGCACCTGCGCTCCGTCGGGGCCTCCTATCTCATCGCCGGCGAGGAGACGCTGGACATGGAGATCGCGGTGCGCCGGATCGGAGAGGTCTTCGGCGTGGACGAGCTGATCCTGGGCGGCGGCGGGACCCTGAACTGGTCCATGGCCCGCGACGGGCTGTGCGATGAGGTCAGCATCGTGATGCATGCCGCTGGCCGACGGCGAGACCGACACGGCCTCCCTGTTCGAGGCCAGCGGCGAGCACTCGAGTCCCCTGCCGATCGGCTTCGCGCTGAAGGGCGTCGAGCCCGGTCGCCCAGCAGCAGTCATGACCCGCATCCTGATCACCGGATCGACCACCGGCGTGGGCCGCGCCACCCCAGCGGATCGGCCCGCTGGACGCGGTGATCCACAACGCCGGGGTGATCGCCGGGCCCGCCCTGCTGCCGGTCAACGTGGTGGCGCCCTACCTGCTCACCGCGCTGATGGCCGCGGTGGCGCGGCTGCGCCCGGACGTGCACGCAAATGCCGTCGATCCCGGCTGGGTGCCCACTCGCATGGGCGGCCCCGACGCCGCCGAGGACCTCGATCTGGCACATGTCACCCAGGCCTGGCTGGTCACGAGCCGGGACCCCGAGGCGCTGAGCTCCGGCGAGTACTGGCATCACGGACGCGTCGAGCAGACCCACCCGGCAGTGCACGACGAGGCCTTCCAGGACGAGCTGATCGCAGCACTCGCCGAGCACACGGGAACGGAGCTGCGCCAAGGCTGAAGCGTCGCCGGTCCGCGGAGACGGCGGCCGGTCAGGATGCCGCAGTGCCGACCGGAGGCGGCTCAGGCCGGCCGCGTCTCCCAGAAGGCCACCGCCGAGGCCGCCGCAACGTTCAGCGAGTCCACCCCGTGGGACATGGGGATCCGCACCGTGAGATCGGCGTGGTGGATGGCCGGCGCGGTGAGCCCGTGGCCCTCCGTGCCCAGCAGCAGTGCCAGCTTCTCCCCTGACTCCCGCACGCGCGTGCCGAGGTCGTCGAGAGCCAGGGAGTCGTCCTCCAGCGCCATGGCGGCGGTGAGGAAGCCTGCGTCCTTGACCTGCTGCAGATCCGCCGTCCAGTGCTCCAAGCGCACCCACGGCACCTGGAAGACGGTGCCCATGGACACCCGGATCGCCCGGCGGTAGAGCGGATCGGCGCAGCGCGGGGTCACCAGCACGGCATCGACCTGCAGGGCTGCCGCCGAGCGGAAGATCGCCCCCAGGTTGGTGTGATCGACCACGTCCTCCACGATCGCCACGCGCTGCGACGAGGCCAGCACCGAGGCCAGCGGCAGCGGCTCCGGGCGCTGCATGGCCGCCAGCGCCCCGCGGTGCAGGTGGAACCCGGTGACGCCCTCGAGCACCTCGTCCTCCCCCACATAAAGAGGGACCTCGGGGTGGGCGTCGAGCACATCGGCCAGATCGAGCACCCACTTGCGGGACATGAAGAACGACCGCGGCTGATGCCCCGCCGCAAGCGCCCGGCGCAGCACCTTGGAGGACTCCGCCAGGTACATCCCGCGCTCGGGCTCGAGCTTGCGCCGCAGCGAAACATCCGTCAGCGAGGTGTAGTCGGCCACCCGCGGATCGGCCGGATCTCTCAGGACCGTCAGCTGCGGGAACCGCGCGCCGAGCTCGTCGAAGGACGGGGGGATCTGCTGGCTCACAGCACCTGCCTCACCATGTTGGCCAGGGCGGCCAGCCCCAGGATGACGATCACCGTGCGCAGAGCCACCGGAGAGAGCCGGCGGCCCACCTTGGCGCCCAGCCACGAGCCGACCGACGACGAGATCGCGATCAGCACCACGACCCACCAGTCGATGCGCTCGAAGGAGAAGAGGATGTAGGACACGGCGGCCACGATGTTCACCGCGGCCACCAGGAAGATCTTCACGGCGTTGGCCGACTGCATGGACGCCAGCAGGAACACGCCCAGGATCCCCAGCAGCAGCACGCCCTGCGCGGCCACGAAGTAGCCGCCGTAGATGCCCGCGATGAAGACCAGCACGTAGAGGATCGACGGCTGCGGCAGGGAGTTCGGATCCAGCTGTGCCGGCTCGTCGCCGTGGGCCCGGGCGGCGTCAGCGATCTCCTGAGCCTGAGCCTCCTTCCGCTGCCGCACGATCCCCTGCAGTCGGGGCTGGAAGACCACGAAGAACAGAGCGACGACGATCAGCGCCGGCGCCACATAGGAGAAGACCTCCTCGGGCAGCACCATGAGCAGCCCGGCGCCTATCGCGCCGCCGACGATGGAGCACGGCAGCAGCTTCAGCAGGGTCCCGCGCAGGCCGCGCAGCTCGGCGCGGTAGTTCCACGCACCGGTGAGGTTCCCGGCGATCAGCCCCATGGCATTCGACATGGTCGCTGTCACCGGCGGCACGCCCATGGTGACCAGCACGGGGAAGGTCACCAGAGTGCCGGAGCCCACGATCGTGTTGATCAGACCGGCCCACACCCCGGCCACGAGGATCAGCCCCGCCTGCCACCAGGTGAACTCGAACGACTCGAGCAGCCCGGACATCCACTCCATCAAGAGGACCGGATCAGTCGCGGCGGAACGCGGCGAAGCGATCGCCCACGCGCACGAGCTTCAGCGGCATGCCGAAGGTCTCCGAGAGGTTGGACTGCGTCATGACCTCGCCCACCGGTCCAGCGGCGACCACGCGGCCCTCGCTGAGCAGCAGGGCGTGCGTGAAGTTCGGGGGCACCTCCTCGAGGTGATGGGTCACCATCACCACGGCAGGGGCCAGCTCGGAAGCGGCCAGCTCGTCCAGGCGGGTCACCAGGTCCTCGCGCCCGGCCACGTCCAGCCCGGAGGCGGGCTCGTCGAGCAGCAGGATCTCGGGATCGGTCATCAGGGCGCGGGCGATCAGCACCCGCTTCTTCTCCCCGGAGGACAGCGAGCCGAACTTCCGATCGGCCAGCCCCTGCAGGTTCCAGTCCGACAGCAGCTGCGCGGCGCGCTGCGTGTCGGCCTCGTCGTAGCGCTCGCGCCACCGCCCGGCCACGCCGTAGGCGGCCGTGAGGACGACGTCGGCGACGGTCTCCCCGCCCGGGATCTGATCCGCCAGGTGCGAAGAGGTCAGGCCAATCCGCGGACGCAGCTCGAACACGTCCACCCGGCCCAGGGTCTCGTCGAGGATCTCGACGGTGCCGCGGGTGGGGTGCTGACGTGCCGAGGCCAGGGAGAGCAGAGTGGACTTGCCGGCGCCGTTGGGCCCCAGGACCACCCAGCGCTCGCTGTCCTGCACGGACCAGCTCACCTGATCCAGCAGGTTCTTCCCGCTGCGGACGAGATCGACATCGGTCATCGACAGGGCTGCGCTCATGACGGCCACTCTATCCTCCGACGGGCTCCCGTCCGTGACGACCTGCAGAGCCGGACGATGCCGGATGACAAGCCCACTGCCGCTAGACTCGCCGCCATGACCGAGCAACTCGCCCTGATCGCCCTGGCACGGACACCGCATCCGGAGACCGTCGGGCAGATCATGGAGACCATCGAGGAGGCCGGGGGCGACATCGAGTCCCACGGCCGCGTCCGCGTCACGCCCAGCGCCTCCGGCGGCGGCTCGGCGGATGGAGACCTCAACGGCTACAACGCCGCCTACGCGAAGTTCACGGGCCTGGCCCTGGACGAGGCTCGCCGGATCGTGCGGCCTGATCCCCTCTCGTCCCTGTGGGACGACGTCGACGTCAGCGTCGTCCCCACCTCGATCCTGGATCCCGAGCGCCGCAAGCTGCTCGTCATGGACATGGACTCCACCTTCATCCAGCAGGAGGTCATCGACCTGCTGGCAGCCAAG
Organism: Kocuria sp. NBRC 114282; assembly: GCF_030268385.1. Classification (NCBI taxonomy): domain Bacteria; kingdom Bacillati; phylum Actinomycetota; class Actinomycetes; order Micrococcales; family Micrococcaceae; genus Kocuria; species Kocuria sp. NBRC 114282. The sequence continues at coordinate 258,722 of NZ_BSQO01000003.1, read as the reverse complement.
GCCGGAGTCCAGGACCACGTCGCTGATATCACCGAGCGCACCATGCGCGGGGAGCTCGACTTCGCCGCGTCGCTGCGCGAGCGCGTCGCTCTGCTGGAGGGCCTGCCGGACTCCGTGATCGGCGAGGTCGCCCAGGAGCTGCGTCCCACGGTGGGCGCTGCCGTGCTGGTCGAGACCTTCCACTGCGCCGAGTGGACCGTGGGCGTCGTCTCCGGCGGCTTCCGCCAGGTGCTCGAGCCGCTGATGGCCAAGCACGAGATCGACCACTACCTGGCCAATGAGCTGGAGGTCGTGGACGGTCGTCTGACCGGACGCATCCTGGGCCCCATCGTGGACGCCTCGGTGAAGGCCTCGATGCTGCGCGCCTGGGCCGAGTCGGACGGAGTCGCTGCCGATCAGACCATCGCCGTGGGCGACGGCGCGAACGACATCCAGCTGCTGGAGGCCGCCGCGGTGGGCATCGCGTTCAACGCCAAGCCCGTGCTGCGCGAGGTCGCCGACGCCCAGATCAACATCCCCAACCTGGATGCGGTGCGCTTCTTCGCCGATCTCTGAGGTCCCCCTGCACGACAACGGCGGCGCCGAGCTCACTGAGCTCGGCGCCGCCGTCGTCGTATGTCGAAGGTGCTGGATCAGCCCTGCGACTGGGCCAGGAAGTCCTCGGCTCCGCCCACGAGCTCCACGTGTCCGGTGGGGACGTCGGCGGTGACCATGGCGGCGATCTCCTGCGCGAACTCCTGGACCGTGTAGAGGCGGCCTGCCGACTCGCGGCGCTGATCCAGCGCGCCGGGGCGAGCGCGGTTGAGCAGCGTGGCGGTGACGGTGCCCTCGATCATGTCCGCGGAGACCACGACGAAGTCGATGCCCTTCTCGGAGAGCATGGGGATCCGCTCGGTGAGCGCATCCTCGCCGGCGCGCTTGGACAGCGCCACCTGCTCGTACTCGGGCATGGTCTCGACCTCGCGGATGAAGTGCGCCTGGTGGCTGGTCACGAACACCACGCGGCCGCCCTGGGGCAGCGCCTCGGCCGCGGTCTCCAGAGCGCGGACCTGGGCGTCGCGGTTCAGGCGCATGGCGTAGTCCTCGCCGAGGTCCGACTCCATGCCGCCCGAGGCGTTGAGGATCACGACGTCGACGGACCCGAAGCTGTCCTGCGCGGCCTGCAGCAGCGGGCTGATGCCCTGATCATCGGTGAGATCGGCGCCCACGGCCACGGCCTTGCCGCCGGCCTCCTCGATCTGCTGTACGACCTTATTGGCGCGCGGAGCCTTCTGCCGGTAGTTCACGACGACGTTCGCGCCCTGCCCGGCGAGGATCTTGGCGGTGTCGGCGCCGACGCCGCGCGAGGATCCGGTGATGACGACAGTCTTGCCTGCCACTGAGTCCATGGTGCTCTCCTGTGCTCGCTGCTGCTGGATGTCTGCGACCGCTCGAGGGCCTCAGATGCTGTGTCGGGTGCGTCCGGGAAGGCGGAGGCCTCAGACGCCCATGCCGAAGCCGCCGTCGACCGGGATCACGGCTCCGTTGATGTAGGCGGCCCCGGAGGAGGTGGCCAGCCAGCGCACGACCTCCGCGACCTCCTCGGGCTCGCCGAAGCGGTTGGCAGGGATGCGCTCGGCGTAGCCGGCCGAGACGTCCTCGGGAAGCTCCGCCGTCATGTCGGTGCGGATGTAGCCCGGGGCCACGACGTTGGCGGTGATGCCGCGGCCGCCGAGCTCGCGGGTGATGGAGCGGGCCATGCCCTGGAGCCCGGCCTTGGAGGACGCGTAGTTGACCTGCCCCGGACCGCCCGTGTAGCCGACGATCGAGGAGATGAACACGATGCGCCCGGCCTTCTTCTTGAGGAAGCCGCGGGTCGCGCGCTTGGAGACCCGGAAGGCCCCGGTGAGATTGGTGTTCACCACGGAGGTGAAGTCGTCCTCGCTCATGCGCATGAGCAGGGTGTCCTGGGTGATCCCCGCGTTGGCGACCACGACGTCCACGGGGCCCCAGGTCTTCTCGATCTCGGTGAAGGCCGCGTCCACGGACTCGGTGTCGGAGACGTCGCAGCGCACGGCGTCGACGCCCTCCGGAGCCTCGCCCGAGCGGTAGGTCACGACGACCTGATCGCCCTGGGCACGGAAGGCCTCCGCGATGCTGCGGCCGATGCCTCGGTTGCCGCCGGTCACCAGGACCACTCGCGGAGTCTGCGCGTCCTGCGTCTGAGCTGTCATGTGGTGTCGAGCCTTTCGAAGCGGAAGAAGTCCAGCGACACATTACCGGCCGACGTCCGCCGTTCCGTGGTGGAGCATCTCAGAGATTCCCCGTTCCGGCTTGTGCCGATCAGCAGTCAGCCGCCCGGCCCGAGGCTGTCAGCGCGCGGGTGCACAATGGTGGGATGCCGTCGGGCGGCTGATCCGACGGCCGCGGCGCACCGGGTTCCTGCTGCGCCGTCTGAACGCGGCGGAAGGAGCTGAGGACATGACGCCCCGATACCTCAACCCCTCCGACCTCGCCGCCATGCAGGCCACGGCCGAGCGAGCGCGCGCCCGCTCCCGCGCTGTCGAGCCCCGAGCCTCCTCGTCCTCAGGATCGGGCGGGAAGCGTCGGGGGAAGGACGCGGACTCCTACTCGATCACCTCCACACCGGAGGCGCACTCGGCGGACATGGGCCGGCGCATGGTCGTCTACGGCATCCAGATGCTGCTGCGCGTGGTCTGCCTGATCGCCTTCGTGCTCGTGGACCACTGGATCCTGCGCATCGTGTGCGGGCTGGGCATCATCGTGCTTCCCTGGTCGGCCGTGCTGCTGGCCAATGTGGGCGCGGACCGCACCGAGCGCTCGTCCTCCTACATGGCCCCGGAGCCGGAGCCCTCGCCCGTCCAGCTCACCGCAGAGCCCGTGTCCGAGTCCCAGGAGGAGACGATCGACGGCGAGTGGAGCCTCGACACCGGTCGCATGCTCGAATCCGGCCGGGGCCGTTCCGGTGACGGGATGCAGGACAATGGCCCCGGAGGCAGGGGCGGCTGAGACCGTCTGCGCTGCACCGAACATCATCACCAGAGAACTCAGGAGTCCTCTCCCCCATGTCCTTCGATCTGCTCGGCTCGCTGTCCGACGGCCCCCGGGAGCCCCGGGAGGCCGCTTCGGCGGATCAGGACGGCGCGGCCCCTCAGTGCTCGCGCCGCGGCTGCCGTCAGGCCGCCGTGTGGGTGCTCGAGTGGAACAATCCGCGCGTCCACGCCCCTCAGCGGCGCAAGCGCTGGGTGGCCTGCCAGGAGCACCGGCAGCACCTCGGCGAGTTCCTGGAGGCCCGCGGCTTCCTGCTCGAGATCCGACCGCTGTCAGAGGCGCAGGCATGAGGCGGTTCCTGCAGACCTACTCGTTCCTGCTCTCCGGGCGCTGGATCGGCTGGTTCATCGTCTGCTGCCTGGGCGCGGCCCTGTGCCTGTACCTGGGCAACTGGCAGTACGACCGCGCCGAGCAGATCGATCACAGCAACCAGCTGATCATCGACAACTACGACGCCGATCCCCTCACCGGCCAGGAGGCCCTGTCCGCCTTCGAGGACTACGACGGCTCCCAGCAGTGGCACCCGGTGCAGCTGCGCGGGGAGTACCTCACGGAGGACACCGTCCTGGCTCGCAACCGGACCTCCGAGGGGCAGATCGGCTACGAGGTCCTGGTGCCGCTGCGCACGCAGCAGGGTGCCGTCGTGCTGATCAGCCGCGGCTGGATCCCCACGTCCGAGACCGGCGACGGCAGCCCCTCCGAGGTCCCAGAGGCACCCGCCGGCCAGGTCGAGGTCACCGCCCGCGTGCAGCCCTCGGAGGGCACGCCCGAGCGCACCGCTCCCGAGGGCCAGGTCGCCTCGATCCACCTGCCGGACGTGGAGGAGGTCTCCGGCGCGGATCTCGTGGACCAGGCCTACGGGCAGATGATGGCGGAGGACCCTGCCGCGCAGACGCGGCCGGCCGGATTCGCCGAGCCGGACCTGGACTACGGGCCGCAGCTGTCGTACTCGATGCAGTGGTCGGCCTTCGCGGTGCTGGCCTTCGTGGCGTACGGCTACTCGGCGCGCCAGAAGGTGCGCAACGACGCCTGGGACCGCGACTACGCCGCCCGGATCGAGACCGAGCTGGCCCAGTACTACGACGCCGAGGGCCGCTTCATCGGCATCGGCGACGGACGCACCGAGGAGGACCTCATGCGCCAGCTCGAGATGGTCGACGACATGCCGGCGCATCTGCGCGATCTGACCCGGCCCAAGCGCCGCAAGCGCTTCGGGGTGCAGGACGCCGCCGAGGAGGATGCCGCCCTGGACGTTCGCTGAGGCTCGCTCGCAGCGGCTGCCCGGCTCCCGCAGTGCCCTGGAGCCGGGACCGCGAGGCTCAGGCCAGCGAAATGAGGTCCTGGTACTCCTGCGACCAGTGGTCCTCGATGCCGTCGGGCAGCATGACCACACGCTCAGGGTTCAGCGCCTCCACAGCTCCCTCGTCGTGGGAGACGAGGACCACGGCACCCTCGTAGCGGCGCAGCGCGGCCAGGATCTCCTCGCGAGAGGCCGGATCCAGGTTGTTGGTGGGCTCATCGAGCAGCAGCACGTTGGCCGAGGAGGCCACCAGAGTGGCCAGGGCCAGCCGGGTCTTCTCACCGCCCGACAGCACGCCGGCGGGCTTGTCGACGTCATCGCCCTGGAACAGGAACGAGCCGAGCACGGTGCGGGCCTGGGTGTCGGTGAGCTCCGGGGCCGCCGTCTTCATGTTCTGCAGGACCGTGCGGTCCTGATCCAGGGTGTCGTGCTCCTGGGCGAAATAGCCGAGCTTCAGGCCGTGGCCGGGCTCGACCTGCCCGAAGTCCGGCTCGGCCACGCCGGCCAGCATGCGCAGCAGCGTGGTCTTGCCCGCGCCGTTGAGGCCCAGGATCACCACGCGCGAGCCGCGGTCGATGGCCAGGTCGACGTCGTTGAAGATCTCGAGCGAGCCGTAGGACTTGGACAGCCCGGAGGCCCGCAGAGGGGTCTTGCCGCAGGGCGCCGGTGCCGGGAAGCGGATCGCGGCGACCTTGTCCTGGACGCGCTCGCCCTCCACGGAGGCCATCAGCCGCTCGGCGCGCTTGAGCATCTGCTGCGCCGCCACGGCCTTGGTCGCCTTGGCGCGCATCTTCTCGCCCTGGGCCTTCAGTGCCGTGGCCTTCTTCTCCGCGTTGGCGTACTCCCGCTTGCGGCGGTGCTCGTCCTGCTCGCGCTGGGCCTTGTAGCGCTTCCAGTCCATGTTGTAGACATCCACGACCGCCCGGTTGGCGTCGAGGTAGAGGACCTTGTTGACCACCATCTCCATGAGCTCGACGTCGTGGGAGATCACCAGGACGCCGCCGGAGTAGCTGCGCAGGAACTCGCGCAGCCAGGCCACCGAATCGGCGTCGAGGTGGTTGGTGGGCTCGTCGAGCAGCATCGTGTCGGCATCCGAGAACAGGATGCGGGCCAGCTCCACGCGTCGGCGCTGACCGCCCGAGAGCGTGCGCAGCGGCTGGTTGAGCACACGGTCCGGAAGGTCCAGGTTCGCGGTGATCGTGGCGGCCTCGGACTCGGCCGCGTAGCCGCCGCCGGCCTGGAACTCGGTCTCCAGGCGGGGGTAGCGCTTCATGGCCCGGTCCCGCACGGTCTCGTCCTCGGAGGCCATCTCCTCCTCGGCCGTGCGCATGCGGGCGATGACCTCAGCAAGGCCGCGCGCAGAGAAGATCCGGTCGCGGGCCAGCTGCTCCATGTCCTCGACCTTGGGATCCTGCGGGAGGTAGCCGATCGTGCCGCTGCGGGTCACGGTGCCTCCGGCCGGGATGCCCTCGCCGGCCAGCACGCGGGTCATGGTCGTCTTGCCGGCGCCGTTGCGCCCGACCAGGCCGACCTTGTCGCCCTTCTGCACCCGGAAGTCCACGTCGTCCATCAGCAGCCGGGCTCCGGCTCGCAGTTCGAGGTTCGACACGGTGATCACTTCAGGCACGGCCTTTCGACGGGGGCGGGCGCCGTCGGCGGACGGCGGAACCGATGCAGTCTAGCCGGGAGCCTTCCCCGGCGCTGTCAGCTGGGACACCGCTGCCCGGATCGACCGGACCGGCGACGCGCCCCCGCGCCCGGTCGGGGCGCCTCCCCGCAGGCCTAGACTCGACCGGAGGCTGTTCCCCCGCCATGGAGGCGACAGATGAGATCCCGATCGAAGGCGAACCCGATGACCAGTGACCCGACCCCGGCCGGCACCGCGTCCACGGGCGACCCCGATCGCTCGCCCCGGCGCGGAGGGGCGTCGTCCGGCGGCTCGCACATCGCCGCGGCGGAGCCCGTGCTGCACCAGCACTCGGATGCCCCGGGGCCCGCACAGCCGCCGGAGAAGCTGGATGCCGGCGGCGGCGTCTGGCGCGATGCGATGGGCCGTGCCGCAGGACGCGCCGCGCAGATCCTGATCCTCGGCGTCCTGGCGGCAGCCCTCGTCTGGGTGATGATCGTCGTCCAGCTGGCGGTCATCGCGGCGCTCGTCGCCCTGATCCTGGCGACCACGGTTGGGCCGCTGGTCAACGCCCTGGTGCGCCGCGGCCTGCCGCGCTGGGCCGGTTCCGCGATCGTGTTCGTGGCGCTGATCGTGGTGGTCTCGGGCATCGTCGCCGCGGTCGCCGCCACGGTCACGGCCGAATGGGACACGCTGTCCCAGCAGTTCGCCCAGGGGGTCGATGACATCGAGGGCGTGCTCACGGACCCCTCCGTGCCGATCGACTCCCAGATGCTCTCCGACCTGACGTCCTCCGCCGGGTCCATGCTCTCGTCGCAGGCGGTCGTCTCGACTCTGTTCTCGAGCTTCGGAACCGCCGGCAGCGTCCTCACGGGCACGATCCTCTCGCTGGTCATGCTGTTCTTCTTCCTGAAGGACGGCCCCCGGATGTGGAACTTCCTGCTGCGCTGGTTCCACGGCGGGGTCCGCGCCCGCATGGCCGAGACAGGTGATCGCACGGCCGAGGTCCTGGGCGGATACGTCCGGGGCATCGTCATCGTGGCCACCGTCGACGCCACTCTGATCGGTCTCGGACTGTGGGCGATCGGCGTCCCGCTGGCGCTGCCGCTGGCGGTGCTGTGCTTCCTGTCCGCCTTCATCCCAATCGTGGGCCCGTTCTTCTCGGGCTTCTTCGCGGCCATCGTGGCGCTGGTGACGCTGGGGCTCCCCTCGGCGCTGGCGGTCGCGGCGCTGACCATCATCGTCAACAACGTCGACGGCAACCTCCTCCAGCCCCTGATCGTGGGCAAGTCCCTGAGCCTGCACCCGCTGATCGTGCTCACGGCGCTGACGATCGGCGGGCTGGTCGGCGGGATCGTGGGCACCATCCTGGCCACGCCCCTGACCGCGGTGGCCTGGTCGGTGATCCAGATCTGGTCGGATCGCTACCAGTCGGGAGATGACCCCGTGCTGGGGGCGGACCCGGTGGACCCGGCGACGTCGGCGGCGCGTCGGGCCTCGCTGGCCGAGCGCTGGCGCTATCAGGCCATGCGGCTGCAGCCTGCCCGCCATGCCTCCCGTGGCGCGACCGCGACCGATGCCGCCACCGGTCAGCTGCTGCCGGCCGCGCATCCGCCGACCCAGCCGCTGCGGGATCCCGTGGCCGAGTGGCCTGTGCACCAGCCCGACGGCGGCACACCCCGGGCCGAGCCGCGCTCCGAGCAGATCGGCGATCTCGGTCGTCCCGCGCCGTGGGACGAGACCGCAGGCCCGGTCGGCCGGTCGAGCAGCGGGCCCGACGAGGGCGAGACCGCAAACTCACTCCACGACCGGCATCCTGCTGCCGATTGATATCCGAATTCTCCCCTATCCTTCTGCCATGCCTTCATCACCGTCAGCATCCTCCCGTCCTCAGGATTCCGCCGACTCCGCACAGACCGCTCCTGCCGCCGCACGGAAGCATTCCGCCTCCGGCCGCAGCGCGGGCACGGATCTCGGCCTGATCGCTGTCTTCGCGGCCTTCGTGGCCGTGTGCGCCGTCCTGCCGGCCATTCCCGTGGGACCCCTGGCCGTGCCGATCACCCTGCAGACGCTGGCCGTGTACCTCACCGGACTGGTCCTGGGCGGGCGCCGCGGCTTCCTGGCCGTCGCGCTCTATGTGGTGGTGGGCCTCGTCGGTCTGCCGATCTTCTCCGGCTTCCGCGGCGGACCGGCGGTCCTCGCCGGCCCCTCCGCCGGCTACATCATCGCGTTCCCGATCGCCGCCGCCTGCGTAGGGTTCTTGGCCTACGCCGTCCTGCGCCGCGGCGTCTCACGAGGCCGTGTGCTCCTCGGGCTGATCAGCGCTGCGCTGCTCGGCGGGTTCCTGATCACCCGCGTCTTCGGCATCCCCGGGATGATGCTCAACGGCGGACTCACCCTGCGCGATGCCTTCCTGGCAGATCTGATTTACTGGCCCGGCGATCTGCTCAAGCTCGTGCTGGCGGCGCTGATCGCCGCTGCGGTGCACCGCGCCTTCCCCCGGCTGGCCGCACGGTCGTGAGCGGCGGGCAGCACCGCGGAATCGAGCTGCGCGAGATCGTCGTCGAGGTCCCCGGCCCTCCGAGCAGCAGCGAGCCCGTTCGCCTGCTCGGGCCGCTGAGCGTCGAGCTGCACGAGCACCGGATCGCGGTGATCGGGCTCAACGGCTCCGGCAAGTCCACGCTGCTGCGCGTGCTCAACGGCCTGGCCGAAGTCTCCTCGGGTTCGGCCCGCGTCCACGGGACGGACGCGGTGCACGACGTCCGCGCGGCCCGTCGCGCCGTCGGGTTCCTGTTCTCGGACCCTTCCGCCCAGCTGCTGATGCCCACCGCGCAGGAGGACGTCGAGCTCTCCCTGCGGGTCGCGGGCGAGCCCCCCGGGCGGCGGGCCGAGATCGCGGGGCGCCTGCTCGAGGAGGCGGGACTGTCCCGGCAGCGCCACCAGTCGATCCACGATCTCTCCGGCGGTGAGCGCCAGCTCGTGGCCCTGACGGCCGTGCTGGCCGTGCAGCCCGCTGTGCTGGCCCTCGATGAGCCCACCACGCTGCTGGACCTGCGCCATCGCGATGCCCTGCTCGAGCGCCTCGACGCCCTGCCCCAGCAGCAGATCATCTCCACGCACGACTTGGAGCTGGCGGCCACGGCCCAGCGGGCGCTGCTCATCCACGACGGCCTCCTGCTGGAAGACGGCCCCGCCGAGGAGGTCATCGACCGCTACCGGCGCTGCTGCCGCGAGGGCTTCCCCACCGCTCCGCCGGGCCCCGGGACCGCTCCGTGAGCCGTTCGCGCCGCGAGCTCTTCGGCTTCCACCGCCCGGCCGACACCCCGGTCCACCGCGCCCCGCTGGCGCTCAAGGCCTCCGGCGTGGCGGTGATCTCGGTGCTGCTGATGCTGCCCTTCCCATGGCTGCTGCGACGGCTCGGCATCGAGGCGCCCGAGACCTCCTGGGCGGTGCCCGCCGGGTGCCTGCTGCTGGTCCTGCTCGCGGCAGCCGCCGCACGCATAGGTCCGCGCGCCTGGTGGCACAGTCTCCGTCCCGCCTCGTGGATCCTGGGTCTGCTGGCGGCCTATCACCTGCTGCTGCGCCGCGATCCCGCCATGGCCGCCGAGGTGCTGCTCACGGTCGTGACCGCGCTGCTGGCCACCCGGGTCCTGCTGGAGACCACGCCCCTGCCCGAGCTGCTCGACGGGCTCGTGCGGCTGCTGTCCCCGCTGTGGCTGATGGGGGCGGATCCGGAACGGATCGGGCTGGCGATCCAGATCATGCTGCGCTCGATCCCGTTCCTGACCGGCGTGCTCGACGACCTCCGCGATGCCGCCGCCGCGCGCGGTACCCGGCTCGGCCCCGTCGGGCTCGCCGCTCCCCTGGTGATCTCCGCCGTGGCCCACGGGCAGCGCACCGGCGAGGCACTGGCTGCCCGCGGACTGGACTCGCCTCGGCCGTGACCCGTCCCACGGTCGTTAGAGTGGCCGTGAACCAGCACCCGAGATCAGGAGAGTCGATCGTGAAGTTCCTCTGCCGCATGCAGATCCAGTTCCCCGAGTCCATGTCCGCCGAGGAGGTGGCCCAGAAGCAGGCCCAGGAGAAGGAGTACTCCCAGGGGCTGCAGGAGGCCGGTGAGTTGGAGGCCATCTACCGCGTGGTCGGGCAGTACGCCAACGTGTCGATCTTCGAGGTCGAGTCCAACCAGCGACTGCACGAGATCCTCTCGGGCTTCCCCATGTACCCGTACATGACGATCGAGACCACTCCCCTGTGCCAGCACCCGAACTCGATCCGCTGATCGAGCGCTGACGCGGGGCCGTCGGGCCCGCGCAGCCCCGATGGGGCCCGCACACACGACGACAGCGCCCGGTCGCGAAGCTGATCAGCTGCGCGACCGGGCGCTGTCGTGCGCCGCAGGCGGGTCAGATGTTGAAGCCCAGGGCCCGCATCTGGTCGCGGCCGTCCTCGGTGATGCGCTCCATGCCCCACGGCGGCATCCAGACCCAGTTGACGTGCCACTCGTCGACGAGCGGGCCGAGGTTCTGCTCGACCTGCTCCTCGATGACGTCCTGCAGCGGGCAGGCCGCCGTGGTCAGCGTCATGTCGAGCTTGAGGGCCCCGTCCTCCATGTAGGAGGCGCCGTAGAGCAGGCCCAGATCGACGATGTTCACGCCGAGCTCGGGATCGATGACGTTCTTCAGCGCGTCCTCGACCTCGGAGATCTGCGGCGCGCCCGCGGGGACCTGGCCCGCGTCGGCGGTCGTTTCGGTCATGGTGTCCTCCTCGTCCGGGTTCAGCCGGTCACTTGGCGGCAGCGACGTACTTGTCGTAGCCCTCGGCCTCGAGCTGCTCGGCCAGCTCCGGGCCTCCCTGCTCCACCACGCGGCCGTCGGCGAAGACGTGCACGTGATCGGGAGCGATGTAGCGCAGGATGCGGGTGTAGTGGGTGATGAGCATGACGCCCATGCCGTTGGCGGCCTTGGCGCGGTTCACGCCCTCGGACACGACCTTGAGGGCATCGATGTCCAGGCCGGAGTCGGTCTCGTCCAGCAACGCCATCTTGGGCTTGAGCAGCTCGAGCTGCATGATCTCCATGCGCTTCTTCTCGCCGCCGGAGAAGCCCTCGTTCACGTTGCGCTGGATCATCTGCGGATCCATCTTCAGCTGAGCGACGGCCTCCTTGACGTCCTTGGTCCAGGTCCGCAGAGCGGGGGCCTCGCCGTCGACGGCGGTCTTGGCCGAGCGCAGGAAGTTGGAGGTGGTCACGCCCGGGATCTCGACCGGGTACTGCATGGCCAGGAAGAGCCCGGCCCGCGCCCGCTCGTCCACGGACATCTCCAGGACGGACTCGCCGTCCAGCAGGATGTCGCCCGAGTCCACGCGGAACTTGGGGTGGCCCGCGATGGTCGAGGCCAGCGTGGACTTGCCGGAGCCGTTGGGCCCCATGATCGCGTGGACCTCATCCGAGTTGATGGTGAGGTTCACGCCCTTGAGGATCTGCTTGCTGTTCTCGTCGTCGAGCAGGACCGATGCGTGAAGGTCCTTGATCTCCAGAGTGCTCAAAAGTCTCTCCTGAAATGGTGAAGGTGTGGGTGCCGTGATCGGCAGGTGCTTCGGTGGCGGGACCTCAGGCGCCGCGCTCGACGTTGGCCAGCTCGGCCTCGACGATCTCGCGCAGGCGCTCCTCGATGCTCTCGTCCTCGATCTGCTGCAGGATCTCGAAGAGGAAGCCGCGCACCACCAGGGCGCGGGCGTCGCGCTCCGGGATGCCTCGCGACATGAGGTAGTAGAGGTGCTCGGCATCCAGCTGCCCCGTGGTGGAGGCGTGGCCCGCGCCGGCGATGACTCCGGTCTCGATCTCCAGGTTGGGGATCGAGTCCATCCGGGGCCCGTCGTTGAGGATCAGGTTCCGGTTGAGCTCGTAGGTGTCGGTGGCCTCGGCGGCCGGGCGGATCAGGACGTCGCCGACCCACACGCCGTGGGCGCCTTCGCCCTGCAGCGCGGACTTGTAGGTCACGCGCGAGCGGCAGTTGGGCTGCGAGTGATCCACGAACAGCCGCGACTCGAGGTGCTGGCCGTCGTCCACGAAGGTCAGGCCGTACATCTCGACGTCGGCACCCGGTGCGCGGAAGCGCACCGACGGGGTCACGCGCACGGTGTCGCCGCCCAGGGAGACGACCACGTGCTTGAAGCGCGAGTCGCGGCCGAGCGAGACGTGCTGCGCCGAGGCGTGCACGGTGCCCTCGTCCTCCCACTCCTGCAGGGAGACCACGGTGATGTTCGCCGAATCGGCGATCGAGAACTCGACGTTCTGCGAGACCACGGCCGAGCCGTGGTGGCGCAGCACGATGCGCGCCTTCGAGAACTGCTCGGCGACCACGACCAGGTGGGAGGCGGCCGGATCCGGGCTCGTGCCCTCGATCTCGATCATCACGGTGCCGTCGATCTCGGCCTCGGCCGGCACGGTCACCACGGTGGCCTCCTGGAAGGCGGCCCAGGCGCTGGCCGAGAGGCGGTCCTCGGGGATGCCGGCCGAGCCCACGCGGGCGTCGTCGCGGCCCACGGTCTCGACGCGCACGCGATCGGAGCCGGACACGGTCACCGCCGGGGCGGGCCCCGTCAGCTCATCCGTGTGCAGTCCCCTGAGGCGCTTGAGCGGGGTGAACCGGAAGTCCTCCTCGCGCCCGGTCAGCTCCGGGAAGTCCGCGAGGTCGTAGGACGCCTGCCGATCGGCGCGCGAGGTGCCGGCGATCTTGGTGCCCTTGACCTTGCCGTCCTCCTGCGAGGCGGAGACCCCCATGGCCTCCTCCTCGGACTCGACCATGGCGGTGGCGAGCTTCTCGCCCTCCTGGGTCATCCCGGGGATGGCGATGCGCGCCTCATCGGTGCGCACGCCGTCGACCACATCCTCCTCGGGGGTGGTGGTGCCGGGTGCTGCGGCGGTGCTGGGCTTATCAGCCAACGGATCCCTCCATCTGCAGTTCGATCAGGCGGTTGAGCTCGAGCGCGTACTCCATGGGCAGCTCGCGGGCGATCGGCTCCACGAAGCCGCGCACGATCATGGCCATGGCCTCGTCCTCCGGCAGGCCGCGCTGCATGAGGTAGAACAGCTGCTCCTCGGACACGCGCGAGACTGTGGCCTCGTGGCCCATGGAGACGTCGTCCTCGCGGATGTCGACGTAGGGGTACGTGTCCGAGCGCGAGACGGTGTCCACGAGCAGGGCGTCGCAGACCACGTTCGACTTGGCGTGGTGGGCGCCCTCGCGGACCTGGACCAGGCCGCGGTAGGCGGAGCGACCGCCGTTGCGGGCCACCGACTTGGACACGATCGACGACGACGTGTGCGGGGCGACGTGCACCATCTTGGAGCCGGTGTCCTGGTGCTGGCCCTCGCCGGCGAAGGCGATCGAGAGGGTCTCGCCGCGGGCGTGCTCGCCGGTCATGTAGACCGCCGGGTACTTCTGGGTGACCTTGGAGCCGATGTTGCCGTCGACCCACTCCATGGTGGCGCCCTCGTGGGCGATGGCGCGCTTGGTCACCAGGTTGTACACGTTGTTCGACCAGTTCTGGATGGTCGTGTAGCGCACGCGGGCGTTCTTCTTGACGATGATCTCGACGTTGGCCGAGTGCAACGAGTCCGTCTTGTAGATCGGCGCGGTGCAGCCCTCGATGTAATGGACGTAGGAGTCCTCATCCGCGATGATCAGCGTCCGCTCGAACTGGCCCATGTTCTCCGTGTTGATGCGGAAGTAGGCCTGCAGCGGGATGTCCACGTGGACGCCCTTGGGCACGTAGACGAACGATCCGCCGGACCACACGGCCGTGTTCAGCGCGGCGAACTTGTTGTCGCCCACCGGGATGACCGTGCCGAAGTACTCCTCGAAGAACTCCGGGTGCTCGCGCAGCGCGGTGTCGGTGTCCATGAAGATGACGCCCTGGGCCTCCAGGTCCTCGCGGATCTGGTGGTAGACGACCTCGGACTCGTACTGCGCGGCCACGCCGGCCACCAGGCGGGAGCGCTCGGCCTCGGGGATGCCCAGCTTCTCGTAGGTGTCGCGGATCTCCTCGGGCAGCTCCTCCCAGGAGCCGGCCTGCTGCTCGGAGGCGCGCACGAAGTATTTGATGTTGTCGAAGTCGATGCCCGACAGGTCCGCGCCCCAGGTGGGCATGGGCTTGCGCTGGAAGAACTTCAGGGCCTTCAGGCGCAGGTTCAGCATCCACTCGGGCTCGTTCTTGCGCGCCGAGATGTCGCGCACGACGTCCTCGTCGATGCCGCGGCGAGCGGAGGCTCCCGCGACGTCCTTGTCGGCCCAGCCGTACTCGTACGTCCCGATGCCCTCGAGCTCGGGGTTCTTCTCCAGGATGTCGGAGATGGTGGTGTCGTTGGCGTGTGTCACATCTGTCACGACGGCCTCCTCTGGTGGTCTGCTGCCGATCCGGGCTCTTCCCGGTCGACCGCGTTGGTTCGGATGGTGAGGGAAAGTCTCAGGTGCACTCGGCGCTGCGTGGTGGATCCTCGTCCCGGCGCTCGAGGGGCACATGCGTGTTGCACACGTGCGCCCCGGAGGCCAGCGTGGACAGCCGACGGACGTCGACGCCCAGCAGGGAGCCGATCATCCTCGTCTCCGCCTCGCAGAACTCGGGGTGGTCCTCTGCCAGCTCGAGCAGGGGGCAGTGCCCCTGGCACAGCTGCAGGGAGGCCATTCCGCGGCGCTGGGAGCCGACCTGCACCACGGTGGAGCTGGCGGCGTAGCCGTCAGCGGCCATCTGGCGCACGAGGGCGTCCAGACGATCGGCGACGTCCTCCCCTGCAGCCTCGACGGCCGGGCGGTACCGGCTCTCGATGCGCTGCTGGTGACGCTGCACGAAGCCTCGCAGGGCCTCTTCTCCCCCGAGCTCGCGCAGGGTGCGCAGGGCGTCGTGGGCGACCTCGAGGTAGTCGTTGCCCAGACGCTCGTGGCCCTCCGGGGCCACCACGTAGCGACGGGCGGGGCGACCCGCACCTGCTCCGGGGCGGCGCACCAGGGTGACCTCGATGAACCGATCCCGCTCCAGGGCGTCCAGGTGACGGCGCACTGCGGCGGCCGTGAGGCCCATCCGCGCTGCGATCTCGCTGGCGGAGACGGGTCCGGATTCCAGGACGGCGTTGAGGATCCGGGATCGGGTGGTGGACTCGGCGGCGTCCTCGGTGCTGCGCGCGCTCCTGACTTCCGTCTGGACCATGCTCGTACCGCCTCTCGCCGTCTCGGGGGTCCGTGATGCGGACCCTGTCCAATACACAACTCGAGTATGTCCAAATTCATTCCGCGTTCCTAGCAAGGTCACCCTCAGAAAGGCCGGGATGTGATGAGAACCTCATCCTTCGACTCGATCAGGCGCAGAACGCACAGGGGCCGCTGGATTCCGCTGCGACGGATTCCAGCGGCCCCTCCCGAACCGGTGCGGGCTTCGATGCGCCCTCAGACGGTGACGGGCCCGTCGCGGCGCTCGGCCTCCGTCAGCACGGGAGCCTCGGAGGTGACGTGGAAGCCCTTCTCCACCGCCATGGACACGACGGCCACGAACAGGGCCGAGCCGATGAGGTGCAGCGCGACCACCAGGATCGGCAGGCCGTTGAAGAACTGGTAGAAGCCGATCAGCGCCTGCATGATCACGACGAGTCCCACGAGCTGCAGCGACCGGCGCACCGCCATGGGCCAGGTTCGGCGGCCGACGAGCAGTCCGATCAGCACCAGCGCGACGACGGCGTAGGCGGGCAGAGCGTGCAGCCGGGCGATCACCAGGGCGTCGAAGGTGTGCCGCACGACGTCGCCGGCGTCGCCGCCGTGGGGACCCGTGCCGGTGACCAGCGTGCCCAGGTAGATGCTCAGCGCCGCGAACACGGCCAGTGCGATGAGCAGCCCACGGATCGGGCCGCGCTGCTGCGGCGACTGTCCGGCCAGCTCCGCCTGCGCCACGTGCTCCAGGCTCAGCCGACGGGTCCGATTCACGAGCATCGCGGCCATGGCGATCATGGCGGAGGAGATCATGAAGTGGATGCCCACGATCCACGGATTCAGACCGGTCAGCACCGTGACGCCGCCGACCACAGCCTGAACGGGGATGCCGAGACCGAGCAGCAGGGTCAGCACGAACAGCGACGCGTGACGGCGGGCCATGCGCACGACGGCCAGGAAGGCCAGCACGGCGACGATCATGAGCACGCCCGTCAGAGTGCGGTTGCCGAACTCGATGAACCCGTGGATGCCCATCTCCGAGGTGTTGGTCCAGGACTCGTCCGTGCACCGGGGCCAGGTGGGGCAGCCGAGGCCGGAGCCGGTGAGCCGGACCAGGCCGCCGGTGAGGATCAGCAGCATGTTGGCCGCCAGGGAGGCCCAGGCCGTGAAGCGGACCCATCCGTCGACCTCGCCGCGCAGGAAGAAGCCGATCGGAGCTCGATCGCTGCGCGGCTCGGGTCCGGGCCCCAGAGCCTCCCGCGGGTCGTCGCCGAAGTCCGAGGCGGTCGGGGCCGAGGAAGGGGTGCTCACGTGCTCACGTCCAGGATCTGAAAGGGGGTCAGTGCTTGCGCGACCGGAGCGCCGGGCGCCCGACAAGTCTAGTCCCGCACCCTGTGCACGCGGACCGGAGCCGGAGGCCCGTGCGCAATCTCAGCTCCAGCGGAACAGACGGACGGTCGCCGCCCAGCTGAGCAGGCCCCATACGGCCAGGACCGCCAGATGCAGCACCAGGGGGCCGTGGCCGGTGCCGACCAGCACGATGCGCAGCGACTCCCCCAGCGCAGCCGATGGCAGCAGCGAAGCCGCCCAGCCGAGCACACCCGGAAGGGCTGCGGCCGGGCCCAGGGTTCCGCCGGCTGCCGCCAGCAGGACCCACAGCAGATTGACGACGGCCAGCGTGGCTTCAGCGCGCAGCGTGCCGGCCACGAGCAGGCCCAGCCCGGTGAACACCGCGGCGCCCACCCCGAGGATCAGCAGCATGGCCAGCACGGACAGCGGCTCGGGCCGCCAGCCCAGGGCCAGACCGATCCCGCAGATCAGCACCGTCTGCACGGCCAGCACCGCCAGGATGGCGCCGAGCTTGCCGGCGATGAGCCCGAACCGGCCCAGGGGCGTGGTGGACAGCTGCCGGAGCACGCCGTAGCGGCGGTCGAAGCCGGTCTGGATGCCCTGGCCGGAGAACGCGTTCGAGATCACCGACAGCGCCAGGACCCCGGGCACGGCCAGGTCGATCCTCTCGGCACCGGCCGGCAGCGCCCCGTCGAGCAGATCCATCCAGGTCAGGGCGAACAGGGCCATGACCGGGAGGATGATCAGCAGCAGCAGCTGCTCGCCGTTGCGCAGCATGGTGCGCGTCTCGTAAGCGGCCTGGGCGGCGACGCGCCGGCCAGCAGGGGCCGGCCGCGACGGGGCCGGGTCCTCGGAAGCAGTACGAGACAGGATGGTCCTCTCGGTCATCGGATCTGCCTCCCCGACAGCTCCAGGAAGACGTCCTCCAGCGAGCGGGGCTGGAGGCTCAGGGACAGGGGCAGCTCGCCGGTGGCCGCGAGCCACTGGCTCAGCTCGGCCAGCTCCTGCGGGCGCGTCGCACCGCTGATCACGATCCGGGCTCCCTCCGCGCTGACCTGCAGGTCCGGGCGCTGCACGAGCTCAGGGGGATGCTGCGCCCAGCGCTGCTGCTGGGCGGCGGTGAGCTCCACGCGCAGGGCTCCGGAGCGGCCGTCGCCGTCGATCAGCTCCTGCACGGAGCCGCAGGCGCGGACCTGGCCCTCATCCACGATGACCACCTGGTCGGCCAGGCGCTGGGCATCGTCGAGCAGGTGCGTGGTGAGGATGACGGCGGTGCCGTCGCCGCGCAGCTCGTCGATCAGGTCGAAGACCACCGCGCGCGACTGGGGATCGAGGCCGGCCGAGGGCTCGTCGAGGAAGACGATCTCCGGCCTTCCGGCCAGCGCGGCGGCCAGCGACACGCGCTGGCGCTGGCCGCCGGAGAGCCGCCGGATGGGGGTTCCGGCGAAGGAGCCGATGCCCAGGCGCGCCTGGAGCTCGTGCTGCGGGACCGGGTCCTGGTACATCGCGCTGATGTGGCGCAGGTACTCCCCCGCCCTGACCGACTGCGGCAGGCCGCCGTCCTGCAGCATCACGCCGGCGCGGGCGCGCAGCTCCGGTCGGGCGCCCCAGGGCTGCTCGCCCAGCAACCGGACGGTCCCGGAGGTGGGCCGCCGAAGGCCCTGGGCGCACTCGAGCGTGGTCGTCTTGCCCGCCCCGTTGGGCCCCAGCAGCGCGGTGACCTCGCCGTTACGGGCCGTGAGGCTCAGGCCGTCCACGGCCCGGAGCCTCGGGCGCGGCCCAGGCGTGTCCACGCCCGTGTCGGGGTCGCGGCTCCCCCGGCGTCGCCGGCTGGGCGCACGGCGCTGCGGGAACGCCATCACCAGGTCCTCGATCTCGAGCGCGGCCGTCACTGCTGCATCTCCGCGCGCAGATCGCGGACGGCCGAGCGGATGCGCTCGCGGCTGGGCGTGCCCACCGGGTGCAGGGGCCGCCTCGGCGGGGCGGTGCGCATGCCGCAGATGTCATTGAGGGCGTAGAGCGAGCTCAGCGGCCGCTCCCAGCGCAGCACCTCGATCAGCGGGGAGAACGCCCGGCGCCAGCGATCCACGAGCTCGACGTCCCTGGCCGCAGCGGCGGCGCGGAACGCGACCCACTCCCGGGGCAGTGCGGCGGCGAAGCCGGTGTGCCAGGCGATCGAGGCATCGGCCGAGTTCAGGATCAGCGAGGTCCCGGCGATCCCGAAGCTCGTCCCGGGCTCGGCCAGCTCCAGGAAGAGGTGGCGACGGTTCTGCAGGGCGCGCTCGGAGTCGACCGTGTCCTTGAACGCCACGACGTTGCCCAGATCGCTCAGCTCGGCGGCCAGGTCCACGGGGTAGACGAAGCCGGTGGTCGAGGGGTTGTTGTCCAGGCACAGCGGCAGCGCGACCGACGAGGCCACGGTCTCGACCTGATCCGCGATCTCGGGCGAGCGCAGGGCCACATAGGACAGCGGGTTCAGCACCAGGCCGTCCGCTCCGGCACTCTCCGCGTCCCACGCCAGCTCCAGGACGTCCTGGGTCGTCATGGCGGAGACTCCGGCTCCCACGGGGATCCCGGAGCCCGCGGCAGCCTGGACGGCCGTGCGCACCACGGTGGCGCGCTCCTCGGAGCTCAGATAGGCGAAGGAGCCGGCCGTGCCGAGCACGCAGATCGAGTCCACGCCCGAGCCGACCAGGACCTCGACCTGGCGGGCGAGCTCAGGCAGGTCCACGGCGCCGGCGGTCGTGAACGGTGTGACCGGATAGGCGATCAGCCCGGAGAAGTCCATCCTGAGCGTGCTCTCGATTCTGGAGGAAGTGATGGGGCCGCGACCCGTGCGGGTCCGGGGAACGGGGACTCAGCGCGAACCGGCTGGTCGGCGGGCGCGAGGGTCGCCGTGCGTCAGGTGCGCGACGTTCAGAGGATCGGTCCGCCGAGGAACGGATCCAGCGCCACGGCCACGAACACGAGGCTCAGATAGGTGATCGAGCCGTGGAAGACCTTCATGGCCTGTGTGGAGGTGGGCTCAGCCTGGCCGGCCAGCCCCAGCAGCCGGTGGCACTGCAGCAGGAACCAGGCTCCGGCGGCCAGCGTGACCACGGCGTAGACCCAGCCAGCGCCGCCGACCGGGACGAGCAGCAGCGAGCAGATGACGGTGGCCCAGGCGTAGAGCACGACCTGGCTGGCCACGCGCCCATCCGAGGCGATCGCCCCGAGCATGGGGATCCCGGCGCGGGCGTAGTCGTCCGAGTACTTCATCGACAGCGGCCAGTAGTGGGGCGGGGTCCACAGGAAGATCACCGCGAACAGCACGACGGCCGGCCACTCGACGGTCCCCGTCACCGCGGCCCAGGCGATCAGCACCGGCATGCAGCCGGCGATCCCGCCCCAGACGATGTTCTGGCTGGTCCGCCGCTTGAGGATGATCGAGTAGAACACCGCGTAGAGGAAGATCGCCGCGGCCGTCAGCACGCCCGACAGGACGTTGACCGCCAGGGCGAACAGCAGCACCGAGGCCACCGAGAGGACCCAGCCCAGGACCAGGGCCTCCCAGTCGTTGACCACGCGGGTGACCAGCGGGCGCTTGGAGGTGCGCTTCATCAGCCGGTCGGACTCGCGGTCGATGTAGGAGTTGAAGGCGCCCGCGGCACCTGCGGAGAGCGTGCCGCCCACAAGGGTGACCAGGATCAGCCAGATGCTCGGGAAGCCGCCGTTGCCGTGGTAGTGGTGGGCGAAGATCATGGTCGGCACCGTGGCCACGAGCAGCAGCTCGACGATGCGCAGCTTCATCAGCTGCAGGTACGCCCGCACGCGCTGACCAGGTGTGGTCCGCCCGCTCTCCCGACGCGCATCCGACGGATCCTGGGGACCGGTCGGTGCTGCATGCCTGGAGACCTGCGCTGAACTCACGTGAACTGACTCCCTGGAACGGTAACGGGGTCGACGACTCGGAAACGGACTCCCCGTCGTCCAGGCCGACCCGGGCCCGGAAGGAGTGTGCGCGGCGCCTGGCGGATGGCGTGCGACGGGGATGATCTGGTCAGTCTAGACCCTCATGGCCGCTCGCGCCGTGGCCCGCGACGCATCACCGGCGATGCGACCGGAGGAGGCATCGACTACGCCCTCAGGCAAACCACGGAATCACCCCTTCCGCTGACCGACGTGTGATCTAGGCTGGATCCACAACTCCGGCATCGCCGCACGTGCGAGCGGTGCCATGCGCCCCGAGAAAGGACAGTGCACCTGTGTCTCAGTCTGATCAGACACTCACCTGGACCGATGTCGATCGCCGCGCCGTGGACACCGTCCGCGTGCTCGCCGCGGACGCCGTGGAGAAGGTGGGCTCGGGACATCCCGGGACGGCCATGAGCCTGGCCCCGGCCGCCTACCTGCTCTTCCAGAAGGTCATGCGCCATGACCCCAGCGATGATCGCTGGACCGGCCGCGACCGCTTCATCCTCTCCCCGGGCCACACCTCGCTGACGCTGTACATCCAGCTCTTCCTGGGCGGGTTCGGCCTGGAGATGAAGGACCTGGAGGAGCTGCGCACCTGGGGCTCCAAGACCCCGGGCCACCCGGAGTACCGCCATACGGCCGGCGTGGAGATCACCACCGGCCCGCTGGGCCAGGGCCTCTCCTCGGCCGTGGGCTTCGCCTACGCCCAGCGCTACACCCGCGGGCTCTTCGACCCCGAGTCCGCTCCGGGCCAGTCCCCGTTCGACCACCGCGTCTACACGATCGTCTCCGACGGCGACCTCCAGGAGGGCGTGACCTCTGAAGCGTCGTCGCTGGCCGGGCACCAGGAGCTCGGCAACCTCATCGCGATCTACGACCAGAACCAGATCTCGATCGAGGACGACACCGACGTCGCGTTCACCGAGAACGTCGCCGAGCGCTACAAGGCCTACGGCTGGCACGTCCAGACCGTGGACTGGACCGCAGGCGGCCCCAACGGCAACGAGTACGTCGAGGACGTCCAGGCCCTGCACGACGCCATTCGGGCTGCGGAGGCGGAGACCTCCGCCCCGTCGCTGATCTGCCTCAAGACGATCATCGGCTACCCGGCGCCCAGCAAGCAGAACACCGGCGGCATCCACGGCTCCAAGCTCGGTGCCGAGGAGCTCGCGGCCACCAAGAAGGTCCTCGGCTTCGACGCCGAGCAGAGCTTCGTGATCGAGGACGAGGTCCTGTCGCACACCCGCGAGCTCGTCGAGCGCGGCAAGGCCGATCGCGAGGAGTGGGAGAAGGGCTTCGCCGAGTGGCGCCAGGCCCACCCGGACCGGGCCGAGCTCTACGACCGCCTGCGCGACGGCACCCTCCCCGAGGGCTACGCCGAGGCCTTCCCGCAGTTCCCTGCCGGTGAGACCGTGGCCACCCGCGCGGCCTCCGGCAAGGTCATCAACGCGATCGCCGACACCTTCCCCGAGCTGTGGGGCGGCTCCGCCGACCTCGCGGGATCGAACAACACCACGATCGAGTCGGCCAACTCGTTCAACCCGTCCAGCCGCACCACCAAGAAGTTCTCGGCGGACCCGTACGGACGCGTCCTGCACTTCGGCATCCGCGAGCACGCCGCTGCCGCCATCGTCAACGGCATCACCATGTCGTCGCAGACGCGCGCCTTCTCGGGCACGTTCCTGATCTTCTCGGACTACCAGCGCCCGGCAGTGCGCCTCGGCGCGGTCATGCGGGTCCCGTCGATCTACATCTGGACCCACGACTCGATCGGCCTGGGCGAGGACGGCCCCACGCACCAGCCGGTCGAGCAGCTCAGCTCGCTGCGCGGCATCCCGGGCCTGAACGTCGTGCGCCCGGCCGACGCCAACGAGACCTCGGTGGCCTGGCGGACCATCATGGAGACCACGGAGAGCCCCTCCGGCCTGGCGCTGACCCGCCAGAACGTCCCCACGTTCCGCCGCGAGGACATCCACCCGGACGGCGAGGGCGAGGCCTTCGCCTCGGCCGAGGGCACTGCCAAGGGCGGCTACGTCCTGGCCGACGCCCCTGAGGGCACGTCCCTGGACGTCGTCCTCATCGGCACCGGATCCGAGGTGCAGCTGGCCGTGGAGGCCCGCGAGCAGCTCAAGGAGAAGGGCATCGGCGCGCGCGTCGTGTCCATGCCGTGCCGCGAGTGGTTCGACGCCCAGGACCAGGACTACCGCGAGTCCGTGATCCCCCGCGAGCTCACCGCCCGCGTGAGCGTCGAGGCCGGCATCGCCATGTCCTGGAACGACCTGCTCGGCTCGAACGGCCGCGCTGTCTCGCTCGAGCACTTCGGCGCCTCCGCCGCCTACGAGCGCCTCTACAGCGAGTTCGGCATCACCGCCGAGGC
Organism: Kocuria sp. NBRC 114282; assembly: GCF_030268385.1. Classification (NCBI taxonomy): domain Bacteria; kingdom Bacillati; phylum Actinomycetota; class Actinomycetes; order Micrococcales; family Micrococcaceae; genus Kocuria; species Kocuria sp. NBRC 114282. The sequence continues at coordinate 235,863 of NZ_BSQO01000003.1, read as the reverse complement.
CGTCGTCGAGAAGGCCCAGGAGTCCATCGCCGCCGCGAAGTGACGCACCCGGTGACTGCGACCGATCCGTCGGCCGCAGTCACCGGCCCCAGCACGACCACGCAGCGTCGCCTGCACCGCAGACGCACTGACGATCCTTCGACATCACAGGAGCATCATCATGACCGACACCACTGCCAAGCTCTCCCAGGCCGGAGTCTCCATCTGGCTCGACGACCTCTCCCGCGAGCGTCTGAGCACCGGCAACCTGCAGGAGCTCATCGACACCAAGGACGTCGTGGGCGTGACCACGAACCCCACGATCTTCGCTGGCGCGCTGTCCAACGGGGAGTCCTACGCGGCTCAGGTCAAGGAGCTGGCCGCCGAGGGCGTCGACGTCGACGAGGCCGTCCTCCGGATCACGACCGACGACGTCCGCGACGCATGCGACGTCTTCGCCCCGATCGCCCAGGCGACCCAGGGCAAGGACGGCCGCGTCTCGATCGAGGTCGATCCCCGGATGGCGAATGACGCCCAGGCCACCTCGGAGATGGCCCAGCGCCTGGCGCAGACCATCGATCGCGACAACGTGCTGATCAAGATCCCGGCCACCGAGGCCGGCCTCCCCTCGATCACGGCCACGCTGGCCGAGGGCATCTCGGTCAACGTGACCCTGATCTTCTCGCTCGAGCGCTACCGTGCCGTCATCAACGCCTTCCAGACCGGTCTGGAGCAGGCGCTGGAGAACGGCAAGGACCTCTCGAAGATCCACTCGGTCGCCTCGTTCTTCGTCTCCCGCGTGGACTCCGAGGTCGACAAGCGCCTGGATGCCATCGGCACCGATGAGGCGACCGCGCTGAAGTCCAAGGCAGGCCTGGCCAATGCCCGCTTGGCCTACCAGGTCTACCAGGAGGCGTTCTCCACGGAGCGCTGGAAGCGCCTGGCCTCGGCCGGCGCCAACGCCCAGCGCCCCCTGTGGGCCTCGACCGGCACCAAGGACCCGTCGCTGCCGGACACGCTCTACGTGGACGGACTGGTGGCCGCCGACGTCGTGAACACCATGCCGGAGAAGACCCTGGACGCCGTGGCCGATCACTCGGAGATCACCGGCGACACGATCACTGGCACCTATGACGAATCCAACGCGCACCTGGACCGCCTGGCCGAGCTGGGCATCGACTACGACGAGGTCGTGAACCTGCTCGAGAAGGAGGGCGTCGAGAAGTTCGAGGCCTCCTGGGCCGAGCTGCTCGAGACCGTGCAGTCGGCGCTGGACTCCTCGCGCTGAGTCCCTCAGGCCACCGGATCTCGCGTCTGCTCGCTGTCCGGTGGCCCCCGTCGGCCCGTCCGCTCCGGCCGTCGCCGCAGCGGACGGGCCGACGCACCGCAGGACCGCAGCATCGCAGGACTTCAAGCATCGGATCGCGAGGCAGATCGGCCGCCGACGGCCGAACCGGAGCCCCGCTCATCGAGAGGACATCATGAGCACCCTTTCCGTCACCGCCGCGGGCGCCGCCCGCGAAGCCATCGATCGCCACGTGCCGCAGCTCGTCGAGGACCGCTTCGCCTCGCGGCTGTTCGCCAAGGACCACACCCTGTGGGGCGCCGACGCCGAGGACGAGGCCTCGAAGCGCCTGGGCTGGGTCGAGGCGCACGACGTCTCCCGCCCCCTGATCGAGGAGATCCTCGAGCTTCGCTCGGCGTTCGAGGCCGAGGGCGTCGACCGCTTCGTGCTCGCGGGCATGGGCGGCTCCTCGCTGGCCCCCGAGGTCATCACCCGCACCGCAGGCGTGGAGCTGTTCGTGCTCGACTCCACGGACCCGGTGATGGTCCAGGCGGCGCTGTCGGATCGCATCGGCCGCACCGCGGCGATCATCTCCTCCAAGTCCGGCTCGACCGTCGAGACCGACTCGGCCCGTCGCGCCTTCGAGAAGGCCTTCACGGATGCCGGGATCGATCCGGCGCGCCGTCTGGTGGTCGTGACCGATCCGGGCTCCCCGTTCGACCAGACCGCCCGCGAGGCCGGGTATCGCGCCGTCTTCAACGCCGATGCCTCGGTGGGCGGGCGCTTCTCCGCCCTGACGGCCTTCGGCCTGGTCCCCTCGGGGCTGGCAGGCGCAGACATCACCGCCCTGCTGGATGACGCCGAGGCCGCCGCCGAGATGCTGCGCGAGGACGCCGAGGACAACCTGGCTCTGCGCCTCGGTGCGGCCCTTGGCGGCACCTCGCCGCTGCGCGACAAGATCGTGCTGCAGGACCGCGGTTCCGGCATCGTCGGATTCGCCGACTGGGCCGAGCAGCTGATCGCAGAGTCGACCGGCAAGCTGGGCACCGGCATCCTCCCCGTCGTCGTGGGCCAGGACGCTCCCGAGCTGCAGGCCCCCGTGGCCGCCGACGTCCTGCCGGCGCTGCTGGTGGCCTCGGACGACGAGAGCGTCCTGACTGGAGACGTCGACGCCGTGGCGGTCGCCGGCTCGCTCGGCGCGCAGATGCTGCTGTGGGAGGTGGCCACCTCCGTGGCCGGCGCCCTGCTGAAGATCAACCCGTTCGATCAGCCGGATGTCGAGTCCGCCAAGATCGCCACTCGCGCCGTGCTCGCGGACAAGCCCGAGCCGACTCCGGCGGACCTCGTCGACGGCTCCGTGGAGATCCGCGGCGACGCCTCGCTGCTGGACGGAGCCGATGACCTGCGCGGGGCCATCCAGGCTCTGCTGAAGACGCTGCCGGACAACGGCTACCTGGCTGTCCAGGCGTACTTCGACCGTCTGACCTGGACCGAGCTCGAGGATGCCCGTCCGCTGCTGGCCAGCATCACCGGACGTCCCACCACGTTCGGCTGGGGCCCGCGCTTCCTCCACTCGACCGGTCAGTTCCACAAGGGCGGCACCCCCGTGGGCTCGTTCCTGCAGATCACTGCAGCCTCGGACACCGACCTGGACATCCCGGGCGGCGACTTCACCTTCGGCGAGCTGATCTCCGCCCAGGCCGACGGCGACGCCCAGGTGCTGCGCGAGCACGACCGCCCCGTGCTACAGCTGCGCCTCACCGATCGCGAGACCGGCGTCAGCCAGGTGCTCGACGTCCTGCACGCGATCCTGGGCCGCTGACCCGGTCCTGGCAGAACCGGACCCCATCCGGCCTCAGCCTGCGCCGCGCCGTCGCCCGCTGTCAGGGCGGCGGCGCCGCGCACGCCGGACCCGGCTCTCGCCGCGTTCTCGCGCTGCTCCCCCGCCGTCGCCGCTCGGCCGTCGTCGGGCAGGAGTAGTCTCGTCCCCGCCCGACGTCCTCGGATGCTCCGCGCACCCGACGTCGTGCCCGCACCCCAGCCCTGCTCTCCAGAGGAGCCCCGTGCCGCATTCCGCACCTCCTTCGACCAATCCGCTGCGCGATCCCCGCGATCGCCGCCTCGCCCGCGTTGCCGCACCGTCGGCCCTCGTGCTCTTCGGCGTGACGGGCGATCTCGCCCGCAAGAAGCTGCTGCCCGCCATGTACGACCTCGTGAACCGGGGCCTGCTGCCGCCGTCGTTCTCGCTGGTCGGCTTCGGACGCCGCGAGTGGAGCCACGAGGACTTCGCCGCCTACGCCCGCAAGTCGGTGATGGCCAACGCCCGCACCGAGTTCCAGGAGACCGTGTGGCAGCAGTTCGCCGCCGGCCTGCGCTTCGTGCAGGGCGAGTTCGACGACTCCGCCGCCTACGACCGCCTGACCGAGGTCCTCGCCGAGCTCGATGAGGACCGCGGCACCCGGGGCAACCACGCCTTCTACCTCTCGATCCCGCCCAAGGCCTTCGAGCTCGTGTGCCAGCAGCTGGCCGAGCACGGCCTGGCGGAGAACCCCGAGGCCGAGGGTTGGCGCCGCGTGGTCATCGAGAAGCCCTTCGGCCACGATCTCGAATCCGCCAAGGAGCTCAACTCGATCGTGGAGAGCGTGTTCTCCCACGACGCGATCTTCCGGATCGACCACTACCTGGGCAAGGAGACGGTCCAGAACATCCTGGCCATGCGCTTCGCCAACGCCATGTACGAGCCCCTGTGGAATGCCGACCACATCGATCACGTGCAGATCACCATGGCGGAGTCGATCGGGATCGGGACCCGCGCCGGGTACTACGACGGCGTGGGCGCGGCCCGCGACGTCATCCAGAACCACCTGCTGCAGCTGCTGGCGCTGACCGCCATGGAGGAGCCCGGCAGCTTCACCGCCCGTGCGCTGCGCTACGAGAAGGCCAAGGTCCTCTCGGCCGTCGTGCTCGGCGACGACCTCGGCGAGTCCTCGGCCATCGGCCAGTACGGCGAGGGCCTTCAGGGCGGCGAGGAGGTCAAGGGCTTCCTCGAGGAGCAGGACATCCCCTCGGACTCGCGCACGGAGACCTTCGCGGCGCTGCGCCTCGAGGTCGACAACCGCCGCTGGCAGGGCGTGCCGTTCTTCCTGCGGGCCGGAAAGCGCCTGGGCCGGCGCGTCACCGAGATCGCCGTGATCTTCAAGCGCACCCCCAACCGCCTGTTCACCCCGCACGACACCGAGGAGTTCGGTCAGAACGCGGTCGTGATCCGCATCCAGCCCGACGAGGGCGTGACGATCCGCTTCGGCTCGAAGGTCCCCGGCACGCAGTCGGAGATCCGCGACGTCACCATGGACTTCGGCTATGGCCATGCGTTCACCGAGTCCTCCCCCGAGGCCTACGAGCGCCTGATCCTGGACGTGCTGCTCGGCGAGCCGCCGCTGTTCCCGGATCACGAGGAGGTCGAGCTGTCCTGGAAGATCCTCGACCCGTTCGAGCAGTACTGGGCCGCCCATGACGTGCGCCCCGAGACCTACGCCCCCGGCTCCTGGGGACCCGCATCGGCGGACCGGCTGATGCAGCGAGAAGGAAGGACCTGGAGGCGACCGTGATCATCACCCTCGAGAACACCACCACCGCAGACGTCGACAAGACCCTGCAGCGCCTGCGCGAGGAGAGCGGCGTGGTCACCCTGGGCCGCGTCCTCACGCTCGTGATCGTGGCCGAAGCCGGGCACTCCGAGAAGGCCCTGGATGCCGCGATCGAGGCCTCCCACGAGCACCCGTGCCGCATCATCATGCACGTGGCGCACTCCGTGAACGACTCCACGCGCCTGGACGCCCAGGTCCGCGCCGGCGGCGACGCCGGTGCCTCGGAGGTCGTCGTGCTGCACGGCTACGGCGAGCTCGCCGAGCCGTCCGAGACCCTGGTCTCGGCGCTGCTGCTGCCGGACGCCCCTATCGTGGCCTGGTGGCCGCATCGGGTGCCGGTCAGCCCCGCCGCGTCGTCGATCGGCCGGATCGCCCACCGCCGCATCACCGACTCCACCACCGCGGAGGACGTCGTGCAGACGCTGGCAGACCTGGCGGCCAACTACCGTCCCGGCGATACCGACATCTCCTGGACGCGGCTGACCATGTGGCGCGTCCAGCTCTCGGCGGCCTACGAGCAGGCCCCGCCCAGCCCCATGGTCGAGGTCGTCATCACCGGCGCCGAGGACTCCTCCCGCGTCCGGCTGCTGGGGTCCTGGCTGGGTTCTCGGCTGGACTGCCCCGTGCGCCTGGAGCACTCGGAGCGCTGCGAGCACGGCCTGGACACGGTCCGCCTGGTCCGCGAGGACGGCGAGATCGTCCTGGACCGCCCCGGCGACACCCTGGCCACGCTGAGCCAGCCCGGTCAGCACGACCAGACGGTCGCCCTGCCGCACCGGACCCTCAGCGCCTGCCTGGCCGAGGAGCTGCGCCGCCTGGACCCGGATGAGGTCTACGGCGACGTCCTGCGCGCGGTGGTCGACTTCGAGACCCTGTTCCAGGCCGGGCAGTCCCCCGCCGAGTCCGGATTCGCGGATCCCGCAGAATCGACGGATCAGCTGTGGGTCTCCGGCCAGGAGGCCGACGCCGAGGCAGCCGAGCAGGAGCACCTCACGGAGGAGCGGTCATGAGCGCACCCGAGATCCGCACCGCCTCGTCCAAGGACGAGCTCGCCGACCTGGTGACCCGCGAGGCGATCGCGGTCCTCGCGCAGGCCCAGCAGCAGCGCGGCCGCGCCTCCATCGCCCTCACCGGCGGGACCATGGGCACCAAGTCAGTCGCTGCTCTGGCCGCGGCCTCGCGGACCACGGAGCAGGACCTGAACTGGTCCCGGATCGATTTCTGGTGGTCGGATGAGCGCTTCCTGCCCCGCGGCGATTCCGAGCGCAATGTGCAGCAGGCCATGGACGCCGTGACCGCCGCGGCCCCCGAACTGCAGCTGCCGCCGGAGAACGTCCACGTGATCGGCAGCGCCGATGAGTTCTCCACGCCGGAGGACTCCGCGCAGGACTACCTCGACGAGCTTCGCGCTGCGGCCGCCGATCAGGGCACCGGCGGGCTTCCGCCCCTCGACATCGCCCTGCTGGGCGTGGGCCCGGACGGCCATGTGGCCTCGGTGTTCCCGGGGCGTCCGGAGCTGGAGATCGAGGAGGCCACTGTGGTGGCCGTCCACGACTCCCCCAAGCCGCCCCCGCTGCGCGTGTCCATGACGCTGCCGCTGATCCGCACCGCCGCCCACGTGTGGTTCGTGGTGGCCGGCGAGGACAAGACCGAGGCCGTGGGCCGCCTGCTGGCCGGAGGTCCGCTCGAGCAGACGCCGGCCTGCGGTGCCCGGGGCACCGTCAGCACGCGCCTCTACGGCACGCCCGACGCCCTTCCCGAGGGCCGCGGCTGAGACGGAGCACAGGAAAGAGGCCCTGCCTCCCCGAGAAGGGGAGGCAGGGCCTCCTTCCTGCGGCGACTGCGGCTCAGAGTCCAGCGGTCGGAGCCGCGGTCTCCACGAAACGCATCGAGATGCCGTAGGCGGCGATGCACACAGCCCAGACGATGATCACCGTGGTGGTCAGCCGCACGAGGTTCTTCTGCGCGACGCCCGACGTGTTCAGCGACTGGGTCATGCCGCCGCCGAACATGTCCGACAGTCCGCCGCCCTTGCCCTTGTTGAGCAGGACCAGGACGACCGCCAGAACGCTGGTGAGGACGATGATCCCCAGCAGGATGTCTTGCAGGATCTCCATGGATCTCCCTCTGAAGTCGTGGTCCGGGCAGCCGACCGAGCGAGATCAGTCGGTCGTGAGGTGCTGCTCGAACTTCACAATGCTAGCAAACTCATCCGCATCGAGGCTGGCACCGCCGACCAGGGCGCCGTCGACGTCCTTGCCGCGCAGGATCTCCGCGACGTTCTTGGACTTCACGGAGCCGCCGTAGAGGATGCGGGTCGACTGGGCTGTCTGCTCGTCGTAGATCTTCACGAGCTCGGCGCGGATGGCCGCCGACATCTCCTGGGCATCCTCCGGTCCGGCGACCTTGCCGGTGCCGATGGCCCACACGGGCTCGTAGGCGATGACGAGCTGGGCGACCTTCTCGGCCGGCAGGCCCTTGATCGAGCCGCGGACCTGCTCCAGCGTGTGCTCCACGTGCTGGCCGGCCTCGCGGACCTCGAGGCCCTCGCCGACGCACAGCACCGGGGTCAGGCCGTGGCGGTGGGCGGCCTCGATCTTGGCCCGGCACTGCTCGTCGGTCTCGCCGTGGATCGTGCGGCGCTCGGAGTGCCCGACCAGCACGTACGTGCAGCCGAGCTTGGCCAGCATCTCCCCGGAGATGTCGCCGGTGTAGGCGCCGGAATCCTGATCGGAGAGATCCTGGCCGCCGAAGCGCACGGGCAGGTCATCGCCGGTCACGACGGTCTGCACGGAGCGCAGGGCGGTGAAGGGGGGGAACACGGCGACCTCGACGCGGTCGAAGTCGTGCTTGGCATCCTGCAGCGTCCACGCCAGCTTCTGCAGCAGAGCCACGCCCTGCTGGTGGTCGAGGTTCATCTTCCAGTTGCCGGCGATCAGCGGAGTGCGATCGAATGCGCCATTGGTCTGCGAGGTCATGGGAGTCTCCTTCGTGTGCGGCCCACGGGGCCTGTCGGTGCGGGGTTGCGCCGCCGTCGTCGTGCGGGCCCGTGCTCGGCACGACGACGGCGGCGATGAAGCGGGAGCGGATCAGCCCATCACGGCGACGCCCGGCAGCTCCTTGCCCTCGATGAACTCCAGGGATGCGCCGCCGCCGGTGGAGATGTGTCCGAACTGGTCGTCCGAGAAGCCGAGCGTGCGCACGGCGGCTGCGGAGTCGCCGCCGCCGATGACGGACATGCCCGAGCCCTCGGCCAGCGCCTCGGCGATCGCCCGGGTGCCGCCGGAGAACGCCTCCATCTCGAACACGCCCGCGGGCCCGTTCCAGAAGATCGTCTTGGCGGCGCGGATGGCCTCCGCGAAGGCCTTGGCGGAGTCCGGTCCGATGTCCAGGCCCATGCCGGAGTCGCCGATGGAGCCGCCCTCGATGTCCTCGACGGGACGGACCTCGTGCTCGGCGTCGGCGCTGAAGGAGGCCGCGTAGACGATGTCGGTGGGCAGGACGATCTCCGTGCCCTCCCCCGCCGCGCGATCGAGGTAGCCCTTCACGGTGTCGAGCTGATCGTCCTCCACGAGCGAGGAGCCGATCGAGTAGCCCTGCGCCTTGAGGAAGGTGAAGACCATGCCGCCGCCGATCAGCAGCTGATCGGCGCGGCCGATGAGGTTCTCGATCACGGCGAGCTTGTCCGAGACCTTGGATCCGCCCATGACGACCACGAACGGATGATCGGGATTCGAGACGACCTTGGTCAGGACGTCGACCTCGGTCTTGACGAGATCGCCCAGGTAAGACGGCAGGATCTTGGCGACGTCGTAGACGGAGGCGTGCTTGCGGTGCACGGCACCGAAGGCATCGCCCACGAACGCACCGTTCTCACCGGTGAGGGCAGCGAGCTCCTGGGCGAACTGCTGGCGCTCGGTCTCGTCCTTGGACGTCTCGCGGGGATCGAAGCGCACGTTCTCGATGACCAGGACCTGGCCGTCGCTCAGCGCCTCGGCCTTGGCCTGGGCGTCCTCGCCCACGACATCGGAGGCGACCTGGACGTCGAGGTCCGAGAGCTCGGCGAGCTTCTGGGCAGCCGGGGCGATCGAGTACTGGGGATCGACCTGGCCCTTGGGGCGGCCCAGGTGGGCGCACACGATGACGCGGGCGCCTGCCTCCGAGAGCTTGGTGATCACGGGCAGCGAGGCGCGGACGCGGCCGTCGTCGGTGACGGTCGAGCCGTCGAGCGGCACGTTGAGATCGGAGCGGACCAGGACGCGGCGTCCCGAGACGCCCTCGGCGAGCAGATCATCCAGTGACTTGGCCATGGCGGTGTTCCCTTCTTGTGGCTTCTGGCGGTGCCCGCGCGGGGTCCGGCGGGTCCACGGCGCGGACTGCCTCCAGTATCCCGTCTGCGCGGGCGGAACGGCGGTTGCAGCTCCGATGTCGGTGCGCGGGTGCGCAGACGACAGCGCGCGGGGCGCCGCAGCGAACAGCTGCAGTGCCCCGCGCGCGAGGTGCCTCACGACCAGGTGCCGGCCGGGGCCGAGCAGGCGGTCGTGCAGAGGCTCGATCAGAACTTGGAGGCGACCAGGTTCGTCAGGGAGACCAGGCGGGAGGTGTAGCCCCACTCGTTGTCGTACCAGGCGATGACCTTGACCTGGTTGTCGATGACCTTGGTCAGCGGGGCGTCGAACACGGTCGAGACCGGGTAGCCCTCGATGTCCTTGGACACGATGGGATCCTCGCTGTACTCGATGATGCCCTTCATGGGGCCCTCGGCGGCCTTCTTCATGGCCGCGTTGACCGACTCGACGGTGACGTCCTTGGCGACGTCGATCGTGAGGTCCACCAGCGAGCCGGTGGGGGTGGGAACGCGCACGGCGAAGCCGTCCAGCTTGCCCTGCAGCTCCGGCAGCACGAGGCCGACGGCCGCGGCCGCACCGGTGGTGGTGGGGACCATGTTCAGGGCGGCGGCACGGGCGCGGCGCAGGTCCTTGTGGGGGGCGTCCTGCAGTCGCTGATCCGAGGTGTATGCGTGGATGGTGGTCATCAGGCCGCGCTCGATGCCGAACTCGTCGTTGAGGACCTTGGCCATGGGAGCCAGGCAGTTCGTGGTGCAGGACGCGCCGGAGACGATGTTCTGCGTGGCGGGATCGTAGGAGTCCGCGTTGACGCCGAACACGAAGGTGCCGTCGATGTTCTTGCCCGGAGCGGACAGGACGACCTTCTTGGCGCCGGCCTCCAGGTGAGCCTTGGCAGCGTCGCCGTTGGTGAAGAAGCCGGTGGACTCCACGACGATGTCCACGCCGAGCTCGCCCCAGGGCAGGTTCGCCGGGTCCTTCTCGGCCAGCAGCTTGACCTCGTGCCCGTCCACGGTGAGGGTGTCGTTCTCGAGCGAGACCTCACCCGGGAAGCGGCCGTTGATGGAGTCGTACTTCAGCAGGTGAACCAGCGTCTGCGCCTCGGTGAGGTCGTTCACGGCGACGATCTCGATGTTCTCGCCCTGCTCGCGGACTGCGCGGAAGAAGCTGCGTCCGATGCGGCCGAAGCCGTTGATGCCAACCTTGATGGTCACTGCGATCGATCTCCTTGTCTGAGGTGACGTCGTTCGACGAGTGCGCGACCAGTCCGTCCCAGCGGTTCAGAGCCGGGCGCACTTCTGATCGCTCGAGGTTGAGTGGGCTTCCGAGGGAACGCAACTGTTCACACGTCCGTCCGGGCGCTCCCGGATCGACGCTGTCGTTCGGGGCCCCTCAGCCTCTCGTCCGTTTCAGTCTAGTGGCATGGACCGCAGTTGCCCAGAGGATCGCAGAGAAAAGCCCGACTTCCTCGGGCGCCCTCGGCGCAGAAACACACACAAACCAACATTCAGGCCGATGGAGGCGGCCCGGAGGTCGCCTTCCGGCTCAGGCGCGCTCGCCCGGCTCCCCGCCCTCGGTCCCGGCGATGCCCAGCTCCTCGGCGCGGCGGTCGGCCATGGCCAGCAGTCGGCGGATGCGCCCGGCGATCGCGTCCTTGGTCAGGACCGGATCCGACAGGCGCCCCAGCTCGTCCAGGGAGGCCTGCTTGTTGGCCAGGCGCAGCTCGCCGGCCATGCGCAGGTGCTCGGGGACGTCGTCGCCGAGGATCTCCATGGCCCGCTCGACGCGCGCGCCGGCGGCCACGGCTGCCTGCGCCGAGCGGCGCAGGTTGGCGTCGTCGAAGTTGGCGAGGCGGTTGGCGGTCGCACGGACCTCCTTGCGCATGCGCCGCTCCTCCCACGTCATGAGGCAGTCATGGGCGCCCATGCGGGTCAGCAGCGCGGCGATCGCATCTCCGTCGCGGATCACCACCCGGTCGCCGCCGCGGACCTCGCGCGCCTTGGCGATCACGTCCAGGCGACGGGCCGCACCCACCAGCGCTAGAGCCGCCTCGGGGCCGGGGCAGGTGAACTCCATGGCACCGGAGCGCCCGGGCTCTGTGAGCGAGCCGTGGGAGAGGAAGGCGCCGCGCAGCACGGCGGCGGCATCGCCGACCGAGCCGTTGACCACGACCGGAGGCAGCCCGCGCACCGGTCGTCCGTGCGCATCCAGCAGGCCGGTGCGGCGGGCCAGGGCCTCGCCATCCCGTGCCACGCGCAGCACGTAGTTGCTGCCTCGGCGCAGTCCTCCTCCGCCGGAGATCACGCCGAGCTCGCAGGCGTGGCCGAACTCCTCGATGACGATGGACCTCATGCGCCGGGCAACCGCAGCCGTGTCCAGCTCGATCTCGATGACGATGCGCCCGGAGACGATGTGCAGGCCGCCGGAGAAGCGCAGGACGGCGGAGAGCTCAGCGCGGCGCTCCGAGGCCTTGGTGACCTCGGTGCGGGCGAGCTCCTCCTTGACCGATGCCGTGAGGGACATCAGATTCCTTTCGGTGCAGAAGCTGTGGGGGTGCTCCGGCGCGCGTCAGCCCGAAGCGCGTGGGAGGCACCGGGACACCATAGCGGCAGCCCCTGCTCACCGCCCATTCGACGGTGCATCGTTCCCGGTGCGACCAGGGCGGTCGCGGCAGCGGCTCAGCGCTCCATGACCTCCTGATACGCCGCCGCCAGCTTCAGCGGCGAGTGGATCGGCAACCCCTCAGCCCGGCGCAGATCGGCGAAGTGCACGATCGCGCCCATCCGCGCCGCCGCCCGCTCCAGGGCCTCGCGGTCCTCCACGGAGCTCGGATCGGCCACGACGGCGTCGATCCCGACGTCCGGGGCGTAGTGGCGCAGGATCTCGAGCTCCTGTGCGCTCGTCTTGCCCTGCGTCTCCGAATCCCGGGACAGGTTCATGGTCACGAACTTCATGCCCTCGGTGTCGCGGATCGCCTGGCGCATCTCCGGCATGAGCAGGTGCGGCAGCACCGAGGTGTGCCACGAGCCCGGGCCCAGGATCACGCAGTCGGCCGACTCGATCGCGCTCAGGGCCTGCAGGCACGGCTCGGCGTCGACCGGCAGGAGCCGGACGTCGCGGATGTACGGCTCGCGCGCCAGATCCACCTGGCCGGTGACGGTGCGCAGACCGTCGGGGGCGGTGTCATCCGGGACCTCGCCCTCGATGACCAGCGGAGTCAGCGACATGGGCAGCACGGTGCCCTCGGCCTCCAGCAGGGCGCCGGCCCAGCGCAGGCCCTCGACGGGATCGCCGAGCAGCTCCCACAGGGTCACGATCAGCAGGTTGCCCAGCGCGTGGCCGTCGAGCGAGCTCAGCCGCTCCGGCCCGGAGTCGAAGCGGTGCTGCATGACGTCGCGCCAGGTCATCCCCCAGTCGGAGTCATCACACAGCGCCGACAGCGCCATTCGGAGGTCGCCGGGGGGAAGGACGTCCAGCTCCTGGCGGAGCCGACCTGAGGAGCCGCCGTCGTCGGCGACGGTGACCACGGCGGTGAGCCGCTTGGTCAGCAGGCGCAGCGCCGACAGCGAGGCGGACAGGCCGTGGCCGCCTCCCAGGGCGACGACGGAGCGGCCGCTCTGGCGCCGCGGTCGCGGCGCTGCGCCGCCCTGGCGGGGGCTCTGCGGCGAGCGTCCCTGCGGAGGGGCGTCGGACAGTCGGTTCTCGGTCATGGTGCGGTCCAGGTGATCGTGGCGGTCGTGGGTCGGGGCCGCGGCCTACTCGCGGCCCACGTCCCGATGCTCGACGTTCACGACGACGCGCGGCAGCTTGGACAGCCGCTTGGCGACCTCCTCGGTCATGGCCACCGAGCGGTGCTTGCCGCCGGTGCAGCCGATCGCGATGGTCGCGTAGTGCTTGTTCTCCGTGCGGTAGCCCTCGAAGACCGGCTCCAGCATGGAGGTGAAGCGCTCCACGAACGTGCGGGCGCCGTCGCCCTGGAAGACGTAGTCGCGCACCTCCTTGTCCCGTCCGGTGCGCGGGCGCAGGGCCGGCACCCAGTGGGGATTCGGGATGAAGCGGACGTCGGCGACGTAGTTGGCGTCGGCGGGCACGCCGTACTTGAAGCCGAAGCTCATGACGGTCAGGCGCAGGACCACGGGGCCGTTCGTGGAGTACAGATCCGCGACCGCCTTCGACAGGCCGTGGACGTTGAACGACGACGTGTCCAGCACGACGTCGGCGGATTCGCGCAGCGCCGAGAGCAGCCGGCGCTCGGCTGCGATGCCGTCCAGGATCCGGCCTCCGGCCTGCAGCGGATGAGGACGGCGCTGGTGCTCGTAGCGAGCGACCAGCACCTCGTCCGAAGCCTCGAGGAACAGGATCGAGAATTCGACCCCGTTGGCCTCCAGCGCCGAGAGCGTGTCCTGCATGTCGTCGAACAGGGCCTTGCCGCGGACGTCGATCACGACCGCCAGGCGCGGGATGGCCTCCGGCGAGCGGGAGACCACATCCGCCAGTGTCTGCAGCATCTGCGGCGGCAGATTGTCGACGACGTACCAGCCCTGGTCCTCCAGGGCGTTCGCCGCCGTGGAGCGCCCCGCCCCGGACAGACCGGTGACCACGAGCAGCTCGGCCGTGCGCGGACGCTCCGGGCGCGCCTGATCCTGGCCCGGGGTCGAGTGGGTGTTCTCCGTCATGTTCTGCCTCCTGGCTCCAGAGCCTATCCCGACGCGCGGGGGTCTCAGTCGAGGATCTCGCCGGTGTCCATGTCGACGGCCGGCAGCGGCTCCTCGGAGCCGTCCTGCTCGGCGTGCAGCCCAGCGAAGACCTTCAGCGCCAGGGCACTGCCGAAGCCGGGGACCTCCTCGAGCTGCTCGACGCGGGCCTCCTTGATCTTCTTGACGGAGCCGAAGTGCTTGAGCAGGGCCTTCTGCTTGGCGGGGCCCACGCCCGGGAGGTCGTCCAGCACGGAGGCCGTCATGGCCTTGCCGCGCTTGGCGCGGTGGAACGTGATGGCGAAGCGGTGGGCCTCGTCGCGCACGCGCTGGACCAGGTACAGGGCCTCGGAGGCGCGCGGCAGGATCACGGGGAACTCGTCGTCCGGGACCCAGACCTCCTCGAGCCTCTTGGCCAGCCCGACGACGGCGACATCGTCAATGCCCAGATCTTCCAGGGCTCGGGCGGCCGCGGCGACCTGGGGCGGGCCGCCGTCGACGATCACGAGGTTCGGCGGGTAGGCGAAGCGCCTGCGCTGGGCGGGGTCATCGGCCAGGTCCTCCTGGTCGAGCTCTCCGGTGCGCGGGGCCTGCTGCTCCTGCTGCTGCTCGAGGTGGCGGCGGAAGCGCCGGTGGATGACGTCGTACATGGAGGCGGTGTCATCGCGGGCTGCCTCTCCCGTGATGGAGAACTTCCGGTACTCGGCCTTCCGGGGCAGTCCGTCCTCGAAGACGACCATGGAGGCCACGACGTTGCTCCCCTGCACGTGGGAGATGTCATAGCACTCGATGCGCATGGGGGCATCGGGCAGATCCAGGGCCTCCTGCAGCTGCTGCAAGGAGGCGGAGCGGGTGGTGATGTCCCCGGCGCGCCGCGACTTGTGCAGGGCGAGGGCCTGCCGCGCGTTCTCCTGAACCGTCTGCATGAGCTGGGCCTTCTCGCCGCGCTGCGGCGTGGACACGGAGACCCGGGAACCGCGCAGCTCGGTGAGCCACTGCTCCATCTGCTCGCGGTCCTCGGGCTCCTGGGAGACCAGCACGGTGCGCGGGACGGCGTCCTCTCGGTAGTCCATCTCGGCGCTGCGCGGACGGTGGTGGCTGCCCTCCGCGGCCTCGCGGGCGCGCTGGACCTCGCGCTGCTCGACGGCGGCGGACTCGGTCTCGCCGTAGACCTGCTGCAGCAGCACCTGCAGCAGGTGCCCGGCATCGGTCTCCTCCACCTTCTCGGTCACCCAGCCGCGCTGGCCCCGGATGCGTCCGCCGCGCACGTGGAAGACCTGGACGGCGGCCTCGAGCTCGTCGTCGGCCAGAGCGAAGAAGTCGGCGTCGACGGCGTCGGAGAGCACGACGGCATTGCGCTCGAAGGCCTTGCGCAGGGCCTCGACGTCGTCGCGGCGGGCCGCCGCGGTCTCGAAGTCCATCTGCGCCGCCGCCTGCTTCATGAGCCGCTCCTGCTCGCGGATGAACGGCTCGGCGTGCCCGGCCATGAACCGGCAGAGGTCATCGACCAGGTCACGGTGGTCCTCGACCGAGATCTGCCCCACGCAGGGTGCCGAGCACTTGCCGATGTAGCCCAGCAGGCAGGGCCGCCCCGAGCGCTCGGCGCGGCGGTAGACGCCCTTGGAGCAGGAGCGCACCGGGAAGACGCGCAGCAAGGCGTCGAGGGTCTCGCGGATGGCCCAGGCCTGGGAGTAGGGGCCGAAGTAGCGGGTGCCCTTCTGCTTGGCGCCTCGGGTCACCATGGCCCGGGGCACCTCCTCCCCCAGCGTGATGGCCAGGTAGGGGTAGGACTTGTCGTCCCGGTAGGCGATGTTGAAGCGCGGGCGGAACTGCTTGATCCAGGTGTACTCGAGCTGCAGGGACTCCATCTCCGAGCCGACCACGACCCACTCCACGCCGGCGGCCGTGGTGACCATGGCTCGGGTCTTGGGGGCCAGCGTGGACGGCGGGGCGAAGTAGGACCACAGCCGGTTGCGCAGGTTCTTGGCCTTGCCGACGTAGATGACGCGCCCGGTCTCGTCGCGGAAGCGGTAGACGCCGGGGTCCTGCGGTATCTCGGATCGCTGGGGGCGGTAGGAGGCCGGATCAGCCACGCCGGGCATCCCCCTCCAAGGTCGTGGAGGTGTTGAAGGTCTCCGCGCGCTCCTGGCCCGACAGCTGCCCGATCGCCTCCATGACCCGGTCGGTCAGCTCACGGCGCTGCCTGCCGGTCTGGCGGCCCTCGGCGCGCGGGACCTCGATCAGCTCGCCCAGGCTCACGGTGAACCGGCGCGGGCGCGGCCACGTGGTCCCCAGCGGCTGGACGTCCTGCGTGCCCTCCAGGGCGACGGGGAGGATCGGAGCCCCCGTGCTCAGCGCGGCGTGCGCCACACCGGTGCGGCCGCGGTAGAGGCGTCCGTCGCGGGAGCGGGTGCCCTCCGGGAAGACGCCGAAGACTCCCCCGGCCTCGAGCAGCTCGATCGCCGGATCCATGGCGGCCGCCGCATCGCGACGCGACGAGCGGTCCACCGGGATGATGCCCAGCAGCTCGTAGACCTGGCGCATGGCCCAGCCGCGGATCCCCGGCGTGTTCAGCGGCGAGGCCTTGGCGATGAAGGAGACCCGTCGCGGGAAGATCGCGGAGAGGATGATGCTGTCGATCAGCGCGCGGTGGTTCGAGGCCACGATCACCGGCCCCTCGGCCGGGAAGTTCTCCTTGCCGCGGATCTGCGCGCGGCACAGGACCATGAAGGCGGCGGCCACGGCGCGCTGCGTGGTGCGGTAGAGCCCGATCTGCGAGGGGACCGCACGCAGCCTGTCCAGCGCGCTCATCGTGCGGCCCCCGCCCCGACGGCCTCGGCCTGGCCCTCGATGACGGCGCCGTCCAGGATCTCCCGCAGGAACTCGCCCGTGAAACTGTCCGGCGACGCGGCGACGTCCTCCGGGGTGCCCTGGGCCACGACCGTGCCGCCGCCCGAGCCGCCCGTGGGGCCCATGTCCACGACCCAGTCCGCGGTCTTGATGACGTCGAGGTTGTGCTCGATCACCATGACGGTGTTGCCCTTGTCGACCAGGGCATGCAGGACCTGCAGCAGCTTGGAGATGTCCTCGAAGTGCAGTCCGGTGGTGGGCTCGTCCAGCACGTAGATGGTCTGGCCCCGGGACTGGCGCTGCAGCTCCGCGGCGAGCTTGACGCGCTGGGCCTCGCCGCCGGAGAGCGTGGTGGCCGGCTGGCCCAGTCGGACGTAGCCAAGCCCCACATCCACGAGGGTGTTCAGGTGCCGGGCGATCGCGGTGTAGGCGGAGAAGAACTCGGCGGCCTCCTCGATCGGCATGTCCAGGACCTCCGCGATGTTCTTGCCCTTGTACTGGACCTCGAGGGTCTCGCGGTTGAAGCGGGCGCCCTTGCAGACCTCGCACGGGACGTAGACGTCCGGCAGGAAGTTCATCTCGATCTTCAGGGTGCCGTCGCCGGCGCAGGCCTCGCAGCGCCCGCCCTTGATGTTGAACGAGAACCTGCCCGGCTGATAGCCGCGGATCTTGGCCTCCTGGGTGTCCGCGAACAGCTTGCGGATCCGGTCGAACACACCGGAGTAGGTGGCCGGGTTGGAGCGCGGGGTCCGTCCGATCGGCGACTGGTCCACGTGCACGATCTTCTTGAGCTGGTCCATGCCCTCGATGCGCTTGTGCCGCCCGGGGACCTGCTTGGCGCCGTTGAGCTCATTGGCCAGGCGGGTGTAGAGGATGTCGTTGACCAGGGAGGACTTGCCCGATCCGGACACGCCCGTCACCGCGGTCAGCACGCCCAGCGGGAACTCGACGTCCACCCCGCGCAGGTTGTTCTCCTTGGCGTCGATGACCTTGAGCATGCGCTTCCGGTCGATCGGCCGGCGCTGAGCGGGCACCGCGATCTCCCGGCGACCGGCCAGGTAGTCGGCGGTGATCGACTCGCGGTTCTCGAGCAGCTCGTCATAGCCGCCGGTGTGCACGATCCTGCCGCCGCGCTCGCCGGCGCCCGGGCCGACGTCGACGATCCAGTCGGCCTCCCGGATGGTGTCCTCGTCGTGCTCGACGACGATCAGCGTGTTGCCCATGTCCCGCAGCTTGATCAGGGTCTGGATCAGGCGCCTGTTGTCGCGCTGGTGCAGGCCGATGGACGGCTCGTCCAGGACGTAGAGCACGCCGACCAGCCCAGCGCCGATCTGCGTGGCCAGGCGGATGCGCTGGGCCTCGCCGCCCGAGAGCGTGGCGGCCGGGCGCTCGAGGTCCAGGTAGTCCAGTCCGACGTCCAGCAGGAAGTTCAGCCTGGCGTGGATCTCCTTGAGCACCTGGTCGCCGATCTGCGCCTCCCGGGTGGAGAGATCCAGCGACTGGAAGAACTCGAGGGCCTCGCGCATGGGCAGGCGCGTGGCATCGGCGATGGACAGCCCGCCCACGGTCACGCTGAGCATGGTGGGGTTCAGCCGCTTGCCGTCGCAAGCCGGGCAGGGCACGACGCGCATGTACTGCTCGTAGCGCTCCTTGGCCGAGTCCGACTCGGTCTCCTCCCGCTTGCGGCGGATGTAGCCGTAGACGCCCTCGAAGCCCTGGGTGTAGCGGCGCTCGCGGCCCCAGCGGTTCTTGTAGGAGACGGTGACCTTGAAGTCCTTGCCCTCGAGCAGCGCCTTGCGCGCCGCCCTGGGCAGGTCCTTCCACGGAGTGACGAGATCGAAGCCCATCTCCTCGCCCAGTCCCGCCATGAGGCGGTTCCAGTAGTCGCTGTGGGCCTTGCCCTGCGACCACGGCTGGATGGCGCCCTCGACCAGCGTGAGGTCCTCGTCCGGCACGACCAGGGTCTCGTCCGCCTCCAGGCGCGAGCCGATGCCGTCGCACTCCGGGCACGCGCCGAACGGAGCGTTGAACGAGAACGACCGGGGCTCGATCTCCGCGGCCCCGATGGGGTGGTCATTGGGGCAGGCCAGGTGCTCCGAGAACGTGTGCCGACGCTCCACGCCCTCCGGCAGCTCCTCCCCCTCGCGGGTGACGATCTCGATGACGACGCGGCCGTCGGCCAGCCCCAGCGCGGTCTCGACGGAGTCGGTGAGGCGGCGCTCGGCGCCCTCCTTGATGACCAGGCGGTCGACGACGACCTCGATGTCGTGCTTGATCTGCTTCTTGAGCTTGGGCGGATCGTCCAGCGAGATCTGCTCGCCGTCGATCACGGCGCGCGAGTAGCCGGACGTGGTCAGGGAGGACAGCAGGTCCTCGAACTCGCCCTTGCGACGGCGGACGACGGGGGCCAGCACCTGGAAGCGGGTGCGCTCCGGCAGCTGCATGACGCGGTCCACGATCTGCTGCGGGGTCTGTCGCGTGATCGGCTCTCCGCACTGCGGGCAGTGGGGGTGGCCCACGCGCGCCCAGAGCAGTCGCATGTAGTCGTAGATCTCGGTGATCGTGCCGACCGTGGAGCGGGGATTGCGCGAGGTCGACTTCTGGTCGATCGACACCGCCGGAGACAGGCCCTCGATGAAGTCGACGTCCGGCTTGTCCACCCGCCCCAGGAACATGCGGGCGTAGGAGGACAGCGACTCGACGTAGCGGCGCTGGCCTTCCGCGAAGATGGTGTCGAACGCCAGGGACGACTTCCCGGACCCGGACAGGCCGGTAAACACGACCATGGAGTTGCGGGGGATGGTGAGGTCGACGTCCTTGAGATTGTGCTCGCGGGCGCCGCGGATCACGATCTCCTTCAGGTCGGCTCCGGGCGCGGTGCTGCGGGGGCTCTCAGGAGCGTGCTGGCTGGGGGTGAGAGTTCGTTCGGACACGTCCGGAATGGTATCGGCAGGAGCCGACACCGCAGGCACGGATCAGCCCACCGCGAAGGCCCCGCCAGGCGACTCAGTGAAGGCCGCGCCGGTAGGCCACCAGCAGCCAGCCCACGTTCACGAAGATCCCGATGATCGCCGGCAGCGCGACCCCGAAGCTCCACAGCAGGCCCGTGGCCGCCGACAGCGCGAAGACCACCAGCCCCAGGAAGCACAGCACCGCCATGACGTGCAGCATCCAGTGCTGGCCCCACAGCCAGATCAGCAGCGGCACGACGTAGAGGATCGTCAGGCCCAGGGCTGTGGTCAGCGAGGGGCCCGGCTCGGTCCCCTGGACCTCGGGCAGGGAGGAGGCCTCGACGATCTCGGCGTCGTGGCTCTGCACGTAGATCATGGCCAGGAAGCTGAGCAGCGAGGCGAGGCTCAGGACGATCAGCCGCGGCGGACGACGCGTCTCCCAGACCTCGTCGGCGGGCGGGAGGATCTGAGGCACGGCGGGCTCCTGGGGGTCGGCGGACGGCCTGGTCGGTCTCGAGCGCGGCAGCGCCCGCGGCCAGGGTATCGGGGTCGGACCCGTGGCACGTCTCCGCAGCCGAGGGGTGAGAGGGGCCTCACATCAGTGCTGTCACGTGCCACGCCGGGGTGCCGCGGGCCGGAAGAATCTCTACAGTGGGCGCCATGAACGTCACCGAGACCGCCGCCATCGAGCTGGCGGAGATCACCGTCCGCCGCATCGTAGTCGGCGAGATGCAGAACAACGTGTACCTGCTCACCTCCAAGGAGCACGGCTCCCAGGTGCTGATCGACGCTGCGGCCGATGCTCGCGCCATCGCCGGGCTCGTGGGCGCCGGCTCCACGGACTGCTCGCTGTCGGGCAGCCTGCAGATGATCATCACCACGCACTCCCACCACGATCACATCGGGGCGCTCGAGGAGGTCAAGTCCCGCTCCGAGGCCGTCACGGCCTGCGGCACCGACGACGAGGACGACATCGCCGTCGAGATGGACCTGACGCTCGATGACGGAGACGTCGCCGAGTTCGAGGGCTTCGACCTGGAGGTCATCGGCCTGCCGGGTCACACCCCCGGCTCCATCGGCCTGGTCTACCGCGACCCCCAGGGCCCGGTGCGCATCTTCACCGGTGACGCCCTCTTCCAGGGCGGCGTCGGCAAGACGAACTCGCCGGAGGCCTTCCAGCAGGCCTACACGTCAGTCGTCGAGCGGATCTTCGACCGGTTCGACGACGACACCGTGATCCACCCCGGCCACGGCGAATCCACCACGCTGGGCCAGGAGCGCCCGTCGCTGGACGAGTGGCGCGAGCGCGGCTGGTGAGCCGCAGCCCGTCCACAGCCTCCGCCCGCTGAGATGGAGATCCAGCGCAGGTCCTTCGACCCGGATGAGCTCGGCGCTCGCGAGACGACGCTGCTGGTCAAGTCCCTGTTGATCCCGCGGCCGATCGCCTGGGTCGGCACCCGCGACGCCGACGGCACGGACAACCTCGCTCCGCACTCGTTCTTCACGATGGCCTCCGAGGATCCGCCGATCGTGCTGTTCACCTCGAGCGGGCGCAAGGACACCCTGCGGGCGATCGAGCAGACCGGCGAGTTCACGATCTCGCTCATCAGCGCCGCCCAGCGCGAGGCCGCGAACCAGACCTCAGCGCCCTACGCGCCCGAGATCAGCGAGTTCGACGCCGCGCGCATCCCCGCTCTGCCCTCCCAGCTCGTCTCGGCCCCGGCGGTCGCCGGCTCCCCCGCCGTCCTGGAGTGCCGGTGCGAGCAGGTCATCCCGGTCGGGGACAGCTTCGTGGTCCTGGGACGCGTCCTGCACGTGAGCGTGGACGAGTCGGTCCTGCGCACCGACGACCGCGGCCGGACCCTGCCCGATGCTCGGCTGCTCGATCCCATGAGCCGCCTGGGGCGCAACGAATGGGCGCAGCTGGGGACCATCCACGCGATGGACCGGCCGCAGCAGGCCTGAGTGCTGCACCGGCGGGCACCGGGCTGCGGCGGTGCTGCGCTGTCGTCGGGCCTGGCTAGGCTTGGCCCACGATGACACTGCTGAGCGCCCTCTCCCCCGCCCTCGCCGCCGCCGGCTCCCGATATCTGCGCGGTGACTTCGCGCGCAACCCTCTGAGCTCGGACGAGATCTACGAGGGGTTCCACGGCTGGGCCGCCGAGGCCGGGATCGAGCTCTACCCGCATCAGGACGAGTCCGTGCTCGAGTTCGCAGGCGGCGCCAACGTCATCCTGGCCACGCCCACCGGATCCGGGAAGTCGCTCGTGGCCATGGGCGCGCACTTCGCGGCCATGGCCCGGGGACAGCGCTCGTATTACACCGCCCCGCTCAAGGCGCTCGTGTCGGAGAAGTTCTTCGCGCTGTGCCAGGCCTTCGGGGCGGAGAACGTCGGCATGGTCACCGGCGACTCCGCGGTCAACGCGGACGCGCCGATCGTGTGCTGCACGGCGGAGATCCTGGCCAACATCGCGCTGCGCGAGGGCACGGACGCCGACCTCGGGCCCGTCGTCATGGACGAGTTCCACTTCTACGCCGACCCGCAGCGCGGCTGGGCCTGGCAGGTGCCGCTGATCGAGCTGCCGCAGGCCCAGTTCCTGCTGATGTCCGCCACCCTGGGCGACGTCACCCGGTTCGATGACCGGATGCGTGAGCTCACCGGTCGGGACACCGCCGTCGTCGACGATGCCGAGCGCCCGGTCCCGCTGAGCTACTACTACTCGGAGGTCCCGGTCCACGAGCAGATCGACGAGCTGGTGAGCACGCACCAGGCGCCCGTCTACGTGGTCCACTTCTCCCAGCTGCAGGTCATGGACCAGGCACAGGCGCTGATGAGCGTCAACGTGCTGTCCAAGGAGGAGAAGGAGCAGGTCGCCGAGATGATCGCAGGCTTCCGCTTCGCGGCCGGCTTCGGCAAGACCCTGAACCGGCTCGTGCGCCACGGGATCGGCGTCCATCACGCGGGGATGCTGCCCAAGTACCGGCGGCTCGTGGAGCAGCTGGCCCAGCGCGGTCTGCTCAAGGTCATCTGCGGCACCGACACCCTGGGGGTGGGCATCAACGTCCCCATCCGCACCGTGCTGATCACCGCGCTGTCCAAGTTCGACGGCAACCGCACCCGGAGGCTCAATGCGCGCGAGTTCCACCAGATCGCAGGCCGCGCAGGGCGTGCGGGATTCGACACCCAGGGCACCGTCGTGGTGCAGGCTCCCGAGCACGACATCGAGAACAAGAGGGCGCTGGAGAAGGCGCGACGCAAGCATGGGGACGACGAGAAGAAGCTGCGTCAGATCCCGCGCAAGAAGCCCCCGCAGGGCTTCGTGGCGTGGTCGCGCAAGACCTTCGAGACCCTCATCGAGGCCCAGCCCGAGCCGCTGCGGGCGTCGTTCCACATCACGCACGCCATGCTGCTGAACCTGCTGCAGCGCCCTGGAGACCCCGTCCGGGCGACCGCCCATCTGATCGCCCACACGGACGCCCCGGCACCGGAGCGCCGCCAGATGGTCCGCGACGCCCTGTCGATCCTGCGCGAGCTGCTGGCCACCGAGGTCGTCGAGAAGCTGCCCGAGCCGGATGAGCACGGCAGCCGCTACCGTCTCACCATCGACCTGCAGGAGAACTTCGCCCTCAACAGCCCGCTCTCGCCGTTCGCCCTGGCCGCGCTCACCCTGCTGGATCCGGAGGCGCCGGAGTACACGCTGGACATCGTCTCCGTCATCGAGGCCACCCTGGACCGTCCGCGCCAGGTGCTGATCATGCAGGAGAAGAAGGCCAAGACCGAGGCCCTGGCCACCATGAAGGCCGAGGGCCTCGAGTACAACGAGCGGATGCGCGAGCTCGACGAGATCACCTGGCCCATGCCGCTGCGAGAGATGCTCGAGGACGCGTTCGAGACCTACCGCACCTCCGCCCCCTGGGTCGCCCAGCACGAGCTGACGCCCAAGTCGGTCGTCCGCGACATGTTCGAGCGCGCCATGACCTTCGGGGACTACGTCCAGCACTACGGGCTGGCCCGCTCCGAGGGCATCCTGCTGCGCTACCTCTCAGACGCCTACCGCGCGCTGCGCCAGACCGTGCCCCAGGACCTGCGCACCGAGCCGTTCGACGACCTCGTCGAGTGGCTCGGCGAGACCATCCGCCAGACGGACAACTCCCTGCTCGACGAGTGGGAGAAGCTCACCGAGGGCGGCTCCCCCGCCGGCACCCCGCAGGACTCGGTCGAGGAGCTGCTCGAGGAGCAGGCCCCCGCGATCACCCGCAATCCTCGGGCCTTCCGGGTCATGGTGCGCAATGCGCTGTTCCAGCGCGTGGAGCTGTTCGCCGACGAGAAGGAGAAGGTCCTGGGCGCCCTCGACGGCGAGTCCGGCTGGGACCGGGAGCGCTGGGCGGAGGCCATGGACGCCTACTTCGGCGAGTACCAGGACATCTACACCGATGCCCAGTCCCGCGGTCCCGCACTAATCCGCATCGACGAGAGGCCCGACGGCCTGGACGGCTTCTGGAGCGTCCAGCAGGTCTTCGACGACCCCGACGGCCACCACGACTTCGGGATCAACGCCAGGATCGACCTGGCGGCCTCGGACGAGGACGGATTCCCCGTGGTGCGCGTCGACAACGTGGGCCCCATCACCGAGACCGGCAGATAATGCGCTTGCAGCACCATAGTGGTCTATGATGCGTTCAGATCCGCATAGGGGGACATCATGTACGCACTGACGGTCGATCGTCGCCGCTCGCGCTCGGAGGGGGCCGAGCTGGACATGGCGGGCGCGCGCGATCGGCTCAACCAGCGGCATCCGGAGGCGGTGCTCCCCTGGAGCATCTCCGCCGGCGACGAGCTGCAGGCCCTGTTCGAGGATCCGCAGACAGTGGTGACCGCCGCCCTGGAGCTGGCCGAGACCGGCCGCTGGCACGTGGGGATCGGCCTGGGGCCGGTGGAGACGCCGCTGCCGGAGACGGTGGCCGAGGCGACCGGGCCGTGCCTGGTCCTGGCCCGCGACGCCGTCGAAGCTGCCAAGAAGCTGACCAGCCGCACCGCGGTGCGCGCGCTGCGCCCCGGTGCTCGTGCGGCTCGCGACGCCGACGCCCTGCTGGCGCTGCTGTCGGTCATGCGCCAGCGCCGCACGGACGCCGCCCGTGAGGCGTCCCGGTACGCGGATCAGGGCATGACGCAGGAGCAGATCTCTCAGGTGCTGGGCATCGATCAGTCCTCCGTCTCCCGACGACTGCGCACCGCCCTCTGGTACGAGGAGTCCGAGGCGCGCACCGTCCTTGTGGATCTGCTGGGCCGGGCCCATGAGCGCGGCATGGACGCAGAGGCCAAGCTGGTCTCATGACCTCCGCGGCTTCCCCCGAGCCCCGCTTCACCTCCGGATCGCTCACAGGCCTGCGCGGGGCGCTGACCGTGTGGCTGCCGGGGGTCGTGCTCGCTGTGACTCTCCTCTGGTGGCTGCTCGAGGGAGTCCCCCTGTGGTGGTCGGCCCCCGCTCTGACGGTCGCCGGTGCTCTGCTGGGCGATCCGGCGGTGCGGCTCGTGCTGGAGATCGCCCGGGACACGGAGACCGCCGAGCGCGCCCGGCTGGAGCACCTGGAGCAGCTGCGCGCGGACCCGGTGCTCAGCGCACCGCAGCCGGAGCCCTCCGAGCAGGAGGAGCAGGACGCCCCGCCGTTGCGCGGAGGCCTCGTGATCGGCGTGCTCGAGCGCATCGCCGTGAGCGTGTGCGTGATCAGCGGCTACGCGACCGGCATCGCCGTGGTCGTGGCGATCAAGGGCCTGGCCCGCTACGGGGAGTTCACCTCGCCGAGCCAGCGCGAGCAGTTCATCATCGGCACCCTCGCCTCGCTGCTCTGGGCCGCCGGCACGGCCGGTCTCGTGCTGCTGGTCTCCCCCGTCGGCTGAGTGCAGCCCCGTCAGCAGGGTCGAGCCCTTCCAGATCCTGCTGCCGCGCGCCTGACGAGCATCGAGCTCCAGGACGTCGAGCATCGCGCTCGCCGAGCCGGGTGCTTCGGATCCACGAGCCTGCTCGAGCGGACAGGCGAAAGACCCCGCCGCCCCAGAAGGGGCGGCGGGGTCTTCGCTCAGGCACTGCGGCCGATGATCAGCGGCGCCGATCATCGGGTCAGGCGGTCACTGATCAGCGGCTGTGCTGCCGGTGCCGTTCGCGGCGGTATCCGAGCCGTTGTCTGACGACGTGCCGGGGACGGCGTCGGTGTCCTTGGGGACGGTCACCGGCTTGGGCGCCTCGCCGGTCCGCTCGTACTCCTGGTGGGCGCCGCGGGCGCGCTCCACGAGGTCCTGGTAGGCGCTGTGGTCGTCGATGAGCTCGTCGCGGTGCTTGTCCTTGATGGACGGCATCTTCTCGACCAGGGCGGCGCCCTTGGCGGCCAGCTTCTGGCGCTGCTCGTCCGAGGCGTCCTTCGGCAGGGCGATGTACTCCTTGGACACGCGGCGCAGGCCGTCGACCACGCGCAGGGCGCGGCCCTTGGGGCTGAGCAAGGAGGCCACGACGGTTACGAGCAGGACGCCGACGATCACGGACAGCGACTGGCCGATGGTGACCTCCGGCGGGAAGTGCACGGCCTCGCCGCCGTTGATGAACGGCAGATCGTTCTCGTGGAGGGCGTGGACGATCAGCTTGTAGCCGATGAAGCCCAGGATGACCGCCAGGCCCCAGGAGAGGTAGATGAGGCGATCGAGCATGCCGTCGATCAGGAAGTAGAGCTGGCGCAGGCCCATCAGCGAGAACGCGACGGCGGTGAAGACCAGGTAGGTCTCCTGGGTGAGGCCGAAGATGGCAGGGATCGAGTCGAAGGCGAACAGGATGTCCGTGCCGCCGATGCACACCATCACGAGCAGCATGGGGGTCATGGCCCGCTTGCCGTTCTCGTAGGTGAACAGCTTGTCGCCGTCGTAGTAGTCGGTGGTGTGCATGTACTTCTTGGCGGTGCGGACGATGAAGTTGTCCGCCTCGTCGTCGTCCTCGCCGGACAGCTCGCCCCGGATGAGTCCGATGGCCGTGAAGACGAGGAAGGCGCCGAAGATGTAGAACAGCCAGGCCAGCTGGTTGATGGCCGCGGCGCCGATGAAGATGAACGCGGTGCGGGCCACCAGGGCGAAGGTGATGCCGAAGAGCAGAACCTTCTGCTGATCAGCGCGCGGCACCTTGAAGGAGGCCATGATGATCAGGAAGACGAAGAGGTTGTCGACCGACAGCGCCTTCTCCGTGATGTAGCCGGCGTAGTACTCGGTGGCGTAGACCCCGCCCCATTCGATCAGTACGAACAGGCCGAAGATCAGTGCGACTCCCACGTAGATCGCCGACCAGATGGCGGCTTCCCTGATGTGCGGCTCGTGCGCCTTGCGCACGTGGAAGAAGTAGTCGAAGGCGAGCATGCCGATGATCACGGCGATGGTCAGCCCCCAGACGAGGGGTGAGACATCCATGGGGAGGTCCTCTCGATGGCAGATCGGGGCGGAAACGCAAGTCTCTCCATCGGCCCGACCAGTTCATCGCGCTGTGCGCGCTGAACGACGGCGGCCCGATCACTGCACCCGGCGGGGGTTAGGCGCCCCGCGTGCTGACGTGCACAGTGCGATCGGATACTCCCCTACGCTGACCTGCATCTTACACAGGCAACTCTTGCGATCCGGCTGTGCCGCTCAAGCAGTGCTCAGGATCCGCTGGCCTCGCGGACGTGGCGGATCTCCCGCTTGACGTCGTGCAGCTCGTCGCGGATGCGCGCGGCGAGCTCGAACTTGAGGTCCATGGCCGCCTGGTTCATCTGCTCCGTGAGCTGCTGGGCCAGGTCCTCGAGGCTGTCCGCCGGGACGTCCGAGCGCGACTCGCGCAGCTTGGCGGCCTCGGCATCCGCCTCCTTGGTGCGCTCGTCCCGCCTGCCCTTGGTGGGCGCCAGCTTGCCGCTGGCCCCGGCACGCGCGGCCAGCAGCTCGTGGGTGTCCTCCGACTCGCGGGCCAGCTGCTCGGTGATGTCCCCGATCCGCTTGCGCAGCGGAGTGGGGTCGATCCCGTGCTCCTTGTTGTACGCGATCTGGACGTCGCGGCGGCGATTGGTCTCATCGATGGCGGTGCGCATGGAGTCGGTGATCTTGTCCGCGTACATGTGCACCTGGCCGTCGATGTTTCGCGCGGCACGGCCGATGGTCTGGATCAGCGAGGTGGTGGAGCGCAGGAAGCCCTCCTTGTCCGCGTCCAGGATGGCCACCAGCGAGACCTCCGGAAGGTCCAGGCCCTCGCGCAGCAGGTTGATGCCGACCAGGACGTCGAACACGCCCTGCCGCAGCTCGGAGAGCAGCTCCACCCGGCGCAGGGTGTCCACGTCCGAGTGGAGGTATTGGACCTTGACGCCGTGCTCGAGCAGGTAGTCGGTGAGGTCCTCGGCCATGCGCTTGGTCAGCGTGGTGACCAGCACGCGCTCGTCGCGTTCGGTGCGGGCGGTGATCTCGTCCATGAGGTCGTCGATCTGGCCCTTGGTGGGCTTGACCACGATCTCCGGGTCGACCAGGCCGGTGGGGCGGATGATCTGCTCGACGTAGCCGTCCGCCTGACCGAGCTCGTACGGTCCGGGCGTGGCGGACATGTAGACCGTCTGCCCGATCCTCTCCAGGAACTCGTCCCAGGTCAGGGGGCGGTTGTCCAGCGCCGAGGGCAGGCGGAAGCCATGGTCCACGAGCGTGCGCTTGCGGGACATGTCGCCTTCGTACATGCCGCCGATCTGCGGGATCGTCACGTGGGACTCGTCCACGATGAGCATGAAGTCGTCCGGGAAGTAGTCCAGCAGGCAGTGCGGGGCGGAGCCGGGGGCGCGGCCGTCGATGTGGCGGGAGTAGTTCTCGATCCCGTTGCAGTAGCCCATCTGCTCCATCATCTCGAGGTCGTACGTGGTGCGCATGCGCAGCCGCTGGGCCTCGACGAGCTTGTTCTGGGACTCGAGCTCCTCCAGCCGATCCCGCAGCTCGTCCTCGATCTGGCCGATGGCACGGGACATGCGCTCGGCTCCGGCGACGTAGTGCGAGGCCGGGAAGACGTACATCTCCTGCTCATCTCGGATGATCTCGCCGGTGACGGGGTGCAGGGTGTAGATGGCCTCGATCTCATCGCCGAAGAACTCGATGCGGATCGCGTGCTCCTCGTACATGGGGATGATCTCCACCGTGTCCCCGCGCACGCGAAACGTCCCGCGGTGGAAGTCCATGTCGTTGCGGGCGTACTGCATGTTCACGAACTGGCGCAGCAGGTCGTCGCGATCGAGCTGGTCCCCCACCCGCAGGGTGACCATCTGCTGGATGTACTCCTCCGGGGTGCCCAGGCCGTAGATGCAGGACACGGTGGAGACCACCACGACGTCCCGACGGGTCAGCAGAGCGTTCGTGGCCGAGTGCCGCAGCCGCTCGACCTCCTCGTTGATCGAGGAGTCCTTCTCGATGAAGGTGTCCGTCTGCGGGACGTAGGCCTCCGGCTGGTAGTAGTCGTAGTAGGAGACGAAGTACTCGACCGCGTTGTTCGGCAGCAGCTCCCGCAGCTCGCTGGCCAGCTGGGCGGCCAGGGTCTTGTTCTGGACCATGAGCAGCGTGGGCCGCTGCACCGACTCGATCAGCCAGGCGGCCGTGGCCGACTTGCCGGTGCCGGTGGCGCCGAGCAGGACGATGTCCTTCTCCCCGTCCTCCACGCGCCGCGTCAGCTCGGCGATGGCCTTGGGCTGGTCGCCGGCGGGCTTGAACTCCGAGATGACCTCGAACGGGGCGACGACGCGATGGATCTCCTGGGCCAGACTCATGGGTCCAGGCTACGGCCAGGCACCGACAGCACAGCAGCCCTCCACAGCTGCGCGGACAGCGCAGCTGTGGAGGGCGACGTCGGGGCACCCGAAGGTCGGTCGGCGCGGGTACGGCGTTCAGCGGCGGCTGCCCGCCGCCGCTGTCTCGTCCGAGTCGACGACGTCCTGCTCGCCGGTGCGGCGGCGGTAGTCCTGCACAACGTCAGGCTGCTCCGGGTGCTCGAGCTCGGGCGAGTGCTCCGGCTCCGTGCCGTGGTAGTGATCTGGGGCGATCACGTACTCCGGATCCAGCGCGCCGGTCTGCGCACGGCGCTCGTACTCCTCCGGCGGCAGCGTGCGCCGCCAGCGGCGGCTCTTCAGCGGAGCCACCTCCCCGGCGTCCTCCCGCATGGCGCGCAGCAGCGACCACATCTGGAAGTAGCCGAGCACGAAGAACGGCAGCCCGATGAGGATCGCGACGTTCTCCAGGGCGCTGAGACCCGACTTGCCGGCGCCGACGAGGATCGTGGCCGCCACGAGGCCGATGGCCACGACCCACCACACCCGCTGGTGCGCCGGTGCGGCGTCGTCATGCCCGCTCGCCATGTTGTCCATGACGAGTCCTGCCGAGTCCATGGACGTGATGAAGAACAGCGTGACGATCACGATCGCCAGCACCGAGAGCGCCTCCGTGAGCGGGAAATGGCCCAGGAAGGCGAAGATGGCTCCGGGGATGTCTCCCTCCCCCACGACCGTCTCCACGAGACCACCGCCCTGGTTGAACTCGATGTCGAACACCGCCGTGCCGAAGATCCCGAACCAGATCACGGAGAACAGCACGGGCAGCCCCAGGACTCCGCCGATGAACTGACGGATGGAGCGCCCCTTGGAGATCTGAGCGATGAAGATGCCCACGAACGGCGACCAGGTGATCGTCCAGGCCCAGTAGAAGACCGTCCAGCCGTTCTGCCAGCCGGTGTCGTCGAGGGTGTCGTTCCAGAACATGAGTCCCGGGAGCTCCTGCATGTACACGCCGAACCATTCGATGGTGCCGCGCAGCAGCATCACGGTCGGGCCCGAGACCAGGACGAAGACCAGCAGGCCGATCGCCAGCAGGATGTTCGTGTTGGACAGCACCTTGATGCCTCGGTCGAGTCCCAGTGCCACGGAGACCGAGGCCACGAGGGTCACTGCGGCGATGATGAGGATCTGGCTGAGAGCGGACTCGGAGATGCCGAAGAGGCTGGCCAGTCCGGCGTTGATCTGCAGCGTGCCCAGGCCGATGGACACGGCCACGCCCGTCAGCGTCCCCACCAGCGCGACGATGTCGATCAGCTTGCCGATGGGGCCGTGGATCCGGGCCCCGAGCAGGGGCTGGAACATGGAGGAGACTCGCGGCGGCAGGTTGCGCTTGTACATGAAGTACCCGAAGCACAGCGCAGGCAGGGCGAAGATCGTCCAGGTGTGCAGACCGAAGTGGTACAGCGTGATGGCCATGGCGCTGCGGGCAGCATCCTTGGATTCCGGCTCGACTCCTCGGAAGGGCGGTGCAGCGAAGTGGGAGATCGGCTCGGCGACCGCCCAGAACATGAGGATCGTGCCAATGCCTGCCGCGAAGAGCATGGCGAACCACGCCAGCGTCGAATGCTCCGGACGGGAGTCCTGGGTCCCCAGCCGGAGTCCGCCGAACCTGCTGATCCCCACGTAGATCAGGAAGAGGAGGAAGACGGAGACACCGAGGATGTAGAACCAGCCCAGGTTCTCCATGACCCAGCCCGCTCCGGTGACGAAGACCGCGTTCATGGTCTCGGTGAACAGCAGCGAGCACAGGACGAAGCCGAGCACGATGGCCACGGCGGAGAAGAAGATGATCGGATTGGTGCGAAGACGCGCAGCGTCGTGGAGTCTGTCGAGCATAGGAGGGTCCGGGGCCGTCCTGCATGCGCCACTGCGTCGGCCGAGGTGGTGGATGACGAGCACGGAGGCCGCCCGTGCCTGCTCACCAGGGGCGATGAGGCATGAGCTCTAGCCGTCTCGGGCGCTCCTCCACAATATGGGGCCTGGGGTCCGGACCCCAGCTGAGAAGGAAAACGCCGAGCTGACCTGGTCGGCCGCCCGCGTCACACGATCCGCCGCCGCCACCATTCGTCCACGGCCGCCTCGAGCTCGGCCACGGTCCCGTCATTGACCAGGACGTCGTCGGCGGCCTCGCGGCGCTGCTCGTCGGTGGCCTGGGCGTCGATGCGCGCGGCGGCATCCTCCGGGCTCATCCCCCGGTCCTCGACCATGCGCCGGATGCGCTGTGCGCGCGGGGCCTCGATCACCAGGACCAGGTCCATCTGATCCGCCTGCCCGGTCTCCACGAGCAGGGGGATATCCCGCACGATCACCGCATCGGTGCCCTTCTGCGCCCTGGCCTGCTCCACGAGCTCGAGGGAGCGATCCCTCACCAGGGGGTGCACGATCGCGTTGAGCTGCTCGCGCGCCTGCGGATCGGAGAAGATCCGCCGTCCCAGCGCGGGACGGTCCAGGGCGCCGGCGTCGTCCAGGATCCCCGGCCCGAAGGCCTCCACCATGGGTGCGATCGCGGCACCTCCGGGCGCCTGCAGCTGCCGCACGACAGCATCCGCGTCGATCAGCACCGCGCCGTGGTCCTGAAGCCGTCTGGCCGCCGTGGATTTGCCGGAGGCGATGCCTCCCGTGAGCCCGATCATCGTCATGGGCCCAGGCTAGCGCCCGTCGGCGGGCTCCTCCTGGGCTCTAGGATCGTTCGCATGCCCCAGCGCTACACCGTCCTGGCCCATCACCGCGAGATCAGCCATGAGATCGAGATCAAGCGATCCCGCTTCCTGTGCGTGCTGCGGCGCGTGCAGTCCGAGGACGAGGCGCGCGAGCTGATCGCAGAGCTGCGTCGCCGCCACCACGACGCCCGGCATCACTGCAGCGCCTTCGTGCTGGGGGCCGATCGGATGATCCAGCGCTCCAACGACGACGGCGAGCCCTCCGGCACGGCCGGGGCGCCCATGCTCGAGGCGCTGACGCAGCACCGGTTCCCCTCTTCGCCAGAGGCAGCCCACGACGCCGGCGCCGAGGAGCAGCCAGAGCTCTCCGATGTCTGCGCGGTCGTCGTGCGCTGGTTCGGCGGCACCCTCCTGGGCGCCGGTGGTCTGGTGCGCGCCTATTCGCAGGCCGTGACCGAGACCCTGGACTCGGCGCCTACGCTGGTGCGGGAGCGTCGTCGGCACCTCAGCGTCGCCGTCTCCCCCGCCTTCGCGGGCAAGGTCGACAACGAGCTGCGGGCTTCGGGCATCGCCGTGCTCGACACCGACTACGGGGCCTCCGAGGCCGTGCTGCACACGGGGGTTCCGGACAGGGACGACGCCGTGGAGCACCTGCGCGCCGTCGTATCCGAGGTGACCTCCGGTCAGGGAAGGATCGACGACGGCGGGACGGGGTGGGTCGACCTGGCCTGAGGACTCGCTCGCCGTGGGCTCGGTCCGATGGTCACCGAACCCGGGGTGGCCAGCTGCCCCGGGCTCAGTCCTGATCGCGGGCCGAGCGCTGGAGATCACCAGGCTGCACGGCAGGCAGCTGACCCGTGGCCCCGCGCTCGGTGCGCCAGGTGCGGGGCTGGTGCGTCTCGTACTCCGGCTCGGTGCCGGGCTCGAAGTCAGGACGCATCGTGTACTCGCTCATGTCCACGTCGTCGTCCTGGGAGCGTCGGTGGTACTCCTCCAGCGGGAGCACCTGCTTCCACTGCCTTGTACGAATGGGACGGGCACCGCCGAAGTCCTCTCGCACCGCCTGGATCACCATCAGCGCCTGCACGAACATCATGGCCGTGATCGGCAGCCCGATGACCTTGATGACCTCCTGCAGCGCCGCCAGCGCGTCCTCGCCGGCCCCCAGCAGCAGCGACACGCAGATCGCGCCCACCGCCAGGGTCCAGAACACGCGCTGGCGCACCGGCGCCTCGTCCTCGTGCCCGGAGGCCATGGCATCCAGCACCAGCGCCCCGGAGTCCAGGGAGGTGATGAAGAAGACCGTGATCAGCACGAGCGCCACCACAGCCGTGAGTTCCAGCAGGGGGAAGTGGCCCAGGAACTCGAACAGCGAGGCCGGGACGTTGCCCTCATCGACGATCGTCTCCACCAGGTTGCCGCCCTCGCGCTGGATCCGGAACGCGTTGACGCCCATGATGCCGATCCAGCACAGCACGAACAGCGACGGGATGATCAGCACGGCGATCACGAACTCGCGGATCGTGCGTCCGCGCGAGATCTTGGCGATGAACATGCCCACGAACGGGGCCCAGGTGGCCGTCCACGCGAAGTAGAACACCGTCCAGGTGCCGGTCCAGTCGCTCTCGCCCCAGGCCGTGTTGAAGAACGACAGCGTGGGCAGCATGGCCAGGTAGCGGCCCGCGGATTCGACGGTGCCCTTCAGGACCTCGGTGGTCGCTCCGAACATCAGCAGGTACAGCAGCAGCGCGATCGCCAGGAAGATGTTGGCGTAGGACAGCCGCTTGACGCCCTTGTCCATGCCCGCGACCACCGACACCAGCGCCGCGGCGGTGATCACGGCGACGATCAGCGCCTGCAGCCACCCGGACATGGGGATCCCGTACATGACGTCCAGGCCGCCGTTGATCTGCATGGCGCCCTGACCGATGGACACCGCCAGCCCGAAGATCGTCGCGATCACGGCCACCGAGTCGATGGTCTTGCCGATCGGACCGTGGATGCCGTCGCCGAGCAGCGGCTGGAAGGACGACGAGACCCGCGGCGGCAGCTTGCGCTTGTACGTGAAGTACGCGAAAGCCAGTCCCGGAACGATGAAGATCCCCCACATGTGCAGCCCGAAGTGGAAGTTCGCGATGCCCAGCGCATCGGAGGCGGCCTGCACCGACTGCGGCTCCACCCCGTACATGGGCGGATCGGCGTAGTGCGTCACCGGCTCGGCCACGCCCCAGAACATGAGCACAGCGCCCACGCCGGCGGCGAAGAGCATCCCGAACCAGGCCAGCCCGGAGTACTCGGGCTCGGCGTCGTCGTCCCCCAGCTTGATCCGCCCGTAACGGCTCATCGCCAGGGAGAAGGCGAAGATCAGCATGCAGGTGATCGCCGTGACGTAGAACCAGCCCAGGTTCGCAGTGATCCACGCGGCCAGGGAGCCGAAGATACCGGCGACGCCGTCGGGGAAGACCACCATGATGATCGCAAAGACCACCACGAAGCCGGAGGTCGAGAAGAAGATCTGCGGGCTGGTCCGCAGCCCCAGTCGGTCGTGGAGCCTGGTGAGCATGAGGGGGTCTCCCGGTGGTGTGGAGAGGATGGGCTGCGCGTGCCGGTCCGCGGCATGAGCGGGTGGGGCCGTCTGGCGCCCGGAACACACTATCGGGATCCTCGCAATGCTCAGCACTCTGCCGAATCGCGTGTCCCCAGCTCCCTGCCGCCTCCCCCGGGCAGCGCGAAGGCCCCCTTGCGCATCGCAAGGGGGCCTTCGTGGATGTCCGTCAGGTCAGAGCCCGACGGCGACGCTGATCAGCAGGTGATCAGTTGCCGGTGAGCTTCTCGCGCAGAGCGGCGAGAGCCTCGTCCGAGGCCAGCGTGCCGCCGTCCTCCGCCGGAGCATCCGACGAGTAGGAGGACGGAGCCGACGAAGCGGACGACGAGGAGCTCGACGACGAGGAGGACGAGGTGGCGACACCGGCGCCGGCGACGGCGGCCTCGGCATCCTCATTGAGGTGACGACGCACCTGCTCCTTGTGAGCCTCCCAGCGGCCCTGAGCCTCGGCGTACTGCTGCTCCCAGGCCGCGCGCTGCTCCTCGAAGCCCTCGATCCACTCGTTGGTCTCGGGATCGAAGCCCTCGGGGTACTTGTAGTTGCCCTGCTCGTCGTACTCAGCGGCCATGCCGTACTGAGCCGGATCGAACTCGGTCGAGTCCGGATCCACGCCCTCGTTGGCCTGCTTGAGCGACAGCGAGATGCGGCGGCGGTCCAGGTCGATGTCGATGACCTTGACGAACAGCTCCTCGCCGACGGAGACGACCTGCTCGGCCATGTCCACGTGGCGCTGAGCCAGCTCGGAGATGTGCACCAGGCCCTCGATGCCGTCCTCGACGCGCACGAACGCGCCGAAGGGGACGAGCTTGGTGACCTTGCCCGGCACGACCTGACCCAGGGCGTGGGTGCGGGCGAAGAGCTGCCAGGGATCCTCCTGGGTGGCCTTCAGCGACAGCGAGACGCGCTCGCGGTCCATGTCGACGTCCAGGACCTCGACCTTGACCTCCTGGCCGACCTCGACGACCTCGCCCGGGTGATCGATGTGCTTCCAGGACAGCTCCGAGACGTGCACCAGGCCATCGACGCCGCCGAGATCGACGAAGGCGCCGAAGTTGACGATCGAGGACACGTGGCCCGTGCGGACCTGGCCCTTCTGGAGCTTGTTGAGGAAGTCGGAGCGGACCTCGGACTGGGTCTGCTCGAGCCACGCACGACGCGAGAGCACGACGTTGTTGCGGTTCTTGTCGAGCTCGATGATCTTGGCCTCGAGCTGCTGGCCGATGTACGGAGCCAGATCGCGGACGCGACGCATCTCGACGAGCGACGCGGGCAGGAAGCCGCGAAGACCGATGTCGAGGATGAGGCCGCCCTTGACGACCTCGATGACGGTGCCGTTGACGACGCCGTCCTCCTCCTTGATCTTCTCGATGTCGCCCCAGGCGCGCTCGTACTGGGCGCGCTTCTTGGAGAGGATCAGGCGGCCTTCCTTGTCCTCCTTGGTGAGGACCAGGGCCTCGATCTCATCGCCGACGGCCACGACGGAGTCGGGGTTGATGTCGTGCTTGATCGAGAGCTCGCGAGAAGGGATGACGCCCTCGGTCTTGTAGCCGATGTCGAGGAGGACCTCGTCACGATCGACCTTGACGACGGTGCCTTCCACCAGGTCGCCGTCGTTGAAGTACTTGATGGTCGCATCGACGGCGGCGAGGAAGTCCTCCTCGGTTCCGATGTCGTTGACGGCAACCTGCGGGGTGGTGGTGGTCATGTAGTAGGGACTCCGATGGAATTGATGGTGGTCAGTTCGGGCTGCTGCTCGCCTGTGGAGCGCATGCGCCGATGGCTTGCAGTTCGTACGAGTGCGCAGTACGCACCGACGGAAGTCTAGCCGCCCGGTCTGCGGCCTTCAACATGTCCGGACGCTTCCGTCGCGCCGTGTCAAGCCGAAGCCGGAGGTGCCGGAGCTCAGTGCGCCGCGGCGTTCCAGTCGGGGCCGGTGCCCACGTTGACCTCGAGCGGAACGGTCAGCTCGGCGGCCGCGCCCATCTGCTCGCGCAGGATCTCGGTGACCCGCTCCACCTCTCCCGGAGCGGCCTCGACCACGAGCTCGTCGTGGACCTGCAGCAGCACGCGCGAGCGCAGTCCCTCGCGGGACAGCTCGGCGTCCACGTTGATCATGGCGCGCTTGATGATGTCCGCGGCCGAACCCTGGATGGGGGCGTTCAGCGCGGCGCGCTCGGCTCCCTGACGCGCCTGGCGGTTGTCGCTGGCCAGATCCGGGAGGTAGCGGCGGCGACCGTCGATCGTGGCGGTGTAGCCGACCTCCCGAGCCTCCTCGACGACGCCGCGCAGGAAGTCGCGCACGCCGCCGAAGCGCTTGAAGTAGTCGGACATCATGGTCCGGGCCTCGTCCACCGAGATCTGCAGCTGCTGGGAAAGGCCGTAGGAGCTCAGCCCGTAGACCAGTCCGTAGCTCATGGCCTTGACCTTGGAGCGCATCTCCGGCGTCACGTCCTCCGGGGCGACCCCGAAGACCTTGGAGCCCACGTACCGGTGGAGGTCCTCACCCGCACGGAAGGCCTCGATCAGGCCCTCATCGCCGGACAGGTGCGCCATCACGCGCATCTCGATCTGGGAGTAGTCGGCGGTCACCAGGGTCTCGAATGGGCCCTGATCGTCCTGGCCCACCACGAACACCGCACGGGTGCGGCGCCCCTCCTGGCTGCGCACCGGGATGTTCTGCAGGTTCGGATCGGTCGAGGACAGCCGGCCGGTGGCGGCCACCGTCTGCTGGTAGTCGGTGTGGATGCGGTCATCCTCGGCAACCGCCTGGCGTAGGCCCTGCACGATCTGCCGCAGCTTGGTGAAATCGCGCCAGCGCATCAGGGCGAGCAGGAAGCGGGCGCCCTCGGAATCGGGATCGACCTTGCCGAGCAGGTCTGCCACTGCGGAGGCGGAGGTCGTGTAGCCGGTCTTGATCTTCTTGGTCGGCGGCAGCCCGAGGGTCTCGAAGAGCACGACCTGCAGCTGCTTGGTGGAGCCCAGGTTGATCTCCGCCGCGCCCTCCTTCCGGGACACGATCTCCTGCGCGGTGTCCCACGCCTGCTGGATCGGGCCGTCGAGGTCGTCGATCAGCTCTGCCACGCGCTGGGCGTCGACGGCCACGCCGGTGAGCTCCATCTGCCCCAGGATCCGGGCCAGCGGGAGATCCATGTCCGTGAGCAGCCCGAGCTGGTCGTCGGCCTGCAGCTTCTCGCGCAGCACGCGCGAGAGCTCCAGGGTCGACAGGGCCAGCGAGGCCTCATGCCGCAGCCGCGCCTGGGAGGTGCGGGCAGCGGTGCCGGGCTCCCCCGCGGAGACGTCGAGCGCGGTCTGGCCTTCAGCGGCGGAGTCGTCCTCCCGGAACTGCTCGACCTCGATATCCAGGTGGGTGGCCAGCAGGCCCTCGAGGTCGTAGTGCGTGCGCGCCGGCTCCAGGAGGTAGGCCGAGAGCTGGATGTCATCGACCGCACCGGCGAGCTCGAGCCCGCGGACGGTCAACGACTTCCACAGCTCCTTGAGGCCCACGGCCACCTTGGGCTGCTCGGCATCGGCCAGCCACGCGGCCAGGGTCGACTCCAGCTGCGCATCCGAGGCCGTGAGATCCAGTCGCAGTGCGGACGGTGACTTCGCTTCGGCGCCTGCGCGCACCAGCAGCAGCTCGGTGATCTCGCGCGCACCCGGCAGGCGGGCATCGTCGTCGTGGCGGATGGGGCGCACGACGACCTCGCCCTCGGCGTCCTCCAGCCAGGCCGTGAGCCCTGCGGAGGATTCGGCGTCCTCGACCGACTCGATCGTGGGTGCGGAGGCTCGGGGGGAGTCGTCGTCGGCGGCGAGGGCGTCGAAGAGGCGCCCGCGCAGGCCCGAGCCGAACTCGAGGGCATCGAACAGCTCGTCGACCTTCTCGGCATCCGGGGCGGGCAGCGCCGCGTCCGCCAGGTCGAAGCCGAGCTCGAGCGTGGTCTCCAGGCGATTGAGCTTCCGGTTGCGACGGACCAGGTCCAGGTTCTCGCGAAGGGCCTCGCCCTTCTTGCCCGTGATCTTGTCCGCGTTGTCGATGATCGACTCGACGCGGCCGTAGGCCTCGATCCACTTGGCCGCGAAGCCCGGTCCCACGCCGGGGACGCCGGGCAGGTTGTCCGCCTGCTCTCCGGTGAGAGCCGCCAGGTCCGGGTAGTTCTGCGGGGCCACCTTGTATTTCTCCATGACCGCCGCCGCGTCCATGAGCCGCAGATCCGACGGCGTGCGTCCCGGGTAGACGATGGTGACGTTCTCGTCGACCATCTGGAAGGCGTCGCGATCGCCGGAGAAGACCAGGACCTCGAACTCCTGAGCGGAGCCCGCGGCCGACAGGGTGGCCAGGACGTCGTCCGCCTCGTAGCCCTCCTTGGTCACGATCGGGATGTTCAGCGCCTGCAGGATCTCCTGGATGCGCTGGACCTGTCCGTGGAACTCCTCGGGCGTCTCATCGCGGCCGCCCTTGTACTCGCCGTACTCCTGGGAGCGCAGCGTGGGGCCGTCGAGGTCGAAGGTCACCACCAGATGCGTGGGCTTCTGCTCGCGCAGCATCTTGGCCATGGTGTTCAGGAAGCCGTAGACGGCCTCCGTGTGCGTGCCGTCCGAGGTCACGAACGACGGACCGCTGCCGTACTCCGCGGCCCGCGACAGAGCGAAGAAGGCGCGGAAGGCCAGCGAGTGGCCGTCGATCAGCAGCAGGCGCCGCTCCGGGCGCTCGATCCGCTGAGGCAGCGGGATCTCGACGGGGTCGTCCGTCTTGATCCCGATCGTGACGGAGGCGGGGGCGGCGGTCTCGGTGCTGGTCTTCGTGCTCACGGGCCCATCCTAGGGGCGCGCCCGGACAGCACGACGCCCCTCATCCCCTCCCCGATGGGCGCGCCCTCCCCGATGGGCGCGCGGGACACGGGTGGGTGCTCAGCCCACCTGGTTGAGGATCGCGTCGGCGACCTCGCGCATGGACAGGCGGCGGTCCATGGAGGTCTTCTGGATCCAGCGGAAGGCCTCCGGCTCGGTCAGGCCCATGCGCGAGATCAGCAGCGACTTGGCGCGCTCGACCAGCTTGCGGGTCTCGAACTGGTCCTTCATCTCGGTGACCTCGTCCTCGAGCGCCACGATCTCGTCGAAGCGCGAGACGGCGATCTCGATCGCGGGGATCAGCTCTGCGGCGGTGTAGGGCTTGACCACGTAGGCCATGGCCCCGGCTTCCCGGGCCCGCTCTACGAGCTCCTTCTGGCTGAAGGCCGTCAGCAGCACGACCGGGGCGATGCGCTCGGCGGCGATCTCCTCGGCGGCCGAGATGCCGTCGAGCACCGGCATCTTCACGTCCATGAGCACCAGATCGGGCTCGTGCTCGCGGGTCAGCTCCACCGCACGGCGGCCGTCGGCGGCCTCCCCCACGACGTCGTAGCCCTCGGAGGACAGCATCTCCACCACGTCCATGCGGATCATGGAGTCGTCCTCGGCCACGACCACGCGTCGGCGGTGTGCTGCTTCCGATGCTCCAGCGTCGTCGGCCTGGGATTCGGAGCCGCCCGGGACGGGGAGATCCAGCGGTTCGGTGTTCTCGGTCACGGCGGTGGCTCCTTCGGCACAGGCGACAGGATGGGCTGGGCCTCCCGCTCACTGCTCCGGGGACCTCGAGCACGTGTCGGAGCCGCAGGACTGCGCCCCGACAGGCGATGCTCCCAGCCTAGTCATCCATGCCGCGGCGTGCCGGATCCCTGCGGTAGGGTTCTGCGTGCGCCTCGCGCGCCCAAGTGGCGGAATCGGCAGACGCGCCGCACTCAAAATGCGGTTCTTCGGAGTGTGGGTTCGAGTCCCACCTTGGGCACCCTGGGCCATCCCCGGCCCCACGGAAGCGCCCCGAGCCACAGGCTCGGGGCGCTTCTCGTCTATCCCGAGGGCAAGGGACTCCCCCGCCTGCCTGAGCGCGCGACAGTCTCTGCCCAGCCATGGAACAGCGCAACGGGAGGGCTTTGTGCGGCCCGCCGCCTTGGATCGAGTCATGACCGACAGACCAGCCAGCAGCTGCGTTCGCACCTCGGACGCGCAACGGCCCCGTCCACGAGCCGTTGCTCGTGGACGGGGCCGCAGACCTCGCAGGATCAGATCCGCTCCGCGGGATCAGTCCGCCTGCTCCTTGATCAGTGGTTCCAGGGCCTCACGGACTCGTGACGCTCCTTCTGGGAATCCTCGACGGTGGCCCCGGAGTCGTTGGCATCGCCGACGCGATGCACCTTGACCAGGTTGGTCGAACCGGCCACGCCTGGGGGCGAGCCGGCGCAGATGACCACCAGGTCCTCCGGCGAAGCCAGATCATGCGACTGGAGGTAGAGGTCCACCTGTCGGGTCATCTCGTCCGTGTGGTCGACCTGATCGCTGAGGATCGGCTGGACGCCCCACAGCAGCGAGCAGAACGCCACGACGTTGGGGTCCGGGGTGAAGGCCAGGATCGGCTGCTGCGGGCGCAGACGGCACAGGCGGCGGGCCGTGTCACCGGACTGCGTGAACGTGGTGAGGTACTGGACGTCCAGCTGACGGGCGATGGTCACGGCCGCGCGGGTGATCGCACCGCCGCGGGTGCGCGGCTCCGTGACCATCTGGCTGATGCGCTCCCAGCCCTGGCGCTCGGTGGCCAGGATGATGCGCGACATGGTCTGCAGCGCCTCGATCGGGTAGGCGCCGATCGAGGTCTCGCCGGAGAGCATGACCGCATCCGCCCCGTCGAGCACGGCGTTGGCGCAGTCCGAGGCCTCGGCGCGCGTGGGGCGCGGGTTCTCCATCATGGTCTCGAGGACCTGGGTGGCCACGATGACCGGCTTGGCCCAGCGGCGCGCCAGCTCGATCGCGCGCTTCTGCACGACCGGGACCTCCTCCAGCGGCAGCTCGACGCCGAGATCGCCGCGAGCGACCATGATGCCGTCGAAGCTGTCGATGATCTCGTGGAGGTTCTCCACGGCCTGCGGCTTCTCGATCTTGGCGATGACGGGGACGCGGCGGCCCTCCTCGTCCATGATCTCGTGCACGCGGGTGATGTCGTCGCCGGTGCGCACGAACGACAGAGCGACGAGGTCGCAGCCCGTGTTCAGGGCCCAGCGCAGGTCCACCTCGTCCTTGTCGGACAGGGCGGGGACGTTCACGGCCACGCCGGGCAGGTTGATGCCCTTGTTGTTCGAGACCTTGCCGGGCACCTCCACGACGGTGGTGACGTCGGTGTCGGTGACCTCGGTGGCCCGCAGGGCGACCTTGCCGTCGTCGATCAGCAGCGGGTCGCCGGGCTTCACGTCCTGGGGCAGCCCCTTGAACGTGGTGGAGCAGCGGGTGCGATCGCCCAGGATGTCCTCGACGGTGATGGTGAAGACATCGCCCACGGCCAGCTCGTGGGGGCCGTCGGCGAAGCGGCCGAGGC
The DNA here is from genome assembly GCF_030268385.1 of Kocuria sp. NBRC 114282. Lineage (NCBI taxonomy): Bacteria > Bacillati > Actinomycetota > Actinomycetes > Micrococcales > Micrococcaceae > Kocuria > Kocuria sp. NBRC 114282. Next base: position 193,589 of record NZ_BSQO01000003.1, on the reverse strand, counting down.
GGATCTTGGGCCCCTGCAGGTCGGCCATGATCGCGACGGTCTGGCCGAGATCCTCCGAGGCACGACGCAGGTTCTGGTACGACGCCAGGTGGGTGTCGTGGGTGTCATGGCTCATGTTGAGGCGGGCGACGTTCAGCCCGGCCTGGATGGCTTCGGTGATCTTCTCGTAGGAGCTGATGGCCGGACCGATGGTCGCCACGATCTTCGCTCTGCGCAAGGCACTTCCTCCTGCTCGATGTCGGAACTGGCAGACCGACGCGCAGACCCCCGAAGCTGCGAGGGAGGAATCCTGCGCGGCAGCTCTGCCGGGGTCATGCTGCGGGCCTCGAAAGGACCCGCTCTTCTCCCCACCATACTCGCCCTGCAGGCGATCGGTCGGAGATGGGCGAAGTCGGATGCGCGCTGAGGGCTAACAGCGAGATGCTCGTCACTCCTGGTGACGGAGACGATCCGCCGCAGCCACGAGCGGGCCGCGACCCCCGGACCAGGGGTGCGCGGCCCGTGCGCCCGCGGGCTCACGGAGGTGCCTGCGCAGGGCCGGAACCCTCAGGGCGGTGCCGAGTGGCTCAGCGCAGGTCGATGGCCCGCGTGCTGGGCCGCACCGGCGCGGGCAGGCGCGTGCTGCCGGTGAGGTGCTTCTCGACCTCGGCGGCGCAGGCGCGCCCCTCGGCGATGGCCCAGACCACCAGCGACGCACCGCGGCCCGAGTCCCCGCAGGCGAAGACGCCGCGCACCGAAGTCATGTAGTGGTCATCGCGGGCGACCGTGCCGCGGGGCTCGCAGCTGACCTGCAGCTGCGAGACCAGCTCATCCGACTCGTTGCCCGTGAACCCCAGCGCCAGCAGCACCAGATCCGCGGGGATCTCGCGCTCGGTGCCGGCCTTGGGCCCGCGGCTGCCGTCCGGAAGGTACTCGGTCTCGGCCAGGCGCAGGGCGCGCACCCGGCCGTCCTCACCGGCGATCAGCTCGACGGTCGAGGACAGGTACACGCGGTCCACGCCCTCCTCGTGCGACGAGGAGACGTCGAGCACCTTGGGCGCCATGGGCCACGGCTCGGAGTCCGGACGCTGGGCGGGCGGCTCGAAGCCGATCGCGATGTTCGTCACCGAGGCGGCGCCCTGACGGTTGGCGGTGCCGATGCAGTCGGAGCCGGTGTCCCCGCCGCCCAGCACCACCACGTGCTTCCCATCGGCCCGGATCTGATCCGCGACCTCGTCGCCGGCGACGACGCGGTTGGACTGGGTGAGGTACTCCATCGCCTGGTGCACCCCGTCCAGCTCGCGGCCCGGCACCGGCAGCTCGCGGGGCTTCAAGGCTCCGGTGGCCACGATGACGGCGTCGTAGCGGCGGCGCAACTGGTCCCAGGTGATGTCCCGGCCGATCTCCACGCCGGTGCGGAAGCGGGTGCCCTCCTGGCGCATGACCTCCAGGCGGCGCTCCAGCACCTCCTTCTCGAGCTTGAAGTCGGGGATGCCGTAGCGCAGCAGCCCCCCGATGCGGTCGTCGCGCTCGAAGACCGCCACCGTGAACCCGGCCTGCGTGAGTTGCTGGGCCGCGGCCAGACCGGACGGGCCCGAGCCCACGACGGCCACGGTCTGCCCGACCAGGCGATCCGGGATGAACGGCTCGAGCAGGCCGTCGTCGAGCGCCTTCTCGCCGATCTCGTACTCGACCTGCTTGATCGTCACCGCGGGCTGGTTGATGCCCAGCACGCACGCCGACTCGCACGGGGCCGGGCACACGCGCCCCGTCAGCTCCGGGAAGTTGTTGGTCGCGTGCATGCGGGCCACGGCCTCGCGGTCGCGTCCGCGCCACATGAGGTCGTTCCACTCCGGGATGAGATTGCCCAGCGGGCAGCCCTGGTGGCAGAACGGGATGCCGCAGTCCATGCAACGACCCGCCTGCTGATGGATCACGGACGGATCCTGCCGGGTCTGGACCTCGGCGAAGTCCATGATGCGCACCGGCACCGGCCGCTTGGGCCGGTCCACGCGCTCGGTCGTCTTGAGGAATCCACGGGGATCAGCCACGGGTCGTCGCCTCCAGGATCTGGTTCCAGGCCTCGGTCCCGTCCGGGTCCAGGCCGTCGCGCTCGGCATCGGCACGGATGCCGAGCACGGTCGAGTAGTCGCGCGGGAGCACCTTGGTCAGGCGCGCGCAGGTGGTCTCGAGGTCGTCGAGCAGGCGCTGGGCCAGCTGCGATCCGGTCTCCTCGGCATGGCGGCGCAGGAGTCCCTGCACCGTGGCGCGGTCGTCGTCGTCGAGCTCGAGCAGCTGCAGCTCGCCGCTGGTGCGCGACTGGAGGTTCACCGCCGCCTCGCTCAGGTCCAGGACGTAGGCGACGCCGCCGGACATCCCGGCCCCGAAGTTGCGGCCGGTGCGCCCGATGATCAGCGCGGTGCCGCCGGTCATGTACTCGCAGCCGTGATCGCCGATGCCCTCGGCCACCGCGGTCGCTCCGGAGTTGCGCACCAGGAAGCGCTCCCCCACCTGGCCGCGCAGCAGGATCTCGCCGCTCGTGGCGCCGTAGCCGATCACGTTGCCGGCCACCACGTTGTCCTCGGCGGTGAAGGACGCATCCCGAGCGGGGCGGATGATGATCCGACCGCCGGAGAGGCCCTTGCCGGCGTAGTCGTTCGCATCGCCCTCCAGCCGCAGGGTGATGCCTTGGGGCAGGAAGGCCCCCAGCGACTGCCCGGCCTGCCCGAGGAGGGTGATGTCGATCGTGTCGTGGCCGAGCTCGTCGGTCTGGAAGGTGCGGGTCACCTCATGCCCGAGCATGGTGCCCACCGACCGATCGGTGTTCACGATCTCGTGCTGCAGCCGCACCGGCTCCCGGTCCCTCAGCGCCGGCTGGGACTCGCGGATCAGGGCGACGTCGAAGTGCTGATCGAGCTCGTGGTCCTGGCCTCTACGGCACCGGACCTCCTTGCCCTCGTGCTCGAGCACCGAGGAGTGCAGCACCGGGGTCAGGTCCAGTCCCTCTGCCTTCCAGTGCCTGATCGCCCGGTCCGTGCGCAGGATCTCGGCGTGGCCGATGGCCTCGTCGAGGCTGCGGAAGCCCAGCTGGGCCAGCAGCTCGCGGACCTCCTCGGCCAGGAACGTGAAGAAGTTCACCACGTGCTCGGCCCTGCCCGTGAACCGCTCCCGCAGCAGCGGGTTCTGGGTGGCCACGCCCACCGGGCAGGTGTCCAGGTGGCACTTGCGCATCATGATGCAGCCCTCGACCACCAGCGGCGCGGTCGCGAAGCCATACTCCTCCGCGCCCAGCAGCGCCGCGATCACGACGTCGCGCCCGGTCTTCATCTGCCCGTCCGCCTGCACGACCACCCGATCGCGCAGCCCGTTGAGCATCAGGGTCTGCTGGGTCTCGGCCAGCCCGATCTCCCAGGGCAGCCCGGCGTGCTTGAGCGAGTTCAACGGGGCAGCGCCCGTACCGCCGTCGTGGCCGGAGACCAGCACGACGTCCGCGCGGGCCTTGGTCACGCCCGAGGCCACGGTGCCGATGCCGAGCTCCGAGACCAGCTTGACGTGCACCCGCGCCGAGGGGTTGGAGCGCTTAAGGTCGTAGATCAGCTGCGCCAGGTCCTCGATCGAGTAAATGTCGTGGTGCGGCGGCGGCGAGATCAGCGACACGCCCGGGGTCGAGTGACGGGTCCGGGCGACCCACGGGTAGACCTTCTGGGCCATGAGCTGGCCGCCCTCGCCGGGCTTGGCGCCCTGGGCCATCTTGATCTGCAGATCCTCGGCGTTCGTCAGGTACAGGCTCGTGACCCCGAAGCGCCCGGAGGCGATCTGCTTGATCTTGGACCGTCGCTGCGGATCCATGAGCCGCTCGACGTCCTCGCCACCCTCGCCCGTGTTCGACTTGGCGCCGATCCGGTTCATGGCGATCGCCAGGGTCTCGTGGGCCTCCATGGAGATCGATCCGTAGGACATGGCCCCGGTCGAGAACCGCTTGAAGATCTCCTCGACCGGCTCGACCTCCTCGAGCGGGACCGGGGTGCGGTCCGAGTCGAAGGACAGCAGGCCGCGGATGGTCTTGAGCTGCTCCGACTGCTCATCCACCAGCCGGGTGTAGGAGCGGAAGATGTCGTAGCTGCCGGTGCGGGTCGAGTGCTGCAGCCGGAAGACGACCTCCGGGCTGAACAGGTGCGGGGCGCCGTCGCGGCGCCAGTCGTACTCGCCGCCGGTGTCCAGCCCGATGTGCGGCTCCACCACGCCGTCCTCGGGGTAGGCCCGACGATGCCGCGCATGCGTCTCCTCGGCGATGACGTCCAGGCCCACGCCGTCGAGCTGCGAGACGGTTCCGGTGAAGAAGTCCTCGATCAGCTCCTTCGACAGGCCCAGCGCCTCGAAGGTCTGGGCCCCGCAGTAGGACGAGACGGTCGAGATGCCCATCTTGGACATGATCTTCTGCACGCCCTTGCCGAGCGCCTTGATGAGGTGGGCGACCGCCTGCTCCTCCGTGACCCCGGCGATCTGCCCGGCGCGCACGAGGTCCTCCGCGGACTCCATGGCCAGGTAGGGGTTCACGCCCGAGGCGCCGTAGCCCAGCAGCAGGGCCACGTGGTGGACCTCGCGGACATCGCCGGCCTCGACCACGAGCGAGCACTTGGTGCGGGTGGCCGAGCGCAGCAGGTGGTGGTGGATCGCGCTGGTGAGCAGCAGCGAGGGGATCGGCGCCCACGAGCCGTTCGAGTCGCGGTCTGAGATCACGACGTACTGCACGCCGCGGTTGACCGCGGCCGAGACCTTCTCGCAGATCTCCGCGATGCGCGCCCGCAGCCCCGCTCCCCCACCCTCGGGGCGATAGAGGCCGCGCACCTTGAGGGCGATCGGCATCTCGTCCTCGTCGGTGAGGTGCAGGACCTGATCGAGCTCGTCGTTGTTGATGACGGGGAACTCGAGGATCACCTGGTGCGTGCGGACGCGCTTGGTGGTCAGCAGATTGCCCATGGGCCCCAGCGCGCACCGCATGGAGGTCACAAGCTCCTCGCGGATCGAGTCCAGCGGCGGATTCGTCACCTGGGCGAAGGACTGCACGAAGTAGTCGAAGAGCAGGCGCGGGCGCTCGGCCAGCACGGCCACCGGGGTGTCGGTGCCCATGGCGTAGATGGGCTCGGCGCCCTTCTCGGCCATGGGGCCGATGATCTTGGCGAGCTCCTCGTGGGTGTAGCCGAAGGTCTTCTGCCGCAGCTCGATCGACGAGCGCGGGTGGCGCATGTGCTCGCGCTCGGGCAGATCCGCGATGCGGACGGTGTTGCCCTCGGACCACTCCTGCCACGGCTGCAGGTCAGCGATCTCCTGCTTGAGCTCGGCGTCCTCCACGATCCGGCCCTCGACCGTGTCCACCAGGAACATGGTGCCGGGGGCCACGCGGCCCTTGCGCACGATCGTGCGGTCCGACAGGTCGACCACGCCGACCTCGGAGGCGAAGACGACCAGGCCGTCCTCGGTCTCCCAGAAGCGCCCGGGCCGCAGCCCGTTGCGGTCCAGCACCGAGCCCACGCGGCGGCCGTCGGTGAAGGCCACGGCGGCGGGGCCGTCCCACGGCTCCATGAGCGTGGAGTGGTACTCGTAGAACGAGCGCCGGTCGACGTCCATGGTCTCGTGGTTCTCCCAGGCCTCCGGGATCATCATCATCATGGCCTGCACGAGCGGACGGCCGGAGAGCATCAGCAGCTCGGCCACCTCGTCGAGGGACTGCGAGTCGGAGGCGCCCACGGAGCAGATCGGGAACAGCTCCTCCGGATTGCGGCCCAGCAGCGGCGACTTCAGCTGCGACTGGCGCGCGCGCATCCAGTTCCGGTTGCCCTTGACGGTGTTGATCTCGCCGTTGTGGGCCAGGGTGCGCATGGGCTGAGCCAGCGGCCACGACGGGAACGTGTTGGTCGAGAACCGCGAGTGCACCACCGCCAGCCGCGTGCCGAAGCGCTCGTCCGACAGATCCGGGTAGAACGGCTCGAGCTGGGCCGTGGTGAGCATGCCCTTGTAGACGATGGTCGAGGTGGAGAACGACGAGCAGTAGATGCCCAGTCGGTTCTGGGAGCGCTTGCGCAGCCGGAAGGCCTTCTGATCGAGCTGCAGGCGGGCGGCGGAGCCGTCGAGGTCCTGGACCGGGATGTGGCCGGTGAAGGCCTCCTGCGCGTCACGACGCTCCTGGACGAAGAGCTGGACGAAGTACGGCATGACCGAGCGCGCCGCGCTGCCGATCGCGGAGTCGTCGACGGGGACCTCGCGCCAGCCGAGGACCTCGAGGCCCTCTGCCTGGGCGATCTCCTCCATCTGGGCGCGGATCTGCGCCTCGTCGCGACCGCCGGTGGGGAGGAAGGCCGAGCCCACGGCGTAGGTGCCCGGAGCGGGCAGCTCGAAGTCGAGGACCTCGCGGAAGAAGGCGTCGGGGATCTGCAGGAGGATGCCCGCGCCGTCGCCGGAGCCGGAGTCGCCGCCCACGGCGCCTCGGTGCTCCAGGGCCCGCAGAGCGATCAGCGCCTTGTCCACGATCTCGTGGCGGGGCTGCCCGTCGAGAGTCGCGATCACGGCCAGGCCGCAGGCGTCCTTCTCCTGATCCGGTCGGTAGAGGCCCTGCTGCTCGGGGGCGGTGGAGAACTCGGTGAACGGCGAGCGGACGGACCCGTCCGAGGACTCGGTCGGGACGGCCTCAGGGACCTGGTCCTCGCTCTGCGGGGCCGGGTGCGCCCGGGGACCGGGATCGGACTGCGACATGGAATTCTCCTCACCTGATGGCTGCGGCTCGGCACCGCCCGACGGTGCCTGCCTCAGCCGATGGGACCGAGCGGCGTCAGCGGAGCGCATGCTGATGCGGCGATGAGGATACTGCCGGGGTGTTTCCTGGCTGTTTCATGCCGCGTCACAGGGCGGCCGCCCCGGCCGATGCGGAGGCGATCCGGTGCGTCTCAGCCGCGCACCGGCTGGCGCGACGGATCGGCTGCGCGCGTCTCGACGAAGGCCTGCAGCCGCACGTCACCGGAGGGGTCAGCCTGCTCGCCGAGCTCGGCGCTGTCGGGCTCGGGCTCGGCAGCTGCCGCGGTGCGGTCTGCGCGTTCGAGATCGGGCAGCCGGTTGATCCGGGCACCGCGCCAGGGCTCGGAGGCGGTTTCGGCCCCGGGGGCAGCGGCGGCCTCGGACTGCCGAGCCGCAGCGACGGCCCGGTGGCTGCCGCTGCCGTTCGCGGCGCGGGTCGAGGCAGGGTGCTCGGCGACCGAGCCCAGGACGGCGGCCTTGCGGCGGGAGAGCCACGCGTAGAGCAGCAGGCCGACGACGATCAGCGCCGCAGCGGTGAACACGTGGATGCGCACGCCCAGGAACATGGCGGAGGGGTCGATGCGCAGGAAGATCTCGATCAGCATGCGACCGGTCCCGTACCAGATCAGGTAGAGCGCCATCGAGCGGCCGCCGTCGACCCGGTGCGCCGTGCGGCGGCTGCGCCCGAGCCAGATGATCAGCGCCGCCCCCAGCAGGTTCCACAGCGACTCGTAGAGAAACGTGGGGTGGAACAGCGTGCCCGCCGGAAGCCCGTCCGGGAAGTTGGGGGACGTGGGGGCGATCTCGAGGCCCCAGGGAAGCGTGGTGGCGCGGCCGAAGAGCTCCTGGTTGAACCAGTTGCCCCAGCGGCCCAGGGCCTGGGCCACCAGCAGGGCCGGAGCCACGCAGTCCGCGAACAGGGCGTAGGAGGTCCCGCGCACCCGGCACATGATCCACACGGCCAGGGCGCCGAAGGCCACGCCGCCCATGATCCCCAGCCCGCCCTTCCACAGCTGCGGGATCTCCATCAGCCCCTCCGCGGAGCCGAAGTAGTAACCGGGGTCGGTGATGACCACGTGGTAGAACCGGGCGCCGATGATGCCCAGCGGGATGGCCAGCAGCGCCGCATCCATGACGAAGTCGCCGTCCTGACCGCGGGCGTCCATGCGCCGGGTCGTGATCGCGATGGCCGCGGCCATCCCGAGCAGGATGCATAGAGCGTAGGCGTGGACCTCGAACGGCCCCAGCGAGAACCCGCTCCAGCCGGGCGAGGGGATCGACAGCGTCGGCGAGACGAGCATGAGTGCCTTCCTGGTTCCGGTGCGCCCGGGCGGGGTGGGAGGGGAGCCGGTGCGGGCGCAGCGTCCGCACCGGCTGCGGGTCAGCTGCGGCCGGCGAGCTCGGCGGCCAGGCGGCCGACGGCCTTGGGTCCACCGTCGCGCAGGGCCTTCACGAGCGCGGTGCCCACGATCGCGCCGTCGGCGTAGGCGCCGATCTCCTCGACGTGCTCGCGGCGCGACACGCCCAGACCGACGCACACGTTCTGCGCACCGGCGGCGCGGGCTCGCCGGACGACGTCCTGGGCGGCGTCGGAGACGGAGTCCCGCGCACCGGTGACGCCCATGACCGACACGGCGTACACGAAGCCCGACGACGCCCGCGCCGTCATCTCCATGCGCTCCCGAGTGCTGGACGGGGCGACCAGGAAGATCCGGTCCAGGCCGTGGGCGGAGGAGGCCTCGAACCACTCCTGGGCCTCGTCCGGAATCAGGTCAGGGGTCACGATCCCCGACCCACCCGCTGCCGCCAGGTCTGCGGCGAAGCGGTCCACGCCGTGCTGCATGACCAGGTTCCAATAGGTCATCAGGACGGCCACGGCGTCCGTTCGCTCGGTGATCGCCCGGACCACGCGAAAGGCGTCATCCGTGCTCACGCCCTGGGCGAGGGCCTGCGTGGTGGCTGCCTGGATGACCTCGCCATCCATGACGGGATCGGAGTACGGCAGACCGACCTCGATGACATCGGCCCCGCCGAGCCCGAGTGCGACGGCGGCCTCGATGGACTCCTCGACGCTGGGATAGCCGGCGGGCAGGTAGCCGATCAGCGCGGGTCGGCCCTGCGCGCGGCACTGCTCGATGCGCGCGGCCAGCCGGGAGTCGGGGTCCTGGGCCAGGCCCGCGGGGATGATCCGATCGATCAGGGATCCCGGCCCGGACAGGCACTCGGCCTGCACGGCCGCCTGCGGCGCACCGGTCTGCTCGGTCGCTGAGGCCTCTGAGGGGTCCTGGGACCCGGCACTGGTGGTCTGGTTCACAGCTGCTCCCCCTTCTCGGCGATCTTCTCTTCCCTGGAACCGCCCGGCAGCATGTCGAACCACTCGGCGGCCGTGGCCACGTCCTTGTCGCCGCGGCCCGACAGGGACACGACGACGATCTTCTGCGCTGCGGCCTCCTCGCCGAGCTGCTCGCGCCAGGTCTGGCCGAGCCGCACGGCGCCTGCCAAGGCGTGCGAGGACTCGATCGCAGGGATGATGCCCTCGGTGCGGCACAGGGCGCGGAAGGCGTCCATGGCCTGGTCATCGGTGATCGCCGTGTAGACGGCGCGTCCACTGGCGGCGAGGTAGGCGTGCTCGGGACCCACTGCCGGGTAGTCCAGGCCGGCGGAGATCGAGTGCGACTCGATGGTCTGCCCGTCCTCGTCCTGCATCAGGAACGTCTTGGCCCCGTGCAGCACGCCGGGGCGCCCCAGCGTGATGGTCGCGGCGTGGCGAGGGGTGTCTACCCCGTCGCCGCCCGCCTCGAAGCCGTGCAGCTCGACGTCGGCGTCGTCGAGGAACGCGTGGAAGATGCCGATCGCATTCGATCCGCCGCCCACGCAGGCCGCCACGGCATCCGGCAGCCGACCGGTCTGCGACAGGATCTGGGCGCGGGCCTCGTCGCCGATCTGCTGGTGGAACCAGCGGACCATGGCCGGGAAGGGATGCGGCCCGGCGGCGGTGCCCAGCAGGTAGTGGGTCGTGTCCACGGAGGCCACCCAGTCGCGCAGCGCCTCGTTGATGGCGTCCTTGAGCGTCTGCGAGCCGTGCTCCACGGCCACGACCTCGGCGCCCAGCAGATTCATGCGCGCGACGTTCAGCGCCTGGCGCCGGGTGTCCTCCGCGCCCATGTAGACCACGCACTCCATGCCCAGCAGCGCGGCGGCGGTGGCCGTGGCCACGCCGTGCTGCCCGGCCCCGGTCTCCGCGATCAGGCGGGTCTTGCCCATGCGCTGGGCCAGCAGGGCCTGGCCCAGGACGTTGTTGATCTTGTGCGATCCGGTGTGGTTGAGGTCCTCGCGCTTGAGGAACACGCGGCAGCCCGCGTGGGCGCCGAAGCGCTCGGCCTCCGTCAGCAGCGACGGCCTGTTCGCGTAGTCGCGCGACAGCCGCTGGAACTCCTCCAGGAACTCCGGATCGGCCTTGGCCTTCTCGAAGGTGTCGGTGACCTGGTCCAGGGCGGCGATCAGCGACTCGGGCATCCAGCGCCCGCCGAAGTCGCCGAAGTACGGGCCCTGGGCGTTCGAGTAGCGCCGCTGCCCGTCGCGGGCCTCCTGCTCCCCCCGGTGCGCGGCGCGGATGGACTCGCCGAGGGTGCGGAACTGGGCGACGGTGCCCACGGGGTCGCCCGCCCGGACCAGCGCCTCGCCGGTGAGCACGGCATGAGCGCCCTGACGCGCGTAGTCCTCGATCTGCTCGGAGCCGCTGACACCGGACTCCGCCACCAGGACGGCGTCTGCGGGAAGGTGCTCGGCCAGGTGCCCGAAGCGGTCGGTGTCGACGTCGAGGGTCTTCAGATCACGGGTGTTCACGCCCACGATCTTGGCGCCCACCGCCGTGGCACGGCGGATCTCCTCCTCCGTGTGCGTCTCCACGAGCGCCTGCATCCCGAGGTCCTCGGTGACCTTCAGCAGATGGGCCAGCGCGTCGTCGTCGAGGGCCGCGACGATCAGCAGGATGAGATCGGCCCCGTGGGCACGGGCCTCGAGGATCTGGTACTCGTCGACCGTGAAGTCCTTGCGCAGGATCGGCACGTCCACGGCAGCGCGCACCGCGTCCAGGTCGGCCAGCGAGCCGCCGAAGCGGCGCTGCTCGGTGAGCACGGAGATCACGGCCGCTCCCCCGCGCTCGTACGCGGCAGCCAGAGCGGCGGGGTCCTCGATCGGCGCCAGGGCGCCCTTCGAGGGCGACGAGCGCTTGACCTCGGCGATGATCTCGAGCGTGTCCTCGTGGGATCCGCGCAGTGCCGCGATCGCGTCGCGGGGCGCCGGCGCCTGCGCTGCGGTGCGTCGGATCTCCTCGAGCGGAACGGCGGCGCGCCGAGCCTCCAGATCCTCGCGGACCCCCTCGATGATGGAGTCGAGGACCGTTCCGGTGGCCCTCACGCTTCCCTCGGGATGCTCGGTCATGCGGTGACGTGTCCTCTCCTGGAAGATTGCGATGGTCGCGGCATGCGCCGACCCGCAGGCCGGCGGCGCCGGTGCGGGTCGGGCAGAGCGCGGAGACGATGCGGTCTGCGGCTCAGGGGCGTGTCAGCCGCCCTCATGAGGAGGGGCTCAGTGCTTGAGCTCGCCGCGCTCGTGCTTGCGGACCTCGCCCTCATAACCCATGCCCATGCCCTTGAGGACGGCGCCCACGATCAGGCCGAGGACGATGACGCCCACGCCGACCCACATCAGGACGCTGCCGAGCTCCTGGACCAGGCCGATGAGCCCCAGGACGACGCCCACGGCCATGATGGCGATGCAGGTCCAGGCGGCGACGGTGTTGCCGTGCCCGACGTAGGCGGTGTGATCCAGGACGATGACGTCGGGGCCGTGGGCCTCGCGCTCGGCCTCGAGGCGGGATGCGGCCTCCGACGCAGTGCTGGAGCTGGTGGTCGCGTGCGACATGAGTTCAGGTCTCCCTGTGGTGCTCGGGGTCGGGGTCCGCTGAGGGACTCCGACCATTGATGGCGGTGCTCGTCTTCATTGTGCCACTCACCGCGACTGTGACGGTGACCGACAGGTGCGGTGACGGCTGCTCAGGAGCCGGTGGGGTCCCGTCCCTCGGTGAGGGCGTCCCAGGAGTCGATGTCATCGCGGCGCTCGGACTCGCGATCGTCGTCGCCCGCGGCCCGACGCTGGGCGGTGCCGCGCTCGAAGCGCGAGGCCGCTGGCCTGGCCCAGGTCCTGGACGAGATGAGCGCCCAGACGCCGCCGAGGATCACGAGCACGGAGGCCGCGGCGCACAGCCAGGGGCCGACGGTGAGCTCGTGCTCGGCTCCCGTGCCGACCACGCCGGTCATCTCCCCGACGACGCCCTCGGAGACCCCGACGGGGTCGGCGATGGCGCCGATCACGGCGATCAGGGAGCCCAGTCCGGCACCGGCGATCACCAGGGACACCACGGGTCGCAGTCGCGGACCGGCGATGCTCAGCGCGACCGCGCCGGCCATGGCGACCAGTCCGAGGGCCGAGACGGCCGGTGCGGCATCGCTGCCGCGCACGTCCACGTCGATCTGCGAGACCGCCGTGGCCACGCTGGCGTGGACCCAGCTCATGGCGGAGGCGCCGAACAGCGCCGCACCCAGCACGAGGCACAGCAGGACGACGATGGGCTTGCGCTTCAGGGCCGTCATCGGGCGGCTCCCTCGGCTGCGTCGACCTGCTGCCGGGCATCGGCGCTCAGGCGGCGAGGGCGGCGCACGGACTGGGCGGCGAGGGCCGCGCGCAGCGGCGCGGCGGCCTTGTTCAGCGATTCCAGCGCCTCCGTCTCCGGCACCGAGTCGGCGACGATGCCGCCTCCGGCCTGGACGTACGCGCGTCCGTCGACCAGCAGCGCCGAGCGGATCGCGATGGCCACGTCCATGGAGCCCGCGAAATCCATGTAGCCGACCACTCCGCCGTAGACGGCGCGGCGACGGGGCTCGTACTCGTCCAGCAGCTTCAGCGCCCGGGGCTTGGGCGCCCCGGAGAGCGTTCCAGCGGGGAAGGCTGCGGCTAGCACGTCGTACGCGCTCACGTCCGGGCGCATGCGCCCGACCACGTTGGAGCACAGGTGCATGATGTGGCTGAAGCGCTCGATCGCCATGAACTCGGTGACCTCCACGGAGCCCGGCTCGCAGACCTTCGAGAGATCGTTGCGGGAGAGGTCCACGAGCATGAGGTGCTCGGCGCGCTCCTTCTCATCGGCCAGCAGCTCCTGCCCCAGCGCCTGGTCCTGCTCCGCGGTGGCACCGCGAGGACGGGAGCCGGCGATCGGGTGCGTGACGACCTGCCCGTCCGAGACGTTCACGAGCGCCTCGGGCGAGGACCCGACCACGTGGAAGGGCCTGCCCTCGGCATCCTCGAAGGCGTACAGGTACATGTAGGGGCTCGGGTTGATCGAGCGCAGCATGCGATAGACCTCGAGCGGGTCGGCCGTGCACTCGGTCTCGAAGCGCCGTGAGATCACGACCTGGAAGATCTCGCCGTCGACGATGGCCTGCTTGGCCTCCTCGATCGCGCTGAGGAAGTCCTCGCGCGGCCACGACTGCTGCACCGCCTCCTCGATCCGGTCCCGGTCGATCACGTCCTCCGCGATCGAGACCGGGGCCTGGGACGACGGCCGGTCCAGCTTCTCGAGCATCCCGTCGAGGCGCTCGACGGCATCCAGCCAGGCCTCGTCCACGCGCTCGTCCGTGCCGTCGGCGTTGTACGCGTTGGCCACGAGCGTCACGGAGCCGTCCGTGTTGTCGTGCACGGCCATCTCCGAGACCAGGTTCATGGCCAGTTCGGGGATGCGCAGGTCATCCAGCGGCGGATCGGGCAGCCGCTCCCAGCGGCGCACGACCTCCCAGCCGAGGAAGCCGACCATGCCCGAGGACAGCGGAGGGGCGTCGTCGAAGCGCTCGGTGGCCAGCACCGCCAGGGTCTCGCGCAGAGCCTCGACCGGGCTGCCCTCCGTGGGCAGCCCGACGGGGACGTCGCCGACCCAGTGCGCCTGGCCGTCCCGGCTGATCAGGGTGGCCCTGGAGCCCGCGCCGATGAACGACCAGCGGGACCAGATCCCCTGAGCGGCGGACTCCATCAGGAAGGTGCCCGACGGCGCCGTGCCGTCCTCGCGCAGCACGAGGCTGCGGTAGATCCCGATCGGGGTCAGCGCATCGGCCATCACGGTGGTGCGCACCGGGATGACGCGGTGGTGCCTGGCCAGCTCGCGGAACTCCTCGAGGCTCGGGGAGACCGTGCCCATCTGGTGCATCATGCGACTTCTTCCTGCCGGGCGATGCCGGCCGTGATCTGGGGTTGGCGCCGCTCACGTGGGGATCCCGGCGCCTGCGGCGGCGCCCGGGCGCAGCGTGCCGGTCAGCGCTGCCCCTGGACGGCCTTCAGCTGCCGGTCCTCGAAGCAGGTGCGGGTGCCCGTGTGGCAGGCCGCCCCCACCTGCTCGACCTCGACCAGCAGGGCATCGCCGTCGCAGTCCAGGCTGACGCGGCGCACGAGCTGGATGTGTCCGGAGGTGTCGCCCTTGCGCCACAGCTCCCGGCGGGACCGGGACCAGAACGTCACGCGACCGGTGGTGAGGGTGCGGTGCACAGCCTCCTCGTCCATCCAGCCGAGCATGAGCACCTCTCGGGTGTCGTGCTGCTGGATGATCGCGGCCACGAGGCCGTCCGCATCGCGCTTCAGGCGCGCGGCGACCGCGGGGTCCAGCTCGGGCGAGGACGGGCGGGCTGAGGGGCTGGGCTGTTCGGACATCACCGGACACTATAGGCCCGCGCTCGGACGCCTCGGCCGCGCAGCTCGGCTCAGCGCTCGCAGCGATCCGCTCAGCGGACCTCGTGGCCCTCGGCGCGCAGCGCCGCCTTGACCTCGGCGATGGCGTCGACCGGCCCGAAGTGGAAGATCGAGGCTGCCAGCACGGCATCGGCGCCGGCGGCCACGGCGGGCGGGAAGTCGGCGGGAGCGCCCGCGCCCCCGGAGGCGATCAGGGGCACGCTCACCGCGGAGCGCACCTCGCGGATCATCTCCAGGTCGAAGCCGTCACGGGTGCCGTCGGCGTCCATGGAGTTGAGCAGGATCTCCCCCACGCCGCGGCGCTCGGCCTCCACAGCCCACTGCACGGCGTCGATGCCGGTGAGCTCGCGGCCGCCGTGCGTGGTGACCTCGAAGCCCGAGGGGGTGTTCCCGGTGCGCTTGGCATCGCAGGACAGCACGAGCACCTGATTGCCGAAGCGGCGGGTGATCTCGTCGATGACCTCCGGGCGCTTGATCGCGGCCGTGTTGATCGAGGCCTTGTCCGCCCCGCAGCGCAGCAGGCGGTCGACGTCCTCGGCGGTGCGCACACCGCCGCCGACGGTCAGCGGGATGAAGACCCGATCGGCGGTGCGGGCGACGACGTCGAACGTGGTGGCCCGGTCCGATGACGAGGCGGTGACGTCCAGGAAGGTGAGCTCATCCGCACCGGCGTCGTTGTACCGGGAGGCCAGCTCGACCGGATCGCCTGCATCGCGCAGGTTCTCGAAGTGGACGCCCTTCACGACGCGCCCGGCGTCGACGTCCAGGCAGGGGATGACACGGATGGCCACGCTCATGGCTGCTCCTTGCGGTGCCCGGGCAGGCGGGCTGGTGATTCGGGATCGGTCGGCTCTGAGGATTCCGGGGCCGCAGCCCCGGGGGCTTCACAGCCGGGCGGCGTGGATCGGCGAGACCAGGATGGCCCGGGCGCCCACGGCGTAGAGCTCGTCCATGACCTTGTTGGTGTCCGAGCGGCGGACCATGGCGCGCACCGCCATGGCTCCGTGGTGGCCCAGCGGCGAGATCGTGGGACCCTCCATGCCGGGGGTCACGGCCGTGGCGGCCTCAAGAAGGTCCTCCGTGATGTCGTAGTCGATCATCACGTACTGCCGGGCCACGAGCACACCCTGGATGCGCCGGCGCAGGACCTCCAGGCCCTCGGCCTCCGCCTTGGCGGCGTTGCGGATGAGCAGGGCCTCCGAGCGCATGATCGGCTCGCCGAAGATCTCCAGTCCGGCCGCCCGCAGCGTGTTGCCGGTCTCCACGACGTCGGCGATGGCATCTGCGACGCCCAGGCGGATCGAGGACTCGACGGCACCATCCAGGCGCACGACCTCGGCCTGGACTCCCTGCTTCGCCAGGTGGCGGCGCAGAAGGCTGTCGTAGCTCGTGGCCACGCGGCGGCCCTCGAGGTCTTGCAGCGAGGAGAACTGCCCGGCCGGGCCGGCGAAGCGGAAGGTCGAGCGCGCGAAGTCCAGGCCCAGGTCCTCGACGGCGTCGGCCTCGGAGTCCAGCAGCAGGTCGCGGCCGGTGATCCCGACGTCCAGCACTCCTCCCCCGACGTAGACGGCGATATCGCGCGGACGCAGGTAGAAGAACTCGACGTGGTTCTCCGGGTCGACCAGCACGAGCTCTCGGCTGTCGCGGCGCTGGCGGTAGCCCGCCTCGCTCAGCATGGCGGCGGCGGACTCTGACAGGGCGCCCTTGTTGGGCACGGCGACGCGCAGCATGGTCGGTGATAGCTCCTGAGGATTCGTGCGGCGGATTTCGTTCAGGGGTGAGGGCGCCCCAGGGCCTTCCGAGCCGGGCCGGCTCAGAGGTGGTTGTAGACGTCCTCGAGGGAGATGCCCTTGGCCACCATCATCACCTGCAGGTGATACAGCAGCTGGGAGATCTCCTCGGCGGCTTCGTCGTGGGTCTCGTGCTCGCAGGCCATCCAGACCTCGGCGGCCTCCTCGACCACCTTCTTCCCGATGCCGTGGACTCCGCGGTCCAGCTCGGCGACGGTCCCCGAGCCCTCGGGGCGGGTTTCGGCCTTCTCTGTGATCTCTGCGAAGAGCTGCTCGAACGTTTTCACGGGCCTCACCCTATCCTGCGGCGGCGGGGTGCTCCCGCGCGCAGCCCGTCCGCTGTCGGTGCCCGGACGGCGCGAGCCTCCCGGCGCCGCGGCGCCTCAGAACGTGTACGTCGTCGCCTCGATGGCGCGCTGCTGCGCCGCATCCTCCCTGTCCGCGGAGCTGCCCGCCAGGGCCCGCCACAGGCTGCGGGCCAGAGCGTCGCTGCTGCGGAACGGCTCGGAGTTCTGCCGCGGCCGGGCGAAGGCTCCCAGCGTCGGCACGGTCGTGAACACGCCGGCGGCGAACAGGTCCGGATGCGCCCGGCCGTGGCGGTCCACCACTCGGTACTGGGAATCCACCTCCAGTTTGCCGGTGGTGACCATGGTCGACCCGTCGTCCGATGGGAAGGACTGCTCCTCCCCCAGCTCCCCGGCCAGCACGGAGCGCAGGACCGGATTGGCCGTGCCCGCCATCGACGGGCCGGGCAGGCGGGCCTCGACGAAGTGCGGGGCCTTGATCCACGGACCGCCCGCCCGGGAGCGGGCGGCGAACCCTCCGCCGGCCTCGTCGTGCTCGACGATCACGTCCGGACCCAGGAAGCGCACGAACCCCGCCTCGTGCAGGGCCAGCAGCTCCTGGAGACGGTGCGCCGGCGGACCGGAGTCCACAAAGCTGAAGAACCCCGGCCACCAGCGGTTCATCATGCCCAGCCCGGCCTCGGTGAGCCGGTCCTCCGGCACCAGGTCCATCAGGGCCACCCGCAGGTGCAGCAGTGCCAGGAACAGCGCCAGGGTCTGGCTGCGCTGCGGATCGCTGCGCTCGTCCATGTCCCGGCGGATGCTGCGCAGCACCGCCTCCTGCACCTGCTCGGCGTCCTCGAAGGTCAGCCCTTCCAGCGGCCGGTCGATCGCGTGCAGGTCCAGCAGATCGCGCGAGTCCCGGAACGTCTCGTGCAGCAGCCGCGACAGCTCGCTGGGCCCGGCCGCCGCGTACCGCCGGGCGAAGTCCTCCCAGCGCACGCCGTCGCGGACGCGCTCGGGGTGGCCCAGGACGATCTCGCGGTACCAGTGGTGCCCGGCCTCGCGGGTGATCAGGGGCCACAGGTGCTCGTCCCAGTCCAGCTGGGAGTTCTCGTCCAGCAGCCTCTCGATGGCGGCTGCGGTGACGAACTGCAGCCCGTCCGGGGCGAAGGGGGCGCGCAGCTGCGTGGAGATCTTGGAGTGGAAGGGCACGCCGCGGCGCGAGCCGACCCACAGCAGGGGCTCGCTGCCCGAGGGCTCGTAGACCAGCGCCTCGCCGGATTCGATCCTGGCGGGATCCGCGGAGCCGTCGCGCGTGCGGAAGCGCCCGCCGCGGCCCTCGTAGAGCAGCACCATCAGGTCGATGAAGCCCAGGCCCATGCCGGTGACGACCGCGCGCTGACCGGGCCCGAGCGCGCTCCAGTCGACCTCCTCGGTGTAGGAGGGCCGCGTGTAGCTGCCCTCCGACGCACTGGCGGCGGCGCCGCGGCGGCGCTGCCCGCGGGTGGCCAGGGCATCGGTGTGCCCGAGCAGCAGCACGGCGGCATCGGCGTGCAGGACGGTCCCGTCCTTCAGGCGCACGTCGTGGCCGCCGCGGGAGCACTCCGTGATCTCATCGGCCCACGTGGGGTGCACGATCACGTCGTCGATGCCCGGCGAGGCGAGCGCGCGGTCCACCACGCGGCGCCACACCCACTGCAGGTAGCGCTGGTGGACGCGCCGGGTCGGGAAGTCTGCGCCGCGCAGCTGCCGGATGCGGCGCAGGTCGTCCTCGTCGTCGATCTCGGCGTCCTCGATCGAGCCGTCGGCCACACCGGCCGCCCACTCCTCGAGCGAGGGGCCGTCCCAAGCCGCGCCCTCGGCGACCACGGTCTCGTCGGTGAACATCGTCACGTCACGGGCCATCGAGTTGAGCTTGAGCAGCGGTGACTGGTCGTGGCGCCAGATCCGCCCTGAGCCGGCCTCGAAGGGCTCGATCACGTGGACCCGCACGGGCCGGTCCACCGTCCCGGACAGCTGTGCGGCATTGGCGGCCAGACGCTCCAGCACGAGCGTGGCGCGCGGGCCGCCTCCGATCAGCACCAGCTCCCTGGTCCTGCGCGCGCCGCCGGGGCGGCGTCCGGCTGCCGAGCTCGTGTGCTGCGTCATCGTGTGTCCTCCGGGGCTGTCGTCCCCGCGGTCCGGGCTGCGTAGGTCGCTGCCGGCCTACCGCGCTCCGCGCCGCGTCGTCGGAGCCTCGACGCTAGTCCAGCCGGGGCGCCGAGCGCCCGGCCGTATGACGAAATATGAGGTCGGAGGCGCGTGCTGGGACGTCTGGCGAGAGGATGGGGAGCATGAGCACTGCCGAGAACCGCCCACGCCGCCGTGTCCATCTCGCGGCGCACTTCCCGGGCGTGAACAACGAGACCGTGTGGTCGGATCCCGTGCGCTCCGGCTCCAACATCGCCGTCGAGTCCTTCGTGCGCATGGCCCGCGACGCCGAGGAGGGCCTGATGGACTTCCTCTTCCTGGCGGAGGGTCTGCGCCTGCGCGAGCAGGGCGGGCAGATCCACGACCTGGACGTCGTGGGCCGCCCCGACACGCTGACGATGCTCTCGGCCGTGCTGGGGGCCACGGACCACATCGGCGTGGCCGGCACCCTGACGGCCACCTACCACGAGCCGTACGAGCTCGCCCGGCAGCTGGCCACCATGGATCACCTCTCGGGCGGGCGCACGGCCTGGAACGTCGTGACCAGCCCGGACGCCTTCACC
Source organism: Kocuria sp. NBRC 114282 (assembly GCF_030268385.1). NCBI lineage: Bacteria > Bacillati > Actinomycetota > Actinomycetes > Micrococcales > Micrococcaceae > Kocuria > Kocuria sp. NBRC 114282. The sequence goes on along the minus strand of NZ_BSQO01000003.1, from coordinate 174,197 downwards.
GGCGAGAACTTCCGCCGCGGCGGCTACCTCCCGTACGAGCAGCGCTACGAGCGCGCCGTCGACTTCATCCAGGCGGCCCGCACCATGTGGGAGTCCTGGCCGCTCGATCCGGCGCAGGCAGGCCCGGACGCCGGGCGCTTCGCCCACCGCAGCGAGTTCTTCGATCTGGAGGGCCGCTTCGGGGTGCCGCGCAGCCCGCAGGTCCACCCCGTGGTGATGCAGGCCGGCGACTCCCCTTCCGGGCGCGACTTCGCGGCGGGCTCGGCCGATCTGATCTTCACCCGCCACTCCGGCCCGGAGAACGGGCGGGCCTTCCGCGACGACATCCGCTCCCGGCTCACCGCGATCGGCAGGGATCCCGACGAGATCCAGATCTATCCCGGCGTGTCCTTCGTGATCGGGGACACCGAGGAGGACGCGCAGGAGAAGAGCCTGGAGCTCGCCTGGGCGCAGCACTCCGGGGCCACTGCGCTGGCCACCGCCTCGCGGCTGTGGAACATGGACCTCTCCGAGCGCGATCCCGACGATCCGGTCCCGGACTTCGACCCGGTGGTCGACGGCCCCCAGCTCTCCCAGGGCCGGGTGAACCACTACCCCGACCCCGTGGGCACGGCAGAGTCCTGGCGCGAGCTCGGGCGGCGCAACGGCTGGTCGCTGCGCAAGGTCGTCTCCGTCGTGGATTCGCGGCATCACTTCGTGGGCACGCCCCGCTCGATCGCCGAGGCCATGAGCCGGGAGGTCGATCAGGGCGCGGCCGACGGCTTCATCCTGGTGCCGGCCTATGTCCCGGGCGGCTTCCGGGAGGTCGTGGACCGGGTGGTGCCCGAGCTGCAGGAGATGGGCGTCTACCCCGATCACCACGAGCCCGCGACGCTGCGCCAGAGGCTCGGGCTGCCCGAGCACCGCCCCGCCGAGCAGTGGGCAGCGCTGCGGGACGGGCAGGCGGCCGCCGCATCCGACGCCGCAGCAGCGGCCCAGCAGAGCCAGGAGGCCTGAACCCATGACCGAGACGATCCTCTCCGTCGGGCTGGGAACGCTGCCCGACCTCGACGGCCCTCACGACGATCCCGCCGCCCTGCTCACCGGCCGGCTGCATCTACGCGCCGCCCAGGACCTCGAGGCGCTGGGCGTCACGCAGCTGATGCTCGACGACGTCCTCGACGCCGGCGACGGCACCGACTCCGCCGCGATCCGGCTCTCGGCCCTGGAGCTCGCCGCTTGGCTCGCACCGGCCACGCAGCGGATCGGCCTGGTGCCCACGCTGACCACCACGCACACCGAGCCCTTCCTGCTGGGGACCATGACCGCGACGCTGGACTACGCGAGCCGCGGTCGCGCCGGCGTGCAGCTGGCGCCGTCCCTGCGCGCCTCCGAGGCCGCCGTCGTGGGGCGCCGACCGCTCGCCGAGCCGGCAGAGGCCTGGCGCGAGACCGGCGAGGTCGCGGATCTGCTGCGCCGCCTGTGGGACTCGTGGCAGGACGACGCGATCATCGCGGACACCTCCACCGACCGCTTCATCGATCGCGAGCGGCTGCACTACACGGACTTCGAGGGCACGGACTCCGTCGGGCAGCCCTTCACCGTCAAGGGCCCCTCGATCGTGCCGCGTCCGCCGCAGGGCCATCCGGTGATCGTCGTGCGGCTCGAGGACGGGCACGGCCTGCGCGGTCCCCTCCCGGGCACCGCCTCCGACGTGGCCGTCGCGGCCGCCCAGACGGATGCCGTGATCGTGCCGGCGGCGATCAGCGACGAGGAGCTCGCCGTGCTGCGCCGCGGGGCCCCGCATGCGCGCCTTCTGGCAGCACTTCCCCGCGAGGATCTCGCCGGGGCGATCGACGCACTCGTCGAGCGCCTCGCCGCGGCGGGGTCCGACGGTCGGGGCCTCGTCTTCGCCGGCGTGCACCTCGACGCGCGGCCGAACGATGCCGCCGAACTCGCCGAACGGGCGATCTCGGCCCTGTCCCGGGCGGGGCTGAAGCCGGTGGCCAGCGAGACCGGATCGCTGCGGCAGCGCTGGGGAGTGCCGGCGGCCGACAACCAGTACGAGGGCGCCTGAGGCGGCTCAGCTCGCGGACAGTGCGTCGCGCATCTGCTGCGCGTCGGTGACGGTCCGGGAGTCGTCGAGCCCCTCATCCTGCAGCCCCCAGCGCTCCAGCGCCGCCTCGTAGCTGCCGTCTCCCATCGCCGAGTCCAGCGCGGCCTCCAGCGCCGGGGCCAGCCCGCTGTCCTTGGCGGTGGGCGCGGCCACGAGCGTGTTGTTCGGCCATCCCGCGCTGATCCGCCCCACGACCTCCGTCTCGGATCCGGAGTCCTCCCGGAACGAGCCGCCGGGATACGGCCCCAGGTGCAGATCCGTCCTTCCGGAGACCAGCGACAGGATGGCGTCGGCGTCGTTGAGGTAGTACGACAGCTCGGCCGGCTCCAGACCCCGCTCCTCGAGCTCGCGGTTCCACTCGAGCAGGATGGCGTCCTGGTTGGTGCCCGGCGAGACGGAGACCTTCAGCCCGGAGATGTCCTCCGGGCCCTCGACGTGGAACTCGCTGCCCTGCCTGGCCTCGAAGCCCATGTACGCGGTGCGGTACGTGGCGAAATCGTAGAGCTCGAGCCGCGGCTCGGTCAGGCCCACGTTGATCATCACGGTCTCGATCTGACCGGTCTCCAGGCGCAGCGGCCAGTTCTCCCAGGTGGTGGCCTCGACCTCGAGCTCCAGGCCGAGCTTGTCCGCCATGAGCTGGGCGAGGTCGACCTCGGAGCCCACGACCGTGGACTGGTCCGTGGCGGCGAAGCCCAGCGGCACCGCCGCCGGGGTGGCCGCCACCGTGAGCTTGCCGTCCGCGGCCACCGACTCCGGCACGAGCGCTGCCGCCTTCGGATCGATGTCCGTGCGCACCCGATCGTCCTGCTCCGGCGAGAAGTCGAAGCGCTGGGCGGCCTCCACGCCGCCGCCGGCCGCTGCGGTGCCGATATCCACGGGATCGGCCGTGCACCCCGGCAGGATGCCCAGGCCGAGCACCGCGGCACCGGCGATCAGTCCGCGCCCCATCCGCCCCGACCTCCCTCCGACCGGGCTCACAGCACGTACTCCGGGTCGAGGTGCCGGCCCAGGAACTCCTGGGTCCGGGCATGCTGCGGGGCGGAGAACAGCTTCTGCGGCGGGCCCTGCTCCACGATCTCCCCGTCGGCCATGAACACCACGTGATCGGCCACCTCCCTGGCGAAGGACATCTCGTGGGTCACCACGATCAGGGTCACGCCCTCATCGGCCAGGCCCCGGATGACCTCAAGGACCTCCTCGACGAGCTCGGGGTCCAGGGCGGAGGTCGGCTCGTCGAAGAGCAGCACCTTGGGGTGCAGCGCCATGGCTCGGGCGATCGCCACCCGCTGCTGCTGCCCGCCCGAGAGCTGGCGGGGATAGGCACCGCCCCGGTCCCCCAGCCCCACGCGATCGAGCAGGGCCTGGGCGGTGCGTCGCGCCTCCGCGCGGGGGCGCCCCTGCGTGTGCACAGGAGCCTCGATGATGTTCTGCTCCACCGTCATATGCGGGAACAGGTTGAACTGCTGGAAGACCATTCCCACCTGAGCGCGGCGGCGCAGGACCTCGCGCTCGGGCAGCTCGCGCAGGGCCTGGCCCTCGGGCTGGTAGCCGATCATCTCGCCGTCGATCGTGACCCGGCCGGCGTCCTGGGCCTCCAGGTGATTGATCGTGCGCAGCAGCGTGGACTTCCCGGACCCCGACGGGCCCATCAGGACCACGACCTGCCCGGGCTCGACGTTCAGGGAGACGCCGTGGAGGATCTCCCGGCCCGCGAACGACTTGCGCACGCCCTCCAGCACGACCCGTCCTCGCGTGGGCACCCGGTCTTCGATCAAGCGGTTCGTCTCCTTCGCGCTCACAGCGAGCTCCCTTCCGTGTGCAGCCGGGTCCTCTTCCGCTCGCGGGCGTCGGCCCGCTCACTCGCCAGCCGTGCGCGCACCCGCTGCCAGGGGGTGGACGGCAAGGTGCGCACCGCACCGCGCGCGACCCGCCGCTCGACGTAGTACTGGACGATGTTCAGCGCAGTGGTGATCACGATGTACCAGATGGTGGCGACCATGAGCATCGGGATGACCTCGTTGGTGCGCGAGTAGATGATCTGCGCCGTGTAGAACAGATCCCCCAGCGCCAGGACGTAGACGATCGAGGTGCCCTTGACCAGGCTGATGATCTCGTTGAAGGCCGGGGGCAGGATCGCGCGCAGGGCCTGCGGCAGCACGATCCCCACGGATCGCCGCCATGCCGGAAGCCCGAGCGCCTTGGCCGCCTCGAGCTGCCCCGCATCCACCGAGAGGATGCCGCCGCGGATGATCTCGGCGGCGTAGGCGGCCTGATGCAGGCTCAGTCCCAGGGCGGCGGCGGCGAACTTCCCGACGAGCTCCGTGGTGCTCGCCTCGAAGAGGACCACGTCGGTGAACGGGATGCCCAGGACGAGCGTCTCGTAGAGATAGCCGATGTTGTACCAGAGCAGCAGCTGCACGAGCAGCGGCACGGATCGGAAGATCCAGATGTAGGTCCAGGCCAGTCCCGCGAGCACCGGCGAGCTCGACATCCGCAGCAGGGCCAGCGCGAAGCCGAGCACGAACCCGGCGACGCCGGCGATGGCCGTCAGTGACAGCGTCAGCCCCAGGCCTCGCATGATCGACTCGGCGGTGAACCACTGCGCCACGACTCCCCACTGCCAGCGGGGGTTGGTGATCAGGGCCCAGACGATGACCAGGATGACGATGACGCCGAGCATCGAGGCGAGGCTGCGCCAGGGGTGGCGAGCCGGCAGCACCCGCACGGGGCTGTCCGGCTCGGGGGTGGAGGGCGAACGGCTGTCCATGGGCTCCGGCCTTCGAGGGGGCGTCGGCGAGTCGAGGAGTCGAGCGATCGCCGCGGACCCGGCTCAGCCTAGGACCGGGATGCAGACCTCCCAATTCCGCCGTCACGCAGTGACATGCGGCGATGCCCCACTGGACGACGGCCCAGCATCAAGTCCGTCCCAGGCAGGTGGGCGCTCGGCCGCCTCAGCAGCCTGCACCCGGACATGCGAAAGGCGCCGCCGCTCCTTTCAGGGAACGGCGGGGCCCTCGACCGACGGAGCCGGAGATCAGTGGGCGTGCTCTCCGCGGCTGTGCTCGAAGACCATTCCGAACACGCCGAGCATGGCGATCGGGAACGCGAGGCCCACGATCCACCAGTCGATGGCCAGGCCGAGCACGAAGATCATGGCACCGGCGCCGAACAGCAGCGGCGTCCAGGACCACGGGGAGAAGTGCCCGTAGTCGCCGGCGCTGTCCGAGATCTCGCCCTCGAGGTCATCCTCAGGGAGCATCGCCTTGGCGCTACGCAGCGTCAGCTGGAAGTAGACCGCGAGGAAGGCGGACATCACGCCGACGGCCAGCAGGGCCGGGAAGCCGGCCAGCTCGTGGAAGTCGGTCACGAACCCGTAGATGAAGCCCACGACGATGCAGAACGCCGTCAGCAGCCACATGACCTGGATCGTTGCCTTCATCGGGTGGCCTCCATGGTGTCGTGCTCGCGGCGATCCCGCTCGGTCGGGTTGGCCTCGGTGTCACCGGTGTGAGGATCCGGCGACAGGGCCGCCAGCTCCGGGTGGTGCAGGTCCAGGGCCGGGCGCTCCGAGCGGATGCGCGGCAGCGAGACGAAGTTGTGCCGCGGGGGCGGGCAGGACGTCGCCCACTCGAGCGAGCCGCCGAAGCCCCAGGGATCGTCGACCTCGACCTTCCTGCCGCGCTTGTGCGTGATGTACACGTTCCAGAAGAACGGGACCATCGAGGCTGCCAGCAGGAAGGCGCCGATGGTCGAGAACTGGTTCATGAACGTGAACCCGTCCTCCGGCATGTAATCGGCGTAGCGGCGGGGCATGCCCACCACACCGAGCCAGTGCTGGATCAGGAAGGTCATGTGGAAGCCCACGAAGAGCATCCAGAAGTGGACCTTGCCGACACGCTCGTTGAGCATCTTGCCGGTGAACTTGGGCCACCAGAAGTAGAACGCGGCGAACATGCCGAACACGACAGTGCCGAAGATCACGTAGTGGAAATGGGCGACCACGAAGTAGGAGTCCGAGACTTGGAAGTCCAGCGGCGGGGTGGCCAGGATGACGCCGGTCAGGCCGCCGAAGAGGAACGTGAACAGGAAGCCCAGGACCCACAGCATGGGAGTCTCGAAGGTGATCGAGCCCTGCCACATGGTGCCGATCCAGTTGAAGAACTTCACGCCCGTGGGCACCGCGATCATCATGGTCATGAACGAGAAGAACCCGAGCATGACCGAGCCGGTGACGTACATGTGGTGGGCCCACACGGTCACGGACAGCGCGCCGATGGCGATGGTCGCGAAGACCAGGCCGACATAGCCGAACAGCGGCTTGCGGGAGAACACCGGGATGATCTCCGAGACGATGCCGAAGAACGGCAGCGCCAGCACGTAGACCTCGGGGTGGCCGAAGAACCAGAACAGGTGCTGCCACAGGATCGCGCCGCCGTTCTCGGCGTCGAAGATGTGCCCGCCCAGTCGACGGTCCATGCCCAGTGCGAACAGCGCGGCCGCCAGCGGCGGGAAGATCATGATGATCAGCAGCGCGGTGATCAGCGAGGTCCAGACGAACACCGGCATGCGCCACATGGTCATGCCCGGAGCCCGCATGCACAGGATCGTGGTGATGAAGTTGACGCCGCCCATGATCGTGCCGAAGCCCTGCAGGACCAGGCCGAAGACCCAGAGGTCGCCGCCGACTCCCGGCGAGAACGTGGTGGAGTTCAGCGGAGCGTAGGCGAACCAGCCGAAGGACGCGGCGCCCTGCGGGGTCAGGAAGCCGATCACGACGACGGTCGAGCCGAAGAGGAAGAACCAGAAGGCCAGCGCGTTCAGTCGCGGGAAGGCGACATCCGGCGCGCCGATCTGCAGCGGCACCAGCACGTTGGCCAGGCCGATGAACAGCGGGGTTCCGAACATCAGCAGCATCACCGTGCCGTGCATGGTGAACAGCTGGTTGTACTGCTCCTTGGTCTCCAGGATCTGCATGCCGGGAGCGAAGAGCTCTGCACGGATCAGCAGCGCCATGACGCCGCCGAGGCAGAAGAAGGCGAAGGACGTGATCAGGTACATGTACCCGAGCGTCTTGTGGTCCGTGGTGGTCAGCCAGCTGACGATGATCCGGCCCTTGGAGCGGGGCACGACCCGCGGTGCGACCGCGGCGGAGTCATTGGCTGAGTACTCGAGAGTGGTCATATTCTCTCCGTCCCTCAGTTCTCGTCGTACGTCGAGCCGGGCATGGAGTCCTGGTTCTCGATCGCTTCGTCATTGGTGTTCGGGTTGCGGTCGTACTCGGTGCCGAGCTGGCCGGTGTTGCCCTGGTCGCGCAGAGTCTGCATCTGCTGGTCGTACTCCTCCTGGGAGACGATCTCGACGTTGAAGAGCATCTCCGAGTGGTACTCGCCGCACAGCTCGGCGCACTTGCCCTGGAAGGTGCCCTCATCGCCGGTGGTGAACGACAGGTAGTTGGTCTGGTTCGGGATCATATCCATCTTCTCGAGGAAGGCGGGGACCCAGAACGAGTGGATGACGTCGCGGGAGGTGATCTCCAGCTCGATATCGCTGTCGGCCGGCAGATACAGCGTGGGCAGCGTGTCCTCGACGCCCTCCGAGCCGTCCGTGTTCAGATGCGCCTGCGTGCCCGAGTAGTAGACGTCGTCATCGGTGTAGTTGAAGTCCCAGGCCCACTGCTTGCCGATGACCTGGATGGTGGTGTCCGGGTTGTCATGGCGCGGGGTGATGTCCGCCAGTACGCGCTCCGAGAACACGAACAGCGTGACGACCAGAGCGATCGGCACGAAGGTGTAGAAGATCTCCAGCGGCAGGTGGTAGGCGACCTGGCGGGGATAGCCGACCTCGTTCTTGCGACGGCGGTAGGCGATCATGCACCACAGCATCAGGCCCCAGGTCACCAGGCCGACGGCCATGGCCGCGATCCACGAGCCGACCCACAGGTCCAGGATGGCCTGAGCGTTGTCCGTGGGGGCAGAGTCCCCCACCGGCATGAATCCGTTGCGGACCTGCTGGTTCAGCTCCGCGGAGCAGCCCGTCAGGGCGAGCAGCGCTGCGCCTCCGAGTGCGCTCAGCGTGAGCGTCCGGCGGCGTCGGCTGACGGTTCGGGAAAGCGAACTCACAGACAGCCCTTCCTGTTCTCGATCGCGGTCCTGCCCGTCCGAGTGCTGGCGACGGTCAGGAGCCTGGGGTTTCTCCTGGAGTTTACCCCCTGCGCCCCGAACGTGCTGACACTTCGTCAGCCGTGTGTCCTGGTTTCCGGGGCATGCTGCCGCCCCAGGCTGGGGCTCGCAGCCCGGCACGACGAAGGCCCCGCAGCTCCCCTCGAGGGGAGCCGCGGGGCCTGGCGCCGATGCGCGGCGCGGATCAGCTGAAGGAGTCGCCGCAGGCGCAGGAGCCCTGCGCATTGGGGTTGTCGATGGAGAAGCCCTGCTTCTCGATGGTGTCCTCGAAGTCGATGGTGGAGCCCTCGAGGTAGGGCACCGACATCTTGTCGACGATGACCTCGACGCCGTCGAAGCCCTTGGCCGCGTCGCCGTCGAGGACGCGCTCGTCGAAGTAGAGCTGGTAGATCAAACCGGAGCAGCCGCCGGGCTGCACGGCCACGCGCAGGCGGAGGTCGGTGCGGCCCTCCTGCTCGAGCAGGGCGCTGACCTTCTGCGCGGCGGTATCGGTCAGGGTGACCCCGTGCGTGGGCAGTCCCTCGGTGGTGACGGTGTCGGTGGTGACGGTCATGCGCTCTCTCCTCCTTGCTGTCCGCCCTCGAAGACGAGGAGCGGGACGTGGCAGCCTTGCTGCAACCTGGAACCAGTGTGGACCCGAGAACATTCCCGCGTCCATCCGCCGCGCGGCCGCGGCGCGCACGACGGCTCCGGCGCGCCGGGGCAGCGGCTCAGCTGCCCGACGAGGCCGCCCGAGCCGCGAGCCACAGCGCCTCGGCGAAGATCGCTCGGCGGTAGTCCTCCAGATGCAGGGACTCGTCGATCCCGTGGGCGCGCGTGTCCGGGTCCTCGATCCCCGTGACGAGGATCGCGGCCTCCGGGTACATGGCCTGCAGGTCGGCCGTGAACGGGATCGATCCGCCCATGCCCATCTCCACGCTGGGACGGCCCCAGGCCGCGCCCAGCGCCCAGAGCATCTCCTGGGCGGGAGGGGCCGAGGTGTCGGTGGCGAAGGCGGGACCGGTCTCCTCGATCTCGACCTCCACCCGGGCGCCGAAGGGAGCGTGCGACTCGAGGTGGCTCACCAGGGCCCGCGCGGCCTCCTTCGGATCCTGGCCAGGGGCGATGCGCAGCGAGATCTTGGCCCGGGCGCTCGGGGCGATCGTGTTCGAGGCGACATCCACGGCGGTCGCGTCGAAGCCGGTGATCGAGATCGCCGGCTGCGTCCACAGCCTCGAGGTCAGGCTCCCCCGCCCGGCCAGCCGGACGTCCGGCAGCACTCCGGCATCGGCGCGGAACTGCTGCTCGTCGTAGTGCAGCTGCTCGCCGCTCTCGGCTCCCTCGTGGCGCTGCAGGCCCTCGACGGCCACGGCGCCGTCGTCGTCGTGCAGCGTGGCGATCAGACGGGAGAGCAGCGTGGGCCCGTCCAGCACCGGCCCGCCGTAGCCGCCGGAATGGAGGGTGTGGTCCACGCCGCTGACCTCGACGATCGCGCCCACGACGCCCCGAAGGCTGGTGGTCAGCGTGGGGACCCCGACCTGCCAGTTGGCGGAGTCGGCGATGACGATCGCATCGGCGGCCAGGGCCGAGCTGTGGCGGGCCAGGAACTCGGCGAAGTGCGGGGAGCCCGCCTCCTCCTCCCCCTCGATGAACATGGTGATGCCCAGGCCGTGGTCCTCTCCGAGTATCCGGCGCAGCACGCGCACGGCGGCCACGTGGGCCAGCACGCCTGCCTTGTCATCGGCTGCGCCTCGGCCCCACAGGCGGCCGTCGCGCTGCTGGGCCTCGAACGGCGGGGTGGTCCAGGCGGAGAGCTCTCCTGGGGGCTGGACATCGTGGTGGGCGTAGAGCAGGACCGTCGGGCGCCCTTCTGCGGCTTCCCTCCGGGCCAGGATCGCCGGGTGGGACTCGGAGCCGTCGGCCGCGTGGATCTCGACCGAGTCGAAGCCCTCGGCCTCGATCAGCGCGGCGACGGCCTTCGCCGATCGCTCGAGGGGCTCCTGGTCGAACGAGTCCCAGGCGATGCCGGGGATCGCCACCAGCTCGGTGAGCTGATCGATCACAGTCTCGAAATCGTCGTCGACCGCCCGGCGGAAGGCCTCGCGGTCGATGCCGGCCACATGGGCGGGGGCCGTCAGGGGCGGTGTCTGCTCGCTGTCGCTCATGGACGCCGATCCTAGCGACGACAGCGCGCTGCGTCGCGGGCGGTCGTCTAGACTCGACGGGTGATCGGACGCAGAAGCAAGGAAGCACAGACCACCGACGAGCCCGTCGGCGGCTCCACGGCCGCCGCCCCGGAGGCCGAGCAGACGGAGCACGACGAGGCTCGGCACCGCGGTCCCAAGACCGAGGGCAAGGGCCGTCCCACGCCCTCGCGCCGTCAGCAGGAGGCCGCGCGCGTGCGCCCGCTGGTCCCGGAGGACCGCAAGGCCGCCAAGCAGGCCGACCGCGCCGCCCGGCGCGAGCAGCGCCTCACGGCCCAGCAGGGGATGGCCGCCGGCGACCGCCGCTACCTGCCCGCACGCGATCAGGGCGAGCAGAAGGCCTTCGTGCGCGACTGGGTCGACTCCCGCTGGAACGTCGCGGAGGTCCTCATGCCCATCGCGCTGATCGCCCTGGTCTTCCTGCTGATCCCCTCCGGGTTGCAGCAGATCGGTGTGGCCGTGTTCTACGCGCTGATCGCCATGGCGGTGCTCGACAGCATCCTGCTGGTCATCGGCGTGCGTCGCGGCCTGAACCGCAAGTTCGGCAGCCGCGAGTCCGGCACGAGCTTCTACGCGGTGACCCGCGCCATGAACCTGCGCTCGACTCGCATGCCCCGCCCCCAGGTCAAGCGCGGCCAGCGCCCCTCCTGAGTCTCCCTCCTCGCTCCTGCGCGGTGCGAGCAGCTGTGCTGAAGGCCCTCTCCCCGCGGGGAGAGGGCCTTCAGCCGCTCCTGAGGGCTCGTGCTCAGCCCCGGCGCGCGCGGCGGCCCGGACGGCGGCTCCCGCGACGCAGCCCGCGCACGATCCTGGCGGCGTAGAACGGCCCCTCGTAGAGGAAGGCCGTGTAGCCCTGGACCAGATCGGCACCGGCCTCCAGCCGGCGCCGGGCGTCCTCGGCGGAGGCGACTCCCCCGGCGGCGATGATCGTGAGCCGGTCCCCCACGTGCGCGCGGACGATGCGCAGGACCTCCTCGGCCCGCGGGGCCAGCGGCGCGCCCGAGAGGCCTCCGGCGCCGATCTTCGCGACCGCCCCCGGATCGGTGCGCAGCCCCAGGCCATCGCGGGCGATCGTCGTGTTCGTGGTGGCGATCCCGTCCAGGCCCAGCTCCAGGGCCAGGTCGGCAACAGCGCGGACGTCGTCATCGGCCAGGTCCGGGGCGATCTTCACGAGCAGTGGGATGCGGCGCCCCGCAGCGGCCTCGGACTCCTCCCGCACGGCGGCGAGGATGGGCCGCAGCGACTCGACGGCCTGCAGCTCGCGCAGTCCCGGGGTGTTTGGCGAGGAGACGTTGACCATCATGTAGTCGGCCAGCGGAGCGAGCTGGCGGGTCGAGGCGCGGTAGTCGGCCACGGCGTCCTCGAGCGCGACCGCCTTGGTCTTGCCGATGTTGACCCCGATGACCGGACGGGCCCGCCCGGACCAGTCGGCGTCGAGCTCGCGACGGGCCCGGGCCAGGCGAGGTGCGACGGCTGCGGCGCCGTCGTTGTTGAAGCCCATCCGGTTGATGACGGCGCGGTCCTCGACCAGGCGGAACAGCCTCGGCTGCGGGTTGCCCGGCTGCGCCTGGGCGGTCACCGTCCCGATCTCCACATGCCCGAAGCCCAGGTCCGCCAGCGCGGGGATCCCCTGGGCGCCCTTGTCGAAGCCGGCGGCCAGTCCGAAGCGCGACGGGAAGCGCAGGCCCATGACCTCCACGGCCTGATCGCGACCGGGCCCGCACAGCCGGCGCAGCACCGCCGAGACGCCGAGGCTGCGGCACAGGCGGATGCCCAGGAAGCCGAGGTGATGGGCCCGCTCGGGATCCATCCCGGAGAACGCGAGGCGGAAGAACATAGGGTAGAGGCGCATGACCGACATTCTCGCAGAATGCCGGCGCCCTTCCCTCGCATCGCGCCCCAGGAGGCCCGCCATCGTGCCCAGCGTGCAGGAGCAGGCCCTCGCCCCGGATGGCGGGAGTGCGGAGGGGCCGTGGAGCGAGGATGTGCTGGGACCGGGGTTCCAGGCCCGACGGCTTCGGGTGACGGGGCGCGGGGTCCACGATCGCGCCACGCTGGTGCGCCACCTCCCCGGGCAGGACCCCGGCTGCGAGCAGGATCCCGACCGCGGTCCCACGGACGCCGAGGCGCGGCAGCGGTCCGCCGGCACGGTGATCTACGTCCACGGGTGGTCGGACTACTTCGCGAATCCCGAGCTCGCCCGCACGGTCTCGGCGGCCGGGTTCCGCTTCTACGCCGTGGACCTGCACGGCTACGGCCGCGCCCTGGACGACGACGTCCTGACCCGTCCGGACGTCCCCGGCTACGCCGAGTCCATGCGCGAGTACCGCGAGGACCTGCAGCAGGCCGTGCGCGCGATCGCCGAGGACGGCGCACCGGCCGAACCGGGGCGCATCGTGTGGATCGGGCACTCGACCGGAGGGCTGCTGCTCAGCCTTGCGGCCCTGCTGGCCCAGGAGCCTCCGGCGGGCCTCGCACTGGCCACGCCGTGGATCGCCTCGCATGCCCACGACCTCACGGGCCGGGCCCTGGTCGCCGTGCTGCGGAGGGTGCCGCGGCGCTGGCACGGCCGTCCGCTGCCGCTGCGGCTGACGAGCAGCTACTACCGCAGCCTCTCGGCCGACCACGAGGGTGAATGGGAGCTGGACCCGCGCTGGCGCCCGCAGACCTCGTTCCCGCTCACGGTCGGCTTCCTGCTGGCCGCGCACCAGGGGCATCTGCGGCTGCGCCAGCTGCACCTCGCCGGATCCCAGGTGCAGGCCCCGGTGCTGCTGCAGACCGCCCGCGCCAGCCTGTTCCTGCCGTGGTGGACTCCGCTGGCCACCCGCCGCGACACGGTGCTGGACGTGCGGCAGGTGCGGCGCGGGATCGGGGTGCTGTCCCGTACGCCGCGGGTGATCTCCTACGACAGCGGCCTGCACGACATCCACCGCTCCGCCCCGCAGGTGCGCGAGCGGGCCTTCGCCGATCTCAGCGGGTGGCTGCGCGAGATCGCACAGCGCCTGCCCGGCGGCTGAGGACCGGCTCAGGCGCCGCCGGTCACCTTGTCCACGGCCCCGCCGTAGCGGCGGTCGCGACGGGCGAACTCCTCGACGGCGGCCCACAGCGTCCGACGATCGACGTCCGGCCACAGGACGTCCTGGAAGACGAGCTCGGCGTAGGCCGACTGCCACAGCATGAAGTTGGAGATCCGCTGCTCTCCGGAGGAGCGCAGGAACAGATCGACGTCCGGCAGATCCGGCTCGTCGAGGTAGGCCTGAAGGGTCTTCTCGTCGATCTTCCGAGGGTTGAGGCGGCCGTCGGCGGCATCGCGGGCCATGGCGGCTGCGGCATCGGCGATCTCGGCCCGTCCGCCGTAGTTCACGCACATGGTCAGCGTGGCGACATCGTGATCGCGGGTCTCCCGCTCGGCGGTCTCGAGCCGGTCGATCACCGAGCGCCACAGGCGAGGCCGGCGCCCCGCCCAGCGGATGCGCACGCCCCACTCGTGGAACGTGTCGAGCTGGCGCTGCATGACCTCGGCCGTGAAGTTCATGATGAAGGCGACCTCGCTGGGCGAGCGCTTCCAGTTCTCGGTCGAGAACGCGTAGGCCGAGACATAGGGGATGCCCATCTCGATGGCACCGGCGACCACGTCCACCAGGGCGCGCTCGCCGGCGCGGTGGCCCTCGTTGCGCGGCAGGCCGCGCTCATTGGCCCAGCGCCCGTTGCCGTCCATCACCACGGCCACATGCCGCGGCACGAACTGGGCCGGGATCGGCGGAGCCACGGCACCGGAAGGGTGGGCCGGGGGCGGTGCGAAGCGCCTCACAGGGGTCCTCTCGACGGGGATCAGTCGCGCTCGACGAGCTGCAGCGACTTCACGGCGTGCTCCAGATGGAACTGGACGTAGGCGCCGATGATACCGGCGGCCGCCCGGGCGGTGCGGGGCTCGACCGCATCCACCCGGGGCCAGTCGCCGTCCAGCAGCGCCTGCAGGTGGGCGACCACCCGCACGTCCGGGGACAGCGAGCCGGGCGGACGGCAGCGATCGCAGACCATCCCGCCCAGCTGGGCGACGAACGACCGATGCGGGCCCGGATCGCCGCACTGGGCGCAGACCGTGAACGACGGCGCCCACCCGGCCGCTGACATGGCCCGCAGCAGGTAGGAGTCCAGCAGCTGATCCGGGGCGTGCAGCCCCCGGGCCATCGCCGACAGCGCCCCGATCAGCAGGTCGTACTGCGGTCGGGTCTGCTGGCCGTCGTCGGTCGAGAGCTGCTCGGCGGCCTCGACCATGGCAGCCGCCGCGGTGAACCGGGAGTAGTCCGAGGCGATGGCCGTGGCCCAGGTCTTGCGTGCCACCGCCTGGGAGACGATGTCCAGGCTGCGGCCGTGCACGAGCTGCAGGTCCGAGAGGGTGAAGGGCTCGAGCCGGGAGCCGAACTTGGAGCTCGTGCGCCGCACGCCCTTGGCCACGGCCCGGACCTGACCGTGCTCCCGCGTCAGCAGGACCACGATCCGGTCGGCCTCCCCCAGCGGGTAGGTCCGCAGCACGACCCCGGTGTCCCGGTAGGACGCCGAGGCGAACGACGAGCCCCGGGCCATCTCGGCCTCAAGCCTCCTGGGACGCCGCGCGGGCCGCCCGGTTGACCGCCGAGACGACGGCCTTCAGCGACGAGCGCGTGGTCGAGGAGTCGATGCCCGCACCCCACAGGACCTTCTCCCCCACCGCGAGCTCGACGAACGAGGCGGCGTGGGCGTCCGAGGCGGCCGAGAGCGTGTGCTCGGAGTAGTCGAGCAGCCGCAGGTCGACTCCCTCTGCGCGCAGGATCTGGATGAGGGCGTCGATGGGGCCGTTGCCGCTGGCGGAGCGCTGGCGCGCGGCGCCGTCGATCTCCAGGCCGAGGTCCAGGCGAGTGTCGCCGTCGTCCTCGGAGTACGTGCTGATCGAGGTGAGGCGGTAGCGGCCCCAGCGGTTGCCCTCGTGATCGGCAGGCAGGTACTCGTCCTGGAAGATCTCCCAGATCTGCTCGCCGCTGATCTCGCTTCCGCTGTCCTCCGTGTGGCGCTGGACCACGCCGGAGAACTCGATCTGCGCACGGCGCGGGAGGGTGAGCCCGCGCTCGGTCTTCAGGAGGTAGGCCACGCCGCCCTTGCCGGACTGCGAGTTCACGCGGATCACGGCCTCGTAGGAACGGCCCAGGTCCTTGGGATCGATCGGCAGGTACGGCACGGCCCACTCGAGCTCCTCGACCGAGACGCCCTGGCGCTGGGCATCGGCCTGCATGGCGTCGAAGCCCTTGTTGATCGCGTCCTGGTGCGAGCCGGAGAAGGCCGTGAAGACCAGGTCGCCGCCGTACGGGGAGCGCTCGGGGACCGGAAGCTGGTTCGCGGTCTCCACGGTGGAGCGGATGTGGGCGATGTCCGAGAAGTCGATCATGGGATCCACGCCCTGGGTGAGCATGTTCAGCCCCAGGGTCACCAGATCCACATTGCCCGTGCGCTCGCCGTTGCCGAAGAGGCAGCCCTCGATGCGATCCGCCCCGGCCAGGTAGCCCAGCTCGGCGGCGGCCACGCCGGTGCCGCGATCGTTGTGCGGGTGCAGGGACAGGATCGTGGAATCGCGGTGGTACAGGTTGCGCGTCATCCACTCGATCGAATCGGCGTAGACGTTGGGGGTCGCCATCTCGACGGTGGCCGGCAGGTTGAGGATCATCTCGCGCTCGCCGCCGATCTCGAAGGTCTCGGCGACCTCGTTCGAGATCCGAGCGGCGAACTCGAGCTCGGTGCCGGTGAAGGACTCCGGCGAGTACTCGTAGACGATCTTGGTGCCGGTCGTGGCCGCGAGCTGCTCCTCGTACTTCATGCACAGGCGCGCACCCGTCAGGGCGATGTCGACGATCCCGTCCTCGTCCGATCGGAACACCACGCGGCGCTGGAGGACCGAGGTCGAGTTGTAGAGGTGCACGATCGCCTGCGGGGCGCCTGCGATGGCCTCGAACGTGCGCTGGATCAGGTGCTCTCGCGACTGGGTCAGCACCTGGATCGAGACGTCCTCGGGGATGCGGTCCTCGTCGATGAGGCGGCGCACGAAGTCGAAGTCGACCTGCGAGGCGGACGGGAAGCCGACCTCGATCTCCTTGTAGCCCATCTTCACGAGCAGCTCGAACATCATCAGCTTGCGCTGGGAGTCCATGGGATCGATCAGGGCCTGGTTGCCGTCGCGCAGGTCGACGGCGCACCAGCGCGGGGCCTGGGTGATCGTGCGGTCCGGCCAGGTGCGATCCGGCAGCGAGAACGGGATCTGCTCGTGGAAAGGACGGTACTTGTGCGTGGGCATTCCCGAGGGCTGCTGGCGATTCTGCATGAGTGGAACCTGTCTCTCTCGCCGCGCGGGAGCGCCGGGCGGCAGGGGTGCGGAGCGGATCGGGCCGGGCATGGCAGACGCCGCAGCGGGATCCGGCCCCTTCCTGGCGATCTCGACGTCCGAGCGACCGTGAGGTCGGGGACGGGATCCGGCCAGGATCAGGACCCGCTGCGGCAGATCAGCAGTAGCTTCGCGGCCGTGCACATGGCCTCGACCGTATCACCACGGACCGGCCTCTGAGGCGCTGCCCGCGGCATCACTGCTGGCAGGTGAACTGCTCGGCCGTCTGACCGCTGTACTGCTCCGGGACCTCGGAGTCGACGGCCATGGTCTGACCCTCGGCGAAGTCCTCCCCGACCGTCAGGGAGACGCCGTTGGCGAGGTCCGCGCTATGGGCGATCTGGGAGTCGGGGATCCCGAGCTCGTCGGCGATCTGCTCGGCGGCCCCCTCCCAGCCCAGGGCGTAGTGCAGCTGAGTGCCCGGCAGATCCTCCTCGGACTGCTCGCCGAGCTCGGCGAGCTCGTAGCCGGCGTCGCCGAGCAGGTCGACCAGCTCCTGGTCGCGGTCCTCGGCGCCCGAGGCGTTGATCACCGTGACCGGCACCGTCTCCGGGCTGAAGTCCTGGGCCTCGGGGGTGGCCTGCCGGGTCGGCGCGGCGGTGGCAGCTGCGCTGCCGCTCGAGCTCGCCGACGGCGACGCGGAGGCCTCCGGCTGCCCGTCCTCGGTCAGGGAGCCGTCCTGGCGCAGGACCTCGAAGAGCTCCTCGGCCGGCTCCTCGTCGAGCTGCAGGCGGTTGGGATCCTCCGGGTAGACCTCGGCGGGCACCGACACGAAGACCACGCGCGAGAGGTCCACATTCGCCAGCTCCCCGGCCAGCCCCACGATGCGCGTGACATTGCCCAGCTCCTGGTCCACATGGAGGTTCTGGGTCATGACATCGGCGATCTCGTAGAGCGCCGGCAGATTGCTCAGGGTGCCCTCGGCCTTCAGCTTGCGCGCCAGCGAGGACATGAACTGCTGCTGCGAGCGGATGCGGGACTCGTCGCCGCCGTCGCCGAAGGCCGCCCGGGAGCGCAGGAACGCCAGGGCCTGCTCGCCCTCCACCGTGGAGGTGCCCGCCGACAGCTCCAGTCCGGACTTGGGATCGTCGACCTCGTGGTTCACGCAGACCTCCACGCCGCCCACGCTGCGCGACAGCTCGGTCACGGCGTCGAAGTCGGCGAGCATGAAGTGATCGATGCTCAGGCCGGTGAGCTCATTGATCGCTGCCACCGTGCAGCCGGGGCCGCCGTTCTCCGCCGCCGAGTTGAGCATGGCGGCATCCTGCGCAGGGTAGGTCTGGCCGGTCTCCGGATCCGTGCACTCGGGGATCTCCACCATCAGATCGCGGGGGAAGGACACGACCGTGACGTCCTCGCGGTCCTCCGAGATGTGGGCCAGCATCATGACGTCCGTCTTGCCGCCGCCGTTGCCCTCCTCGACCTCCCCGTAGCGGGAGTTGCCCTCACCGGCGCGGGTGTCCGAGCCGAGGATGAGGATGTCGGTGGCCCCGGAGTCCTCCGCCTCTTCCTGCCCCAGGTTCAGCGGGCTGGTGACCAGGTTCTGCTGCAGCTTGAAGATGCTCAGCCCGCCGATGCCCACCACGACGGCCAGAAGCATGGCCGCGATGATCAGTCCCCAGCGCCGCCCCTCCGGCGGCGCGGACGCGGCACTCCAGTGACGACCGAGCTGCTCCGGCTCGGTGGTGCGCTCGTCGGCTGCTGCGTCATCTCGGGGGTGTGTGCTCACGTGCTCTGTTCCGGTCGATCTGGGGGGGGTGGCCTCGAGGCTTCAGAAGCCGAGCCGTGACATCTGCCGCGGGTCGCGCTGCCATTCCTTGGCCACCTTCACGTGCAGGCTGAGGTAGACCCGGGTGCCGAGCAGCCGCTCGATCGAAGCACGGGACGTGGCGCCGATCTCGCGGAGGCGGGCCCCTTGCTTGCCGATCACGATGGCCTTCTGCGACGGGCGCTCCACATACAGCGAGACGTGCACGTCCAGCATGGGATCGTCCTCGGGCCGGTCCTCGCGCGGGATCATGTCGTCGCACACGGCAGCCAGGGAGTGCGGCAGCTCGTCGCGCACGCCCTCCAGGGCCGCCTCGCGCACGAGCTCGGCCACGAGCGTCATCTCCGGCTCGTCCGTGAGGTCGCCGTCCGGGTACAGGGGCGGGGAGATCGGCATATGCGAGATCAGCAGCTCGGCCAGCTCCTCGAGCTTGAAGCTGTCGACCGCCGAGACGGGGATGACATCGGCGAATCCGATGTCCTCGGGCACCGGAGTCGGCGTGTAGTCGCGCCCGCGCTTCCTGGCCCTGATGGCCTGACGGCGCTGGAACTCCACGTGCTCCGCGGTGAGCACCTCGCGACCCATGGCCTCCACGGCCATGAGCTGCTCGGCGAGCTCCCCGCGATCGACCTTGTCCGCCTTGGTGATGATCGCGACGATCGGCTTGCGCCCAGCACTGGCAAGCTGCTGGGCGATGAAGCGGTCGCCGGGGCCGATCTTCTCGTCCGCCGGGATGCAGATGCCCAGGACGTCGACCTCGCTGAGGGTCTCGCTCACGAGCTCGTTGAGCCGCTCCCCCAGCAGCGTGCGCGGGCGGTGGACCCCCGGCGTGTCGACGAGCACGAGCTGGCCGCTGTCCCGGTGCACGATCCCGCGGATGGTGTGGCGCGTGGTCTGCGGGCGGTTGGACGTGATCGCGATCTTCTCGCCGACCAGCGCATTGGTCAGCGTGGACTTGCCGACGTTGGGCCGTCCCACGAAGACGGCGAAGCCCGCGCGCGTCTGTGCGGGGTCATCCCACTGCGCGGGGCCGCCGGTCCGGGTTGTCTCGCTCATCTTCAGGTGCTGCTCTCAGGTGTCGTGGTGAGGACGGGATGGCCGCTGCGTTGCGCTCGGCGGCGGTTCAGCGGATGGTCTCGGCGGGGGCCTGCCGGCCCAGGAAGCCGCTGAGCAGCTGTCGCTGCAGGGCGAACATGGTCGTGCGCTCGTCGTCCTCGGCATGGTCGTGGCCGAGCAGGTGCAGGATGCCGTGCACGGTCAGCAGGGCGAACTCGTCCTCGGTGCTGTGCCCGGCCTCGGCGGCCTGCCTGGCGGCCACCGGCGGGCACAGCACGATGTCCCCGAGCACGCCCTCGGTCGGCTCCTGGGCGGTGCCGGCGCGCAGCTCGTCCATGGGGAAGGACAGGACGTCGGTGGGCCCGGGAAGATCCATCCACTGCACGTGCAGCTCGGACATCTCGTCCTCGTCGACCACGGCGATCGACAGCTCGACGGACTTCGACAGGTGCAGCTCGCGGAAGCAGTGCTCGATCAGCTCCCGCTGCCGCGCCGGGACGTACGCCTCCCAGCTGGCGCGATCGGCGGCCGTGGCGTCCTCCGGCAGCGGGCGGATGTCGAACTCGACGCTCATGCGTCCTCCCCCTGCCGCTCCTGTGCGTCCTGCGACGTCCCGCGCTGGGCTGCGGCCTCACGACGGGCGTCCTTGCGCTCGCGGCGCTCCTGGCGCCGGCGGTTGGTCACGCCGAAGACCTCGTAGGCATCGACGATCCGCCCCACCAGCTCGTGGCGCACGACATCGTCGCTGGTCAGCTCCGGGAAGGCGATGTCCTCGACGCCGTGGAGGATGTGCTCGACCTGGCGCAGGCCCGAGGATGTGCCGCCGGGCAGGTCCACCTGGGTGATGTCGCCGGTGACCACGATCTTGGAGCCGAAGCCCAGGCGCGTGAGGAACATCTTCATCTGCTCGGGCGTGGTGTTCTGGGCCTCGTCGAGGATGATGAAGGAGTCGTTGAGCGTGCGCCCGCGCATGTAGGCCAGCGGGGCCACCTCGATGGTCCCGGCCTCCATGAGCTTGGGAATCGCGTCCGGGTCGAGCATCTCGTGCAGGGCATCGAAGAGCGGCCGCAGGTAGGGGTCGATCTTCTCGTTGAGGGAGCCGGGCAGGAAGCCCAGCCGCTCGCCGGCCTCGACCGCGGGACGCGTGAGGATCAGCCGCGAGACCTCCTTGCGCTGCAGTGCCTGCACCGCCTTGGCCATGGCCAGGTACGTCTTGCCCGTGCCGGCCGGGCCGATGCCGAAGGTCACGGTGTGGTCGTCGATGGCGTCCACGTAGAGCTTCTGGTTGATCGTCTTGGGGCGGATGGTGCGCCCGCGCGAGCTGAGGATGTCCTGGTTCAGAGCGCTCGAGGGCCGTGCCGCCGCATCCCTGCCCAGGATGCCCATCAGCTGCGCGATCACCTGCGGGGTGACGAGCGTCCCCTGGGAGGCCAGGGCTCGGATCTCCTCGAGCAGCGCGACGACGACGGCGACGTCCTCCGCGCGGCCGTCGACCGAGACGGTGAGGTCGTGGGCGCGCAGATGGGTGCCCGGACGGGCCAGCTCGATCTGGGTCAGCGCGGAATCGGCCTGGCCGATGCTGCGCACCATGGTCTCGCGGTCGTGGAAGACGACGGTGCGCCGCACGCGCTCCTGCTCCGGGGACGTGTCCTGCGCGGGTGCCCCGACGGGACGCTGCGGGTCCGCTTCGGTGTCCGAGAGGGTGCTGTGATCCATGGTGAGGGCCGTGTGGCCGCTGCCGCCTTCCGTTGCGCTGCGCGTGGTCTGCTCCGCACGGGAGGCTGCAGCTGGTGCAGGCCGAGGTGCGGTTCGAGGGCCCATGCTATCGCGCCGGTGCGACGCGCCGGCGGGCGGCTGCGCCGCCGTGGATGCTCACCAGCGCCCGAGAGCGCAGGACAGCACGGCCACGGCAGCGGCCCCTGCCGTGGAGGAGCGCAGGACCTCCGGGCCCAGCAGCATCGGCTGAGCCCCGGCCTGCACGAAGCGCTCGAGCTCGGTTGCCGAGACGCCGCCCTCCGGGCCCACGATCAGCCCGATCCCCTCCAGGTCCTCGTGGGACGCGAGCTCCGGAAGCAGCTCGGTGAGACGCTGCTGCGCGCTCTCGTGCAGGACCAGCCAGCGCGTGCCCGGCGCCTCCTCGATGAGCCGGGCCAGCGAGGAGCTCGTGACCGGCTCGCGCAGCTGCGGCCAGCGAGCCCGTCGGGACTGCTTGGCCGCCGAAGTCAGGGCGGACTCCCACTTGGCCAGCTGCTTGGCCTCGCGCTCGGGGCGCAGCTTGGCGATCGAGCGCTCGGCCTGCCACGGGATGACGGCCTCGACGCCGAGCTCGGTGCAGGACTCGACGGCCTGCAGATCACGGTCGCCCTTGGCCAGGGCCTGCACGAGGACCAGCTCGGGGCTGCGCGCCGGCTCCTGCACGGAGTTCTCGACGCGCAGCTCGATCCGGTCTCCGGCGGCGCTCACGACGCTGCCGGTGACCCGCAGCCCGCGGCCGTCGACGAGCTCGAGCCGCTCGCCGGTGCTCAGGCGCCGCACGGTGGCGGCGTGGCGGGCCTCAGGGCCGCTGAGCACGATCTGCTCCCCCGCGCCGGCGCCGAGCATCTCGGTCTCGGCGAGGAAGACGGGCAGCGTGGTCATGTCCGGCGCCTCACTGATCCGCGAAGCGGTCGCGCAGCCGCGAGAAGAACCCGCCGCCGCCCCCGCGCTCCTGCGTGCGGCTCACGGCGGTTCCGGTGTGCTGCTCCTCGCCGCGCAGGGAGGCCAGCCGGGTGAGCAGCTCGCGCTGCTCGCCGGTGAGGTCCTCGGGGGTCTCGACCTCCAGGTGCACCACCAGATCGGCGCGCTCCCCGCTCTGGCTGCGCAGGCGGGTGGAGCCCAGGCCCTCGACCCGGCGGGTCTGACCCGACTGGGTGCCTGCGGGGATCGAGATCTCCTGGGGGCCGTCGAAGGTGTCGAGCTTGAGGGTGGTGCCCAGCGCGGCCGAGGTCATGGGGATCCGCACGGTGACGTGCAGGTCGTCGCCGTCGCGGGTGAACGTGGGGTCCTGGGTGACCTTGGTCTCCACGTACAGGTCGCCGCTTGGGCCGCCGGCCACGCCGGCCTCGCCCTGCCCCGACAGGCGGATGCGCACTCCGCTGCGCACGCCGGCGGGGATCTTGACGTTCAGCGGGCGCTTGTCGCGCACGCGCCCGTGGCCGTAGCACTCCTGGCACGGGGACTTGATGACATCGCCGTAGCCGCGGCAGGTGGGGCACTCGGCCACGGTCATCACGGTGCCCAGGGGCGAGCGGATGGGCTGGCGGACCTGGCCCTGGCCGCCGCAGTCGGTGCACTGCTCGGGGTGGGTGCCCGGCTGGCAGCAGGTGCCCTGGCACTCGGGGCACACGACCGCGGTGTCCACCGTGATCCGCTTCTGGGTGCCGAAGACGGCCTCCTGCAGGGAGACGTCCACGGTGATCAGGGCGTCCTGGCCCTGGCGCGTGCGGGACTTGGGGCCCTGGGCTCCGCCGCCCTGGAAGAAGGCGTCGAAGATGTCGCCGAAGCCCCCGAACCCGCCGCCGCCGAAGCCGCCTCCGCCGAAGCCGGACTCGCCGTTCTCATTGCCGGTGGCGTCGTAGATGCGCCGCTTCTCCGGGTCGGAGAGGACGTCGTTGGCGTGGGAGACGCGCTTGAACTCATCGGCGGCATCCGGCGACGGGTTGACGTCCGGGTGCAGCTGACGGGCCTTCTTGCGGTAGGCGCGCTTGATCTCCTCGGCGGAGGCGTCCCGGGACACGCCCAGGGTCTCGTAGTGATCGCTCACAGGTCGTTCCGTCCTCGTCATCTCTGGGATTCGTGGTCTGCGCGCCCCTCGCCGGGCGCATGGCCGGGCTCGAGGAGAGCGCGAGTCTGTTCGGTGCGGCTCAGCTGGGCAGCGAGCGCGAGAGGTAGCTGGCCACGGCGCGCACCGCCGCCATGGTCTGCGGGTAGTCCATGCGGGTGGGACCCAGCACGCCGAGCTTGGCCCTGCGCTGCGGACCGTATCCGGTGGCGACGACAGCGGTCTCGACCAGCGGGTCCGACGAGTCCTCCGCGCCGATGCGCACGGCCACCCCGCGCTCGTCCTGCTCCATCTCCGAGAGCAGCTGCAGGAGGGTGACCTGCTCTTCGAGCGCCTCCAGCACGGGGCCGATGCTGCGGCGGAAGTCGTCGGTGGACTGGGCCAGGTTCGCGGTGCCTGCCAGCAGCATGCGCTGCCCGGACGCGCTGTCCAGCACGGCGGCCACGGCCGCGGCTGCCGCCTCCAGCAGGGGCTGCTCGGCCGGGGGCGCCTGCTGGGCCGCGGCCATCACGGCCGCACCGGCTCCGGCCAGCGGATGCCCGACGACCGCGCCCAGCAGCCTCGCCCGGGCATCCAGGACAACGGACTCGGCCACCGGCTCGGGCATGCGCAGCATCCGCTGGGAGACCCGGCCGTCGGTGGGGATCACGACCAGCAGGACCTGGTGCTCGTCCATGCGCACCAGCTCCAGGTGCCGCAGCGCGGCCGAGCTCACCGACGGGTACTGCACGACCGCCACCTGGTGGGTGAGCTGCGAGAGCAGGCGCACCGTGCGCTCCATGACGTCGTCGATGCCGTCGGCGCCCTCGAGCAGGGTCTGGATCGCGCGGCGCCGGGCCGGGGTCAGCGGCTGGACCGCCGCGATCCGGTCGACGAACTCGCGATACCCCTTGGCCGTGGGGATCCGACCCGAGGAGGTGTGGGGGGCCATGATCAGGCCCTCCTCCTCCAGCACGCCCATGTCGTTGCGCACGGTCGCCGAGGACACGCCGAGGGCGTGGCGCTCGACGAGGGCCTGGGAGCCCACCGGCTCCCGGGAGTGGACATAGTCCTCCACGATGGCCTGCAGGACCTGCAGTCGCCGGGGGTGATCCATGTTCCGCTCCTTCCTGCGCTGTGCGTGCTCGCTCGGAGGACCATTCTGGCACTCGGGGGCACACACTGCTAAGCCAGTGTAGGCGGGCTCACGCCTCCGCGCTCGCACCGGGGCATTGGTACGCTCGCCGCTGATCCGCCCGGAGGCGCCCCCTCCGGCGCACCGCACCACCACGTCCGTCGATCTGGAGGCCTCCATGCCCCCTTCGTCCTGGGGACCGCGCTCCCTCAGCGACCTGTCCGCCTCGAACCGCCCGCCCGAGCCGCGTCAGCTGCCGGTGGCCCGCGGCATGGTCCTCGAGGAGTTCGAGACCGGCTGGGTCGGGGCCGTAGTGCGTCTGGAGACGATCGGCGGCATGCGCGTGCTCAGCCTCGAGGACCGTCGGGGCAGGATCCGCAGCTTCCCCCTGGGACCCGGCTTCCTCTTCGAGGGCGAGCCCGTGATCGCGGCCGAGCCTCAGCGCCGCAGCGCCCCCAAGGCTCCCGCGCGCACCCGCTCCGGGTCGGTCGAGGTGGAGGGCTTCCGCGCCCGCACGGCCCAGGCCTCCCGCATCTGGGTCGAGGGCAAGCACGACGCCGAGCTGGTCGCGAAGGTCTGGGGCCACGACCTGGCGGTCGAGGGCATCGTGGTCGAGCCGCTGCACGGCGTGGACGATCTGGCCGCGGCCGTCGCGGAGTTCGCCCCCGGGCCGTCGCGGCGCCTGGGCATCCTGGTCGATCACCTGGTCGCAGGCTCCAAGGAGTCCCGGATCGCCGAGCAGGCCATGCGGGTGCCGTCCGCCCCCGGCAACGTGGCGGTGCTGGGCCACCCGTACATCGACATCTGGCAGGCCGTGAAGCCCAGCGCCATGGGCATCCGCGCCTGGCCCGAGGTGCCGCGCGGGATCGATTGGAAGACCGGGATCTGCCGCGGACTGGGCTGGCCGCACGAGACCCCCGAGGACATCGGACGGGCCTGGAGCTCGATCCTCTCCCGCGTGGACACCTACGCCGATCTGGAGCCGGCGCTGCTCGGGCGCGTCGAGGAGCTCATCGACTTCGTCACGGTCCCCGGCAGCGCCTGAGCAACCCGTCACACGGGGCCTCGCACGAAGCCCTCGGAGGCCGTCAGCGGCTAGACTGTGCAGGACCCGAGCGCCTCCCCGACCCCCAGGGGGCCTGCGGCGCCCGCACGACCGGCCCTGCCGGTCACACGACCTCGAAGGTGGACAGTGGCCGTCTCCAGCAGCAGCCCCCAGCGTCTCAGCGACTCCGGTGCCGAGCCGGACGACCTCGGCTCCGACGACCAGGCGGCCCTCGCGCCGAACGAGTACGAGGGGCTCAGCGCACAGCCCGGTCCGGTCTCCGTCTCGGACGATCAGCAGCTGGCCACGCTGACGCACATGCTCGGAGTGGTCGGCTGCGTGCCCAGCATGATCATCCACCGCTGGGCCAGGGGCCGCGCCCGCTTCACCGAGCAGGAGTCCCTGGAGGCCGCCAACTTCACGCTGCTGCCCACCCTCGTGGTGATCGCCGGCGCGCTGCTGGCCTTCATCCCGTGGGTCGGCTGGATCTTCGCCATCCTGGCCGCCGCAGCCTGGCTGATCCTCGCCATCTCCTCGGTCGCCGCAGCCGTCTCCGCCAACTCCGGGCGTCCGTACCGCTACCGCCTCAACTGGTACCTCTACGACGCCCTGGCCAGCCGACGCCAGGAGCGCCGCCGGGAGCGCGAGACCTCCGGTCCGGTCACAGCCCAGGGCCAGGTCGTCACCCCCAGCGGCCGCACCGCTGATGCCCCCGAGCCGGGTGCCGGCGCGCAGAACTGACCCGGACGCCCCACGGCACGCGCAGAGGGCCCCGCTTCGGCGGGGCCTTCTGCATGTCAGCCGCAGGTCTGCCCGGCCGTGGACCGGCCGTTCTGACGGGTCCGAGAGCCCTGCGGCTCAGTCGACGAGCAGCCGCCGCACCACGGCGTCCCCGAGCAGGCGGCCGCGCAGCGTGAGCACGAGCCGGCCCTGCAGCGCGCTGCGGCCGTCGATCAGCTCCTCGGCCACCAGCCCCGCGATCTGCTCGCGCCCCTCCGGACGCAGCGCCGTCAGCGGCATGCCGTCTGCGATGCGGGATTCGAGCATCACGCGCTCCATGTACCGGGTGTTGTCGTCGAGCTGCTCGCGGCCCACGGCGGGAGAGAGGCCCCTGCGCACCGTCTGCGCGTACGGCATGGGGTGCTTGCGGTTCCACCAGCGCACGCCGCCCACGTGGCTGTGGGCGCCGGGGCCGACGCCCCACCAGTCCTGGTTGTGCCAGTAGGCGAGGTTGTGCGCCGATCGGTTCTCCAGCGCGCTGCGCCCGCCCGCGACCCGGGACCAGTTGGAGATCTCGTACCACTCGAAGCCTGCCTCGGAGAGCATCTGCTCGGCGATCCCGTACTTCTCCGCCTGGTCGTCCGGGTCCACCGGGTCCACGTCGCCGCGGCGCATCTGCGCCGCCATGCGCGTGCCGTCCTCCACGATCAGGGAGTAGGCGGAGAGGTGGTCCGGCTCCAGGGAGATGGCCTGGCGCAGCGACTCCCTCCAGTCCTCGGGCGACTCCCCCGGCGTGCCGTAGATCAGATCCGTGCTCACGGACAGCCCGGCCTCCTTGGCCCACTGCACGACCCTCGGTACGTTCGCGGGATCGTGGGTGCGCTCCAGGGTGCGCAGGACGTGCGGCACCGCGGACTGGACGCCGAAGGACACGCGGGTGAATCCTCCGTCGGCCAGCGTCTGCAGGTCCTCCCGGGTCACCGAGTCGGGGTTGGCCTCGGTGGTGACCTCCGCGCCCTCCAGCAGACCGAAGCTCCCGCGGGCGCTGTCCAGGATCTCCACGAGCGCCGAGGACGCCAGCCGGGTGGGCGTGCCCCCGCCGAAGAAGACGGTGTGCAGTTCGCGGCGCGCCGCCCCGGAGCGCTCGAGCGCCTCGCGGGCGAACTCGATCTCGCGCACGGCCTCGAGGTGGTAGGCCGCCTGCGAGACGTCGGGGCCCAGCTCCAGGGCGGTGTACGTGTTGAAGTCGCAGTAGCCGCAGCGCACGGAGCAGAACGGCACGTGCACGTACAGGCTCAGGGTCCGCTCGTCGCTTCCGTGAGAGGCGGTCTCCGGGAGCAGCCCGTCCTCCGGAGGGGTCTCGCCATCGGGCAGAGAGGGCATCTTCATCCTTCGAGTTCTACTTCAGGTTTGGATTAGTCGCACGGACTTCACGTTCGACGTGAACTCCAGGATGGAGCTCTCGTGCAGGTCAGAGCGCGATCGCCAGGCCGGTGATGTCGTCGTGCACGGTCATCCGGGGCGCGCGCACGCGGCGGGGATCCGCTCGCTCGAGCCTACGCAGGCTCTGGGCGAGGGAGCCGGCCGAACCGCTGTGCAGCGCCTCGAAGAGCCCGCGCCGACCGGTGATCGCGAAGGGATCGACCACGCGCTCCAGACCGTCGGTGAGCAGACACACGCGCCGCTGCTCGGCCCCGGGGATCAGCTCCACGCGGGCATGCTGCGCGGCCTGCGGCGAGCCGCCGAGGATCCACAGCCCGTCCTCGGTGCTGCGTGTGCGCCGGTCCAGCACCTGCGCCTCGAGAAGCTCGGCGTAGGCGGCCTCAGCGCTGCGGCCCTGTGCTCGCAGCTCGTGCCAGCGGCGCAGCACTCGGGCGTCGCCGCCGGCGAACTGCGGATCGGCGACCTCCAGGATCTGCCCACCGTCCTCGAGCCACAGCGGCGAGTCCCCCAGCACGAAGCACTCGAGGCCCTGGGCGGTGCGCCGGATCAGCGACAGCGTGGCCGTGGGGATCTCGGCCCCGGGCCAGCCGATCTCGATGCTGCGCTGGGCCTCGGCGCGGGCGGCCTCGACGATCTGGTGCAGGGGCTGGCTGCGCGCTCGAGCTCCGGCGTCGGCGAGGATCGCGCGCAGGGCTGCGGAGAGCCTCCAGGCGAAGCGGGCGACCTGCTCGTCGGCGCTGCGGGGGTCCTGGGCGCCCAGCGCTGTGGCCCCGTCGAGCACCCAGGCCGCCTGGAGCCGTCCGCTGGCATCGCGGGCCGTTCCCCAGGCGTCCTGCGTGCGCCGCTTCGCCGAGACGGCCACCACGGCCGGGCCGCAGGTCACGACTATTTCTTCTTCTCCGGCTCGTCCGCCGACAGCGCGGCCACGAAGGCCTCCTGGGGGACCTCCACGCGACCGACCATCTTCATGCGCTTCTTGCCCTCCTTCTGCTTCTCGAGCAGCTTGCGCTTGCGGGTGATGTCGCCGCCGTAGCACTTGGAGAGCACGTCCTTGCGGATGGCCCGGATGTTCTCTCGTGCGATGATCCGCGAGCCGATCGCCGCCTGGACGGGGACCTCGAACTGCTGGCGCGGGATGAGCTCGCGCAGCTTGTTCGCCATGGTGGTGCCGTAGGAGTAGGCCTTGTCCTTGTGCGTGATCGCGGAGAAGGCGTCCACGCGCTCCCCCTGCAGCAGGAGATCGACCTTCACGAGCTCGGAGACCTCGTCGCCGTCGGCCTTCCAGTCCAAGGAGGCGTAGCCGCGGGTCTTGGACTTCAGCTGGTCGAAGAAGCCCACCACGATCTCGGCCAGCGGCAGGCGGTAGCGCAGCTCCACGCGGTCCTCGGAGAGGTAGTCCATGCCGCCCATCTGGCCGCGCTTGGACTGGGCGAGCTCCATGATGGTGCCCACGAACTCCGACGGCGCCAGGATCGTGGCCGCGACCATCGGCTCGCGGATCTCCTTGATCTTGCCCTCGGGGAACTCGGACGGGTTGGTGACCAGCAGCTCGGCGCCGTCCTCGGTCGTGACGTCGTAGGACACCGACGGCGCCGTGGCGATCAGATCCAGGTTGTACTCGCGCTCGAGGCGCTCGCGCGTGATCTCCAGGTGCAGCAGGCCCAGGAAGCCGCAGCGGAAGCCGAAGCCCAGCGCCGTGGAGGTCTCGGGCTCCCAGACCAGGGCGGCGTCGTTGAGCTGCAGCTTCTCCAGGGCGTCGCGCAGCACCGGGTAGTCGGAGCCGTCGATCGGGAACAGCCCGGAGAAGACCATGGGCTTGGGGTCCTCGTAGCCGCCGAGCTCCTGCTCAGCGCCCTTGAGGGCGGTGGTGACGGTGTCGCCCACACGGGACTGGCGGACGTCCTTCACACCGGTGATGAGGTAGCCGGTCTCCCCCGCGGCCAGGCCATCGGTGGGCTTGGGCTCCGGCGACATCACGCCGATCTCGAGCAGCTCGTGCTGGGCCCCGGTGGACATCATCTCGATGCGCTCGCGCGGTTTGAGGCTGCCGTCGAAGAGCCGCACGTAGGTGACCACACCGCGGTAGGTGTCGAACACGGAGTCGAAGATCATGGCACGGGCGGGAGCCTCTGGATCGCCCGACGGCGCCGGGATCTCCTCCACGA
This sequence comes from Kocuria sp. NBRC 114282, assembly GCF_030268385.1. NCBI lineage: Bacteria > Bacillati > Actinomycetota > Actinomycetes > Micrococcales > Micrococcaceae > Kocuria > Kocuria sp. NBRC 114282. The sequence continues at coordinate 144,203 of NZ_BSQO01000003.1, read as the reverse complement.
TGCGGTCCAGCAGCTCCTCGACGCCCTCCCCTGTCTTGCCGGAGACCCGCAGCACGCGCTCCGGGTCCTCGCCGATCAGGTTGCCGATCTCCTCGGCGTATTTCTCCGGCTGAGCGGCCGGCAGGTCGATCTTGTTGAGCACCGGGATGATGGTGAGGTCGTTCTCCATGGCCAGGTAGAGGTTGGCCAGGGTCTGCGCCTCGATCCCCTGCGCGGCGTCCACCAGCAGCAGCGCGCCCTCGCAGGCGGCCAGCGAGCGGGAGACCTCATAGGTGAAGTCCACGTGGCCCGGGGTGTCGATCATGTTGAGGGCGTAGTCGGTGCCGTTCACGCCCCAGGGCATGCGCACCGCCTGCGACTTGATCGTGATGCCGCGCTCGCGCTCGATGTCCATGCGGTCCAGGTACTGAGCCTTCATCTCACGCGGCGTGACCACGCCGGTTGACTGCAGCATGCGATCGGCCAGCGTCGACTTGCCGTGGTCGATGTGCGCGATGATGCAGAAGTTGCGCAGCACCGACTGGTCGGTGCGCGCGGGCACCGGCGGATGGGCGGCCAGTGGGGACAAGGCGGGGCCTCTCTTGGTCGATCCGGACGCGCGACTGTTCAGTGCTCGGCGCCCGACGGGCAGGGCGGATCAATGGCCCAGTGTCTCATGTCCTCTGCGCCGCGCTCGTCGCGACGACCGCGCCCAGCCGATGCTGTGCCCCAGCCCTCGGCGAGGCCTCAGCCGGTCCCGGGCAGCGGGCCTGGTTCAATGGCGGGCATGAACATCAACTTCCAGCAGGTCGCCCGCGGTCTGCTGCGCGGCTATCGGGTCGTGCAGCGCCTCCAGCGCGAGACGGGCCGAACGAGCTCGGGACCCTCGACCTCCACGACCGCCCGGGACAGTCCCGGATCCCAGCAGCGCTCGTCGTCGCCGTCGTCGTCGCACTCCTCCGGTCGCGGATTGTCCGGTGAGTACCCGGGCGACTACCGGGGCCGTGTGGCGGTGTCCTACGCCCCGGACCCCGACGGCGAGCCCGATCCCGGGGAGATCGTGTGGACCTGGGTGCCCTACGAGGAGGACCACTCCCGGGGCAAGGACCGGCCCGTGCTGATCGTCGGGCACGACGGCCCGTACCTGCTCGTGCTGATGCTGACCTCCAAGGACCGCAACAACGCGAGCTCCTCGGATGCCGACTACCTCGACATCGGCACGGGCGCCTGGGACCGCGACGGCCGCCCGTCCGAGGTCAAGCTGGACCGCGTGATCCGGGTCCGGCCCGAGGATGTGCGCCGCGAGGGCGCGGTGCTGCCGAAGGACCGGTTCGACGACGTCGCCCGGGGGCTCGAGCGACGCGGCTGAGGCCTCGGGGCCGCCGGGCCCCCGCTCTGGTAGGCTTGTACGCTGTGTGTCCGCGCTGATCGCCGGGCACAGCGGCTGACTGTTGCGAGCGTCCCCACTCTCATGTCTCAGTCAGAGTCGGCCGTGAGCCCTCACCGATCCGATCAACGTGAACCTGTGAAGAGGAGTACCTGTGGCTAACATCAAGTCCCAGAAGAAGCGCAACCTGACGAACGAGAAGTCGCGTCTGCGCAACAACGCGTACAAGTCGGAGCTGAAGACCTACGTGCGCCGCCTCGACTCGGCCGTCGCCTCCGGCGACAAGTCCGCTGCCGAGACCGCACTGCGCGACGTCTCCCGCAAGTACGACAAGGCCGTCTCCAAGGGCGTCCTGCACAAGAACAACGCGGCCAACAAGAAGTCGGGCTTCGCCAAGCGCGTCGCCTCGATGGCCTGATCCGCTTCTCGGATCCGGCTGCCGCGGCCGCGGCGCTTCGTCGAATGGTCCCGCTCCCCTCGAGGGAGCGGGACCATTCGCTTTACCGTGGCCGCGACGACGGCATGGCGCGCGAGTCGATCAGAGCCGCCGCGAGGGCTTTGGATGTCGAACAGCCGTGAGGAGTCTCAGATGCGGAGCTCGCCACGCAGATGACCGGCACGAGCGACTCCTCACCGACGAGCAGGTCGGATGGCCCGTGCCTCAGCGCCGGCCGGACAGGGCGATCGTGGTGATCGCCTTCTCCACCGCGTACGGCGCGCTGCGGGACTCGCCCTTGACCTGAGCATCGGCCTCCGCCAGCGCGCGCAAGGCCTTGACCATGTCCGCCTCCGTGAAGCGACGGGCCTCCTGCTGCGCGCGCTCGACCTGCCACGGGGCTCCCCCGACCTGCCCGGCCAGCTGGTTCGCGCTGCCGCTCACACCGTGCACGGCGGCCACGAGCCGCACCTTGGCGGCCAGGGCCGCGACCATGGGCACCGGGTCCGTGCCGGTGTCCAGGGCCTGCCGCCACAGCTTCAGCGCCGCCGCCGGCTGACCGGCCAGGGCGGCGTCGGCGACCTTGAAGGCCGTGGCCTCCACGCGCCCGCCGTAGTAGGTCTCCACGACGTCGAAGGTGATGTGCTCCGGGCCGTCCGAGAGCAGCTGCGAGCACGCCGAGGCGAGCTCGGACGTGGAGTTGCCGACGGCCTGCGTCAGCGCTCGGGCGGCATCCGGGTCGATCGTGCGCTGATGGGTGCGGAACTCGTGGCGCACGAACTCGACCTTGTCGCGGTCGTTCTTCAGCGGCGCGGCATCCACCACGACCGCCTTGGCCTTCAGGGCGTCGAGCAGCTTCTTGCCGCGATTGCCGCCCGAGTGCACGAAGACCACCACGACCTCGGGATCCGCCTGTCCCACGTACTCCAGGCCGTCCTTGAGCAGGTCCTCGCTCATCTGCGCGAGATCCTCGATCACGATCAGCTTGGGGTCCTCGAACAGCGACGGGCTGGCCAGCACCTGGAGCTGACCCGGAGTGTAGCCGGACGCGTCCACTCGCGAGAGCTCGATGGCCCCGCGTGATTCCTTCAGCTGGGCCCGCAGCCGGTCCACGGCGCGGGCGATCAGGAAGCCCTCCTTGCCGGTGATCAGGATCAGAGGGGCAGGCTCGACATCGCGCCAGGAGACTCCGGGGGCGGCGGCTGCGGCGGTGCGACGACGAGGCGGAGTCATGTACTCAAGGATCGCACGAGCGGCAGACAGCAGACGCTGGCCCACAGCTGCGACGGGCATCTGCTGCTCGAGCTTCCGCGCCGCCTGGGTCCCGCCGTCTCGGACGCCCCGGGAGGCTTCGGCTCGGGCGGCTCACCCGGTGGTCTGGGCCACCAGCGCACCGTCCTGCACGTGGATGGCCACCGCACCCATCCGGTCGGTGCGCGTCAGGGGGATCGAGCCCTGCGCCAGATGCTCGGTGATCACGGGATGCGGGTGGCCGTAGTCGTTGTCCGCTCCCACGGAGGCCAGCGCCAGGCTCGGTGAAGCGGCGTCGATGATCGCCACCCCGCCGTTGCGCGCGCCGTGGTGGGAGACCTTGAGCAGATCCACGTCCAGCACGGAGGGGTCCGTGCGCAGCAGGGCACCGGCCCCCGACTCCTCCAGGTCCCCCGCGGCGAGCATCGAGAAGCGCTGCGAACCGTCGGAGACCTCGGCGCGCAGGACGATCGAGGCGTTGTTCTCGTCCTCGGACTCGGGGCTGATCCGGGTCGTCGCGGGATCGGGAGCGAGCACTAGCAGCTCCAGCCCCGCGCCCTCGAAGCGCTGCCCGATCGTCGGGCGGGCGGCGCGGTCGTCCAGTCCGGCGAGCTCCTCGGGGGCCCGCCCGGAGGCCGAGGACCACCACACCCGATCGATCTCCACGAACTGCCCCAGGCCCTCGGCGCCGGCCACGTGGTCGGCGTGGTCGTGGGTGAGCACCAGCAGGTCCAGGTGCTCGACCCCGGCGTCCTTCAGGCAGCCGCGCAGCGCACCCGGATCGGGCCCGGCATCGATCAGGACCGTGGACTCGCGGTCGTCCTGGCGGCCGCGCAGCAGCACGGCATCGCCCTGGCCGACGTCGCAGGCCAGCACCGACCACTGCTCCGCATGCTGATCCGGCCAGCGCAGCACCGCGACGAGGGCCGCGATGCCCGTCGCGATCACGATCAGCCCGGCGCTGCGCCAGGCCCGCTCACGTCGTCGGGCCCGGATCCAGGCAGCCTCGGAGACGGGGCCGGGTGCCGGTCCGGAGCGGACCTCGCCCACGCGGGAGCGCTCCAACCAGCGGGCATCCAGGCGATGCAGGGCCACTACCATCCCCGCACTGAGGATCAGCATGAGCACCGGTCCAGCAGGCGGGCCCAGCCAGGGAGCTGTGGAGCCGGGAAGCCCAGCGAAGAAGCGGGCCGAGCGCGCGATCACCCCCACCGCCCACGATCCCGGCTCCAGCAGCGCCGAGCCCAGCGCCTCCCCCACGGGCCCTCCGAGCCCCAGCAGGATCAGAGCTGCGAGTCCGAGCACGGTGATCAGCGGGACGACTGGGGCGGCGATCACGTTGGCGGGCACGGCATAGGTGGCCACGGTGGGCGTCAGCAGCGCCAGCACGGGCCCGCACCACAGCTGGGCCACGAGCGGAACAGCGAGCACGATCGCGAGGACCGTGGGCATGAGGTGCTCCAGGACCCGTGTCAGCGGTCGGGCGGTCACCACAATCCCTGCGGTGGCACACACGGAGAGGGCGAAGCCGAACTCGGGGCCCAGGCCCGGATCGATCACGAGCAGGACGCACATGGCCGTGGACAGCGCGGCCAGCGAGACGGGTCCGCGCCCGGAGAGGACCGCGAGCGCGGCCACGGCTCCCATCACCGCCGCGCGCAGCACGGAGGGGTCCGGTCCCACGAGCACGACGAACAGCCCGAGCGCGCCGAGACCGATCATCACGCACACCCGCCGACGGGCGCCCAGCCCCAGCGCGAGCTGGCCGGCCAGGGCCATGACCAGGGCGCAATTGGAGCCGGAGACGGCGGTCAGATGGGTCAGGCCCGTGACCTTCATGGCCTTCTCGAGTCCGGTGTCCAGTCCGCTGCGGTCCCCGTAGGTCATCCCCGGCAGCAGCCCGGCGGCATCGGGTCCGCGGGCCTGTGCGGCCAGGGCGAAGCGCTCCGTGGCCGTCTCGAGCAGGGACGGGCGGTCCTGGGCTTCCGTCATCGGCTGCGGCGGGCCGGTGCTGCGCAGCTGCAGGTCGGTCTGCTCGATCTCGGGGGCGCTCACCACGGCCTCCGCGCGATCCCCGCTGCGCAGGCTCGCCCACCGGCCGTCCTGGGCGAAGACGGTGGCCCGGGCTCCGCTGTTCAGCCGCACCGGCACGACGACCCCGCTGGAGGCTTCGCCGACCTCCTCCGGTCCCGGCCCGAAGCTCGAGGCGGTGGCGCTTTGCCATGTCACGGGTCGGTCGGTCACCTCGACGACCACGCGCTGCGCATCTGCGTCCATCCCGCGCATGTCCTCGGCGGCCGCCAGCTGCTGGGTGCCCGCGCGCAGCAGGACGCACACGACGACCACCGCGCACAATGCGGCCGTCGGCAGCAGGGCGGCCAGTGTCCGGCCGCGAGGCGAGCCCGGTGCTGCTCCCCCGGGCAGTCTGCGCCCGCTCCGACGAGCGAACACGGCCACGAGGAGGACCATGGCGAGTCCCGCTGCGACGAGCAGCAGGAGATCCACCTCGAGCACCGCTCCCAGCGCAGCGCCCACCGACTCCGACTGCGACGTCCCCAGCAGCGCGGCTCCCCACGCGCTCAGCGCCACGGGCACAAGGCGCAGATCCCAGGTGGGGCGCAGCGCCCTCTGGGCCGCCTCGAGGCGCTCCTCCCGGCGAGCGCTGTGTGCCAGCGCCCACCGCTCGGGCATCTCCTGCGAGTGCAGCCACAGCCGCGCGAGCACGCCTGGAGCCTCGGGACCCGCTCCGGAGGCGCCACTCGGTCTGCCCGGCTTCCGCCGTCCACGTCCCCGTTCAGATCCCGGCTCCTGCCGACCCCGTGGAGGCAGGGCGCGGGCGGGACGGCGGGAGGAGGTCACCGGCGCATTGCACCAGTGCCTCCTGCATGGCAGTCCTCAGCTGAGGCGGGCAGAGGCCCCCCCGTCCGGCCGGCCTTCGGACGGGTCCCCTGTGGAGGCGCGAGGGCCCGACCGCTCCTCGCTGCGACAGCGACAGCGACAGCGACAGCGACAGCGACAGCGACAGCGACAGCGACAGCGACGCAGGTCACAGCACCGAGCCACGTGCGTCAAGACCCCCACGCAGCTCCAGACGTCAATGCACCGAGTGTTTCCCGAGGCGTCGGCACCGGGACGGGAAGTGGTCGACTGCTGTCGACCCTCAGGTGGAGCGGAGGACATCTTCCCAGGTCAGCCTGGACCTGTCCGCCCCGCCGAGGGCCGATCAGGGTCCGCTCCCCGGCCCTGTCGAGCACGGATCTGCATCCTCCGCACCACCCGTCAGGAGCATCATGTCCCAGCACCTCTCCCACCCCAGCACTGCCCGTTCCCGTGATCCTCGCCCGCGACGCGCGCTCAGCGCCGCCGTCCTCACCGCGGGGCTGAGCCTCACCCTGCTCGCGCCAGCGCCAGCCCTGGCCCAGGAGCCGTCGCGATCCTCCACCTCCGCAGACGACTGGAACGGCAAGGCCTTCCGCGGCCAGGTGGACGTCACCGCCGGTCCCGATGCCGACCAGGACGTCCTGGACGGCGCCGTCTTCGACGACCGCAACCGCAACTCGCAGCAAGACCCCGGTGAGCGCGGGATCGCCGGGGTGGAGGTCTCCAACGGCCGCAAGATCGTCACCACCGATCGCCAGGGCCGCTACGAGATCTCCGTGCGCGACGGCGAGACGGTGTTCCTCACCCAGCCGGCCGGCTACCAGGTCCCCGTGGACGAGGACAACGTGGCCCAGTTCTTCTACACCCACATGCCCGCCGGCTCCCCCGAGCTGCGCTACGGCGGCATCGACCCGACCGGCCCGCTGCCCGATGCCGTCGACTTCCCGCTGACGCGCACCACGGACACGCTCAGCCGCGATCAGCGCTGCCTGATCGGCGGCGACATCCAGACCTACACGCAGGAGGAGGTCGACTACGCCCTGCGCGGGGCCTTCGCCGACCTTACTCAGCGCACCGACTTCACCGGCTGCGGTGCGCTGTTCATCGGCGACATCGTCGGCGATGACCTGGACCTGTACGACCAGACCCGCGAACTGACGTCGCTGCTCAACGGACCCGCCCGCTTCCTGCCGGGCAATCACGACCTGGACCTCGACGCGGACTATGACCACCGCTTCGACACCTACCGGTCCCAGTTCGGTCCGGACTACTACTCCTACGACGCCGGCGACGTGCACGTGATCTCGCTGAACACCGTGCAGCACTCGCAGGGCGCGCCCTACAACGGCACGTACAACGGCGGCATCGACGATGAGCAGCTCGCATGGCTGCGCCAGGACATCGCGAACACCCCCGAGGACAAGCTGATCGAGCTGGCCACGCACATCCCGCTGCTGAACTGGCACGACCAGGGCTCGGACCGCCACCAGGTGGATCAGGTCCAGGCGATCCACGACATCATCGGCGACCGGCCGGCCGTCGCCTTCGGCGGGCACAGCCACACGCTGGAGGTCATGCGCGAGGGCGATTCCATGGAGGGCTGGAAGAGCCTCTACGGCGTGGACGAGCTGCCGTTCGACCACATCACCGCAGGAGCGATCTCCGGCGACTGGTACACCGGGCGCGTGACGGAGGACGGCTACCCGACCGCACTGCAGCGCGACGGCGCCGTCCCCGGCGTCTTCACGCTGGAGGCCCACGGCAACCGGTACGAGGACTCGTTCATCGGCACCGGGCGGGCGGCCTCGGAGCAGATGTCCCTGGGCTTGAACACCCCGGCCTACCGCGACTGGTACGACGCGAACCGTCGCAATGTCGGGAAGGCACCCTCCTTCGAGACCCCGCTCGAGGTCTCGGCGGACGAGCTGGGCGAGTCGTGGCTGACCACGAACGTGTGGGCCGGCGGCACGGGAACCGAGGTCTCGGTCTCGATCGACAGCCGCCCGGCTCAGCAGGCGCAGCGCACCCAGCGGCTGGAGGGCGAGTCCAAGCGCGTGGGCGCCGAGTTCTCGGATCCGGCGGCTGCCCAGGAGCAGCTGGTCCACGGCGGCTCCGTCGCCGAGGCCTCCGGTCACCTGTGGCGTCTGGATCTGCCGGAGGACCTCGCTCCGGGTGAGCACACGGCGACCGTGACGCAGACGGATCGCTACGGCGTCTCCACGACCGAGCGGATCATGTTCACGGTCACCTCCTGAGGCGGCCCTCGGGTGCTGCGGACCAGGTCACCGTCCGTTCGCCTGAGCGTCGCCGAACCGTCGTCCGGGGGTCGGCTCCGGGAGACCGGCCGTCGACGTTCCGGACACCTGCCGGGCGCATTCTGATCCTGACCAGCAGTGCCGCCCCGCAGCGCCCGGCCCCGGCCGGGGCGTCGAGATCAGCACCGAGGAGCATCATGGCCCAGCTTCGCCTCCTGCGATTCCTGCCCCAGTCCAAACACCAGCGGCCGCTTCAGCTCGTGACGGTCGCTGCGCTGGGGGTCGGCCTGTCCTTCACGCTGCTCACCCCCGGCGTCTCGGGGGATTCCGAGGCTCCGGCCCTCGGACCGATCACCGCCGAGGACTGGCAGACCCACGTGCAGTTCGCCCAGATGGACACCGCCCCCTGATCGAGCCTGAGCCCTCAGCGCAGGACGAAGGCCCCGACGGATGCCGTCGGGGCCTTCTCACACGGTGACCAGCGGCGCGATGGCCTCCATCATGGCCGGGCCGATGCCGGAGACATCATCGAGCTCCTCGACCGAGCGGAATCCGCCGATCTGCTCTCGGTGCTCGACGATCCGCTGAGCCAGAACGGGTCCGACCTTCGGCAGCTCCTCGAGCTGTGCAGCCGTGGCGGTGTTGAGATCGATCGCTGCGCCCGTGGCCGCAGGCCCAGCCCCCTCCTCGGGGCTCCCGCCTGCGGCTGCCCCTGATCCTGCGGCGGCAGATCCGTCCTGAGCGCTGCCGGTGGCAGTCTGTCCGCCGGATCCCGAGGACGGCGTCAGCGGGTCCTGCTCCCACTGCTCCGCCAGTGCTTGGTCCGGGATGACGATCTGGACGCCGTCGGCCGCGGGGGCCGCCATGTTCACCGCATCGGTCACGGCCGACTCGCTCAGCCCGCCGGCGGCCTCCACTGCATCGGCCACGCGGGACCCGGCCGGCAGCTCGACCACCCCGGGCTCGCCCACCTCCCCCACCACATGGACCGTGACCGGGCTGCCGGAGGCCGGTGCGTCGACTGTCCCTGCACTGGCTCCGTCCCCGGCCGCACCGAGCGCTCCCGCCCCCTCCACGGATCCGCCCTCCGCTGCCGCCTGCGAGGCACCCGCCTGCTCGTCCACGACGGGTCCTGCGGACGACGGAGCCGAGACCACGGCCTCCTGCTCGCGCCCGCGAAGCAGGACCGAGACCACCACCAGGATCAGCACCAGACCCGCGATCGCCAGTGTGGCCCAGGGCAGACGCGCACGGATGGGCGAGACCCAGGGCTGCTCGTCGGGATCCAGCGGCAGAGCCCTCGGGCCGAGGGGCTCCGCAGACGAGCTCGACCCCGACGCGGGCGGCGCGGCGAGCAGCCGTCGGCGCCTGGCGGCCGCCCCTCCGCTCTCGGCAGGTGCCGACTCCGCGGACTCGGTCTCGGGTGCCGAGGCAGAGTCCTCCACCCAGTCCTCGGGGCGGTCATCGTGGGGCAGGTCGTGGCCGGTGGCGCGCAGGTCGTCATCCAGCAGTCCGCGCAGGCGCTCGACGGGCCGCTCTCGCTCCAGACGGCGCCGTCCGCGATGGGTCACAGGGGTCATGCCCCCAGTCCACTGCGGCAGCAGGATCCCGGCGGGCCGCGCAGGTGCGCAGCAGAGGCTTCACCCCGCGCTTGGGAGAATCCCGACGCTGTGGAGACGCGGGGCAGGCGCGCGGGCAACAGAGCCGCCCGGCTCAGCCGTGGATGATCACGCTGAGCGCCCCGGCACCGGCGTGGGCGGCGAGCACCGCGGGCATGGGCACGCAGCGGGCGCGGGCGTCGGGACAGTGCTCGGCCACCAGCTGCTCGGCGAACTCCTCGGCGCGCTCCTGGCCGTGGTCGTCGAGCAGGTGGTGCACGGTGACCTCGGGGACGTCCCGGGTGGAATCCCGCAGCGCACGACCCGCTCGGCGCAGCAGCCTCGTGCGGGCGCGCTGCTCGGTCATGGGCAGCTCGGCGATCGCAAGCTGGCCGTTGACCAGACGCAGCACCGGGCGCACCTGCAGCATGGAGCCCAGCGCAGCCACGGACGGCGGGATCCTCCCGCCGCGGCGCAGCGCGTCGAGCCCGGGCACCCACAGCAGCAGCTGGCTGGCCGCGCTGCCGGCCCGCGCCGCCTCGGCCGTCTCTGCCAGATCGGCCCCTGTGCCGGCGGCCTCCCACGCCTCCATGACGCCGCGGCCCTCGGCCATGGCGATCGTGCGCGAATCGACGATCTCCACCGGGATCCCGACGGCGGCCGAGGCGATCCGGGCCGAGGTGGCGGAGCCGGAGAGCTGGGCCGAGCAGTGCACCGAGACGATGCCCTCGTAGCCCTGCGCCTCCAGGTGACGGTACTGGCGCAGCAGCTGACCCGGCGACGGCCGAGAGGTCACCGCGCTGCGCCCGGCCGCCAGGGCCTCCTCGACCACCGCGAGCCAGTCGTCGCGGTCCTGGTCGAGATCGGTGTCATCGACCGACACGGGCATGGCCGCGACGGCCAGCCCGGGACGGCCGGAGCGTGCCACGGCGCGCTCGTCCTCGTCGGTCAGCACCGACGACGCGTCCGCCGCGCCCTCCGTGCGTTCGGGGTCCTGGCCCGCGACGTCTGCGCCGGCAGTCCCGCCCGCCGGCGGGAAGACCCACTCCTGCGGCAGGGCTGCGGCGTCGTCGGTGACGACCGCTATCCTGCGCTGGCCGGACATCTCAGACCACGATGTTCACGAGCTTGGGGGCCCGCACGATGACCTTGCGGATCTCGGCGTCGCCGATCGCCCGCTGCACGGCCTCGGAGCCCAGCGCGAGCTCGCGCAGGTCGTCCTCGGCGATGTCCACGGGCACCTCCAGTCGGTCCTTCACCTTGCCCTTGACCTGCACGACGGCGGTGATCGTGTCGTCCACCAGCAGCGACTCGTCGACGACCGGCCAGCCGGCATCGATCACCGCCGAGTCGTGGCCCATGGCATGCCACATGTCCTCGGCCGTGTAGGGAGCCACCAGGGACAGCAGCACGGCCACCGCTTCGGCGCCCTCGCGCACAGCGGGATCGGCGGCACCGGCCCCGGAGTCGATCGCCTTGCGCAGCGCGTTGACCAGCTCCATCGCCTTGGCGATCACCACATTGAACTTGCGGTTCTCCAGCGCGGACTCGGCCTCGGCGACCGCGCGGTGGGTCGCCTGGCGCACGGCGACGTCGCCTGCGGCCGGATCGGCGTCGACGGCGCTGCCCGAGGCGGCGACGTCCTGACCCACGCGCCAGGCGCGGCCCAGGAACTTCTGGGCGCCGCCCGGGGAGACATCCGCCCAGTCGACGTCGTCCTCCGGCGGGGAGGCGAACACCATGGTCAGGCGCACGGCGTCCACGCCGAAGGCGTCGAGCTGCTGGCCCAGGTCCACGCCGTTTCCCAGGGACTTGGACATGGCCTTGCCCTGATTGAGCACCTGGCCCTGGTTGAGCAGACGGGCGAAGGGCTCGTCGTGGTCGATCATGCCAAGGTCGTACAGGACCTTGGTGTAGAAGCGGGCGTAGAGCAGGTGCAGGATCGCGTGCTCCACGCCGCCCACATACTGATCCACCTGGCCCCAGCGGCGCACGGCCTCCGGATCGAACGGGGCCGTCTCGTCCTGCGGGGACACATAGCGGTAGTAGTACCAGGACGAGTCCACGAAGGTGTCCATGGTGTCGGTGTCGCGCAGGGCGGGCCCGCCGCACGACGGACAGGCCACGTTCACCCAGTCCTCGACCGAGGCCAGCGGCGACTGGCCCTTGGGCGCCAGCTGCTCGCCCCTGAGATCCTCCGGAAGCCGCACGGGCAGCTGGTCCTCGGGCACCGGGACCTCGCCGCACTGCGGGCAGTGGATGATCGGGATCGGGGCGCCCCAGAAGCGCTGGCGGGACAGCAGCCAGTCGCGCAGGCGGTAGTTGATGTGCCGAGCACCGGCATCCGCGGCCTCGAGCAGCTCGATGGCCTTGTCGATCGCGGCGTCCTTGCTCAGCCCGTCGAGCTCTCCCGAGTTCATCAGGACGCCGTCACCGCCGGTGGCCGCACCGGTCTCGGCGGGGTCCTCCGCCCCGGTGTCCACCACCGCGCGCACGGGCAGGCCGAAGGCGCGGGCGAAGTCGAGGTCGCGCTGATCGTGGGCGGGCACGCCCATGACCGCTCCGGTGCCGTAGTCGGCCAGGACGTAGTCCGTGGCGTAGACGGGCAGGCGCTCGCCGTTGAGCGGGTTCACGGCCCAGCGGCCCAGGAACACGCCGGTCTTGGTGCGGTCCGTGGCCTGGCGCTCGATGTCCGAGACGGCCTTGAGGGACTCGCGGTACTCGTCGAGCTCCTGGGCGTGCTCCTGCGCCACGAGATCCTGCGCCAGCTGCGAGTCGGCTGCCACCACGAAGAACGTGGCGCCGAAGATCGTGTCCGGACGCGTGGAGAACACGGTCAGCTCGCGCTCGACCGCCGCGTCGTCGGCGTCCCGGTCCACGATCCCGAAGGAGACGTGGGCGCCCTGCGAGCGTCCGATCCAGTTGCGCTGCATGGACAGCACGCGCTCGGGCCAGGCGCCCTCGAGCTGGTCCATGTCATCAAGCAGCCGATCGGCGTAGTCGGTGATCTTGAAGTACCACTGGTTCAGCGACTTCTTGGTCACGGGCGTGTGGCAGCGCTCGCAGGCGCCGTCGACGACCTGCTCGTTGGCCAGCACCGTCTGGTCCTTGGGGCACCAGTTCACCGGGGAGTTCTTGCGATAGGCCAGCCCGCGCTGCCAGAACTGCAGGAACAGCCACTGCGTCCAGCGGTAGTACTCGGGATCGGAGGTGTGCAGCTCCCGGGACCAGTCCACAGCGATGGCGTAGCGCTGGAACGAGGCCTTCTGGGTCTCGATGTTGTGGTAGGTCCACTCGGCCGGGTGCGCGTTGTTCTTGATCGCCGCGTTCTCCGCCGGCAGCCCGAAGGAGTCCCAGCCGATGGGGTGCAGGACGTCGAAGCCCTTCTGGCGCCAGTAGCGGGCGACCACATCCCCCATGGCGAACGCCTCGGCGTGGCCCATGTGCAGGTCGCCCGACGGGTACGGGAACATGTCCAGCACGTAGCGCCGCGGCTTGGAGCCGTCGTCGAGGGGACGGAAGACGTCGTTGCGCTCCCACCAGCCCTGCCAGCGTGCCTCGAGCTCGTGGGCGTCCCAGACCTGCCCGGTCTCTTCCTGGCCATCCTGCTGCGTGCTCACGTGCCTGCCTTCATCCGCCGGGGCTGCCCCGGCTGTCTCTCGTCCGACTGCTGTGCGGTCCTGCCGGGGCGCTGGGCCCGGCCGCCGTGCGCCATCCGCGCCGGGAGCCCGACGGGGCTGCGACCATGACGCGATGACGCCGCCATCCTATCCGCGCCGGGGGCCCGCGGCGTCCGAGGCCCTCCGTAGACTCGGGCCCGAGCAGACACGGACAGATCCGCCCGGAGAGGAACGCGTGCAGCAGAATCCGCAGGCCGAGCAGCGCAGCATGAGATTCGACGGGTACAAGACCCGCTACTGGTTCTACGACATCGACACGCAGCGCAAGCCGCTGCTCGTGATGGTCCACGGCTTCCGCGGCGACCACCACGGCCTGCAGCTGATCGCCGACCGACTGCGCGATCGCTACCACGTGGTCGTGCCGGATCTGCCGGGCTTCGGACGCTCGGAGCCGTTCCCCCAGGACCCGCACGACGTCCCCCACTACGTCGGCTTCCTGCGCCGGTTCATCACCGAGCTCACCGATGGCGCGGTGCATCCGCAGGGCGAGCGAGGGGTGCTGCTGCTCGGGCACTCCTTCGGCGCGGTGATCGCCTCGCACCTGGCCGCCGAGCACCCGGCCATGGTCGAGCAGCTGCTGCTGCTGAACCCCATCTGCGAGCCGGCGCTCAGCGCCCAGGACGCAGCCGCCACCAAGATCGCGGACGCCTACTACACCCTGGCCATGCGCCTGCCGAAGGCCATGGGCGAGCGCCTCCTGCGCAGCCACGCGGTCAGCGACCTCATGAGCCGGGAGATGACGGTCTCCCAGGACCCGCAGCTGCGCAGCTACGTGGAGAACCAGCACCGCGCGTACTTCGGCTCCTTCGCCGATCGCCGCGTGGTGGCCGAGGCCTACCGCGCCTCGATCTCCGGCACCGTCGCCGAGGTCGCGCCGCTGCTGTCCATGCCCGTGCTGCTCGTGGTGGGCGCCCAGGATCCGCTGGGCTCCGTCGAGGCGCAGGAGAGGATGGCCACCTGGATCCGCCGGCGCCGCCTGGTGATCCTCGACGACGTCGGCCATCTCATCCACTACGAGAAGCCCCTCGAGACCGCCGAGCTGATCCACGAGTTCGTGCAGGGCCCGGATCCCGAGCCCATCGATGTCCACGACGAGCTGCCGCCCATCGATCAGGCTCGGCCGAACACCTCGCAGTTCACGCAGCTGCTGCCGATCGTGCGCAGGGGGCGGCGATGACCGGCCCCCTGCACCTGGTGCTGGATGCCCGATACGTGCGGGTGGGACCGCACGACGGCATCTCGCGCTACAGCGCAGGACTGGCCCACGGGCTGGCGCAGCTGGCCGCGCAGGATCCCTCGCTGCGGGTCGAGCTGATGATCTCGGATCAGGCTCAGCTGCAGCACCTCCCGCGCCTCGAGTGGTTCATGGGGCCGGATCCGGTCTCGGCCGGGGAGCTGCTCACGAGCCGGTTGCTCAACCGCCGGGGTCCGGATGTGGTCTTCTCCCCCATGCAGACCATGGGGGCGCTGCGGCGGCGCTTCGGGCTGATCCTCACGCTGCATGACCTGATCTACTACGACCACCCCTCGCCCCCGCCGGAGCTGCCGCTGCCCGTGCGTCTGGGCTGGCGCGCCTTCCACCGTGCCTCATGGCCGCAGCGCCTGGCCCTGAACCGCGCCGACGCCGTGGCCACCGTCTCCCAGACCTCCGCGGGGCTGATCCAGGGCAGGCGCCTGAGCGACCGGCCCGTGCGCGTGATCCCGAATGCCGCGGCTCAGGACTCGATCGTCAGCGAACAGACCGCGCTGCAGCGGCTGGACAAGCGCGACGACTCGATGGTCTACCTCGGATCCTTCATGCCGTACAAGGACGTGGAGACCCTGGCACGCATGGCGGCACGGCTTCCGCACCGGCGGCTGCACCTGCTCTCGCGGGTCACCCCCGCCCAGCAGGAGCGCCTGGTGCACGCCGCCGGACCCGAGGCCCGGCTCGTCTTCCACAACGGGGTCTCCGAGCAGGAGCACGCGCGTCTGCTGGCAAGAGCGGGAGTGCTCCTGCACGCCTCGCGGGCCGAGGGCTACGGCCTGCCCCTGATGGAGGCGTTCTGCGCGGGCACCCCCGTGGTGTGCACGGACATCCCGATCTTCCACGAGGTCTGCGGCCGGGCCGCCGCCTACTGCCCTGCCGGCGACGACGCTGCCTTCGCCCGCGCCGTCACCGAGCTCGAGGACCCGCAGGTGGCCCAGGCCCGCGTGCTGGCGGGGCTCGAGCGGGCGGCGTCCTGGACCTGGCGGGACTCGGCCGAGTCCCTGGTGGAGCTGGCCCGGGAGATCGAGCGCAGCCGGCGCTCCTGAAGCCGACGCAGCCGCCGTCCCGGTCTCGTCCCTGTCGCCTCGTCTCAGAGCAGGTCGGCCACGTCGCAGCGGACGTTGACCGGGGCGTGCTTGCGCTGAGCGGAGGCCTCGGCACGGGCTGCGCGCAGCCGTCGAGTGACCTCGGCGGCCTGCGAGTACGTGAAGAACAGCAGGAGGCGGTGGGCCTCGTCGTCGTCGGAAAGTCCGCCGAGGACGTCTGCGGAGGCGGCCTCTGACTGCGGGTCCTCGGCCTCCTCGTCCCAGCGCTGATGGACGGGAGCAGGGCCCACGGTGCGGACGTCGTCGGGCAGATCGACCAGCTCCAGGAAGGCCTCGAGCGCCGGCAGCGGTCCGGTCAGGGCGGCGCAGCGCACGGCCGGCGGCAGCTGCAGGGTCCGGCGCTCGGCCAGCTCGCGGGCGGCATGGCCGCGCACGTCCCAGCGCACGAGCGAGGCCACGACGCGCTCGTGCTCCGAGGTCACCACCACGGTTCCGCCGGCGCTGCCGCGGCGCACGAGCGAGGCGGCGTGCACCCACTTGCGCAGCACCTCCTCCTCGACCCGCAGCCCGGGCCGGGAGAGCATGCGATCGCCATCGAGCAGCAGCCCCGCGGCGTAGCCGCCCTCCGCCTGCGGCTCAGCCCCCGGTGTGGCCACCACGAGCGCCGGTGCCGCGGGGATCTCCCGGCGGACCTGATCGCCCGAGGACCAGATCACCGGCACCTGCGGGAACGCCCTGCCCAGCTCCTCGGCGGTGCGCTCCGAGCCCACGGAGGAGAAGCGCCACTGGGTGGCCCCGCAGTGGCCGCAGGACCAGTTCGCCGCCTGGCGGGCGCACCAGCCGCACTGCGGCAGCCTGCCGCGGGACGGCACCGACAGGGGTCCGTCGCAGACGGTGCAGCGCGCGGCATTGCGGCAGCGCTGACAGGTCAGCGACGGGGCATATCCCGTCCTGGCCACCTGGACCAGGACCGGACCGTCGGCCAGGGCGCGACGAGCCACGCGGAACGCGGTCTCCGGCAGCCGGGCACGGCCTGCCAGGGGGTCGTGCGCCTCGTGCCAGGAGTCCGAGGTCGACTCGATCCGCGGCATGTTCGCCCGCAGGACCGGGCGCTGGGCGGCGATCGAGCTCGCCCAGCCGGTCTCCACGAGCCGCTCGGCCTCCGGAGTCACGGCCTGGCCCATGACGAGCAGGCCGAGATCGTCGTGCTGTGCGCGCAGCAGCGCCACATCGCGCGCGTGGTGGTACGGCGCTCGGGGCTCCACGAGGCTGTGGTCGCCGTCGTCGACGACCACGATCAGGCCGAGGTCCTCCACCGGCGCCCAGACCGCCGGGCGCGTGCCGATCACGACCCGCGCGTGGCCCTCCAAGGCCTGGACGAAGGCCCGATAGCGCGGGGTCGGCTTGTCCTCGCTGTGCAGCCTCGCCACGAGCTGCGGCTCCACGACCGCCTCCACAGCGCGCTGGGCGCGCTCGAGGGTCTTGTGATCCGGGACCACCACGACGCTTCCGCGCCCCGACTCCAGCGCCGCGGCGACCGCCTGGGCGATGAGGTCGTAGAGGTCGTGCTCGGGGTGCGACGGCAGGGCCTGCACCACGGCCCGCACCCGCTGCCCGCCGCGCAGGGCCTCGATCGCCTCACGGCCGCCCACGTACTCCGACCAGGCGCTCGGGGCCGCAGGCTCGGCTGCGGTCAGGGGTCGGGCCCTGTGCGCCGCGGTCTCCGGGTCAGCTTCGGCCTGCGCGTCCGGGAGGGCCTCAGCGGCTTCTTCGGCACCGGGATGACCGGCCCGCTGCGCAGCACCCGGATTCACGGCGGCGTCTGCTGCTGAGGCCTCGGCCCAATCGCGGGCGGCCAGAGCGGCCTTCTCGACGGAGGCCACGCGCGGGGGCACCGCGCAGCGCAGGACATCGGCGACCGTGCCGGCGCAGCGCTGTGCCGTGAGCTCGGCGACGGCCAGCACCTGCGGCACGAGCACCGGAAGGGCGGACTGCAGCGACAGAATGGGCTGCAACCGGTCGAAGGCGACCTCCGATGACGCGGTCCGCTCGATGATCCAGCCGCGCATCTGCTGCCCGCCGAAGCGCACGCGGATGCGCGTCCCCGCCTGGGCGCCCTCGGAGAGGTCCTGGGGCACGCCGTAGTCGAACAGCCGGTCCAGGTGCGGCAGGTGCGATTCGAGCCGCACACGGGCCACCGGATCGGTCTCGGCCAGGTACGCCGGCTCGAGCGGGCCCGAGCGGTGCCGGGCGCCGCGGCCTCCGGACGCACCGCGCCCACCGGCGCGTGCGCTCCGGACGGGCTCGGCCATCAGCGCCAGCTGCTCTGGCCCCTGCTCCTCCGCCGGGGCCGGCCGCTCGGGGGCACGCCCGGGCGTGGGCGGCACCTGCTCGGGTGCACGCTCGGTCGCGAGCGGAACCCGATCTGGTGCTTGCTCGGGCGAGGATGCCGCCTGGTCGGATGCCCGCTCGGGCGTGCGGTCGGCCGGCACGGATCAGGCTCCGACCGCCGATCGCAGGGCGTCCACGCGGTCGGTCTTCTCCCAGGTGAAGTCGGGGTCCTGGCGGCCGAAGTGACCGCCGGCCGAGGTCTTGGCGTAGATGGGCCGCTGCAGCTGCAGGTCCTCGATGATCGCCAGCGGTCGCAGGTCGAAGACCTCCTCCACGGCGGACTCGATGCGCACCGGGTCGACGGTCTCCGTGCCGAACGTATCCACGTAGACCCCCACGGGGCGGGCCTTGCCGATCGCGTAGGCCACCTGGACCTCGGCGCGCGCTGCCAGGCCCGCCGCCACGACGTTCTTGGCGACCCACCGCATGGCGTAGGCCGCCGAGCGGTCCACCTTGGACGGATCCTTGCCCGAGAAGGCGCCGCCGCCGTGGCGGGCCATTCCTCCGTAGGTGTCCACGATGATCTTGCGCCCCGTCAGACCGGCATCTCCGACCGGTCCTCCGGTGATGAAGTCCCCGGCCGGGTTCACGATGACCTTCAGCTCCGAGAGGTCCAGCCCGGTCTTCTCCAGGACGGGGTCGATCACCGAGGCGCGGATGTCGTGGCGCAGCTGCTCCAGGGCGTAGTCCTCGGCGTGCTGGGCGGAGACCACGACGGTCTCCACGGCCACCGGGGTGATGCCGTCGTAGCGCAGCGTGACCTGGGTCTTGCCGTCCGGGCGCAGGTGGGGCAGCACCGCGGACTTGCGCACGCGGGTGAGCTGCTCGGAGAGTCGGTGCGCATAGTAGATCGGCGCCGGCATGAGGACATCGGTCTCGTTGGAGGCGTAGCCGAACATGATTCCCTGATCGCCCGCGCCCTGGGCGTCGCGCGGATCCCGGGCAAGGCCCTCGCGGGACTCGAGGGAGTGGAAGACGCCGTCGTAGATCTCCGGGGACTGCTCCCCCACCGAGATGGAGACGCCGCAGTACTTGCCGTCGAAGCCCTGGACCGAGGAGTTGTAGCCGATGTCCAGGATGGAGCGGCGCACGATCGAGGGGATGTCGACGTAGGCCTCCGACTTGACCTCGCCTGCGACGTGGACGAGCCCGGTGGTGGCCATGGTCTCCACAGCCACCGACGAGTTCGGGTCGTCGGTGATCAGGGCGTCGAGGATCGAGTCCGAGATGCGGTCGCAGATCTTGTCCGGGTGGCCCTCGGTCACGGATTCCGAGGTGAACAGGCTCATGCGGCCTGGCGTCTGGGCCCTGCGGGCGCTGCTGGTGGCAGAAGGCGTCGAAGTCACGCCTGCCAGGGTACCGCCAGCCCACGACGTCCCAGCGCGTCCGCAGCATCCCCGGACACGGCGCGTCTCAGTCGGCTCGGCCCACTCGCTGCGCGATGCGCCGGGCCAGTGCCGCTGCGACCTCGGCCTTGGTGCCGTCGACGGTCTCGTCCGGCGCCGCACGGCCCTGCACCGGAGCCTCCAGGATCGTCACGCGGGTCGTGTCCTGGCCGAAGACGAGGTCGGTGCCCACCTGGTTGACGCACAGCAGGTCGCATCCCTTGCGGACGAGCTTGGCCCGGCCGAACTCGAGCGGATCCGTCTGCGCATCGCCGGTCTCGGCGGCGAAGCCCACGATCAGCTGCTCCCGCCCGGAGTCGTCCCGCGCCTGGACGAGTCCGCGCAGGATGTCGGGATTGCGGGTCAGCACGATCGTGGGGGCGTCGTTGTCGTCGTCGGTCTTCTTGATCTTGGACTCGGCGATCTCCGCCGGGCGGAAATCGGCCACCGCCGCGGCCATGACCACGACGTCCGCCTCCCGCGACAGCCGCTGCATGGCCTCCTGCAGCTCGAGGGCGGTGCTGACGCGGTGCACGCTCAGTCCCTCGGCGTCCTCGGGCAGGGCGACCTCCGTGTGACCGGCCACGAGGTCCACCTGCGCACCAGCGGCCTGCAGGGCGCGGGCCACAGCCAGGCCCTGCTTGCCGGAGGAGCGGTTGCCCAGGAAGCGCACCGGGTCCAGCGGCTCCTGCGTGCCGCCCGTGGAGACGACGGCCCGCAGCCCGGACAGCGACGGCCTGGTCGGGGTCCGCGCGGGTTCGGCCACGAGCGCCAGGGCGGCGTCGCGGATCGCCTCCGGATCCGGGAGCCGTCCGGGGCCGGTGTCCTGTCCGGTCAAGCGCCCGGAGGCCGGGTCGAGCACGTGGCGGCCCTGGCGGCGCAGCGCGGCGACGTTCTCGCGCACCGCGGGGTTCTCCCACATCTGGGTGTGCATGGCCGGGGCCAGCAGCACGGGAGCCTCGGTGGCCAGCAGCGTGGTGGTGAGCAGGTCGTCGGCCAGCCCGTGCGCGGCGCGCGCCAGCAGATCCGCGGTCGCCGGCGCCACGATCACCAGGTCCGCCGCCTGGCCCTGCCGGACGTGGTTGACGGTGTCCACCCGGTCGAAGACATCGGTGCTCACCGGCTCGCCGGACAGCGCCTCCCAGGTCGGCGCGCCCACGAACTCGAGGGCCGCGCGCGTAGGCATGGGCACCACATGGTGTCCCGCCTCGGTGAGCAGCCGCAGCAGCAGCGCTGACTTGTACGCGGCGATCCCGCCGCCGATGCCCAGGACGATGCGCATGGACCGGTCCCTTCCGTTGCTCGCGTGGCGGCCGCAGTGCCGGGGCACCGCGGCGAGGGTAAGGCGACGGCCGGTCGGGAGCTGGTCCCGACCGGCCGTCGCTGTGCGCAGGCAGACTGCGCTGGGGCTGGCGCCCCGGTGGCTCAGTTCTCGGAGGGCTCGTCCGAGGGAATCTCCGCCTGCTCCTCGGCGGCCGCGGCCTCCGGAGCGGCCTCCTCGGAGCCCTGGTCCTCCGCGTTCTCGGAGAACACCATGGACGAGTCGATCTCCCCGCCCTGCTGCTCGCCGAAGTAGTCCGCGTAGAAGTCGTCGACGCCGAGCTCGCGCTCGGGAACGGCCTGGCCGTTCTCGGAGAACCCGACGTCCGAGACCTCGGTGGCCTCGATCAGGTTCTCGTCGATCTCGCGCATGGCGATCGAGAGGCTCTTCTCGTTCGGCTGGACCTCCACCAGCGGGCCGACGTACTCGAACAGGCCCTCGTGCAGCTGCGAGTAGTAGGCGTTGATCTGCCGGGCGCGACGTGCCGAGAAGATCACGAGTCCGTACTTGGAGTCGGCCTTGGTGAGCAGGCGGTCGACGGGCGGATCGGTGATGCCCTGGTGCTGAGTGGACAAGGAGTCTCTCCTGACGCTCTTTCGGTGCGGAGCAGCGGGGCTGCTCCCGTGATGTTCGCGGTGCGGGCGCGGGCGCCGCACGAAGTCTGCGATGCCGCGGGGGCGACGGGTTCGCGGCCTCAGGCGCAGGTGCGCGGGTCGAGCCCCATGAGCTCGACGAGCCTCTGCGCGGCGGTCTCCACCTGGTCGTTGACGACGGTGTGGTCGAACTCCGGCTCCGCAGCAAGCTCCATCTTAGCGGTTTCGAGGCGGACCTGCTGTTCCTCGGGACTCTCGGTGCCTCGACCGGTCAGCCGGGCGACCAGCTCCTCCCAGGTGGGAGGGGCCAGGAAGACCAGCTGCGCCTCCGGCATGGACTGACGGACCTGGCGCGCCCCGGCCAGATCGATCTCCAGCAGGACGCGGCGCCCGGCGGCGACGGCGTCGAGCACCTTCTGCCTCGGCGTGCCGTAGCGGCTGCGGTTGTGCACCACTGCCCACTCGAGCATCTGGCCCTCGTCGACCATGCGCTGGAACTCGTCGTCGTCGACGAAGAAGTAGTGCACGCCCTCCTGCTCGCCCGGGCGCGGGGCGCGGGTGGTGGCCGAGACCGAGAGCCAGACATCCGGGCAGTGGTCGCGGATGTACGTGGAGACCGTGCCCTTCCCGACGGCCGTGGGCCCGGCCAGCACGGTGACGTGCTCGGGGGCGATGCTCGCTCCGGTGTGCTCCTGCGGCAAGGATGCTCCTCCAGCTGCTGTTCAGTCTGCGTCCTGCGGATGGGAGCCTCAGGATACCGCCGATGACGAAGGCGCCCCGCCTGCTTCCGCGGATCGACGGTAAGGAGGCGGGGCGCCTCGTCAGGAAGCGGCCGCAGGACCGGGCGGCCGCCGGCTCAGCGATCGAGCTGATCGATCAGCGCCTTGCGCTGGTGCACGCCCAGGCCCCGCACGCGGCGGGTCTTGGCGATGCCGATCTCCTCCATGATGGCCGCGGAGCGGACCTTGCCGATGCCCGGAGCGGACTCCAGCAGGTCGGAGACCTTCATGCGGCTCAGCGCCTCGTCCTCCTCGGCGCGCTGAAGGATCTCCGCCACCGTGATGGAGCGATCCTTCAGCTTGGCCTTCACCTCGGCGCGCACCGCGCGAGCGGCGGTCGCCTTCTCTCGGGCCGCAGCCCGTTCCTCATCTGTCAGCAGGCGCAATGCCATGACCGGTTCCTCCCTATGAACACCAGTTCTCGCTCGCCGTTCGCCCATGATCCGACCAGGATCGAGGTCGGCGCGCTCGCGCAACTGTATGCACATTCGTTGGAATGGTCATAGCGGAGGTGGTAGCGGACCTGGGCCGATACCCCGGTGGATCGGGTTCCGCGACTGGCAGCCGGGGCGGTCTAGGCGGCGGAGAGCTCGGGGGACAGCTCGGCCTGAGCAGCGCTGACGGTCCCCTGCAGGGCCTGGGGCTCGGGTCCGGCAGCGAGGATACCGCGCGAGGAGTTCACGAGCACCCGTCCTCTGACCTGGGCGAACATGGCACCGAGATCCTGAGCGGTCGCGCCCTGGGCGCCGTAGCCCGGAGCCAGGACCAGGCCGTCGAGGCCGGCCAGGTCCACTCCGACCTGCGCGATCGCCTCTCCGGTGGTCGCTCCGACGACGAGTCCGTGGGGCCCCGTAACGAAGCGGTCATAATGCGAGTCCTCACCGGGCATGACCTGCACCGACGCTGAGAGAGCCCCGGAATTGCGCTGGGAGACGGCCTCCGCGACGGCGGCTGCCACTGACTCCGGAGCCCCTCGGTGCTGCACCGAAGCGCCCTCGGGATTGGAGGTCAGGGCCAGCACGAAGGTGCCGCGACCCGTGGCCTCGGCCAGCTCGAAGGCCGGCTCGAGGGCCCCGGCGCCCAGGTACGGGCTCAGCGTCACGGCATCGGCGCGAAGCGCGGACTCCTCGGCCAGCCAGGTGCGGGCATAGGCCTGCATGGTGGAGCCGATGTCCCCGCGCTTGGCATCGGCGATGGAGAGGATCCCGGCCTGACGGCAGGCCTCCAGGGTCTGCTCCAGGACGCCTATCCCGGAGGAGCCGTAGGCCTCGTACCAGGCCACCTGCGGCTTGATCGCGGCCACCCGGCCCTCGAGGGCCTCCACGACGCCCATGGAGAAGCGCAGCAGCCCCGCCGGGGTCTGGGGCAGCCCCCAGGCCTCCAGCAGCGAGGGATGGGCGTCGATCCCGACGCACAGCGGACCGTGCTCGGCGATCGCCGCCGCCGCGCGGGTGCCGAAGCTGGGTGCCGCCGGCTCAGCCACGGGCGGGCTCCGCCGACTCGCGGGCGGCGGCCACAGACTCGCGCAGCCGCTGCTCGTGGACCTGCAGCGGCGTGACGTCCCAGGTGTGCTCGCGCAGCGCCGTCACGGCCTGCACCACGGCACCCAGCTGGGCCACGGTGGTCACGATCGGCATGCCGACCGAAGTAGCCGCGGCTCGGATCTCGTAGCCGTCGCCGCGGGAGACCCCGCCGCTGGAGGGCGTGTTGAAGACCAGGTCGATCTCGCCCGCCTCGATCAGGTCCACGACGGTGCGCTCCGTCGAATCGCGATCGGAGATCTTGGCGACCACCGTCGAGTCGATCCCGTTGCGGCGAAGCACCTTGGCGGTGCCGCCGGTGGTCACGATCTCGAAGCCGAGGTCGCGGAACATGCGCACATAGGCCACCGCGGCGCGCTTGTCCTTGTTCGCGACCGAGACGAAGACCCGGCCCTGCGTGGGCAGCGCCACCCCCGCGCCGGCCTGGGCCTTGGCGAAGGCGGTGTCGTAGTGCTCGTCGATGCCCATGACCTCGCCGGTCGAGCGCATCTCGGGGCCCAGCAGCGAGTCCACGGCACGGCCCTCGGCGGTGCGGAAGCGGGCGAACGGGAGCACGGCCTCCTTCACGGCCACCGCGGCGTCGTCCGGCAGGTGCGAGCCATCGCCCTCGGGCAGCAGCGTCCCGTCGGCGCGCAGCTGCCGGATGGAGACTCCGGTGCCGATCAGCGCCGCAGCCTTGGCCAGCTGCACGCCGGTGGCCTTGGAGACGAACGGCACGGTGCGCGAGGCGCGCGGGTTGGCCTCGATGACGTAGAGGATGTCCGCGGCCAGGGCGAACTGGATGTTGATCAGCCCGCGCACCCCCACACCGGCGGCGATCGCCCCGGTGGCCTGGCGCACGCGCTCGAGCACGTCCGGGCCCAGGGTGACCGGCGGAAGGGTGCATGCCGAGTCGCCGGAGTGGATGCCGGCCTCCTCGAGGTGCTCCATGATCCCGCCCACGTACAGGCTCTGTCCGTCGTAGAGGGCGTCGACGTCGATCTCGATCGCGTCCTCGAGGAACTTGTCGATCAGCGCCGGGCGCTGCGGCGAGACCTCGGTCGCGTTCTCCAGGTAGGTGCGCAGCTGGTCATCGCCGTAGACGATCTCCATGCCGCGCCCGCCCAGCACGTACGACGGGCGCACGAGCACCGGGTAGCCGATCTCGGCCGCGATCGTGCGGGCGTCCTCGAAGGTCGAGGCCGTGCCGTTGCGCGGCTGAAGCAGCCCGGCATCGTGGAGCACGCGGGCGAAGGCGCCGCGGTCCTCGGCCAGGTCGATGGCCTCCGGCGTGGTGCCCAGGATCGGGACCCCGGCGGCCTTGAGCTGCGCGGCCAGCTTCAGCGGGGTCTGACCGCCCAGCTGCACGAACACGCCCAGCAGCCCGCCGGTGGCCCGCTCCGCGGCGATGACCTCCATGACGTCCTCGAAGGTCAGCGGCTCGAAGTACAGGCGCGTGGAGATGTCGTAGTCGGTCGAGACCGTCTCCGGGTTGCAGTTGAGCATCACGGTCTCGTAGCCGGCCGCGCCCAGGGCCATCGAGGCGTGCACGCACGAGTAGTCGAACTCGATGCCCTGCCCGATGCGGTTGGGCCCGGAGCCCAGGATCAGCACCGAGTTCGCCGAGTGCTCCCCGACCTCCGTTTCCTCGTCGTAGGACGAGTAGTGGTACGGGGTGTGGGCCTCGAACTCGGCCGCGCAGGTGTCCACGGTCTTGAACACCGGGCGCACGCCCAGGGCGTGGCGCACCCCGCGCACCACGTCCTCCGAGACCAGGGCCAGCCGGCCGATCTGCTCGTCGGAGAAGCCGTGGCGCTTGGCCAGGCGCAGCGTGTCCTCGCTGAGGTCCGGATCGGCGCGCACCGTCTCGGCGACCTCGTTGAGCAGGCTGATCTGGTCCAGGTACCAGGGGTCGATCCCGGTGGCCTCGTGGACCTGGTCGATGCTCGCGCCGTTGAGCAGCGCCTGCTGCACCGCGTGGATGCGCTCGGTGGTCGAGGCGCGGGTGGCATCGATCAGGCGCTGGGTCCCGTGCGGGCCCATCTCGACCTCGGGGCTGGCGAAGTCGAAGCTCGAGCCCTTCTGCTCGAGCGAGCGCATGGCCTTCTGCAGCGCCTCGGTGAAGCTGCGCCCGATGGCCATGGCCTCGCCGACCGACTTCATGGTGGTCGTCAGCGTGGGATCGGCGGCCGGGAACTTCTCGAAGGCGAAGCGCGGGCACTTCACCACGACGTAGTCGAGCGTGGGCTCGAACGACGCCGGGGTCTTCTTGGTGATGTCGTTGGGGATCTCATCGAGGGTGTAGCCCAGCGAGAGCTTGGTCGCGATCTTGGCGATCGGGAAGCCGGTGGCCTTGGAGGCCAGGGCCGAGGAGCGCGAGACGCGGGGGTTCATCTCGATGACGACCACGCGTCCGGTCTCCGGCTCGACCGCGAACTGGATGTTGCAGCCGCCGGTGTCCACGCCGACCTCGCGGATCACGGCGATCGAGATGTCTCGCAGGTTCTGGTACTCCCGGTCGGTCAGCGTCAGCGCCGGGGCCACCGTGATCGAGTCGCCGGTGTGCACGCCCACGGGGTCGAAGTTCTCGATCGAGCAGACCACCACGACGTTGTCGTTGCGGTCGCGCATCATCTCCAGCTCGTACTCCTTCCAGCCCAGGATCGATTCCTCGAGCAGGACCTCGGAGGTCGGGCTGTACTGGATGCCGGCGCCGGCGATGCGGCGCAGGTCGGCCTCGTCGTAGGCCAGGCCCGAGCCCAGGCCGCCCATGGTGAACGACGGGCGCACGACCATCGGGTAGCCGAGCTGCTCGGCGGCGGCCAGGGCCTCATCCATTGAGTGGACGATGATCGAGCGGGCGGACTCGGCGCCGCAGCGCTCCACGACGCCCTTGAAGGCCTCGCGGTCCTCGCCCAGGTTGATCGCCGCGATGTTCGCGCCGATCAGCTCGACGTCGTACTTCTCGAGCACGCCGTTGGCATCCAGGGCGATCGCGGTGTTCAGCGCGGTCTGCCCGCCGAGGGTGGGCAGGATCGCGTCGGGGCGCTCCTGGGCGATGATCTTCTCGACCACCTCGGGGGTGATCGGCTCGACGTAGGTGGCGTCGGCGAACTCCGGGTCCGTCATGATCGTGGCCGGGTTCGAGTTCACGAGGATGACCCGCAGGCCCTCCTCCTTGAGAACCCGCAGGGCCTGGGTCCCCGAGTAGTCGAACTCGGCTGCCTGACCGATCACGATCGGGCCGGAGCCGATGACCAGGACGCTGTTGAGATCGTTCCTGCGCGGCATCAGTTCTTGGCCTCCTGGCTGGCGGTGCTCTGGCTGGTCTCTGCGACGACGGCCTCAGCCTGCGCGCCGCCGGTGAAGGGCTCGCGGGTGCGCAGCATGTCGACGAAGCGGTCGAAGAGGTAGGCGGCGTCGTGCGGACCGGCCGCCGCCTCGGGGTGGTACTGGACGGAGAACGCGGGGATGTCCAGGCAGTTCAGGCCCTCGACCACCTGGTCGTTGAGCCCGATGTGGCTGACCTCCACGCGCCCGAAGCCGCCGGCCGGGGCCTCGACGGGCCCGTCGAGCGGGGCGTCGACGGCGAAGCCGTGGTTCTGCGCGGTGATCTCCACCTTGCCTGTGCGGCGGTCCAGCACGGGCTGGTTGATGCCGCGGTGGCCGAAGGGCAGCTTGTAGGTCCCGAAGCCCAGGGCCCGGCCCAGCAGCTGGTTGCCGAAGCAGATCCCGAAGAACGGGGTGCCCGAGCGCAGGACGTCGCGCAGGACCTCGATCTGGGCCTCGGCGGTCTCCGGGTCGCCGGGGCCGTTGGAGATGAACACGCCGTCAGCGCCCAGCTCGCGGATCTGCTCGACAGTGGTGGCTGCCGGCAGCACGTGCACGCGCAGCCCGCGCTCGGCCATGCGCCGCGGGGTCATGGACTTGATGCCGAGGTCGATCGCGGCGACATCGCCGATGACCTCGCCGTCCCAGCCGTGCTCGGACGGCTCGATCGTGTGGGCCTGCTCGGTCGTCACGGTCTCGGCCAGGCGCTGCCCGGCCATCGAGGGCTGCTCGCGGACCTCCGCCAGCAGCTCGTCGACGGTGCGCGAGCCCAGTGCTTCGCCCGAGAAGATCCCGGCGCGCATGGACCCGGCGCTGCGCAGGTGGCGGGTCACCGCGCGGGTGTCGATGTCGCGGATGCTGACGATGCCCTGCTCGGCCAGCAGCTCGTCCAGGGTCTTCTCATTGCGCCAGTTCGAGGCCACACGGGCGGCGTCGCGCGCGGCGTAGCCGGCGACCCACACGCGGCGGGACTCGTCGTCCTGCGCGTTCGTGCCCGTGTTGCCCACGTGCGGAGCGGTCATGACCACGATCTGGCCCGCGTACGACGGGTCGGTCAGGGTCTCCTGGTAGCCGGTCATCCCGGTCGAGAACACAGCCTCGCCGAGGGTGCGGCCTTCAGCGCCCCAGGCGCTGCCGCGGAAGGTGCGCCCGTCCTCCAGGACGAGGATCGCAGGGGTGAGGGGGTGTGCGGTCACGGAGCAGTCTCCTGGTTCTGCGATGCGGAAGCGGCGCCCTCGTGGGGCGTCTCGGAAGTCTGTGCGGTGCCGTAGGCGGCCAGCGCCTCGAGCAGCCGGGGGCGATCCTGGGAGCCCTGCGGCCGGAAGCCGGTGTCCACCGGCTCGCCCGCGAAGTCCCAGGTCACCATGACGAGCCCGCCGGGCTCGACGAACTTGCCGACCATGCCGGAGCCGGTGCCGTAGTCGGTGACGCGCTCGGCGGCGATCCACACGGGCTCGGCGCCCGTCCGGTCGATGAGCAGGCCGTCCTCGTAGAGGAAGACCCGGGCTCGGGTGCGCACGCCCAGGCCGTGGCCGACCAGGCGGTCCATGGTATTGCCGTGGCGGGTCGTGGCCACGTACATGCCGTCCACGTGCCCGAGCGGGTCGCGCTGCTCGATGTCCGAGGGCAGCTCAGGCAGCGGCGCACGGGACTCGTCGCGGTTGCGGCGACGGCGCCAGGCCAGCGCAGCCGGCACCAGGACAACGAGCACGACGGCGATGCCCCACAGGGCGGTCTGCAGCCTGACATCCATGCCGCTCACCGCCCCTGGTACGGGCCGCCGACGCTGCGGGCGGCGTCGGGATGGGGGCTGGAGAGCTCGCCGTCGAGCACGACGGGGTGCCCGCGCAGCAGGGTCGCGCGGACCGAACCGGGCAGGGTCAGGCCGCGGTAGGGGTTGTTGCGCCCCTTGCTGGCGTGGGCCTCGGGATCCACGACGGTCTCGGCGGCCGGGTCGAAGAGCACGATGTTGGCGGGCTCCCCCTCGGCCAGCGGTCGGCCTTGCTCCCCCAGTCCGCCGATGCGCGCCGGGGTCTCGGAGAGCACCCGGGCCACGTCCGCCCAGGTGAGCAGGCCGGTGTCCACGAGGGTGTGCTGAGCGATCGACAGCGCGGTCTCCAGCCCGGTCATGCCGTGGGCCGCACCGGACCACTCGCACTCCTTGTCCTGGCGCGGGTGCGGTGCGTGATCGGTGCCGATGACGTCGATCGTGCCGTCGGCGACCGCCTGGCGCACGGCCTGGACGTCCTCCTCGGTGCGCAGCGGCGGGTTGACCTTGTAGACGGGGTCGAAGGTGCGCACGAGCTCGTCGGTGAGCAGCAGGTGGTGCGGGGTGACCTCGGCCGTGACGTCGATCCCGCGCTCCTTGGCCCAGCGCACGAGCTCGACCGATCCCTTGGTGGACAGGTGGCAGATGTGCAGGCGCGAGCCCACGTGCTGCGCGAGCAGGACGTCGCGGGCGATGATCGCCTCCTCGGCGACCGCCGGCCAGCCGCCCAGGCCGAGGTCCGCCGAGACGGAGCCCTCGTTCATCTGGGCGCCCTCGGTCAGGCGCGGGTCCTGCGCGTGCTGGGCGACGACGCCGTCGAAGGTCTTGACGTACTCGAGAGCCCGGCGCATCAGCAGCGGGTCGTGGACGCACTTGCCGTCATCCGAGAAGACGCGCACGGCGGCCCGCGACTCGGCCATGGCGCCGATCTCGGAGAGCTGCTCGCCGGCCAGTCCGACGGTCACGGCGCCGATGGGCTGGACCTGCGCCCAGCCGGCATCGCGGCCCAGGCCCCAGACCTGCTCGACCACGCCGGCGGTGTCGGCCACCGGGTCGGAGTTGGCCATGGCGAAGACTGCGGTGAAGCCGCCGCGGGCGGCTGCGCGCGTGCCGGTCTCCACGGTCTCGGCGTCCTCGCGTCCGGGCTCGCGCAGGTGGGTGTGGATGTCGACCAGTCCGGGCAGCGCGATCAGGCCCTGGGCCTCGATCACCCGCGCATCGGAGTCCTCGAGACCCTCGCCGATGCGTTCGATGCGGCCGCCGGTCACGAGCAGGTCGGCCGTGCGCTCGCCCAGCAGGCTCGCGCCGCGGATCAGCCAGCGCTGCGCGCCTGTCGCGGACGGTTCGTTGGCGGGGCTCATCGGGTCTCCTCAGGGCTGAAGGGATCGGCGCCGGCGGTCTCGTCCGCGCCGGTCAGCAGCAGGTACAGGCAGGCCATGCGCACGGAGACGCCGTTGGCGACCTGGCGCAGCACGGTCGAGCGCGGCGAGTCGGCGGCCTCGGAGGAGATCTCCAGGCCGCGGTTCATGGGGCCGGGGTGCATGATCGCCGTCTCCAGCCCGGCGGCATCCAGCAGCTGCAGGCGCTCGTGGGTCAGGCCCCAGGTCCGGGCGTACTCGGCCTCGGACGGGAAGAACGCCGCGTGCATGCGCTCGCGCTGCACGCGCAGCATCATCACGGCATCCGGGCCCTCGGCCAGGGCCTCGTCCAGGTCGAAGCGCACCTCGACCGGCCAGTGCTGCACGCCCACGGGCACCAGCGTGGGCGGGGCCACCAGGGTCACCCGGGCGCCGAGCGTGGACAGCAGCCACATGTTGGAGCGGACTACGCGCGAGTGCAGGACATCGCCCACGATCACCACGTGCATGCCGGCGAGGTCGGTGCCCGTGGGGTCCACCCCGGCCAGGCGGGCGCGGTGCTGGCGCAGGGTCATGGCATCGAGCAGTGCCTGGGTGGGGTGCTCGTGCTTGCCGTCTCCGGCGTTGAGCACGGCGGCGTCGATCCACCCGGAGGTCGCCAGCTGCTGCGGGGCGCCCGAGGCGCCGTGGCGGATCACCACGGCGTCGGCGTTCATGGCCATCAGGGTCTGGGCGGTGTCCTTGAGGGACTCACCCTTGGAGACCGAGGAGCCCTTGGGCGAGAAGTTCAAGACGTCGGCCGACAGGCGCTTGGCGGCGGTCTCGAAGGAGATGCGGGTGCGCGTGGAGTCCTCGAAGAACAGGTTCACGACGGTGCGGCCGCGCAGGGCCGGCAGCTTGCGCACGGACTGCTGCCCCAGCTCCCCCATCCGCTCGGCGGTGTCGAGGATCTGCAGGGCCTCGGCGCGGGTCATCTCCCGCGTGCTCAGCAGGTGCTTCATCCCTCGATCACCACCTGGTCGGTCTCCTGCGCGCTCGCCTCGGCGCTTCCGTCGATCTCGGACAGCCGCACGCGGACCCGCTCCTGGGAGGAGGTGGGGAGGTTCTTGCCGACGAAGTCGGCGCGGATCGGCAGCTGGCGGTGGCCGCGGTCGACCAGCACGGCCAGCCGCACGATCTCGGGGCGTCCCAGCTCCGTGAGGGCGTCCAGGGCCGCACGGATGGTGCGACCGGAGTAGAGGACGTCGTCCACCAGGACCACGGTGCGGCCGTCGATGCCGGCCTCGGGCAGGCGGGTGGGCCAGGGGACGCGCGAGCCGGAGGTGCGCAGGTCGTCGCGGTACATGGTGACGTCGAGCTGGCCGAGGGAGGTCTGCGGATCGAAGTCCTCGAACTGGGCGAGCTTGGCCGCCAGTCGCTGCGCCAGCGGATAGCCGCGGCGCGGGATGCCCATGAGCACGAGGCTCTCAGCGCCCCGGTTGGACTCCAGGATCTCGTGGGCGATGCGCGTCAGCGCCCTGTCGATGTCGGCCGGAGCCAGGATCCGCCGTGCGCTCGACGCGCCGCCGTCCTGCTCGCGGCCCGAGCTGTGCGTCGCCGTCTCGCGGAGGTTCTCCTCTGCCACGGTGCGCCTCCTTCCCCGCCTCTCCGGACGGACTTAAAGGGTGCTGTACCGACGGCAACCCTAGCACCGGGGACCCTGTCCCCCGGACGGGCTCTGCCGCTCGTGCGGCCATCGGCCAGGGGCCCGGACATGCGCGCGCACCGGTGCGGGGCACCGGTGCGCGCGTGTGCATGTCGGCCTGGAGCCGGCCTCAGGAGGCGTCGGTGCGCCTTGCGGAGCCTTCCTGCTGCTCGTCGGAGCCGGGCGCCAGGACCTGCGCGCCCTCCAGCTCGGCCTCGTCGAAATCGGGCAGGGCCACACCCTGCTCCTGCTCGGCGGACTCGGCCAGGACCTGCGCCACCGTGGGCTGGTCCGCTGCCTCGGGATCCGCCTGCTGGGCGGCCAGCAGAGTGGGCTTGATCTTCTGCAGGCGCCCGAGCAGGCCGTTGACGAAGTTCGGGGAGTCGTCGGTCGACAGCTCGCGGGCCAGCCCCACGGCCTCGGCCACGGCGACGGCGTCCGGGACGTCGTCGTTGTAGAGCAGCTCCCAGGCCCCCACGCGCAGCAGCGTGCGGTCCACGGCGGGCATCCGCTCCAGCGTCCAGCCGCGAGACCAGGTCTGCACGGCCTCGTCGATCTCCTGGCGGCGCAGCAGCACCCCGCGGATGATCTCCTCCGTGTAGGCGCCGAGCTGCTTGTCGTCGTGGGCGCGGCGCCGGCTCATGACCTCGAGCGCGGGCTCGTCGCGCTGCTCGGCCTCGAAGAGGACCTCGACAGCCCTGGTGCGGGCCCTTCCGCGTGCGCTCATTCGGAGACGCGGCCGAGGTAGTCGCCCGTGCGGGTGTCGACCTTGACGCGCGTGCCCTCCTCGACGAACAGCGGGACCTGGATCTGGTAGCCGGTCTCGACGGTGGCGGGCTTGGTGCCGCCGGTCGAGCGGTCGCCCTGCAGACCCGGGGCCGACTCGGTGATCTCGAGCACGACCGACGGGGGCAGCTCGATGTACAGGGGGGTGCCCTCGTTGAACGCGATGGTGGCGTTGGAGGCCTCGAGCATGAAGTTCTCGGCATCTCCCACCACGGCGGCCGGGATGGTCACCTGGTCGAAGGTGTCGTTGTCCATGAAGACGAAGTCCTCGCCGTCCTTGTACAGGTACTGGTACTCGGAGCGGTCGACCGTGGCGGTCTCGACCTTGGCGCCGGCGTTGAAGGTCTTGTCGACGACCTTGCCGGAGGTGATGTTGCGCATCTTGGTGCGCACGAAGGCGCCGCCCTTGCCCGGCTTGACGTGCTGGAACTCGATGACGCTCCAGAGATTGCCGTCGATCTTCAGGACGGTGCCGTTCTTGATGTCGTTCGAGGTGGCCATGCTCTCTCTCTCGTCGCCGGGGCGTCCGAAAAGCGCGGACGGGTGCGGATCGCAGGACACTCTAGCAAGGCGGGCGCCGCCGCGATCCCGGGGGCGGCGACTGTCGGGGGCCTCAGACCGCGACCTCCTGGTACACCGCGTAGAGGATCGACGGGTCGGGCACCTCCATGATGCGGGGACGGGCGATGCCGTCCAGCACCACGAAGCGCAGCAGGCCGCCGCGGGTCTTCTTGTCCCGCTTCATGACCTCCAGCAGCTTGGGCCACTGGTCGAAGCGGTAGGCGACCGGCAGCCCCAGGGACTCCAGGATGCTGCGGTGGCGCTCCACGACCTCGTCCGAGAGCGTGCCGTTGGTGCGGCCCAGCTCAGCGGCGAACATCATGCCGACCGAGACGGCGGCGCCGTGGCGCCACTGGTAGCGCTCGTTCTGCTCGATCGCATGCCCCAGGGTGTGGCCGTAGTTGAGCATCTCGCGCTCACCCTCCTCCCGCAGGTCCCCGGAGACGACGCCCGCCTTGACCCGGATGGTGCGCTCCACGAGCTCGCGCAGCACGGGTGAGGCCGGGTCGGTGGCCTCCTCCAGCTGCTGCTCGATCAGCTCGAGGATCCGCTCATCGGCGATGAACCCGCACTTGACCGTCTCGGCCATGCCCGTGAGCAGCTCGTTGCGCGGCAGGGTGGACAGCACGTCGAGGTCGCACAGCACGCCGGCCGGCGGATGGAACGAGCCCACGAGGTTCTTGCCCTCGGAGGTGTTGATCCCGGTCTTGCCGCCCACCGCGGCATCGACCATGCCCAGGAAGGTCGTGGGCACGTGCACCACGCGGATGCCGCGCAGCCAGGTCGCGGCCACGAAGCCGGCCAGATCGCTCACCGCTCCGCCCCCGACCGAGACGATGGCGTCGGTGCGGGTGAAATCGGCCTGGCCCAGAGCCTGCCAGCAGAAGCCCGCGACCTCCAGGCGCTTGCCCTCCTCGGCATCCGGGATCACGGCCTGGAAGGCCTGGTAGCCCTCCCCCTGCAGCTGCTCGACGACCACCTGGCCGTTGGCCTCGAGGGCCTGCGGGTGGATGACGAGCACCTTCTGGACTCGGCTGCCCAGGATCTCGGCCAGGTGGCCCATCAGGCCTCTGCCCACGAGGACCTCGTACTCGTCCTCGGGGCGCGAACCGGTCACGGGGATGCGTGTGGTGGTCATGGCTCTCCTTCGCTGTGCGCTCCGCGCGACGAGGCGCGTCACGAGCGGTTCGTGCGGTGGTCTGTCTCGATGGTCTCAGCCGGCGGCCTGGCGGCGCAGGGCCTGGATCTCCTCGTGCAGGTCCTCGGCGATCCTGGAGATCGGGCGGTTGCCGCTGGCGTCCAGGCGGATGTCCGCCAGGGCCTCGTAGGTGTCCCGGCGCTGCGCCATCAGATCGCGCCAGCGCTGCACGGGGTCTCCCTTGAGCATGGGGCGGTTGCCCGCCCGACGCAGCCGGCGGCGCACGGAGCGCTCGTCGATCTCCAGGTAGGCGACCATCTGGTGCTGCAGCAGGGCCTCGACCGAGGCCGTCATGGGAGCGCCGCCGCCCAGCGAGAGGATCGAGTCGGCCAGCGACTCGTCCTCCAGCAGCTCGGCGATGGTCTCCGCCTCGATCCTGCGGAACTCGTCCTCGCCCCGGGCCTCGAACAGCTGCGGGATCTGCCCGTGGCGCTGCACGATCAGCGAGTCCGAGTCGGCGTAGCCGTAGCCGTAGCGCCGGGCCATGTACTTGGCCAGGTGCGATTTGCCCGCAGCCATGGGCCCGATCAGCACGATCGGGCCCTGGGAGGGCCCCAGATCCGCCTGCGGATCCGGGGCCGCGGGACGACGACCTCGGCTCACGCGTTGCGCTCCGGCGCAGGCCCCTCCGTGCCCTCGAACGCGCCGAGCTCGCCGCTCGAGCGCAGCGCCTCCGGGATCGCGGCCAGGTAGGCGTCCTTGTTGCGCACGGTCTCGGCGATCGAGTCGCCGCCGAACTTCTCGAGCGCGGCCTCCGCGAGCACGAGCGCGACCATGGCCTCGGCCACCACGCCGGCGGCCGGCACGGCGCAGACGTCCGAGCGCTGGTGGTGGGCCCGGGAAGCATCGCGCGTGGCGATGTCCACGGTGCGCAGCGCCTTGGGGACGGTCGCGATGGGCTTCATGGCAGCCCGCACGCGCAGGACGTCTCCGATGGACATGCCGCCCTCGATGCCGCCCGCGCGGTTGGAGACGCGGTGCACGCGGCCGTCATCGCCGATCATGATCTCGTCGTGGGCCTGCGTGCCGGGACGCGCGGCAGTGAGGAAGCCGTCGCCGACCTCCACGCCCTTGATCGCCTGGATGCCCATCAGCGCACCGGCCAGGCGCGAGTCCAGGCGGCGGTCCCAGTGCACGTAGGAGCCCAGGCCCGGAGCCAGTCCGTAGGCCAGGACCTCGACGACGCCGCCGAGGGTCTCGCCGTCCTTGTGCGCGGCGTCGACGGCTTCGACCATCTTCGCCGAGGTCTCGGCGTCGTGGCAGCGCAGCGGATCGGCGTCCAGGGCCTCGACGTCGCCGGGCACCGGGCGCGCCGCCTCGATCGGGGATTCGACGCCGCCCACAGCGGTCGTGTGCGAGACCAGGCCGACGCCCAGGGCCTCGAGGATCGCAGCGGCCACGGCGCCCAGGGCCACGCGCGTGGCGGTCTCCCGGGCAGAGGCGCGCTCGAGCACCGGACGGGCCTCGTCGTGGCCGTACTTCTGCATGCCGGTGAAGTCGGCGTGACCGGGACGCGGGCGGGTGAGCGCGGCATTGCGGGCGCGGCCCTCGAGCAGCGCAGGGTCCACGGGATCGGCGGACATGACCGTCTCCCACTTGGGCCACTCGGTGTTGGCGATCTCGATCGCCACCGGACCGCCCTGGGTCAGGCCGTGTCGCACGCCGCCCAGCAGCCGCACGCGGTCCTGCTCGAACTTCATGCGCGCGCCGCGGCCGTAGCCGAGGCGGCGTCGGGCCAGCGCGGCCTGGATGTCGGCCGAGGTCAGGCTGACCCCGGCGGGAACGCCCTCGATGATGCCCACGAGGGCTTCTCCGTGGGACTCACCAGCACTCAGCCAGCGCAGCATGTTCAGCCTCTCTTCGTCCTGGGCTCCTCGCGCGGTCGCGGGAGCATGTGGGTGATTCCTCGGCGTTCGTGCCGAGCGCAGCCCGTGCCCCGAAGGGGCTCAGGAGCTGCGCAGGACCGCCTCGGCCAGCTCGGGCCGCCCGGCGGCGGTGCACAGGGCGCGGATCACCGCGTGCTCCTGGGGCAGGGTCTGGTCGATCGAGCGACCGGTGAACAGCCGGATCTGATCCAGTGCCTGCAGCACGAGCATATCCAGCCCGGGGACCACCGTGCCCCCTGCCCGCTGCCATGCCCGCGCCAGCGCCGAGGGCCAGGGGTCGTAGGCGGCATCCAGCAGGGTTCCACCGGTGCTGCGCCCGGGCACCGAGGCCAGCTGCGCGGCCAGGTCATCGGCGCCGTGCGGCGGCAGGGTCGAGACCACCAGATCCGATCCGGCCAGATGCTCCGCCGCGGCGTCCCAGTCCCGGATCCGCAGCGGCAGCCCGAGGCGCTCAGCGGCCTCGACCGCGCGCCCGGCGCGCTGTGGCGAGCGGACCCACAGCTCGATCTCCTCGGCACCCAGCTGCTGCAGGGCGGCCAGGGCCGCCGTGGCCGTCCCGCCGCCGCCGAGCACCGAGGCCCGCGCACCCTCCGGAACCGCGCCGGCCGCCCGCAGCGACGCAGCGATCCCGGCGACGTCTGAGTTGTGCCCCAGCAGGGAGCCGTCGGAGCGCGGGCGCAGCGTGTTGACCGTGCCGACGGCCGCCGCCTGATCGCTCAGCTCGTCGGCCAGCTCGGCGGCCTCCGACTTCAGGGGCATGGTCACCGACATCCCCTGCCAGGCCGGATCCTGGCGCAGCAGCGCGATCTGCCCGGTGAGCTCGCCCTCCTCGAGGTCGTAGGCCCGATAGTCGATCGCCTCCCCCAGCACCCGGTAGGCGGCCTCGTGCAGCCGAGGCGACAGGGAGTGGCCGATCGGATGGCCGGCCACCCCCGCGTGGGCAGTGCTCACTGGCACTTGTCCTCGTTCTCGGAGCACCACTGCTGGTACTCGTCGACGTTCTCCGCGTGCTCCTCGAGCGTGGAGGCGAACTTCGTCTCACCGGTGTCGAGGTTGACCGTGACCCAGTAGTAGTAGTCGTTCTCCGCCGGGTTGGCCGCCGCGTCGATGGCCTCGGTGCTCGGCGAGCCGATCGGGCCCACGGGCAGGCCCGGGTTGGCGTACGTGTTGTACTCGTTCGACTTGTCCTCCTTCTCCTCCTCGGAGATGTGGACGGTCGTCTCGCCCAGGCCGTAGGCCACCGAGGCGTCCGACTGGATGAGCCCGCCGGTTCCGGCGTCCGGGTTGTCCAGGCGGTTGTAGATCGCTCCCGCGACGTCGTCGTAGATGTCCGGCACGCCCTCGAACTCGACGATCGAAGCCACGGTGAGGATCTCGAACTCGTCCTCCTCGGCCACGCCTGCGTCCTCGAGCGCGCTGTTCGTGGAGTCGACCATCTCCTGGAGGATCTCCTCCGGGGTGGCATCCAGCGGGAAGCGGTACTCGCCCGGGTGCAGGTAGCCCTCGATCGTGGGGAACTCGTCCGAGATGCCGTACTGCGTGGGATCCTCGGCAGCGTCCTCGAAGTCCTGCACCGAGTGCCCGGTGGACTCGGAGAGGATCTGGAACGTCTCGTCCATGCGGACCGTGCGCGGGACGGCGGCGTAGTCGGTCGCCTCCTCCTCCTGCATCAGCCTCGAGACGGCGGCCTCCGAGCTCATCTGGCGATTGAGCTCGTACTCCCCCGGCTGCACGAAGTCGCCCGCATGGCCCTCGTTGAAGACCTCCACGAAGCGCTCGCCGTCGGCGACGATGTCCTCCTCCTCCAGAGTGACCGCGATCTGATCGACGGTCGCGCCCTCCTGGACGGTGAAGGTCACAGGGTCCTGGCCCTCGCCGCGGTAGTCGTGGCGCTCGAACCACCCGAAGGTGGAGCCCAGCACGGTCACGGTGAGCACCACGGCCACGGTGAACAGCGCGATGGCCCCCAGCAGCGACATGTTGTGCTTCTGGGTCAGCCGACGCAGCTCTTCCGGCGATCGGTTCTCGGCCTCGAAGGCCCCCGCGATCTCGCGCGATTCGCGCCGCGGCCCCCCGCTGGTGCCGGCCGAGTCCTCGGTGTGCGCGTCAGTGCGCGGGTCCTGGTCGCTCACGACAGGTCTCCCTCCGGATGGGCGGTCGTCTCCGCGGAGGCGACCGTGGTCTGGTGTGCTCCGGAGCCGGCGTCGGCTCCGTCAGCGGGGGAAACCTCCACTCCGGCCAGCCCGCCGGAACGATGGATCATGGACAGTGCGGCCTCGAGGATGGTGACCGCCGCCTGGCGGTCCACCTTGTCCCGATGCTCGCGTCGGGACACGCCCGCTTGGAGCAGGGCGCGATGGGATTCGGCGGAGCTCCAGCGCTCGTCGAGCATGCGCACGGGCACCGACCAGCCCTTGGCCGCCAGGCGCCGCTGCAGCCCCTGGGCCCAGGCGATCGCCGCGCGCGTGGAGTCGGTGTGCCCGCCGGACATGGCCAGCGGCAGCCCGACGACGACCTCGACAACCTCGTGCTCGTGGACCAGGTTGGCCGCGAGCTTGATGTCGAAGCCCTTGCGGCGGTCCCGCTCGAGCGTGGTCAGCGGGGTGGCCAGGATGCTGTCGGGGTCGGACAGGGCCACGCCCACGCGCACGGTGCCGACGTCGACGCCCAGGCGCCGACCCGGCCGGATGGCCGTCGGCGCCTGCGCGCTGAGCTGTTCGGAGGACATGGCCAAGGCCTCAGGCCCCTGCTCCGGTGCGCAGCTCGGCCTGGATGGCCTCGAGCGCAGCCCCGGTGCGGGCGGGGTCCTGGCCGCCGCCCTGGGCGAGGTCGTCCTTGCCGCCTCCGCCGCCGCCGAGCACGCCTGCGGCGGTGCGCACGAGCGCCCCGGCCTTGGCTCCGGCCGCGCGGGCGGCCTCGGTGGTGGCCACGAGCACGAGCGGACGCCCGTTGGAGGCACCGGTCACGGCCACGACGGCGGCACGATCATTCAGGCGCCCGCGCAGGTCCAGGGCCAGTGCGCGCAGGTCGTCCGCTCCGGAGACCTCGCCCATGTCGTGGGCCAGCACCGTCAGCGAGCCGATCTGCTGTGCCTGATCCAGCAGCGAGCCCGCCTGGGCCTGCAGCTTCTCGCGGCGCAGCTCGCCGAGCTGGCGCTCCGTCTCCTTGAGCTTGTCCAGGGTCGACTGGAGGCGCTCGGGCAGCTCCTGCGAGGACTGCACCTTGAGCATGTCGGTCAGCTGGCTGACGAGCGTGCGCTCGGCGGCCAGGTGGTTGAACGAGTTCAGGCCCACCAGGGCCTCCACGCGCCGGTTGCCCGAGCCCACGGAGCCCTCCGAGATCAGCGACAGCGAGCCGATCTGCGCGGTGTCATCGACGTGCGTGCCGCCGCACAGCTCGCGCGACCACTCGCCGTTCATCTCGACCACGCGCACGACGTCGCCGTACTTCTCGCCGAACAGGCTCATGGCGCCCAGGGCGCGGGCCTCATCAAGCGGCATCTCACGGGTGAAGACCTCGTGGTCGTCGTGGATCACGGCGTTGGCCAGGCCCTCGACCTCCTGCTTCTGCGCCGTGGTCAGGCCCTCGCCCCAGCTGAAGTCGAAGCGCAGGTAGCCCTCCTTGTTGAAGGAGCCGCGCTGGACAGCCTCGGGGCTGAGCACCTCGTGCAGCGCCGCGTGGACGATGTGCGTGGCCGAGTGCGCCATCTCGCCGTCGCGGCGGCGGCGGACGTCGATCGCGGCCGTGACCTCGGAGCCCACGGCGACCTCGCCGGAGACGACCTTGCCGCGGTGGACCGACAGGCCCTTGACGGGCTGCTGGACGTCCGCGACCCGGATCACGAAGCCGTCGCCGGAGATCGTGCCCGTATCTGCGGCCTGGCCGCCGGACTCGGCGTAGAACGGGGTCGTCTCGAGCACGACCTCGACCTCCTGGCCCTCGGAGGCGGCCGGAGCCGTCTGCCCGTCCACGAGCAGGGCGCGGATCGTGGTCGCGGTGGAGAACTCGTCGTAGCCGGTGAAGATCGAGCCGCGCTGCTCCTGCAGGGCGCGCAGCACCGAGAGGTCCTCGAAGCCGCCCTTCTTGGCCTTGGCATCCGCGCGGGCGCGCTGGCGCTGCTCCTCCATCAGGGAGCGGAAGGCCGTCTCGTCGACCGCGACACCGGCCTCGGCGGCCATCTCGAGGGTCAGGTCGATCGGGAAGCCGTAGGTGTCGTGCAGGGCGAAGACATCGGCACCGCCGACCGACCCGCCCTGGGCCTTGGCCGCGGAGACCGCCTGGTCCAGGCGAGCCGTGCCGGACTCGATCGTCTTCAGGAACGCCTTCTCCTCGGCGTAGGCGATCCGGGAGATGCGCTCGAAGTCGTCCTTGACCACCGAGTAGACCTTGCCCATGACCTCGGAGGAGGCCGGCAGCAGAGTCGGCAGGCAGGGCTCGGTCACGCCCAGCAGGCGCATGGCGCGGATCGCGCGGCGCAGCAGGCGGCGCAGGATGTAGCCGCGGCCCTCGTTGCCGGGCACCACGCCGTCGCCGATGAGCATCAGCGAGGAGCGCACGTGATCGGCGACCACGCGCATGCGGACGTCGTCCTCGTAGCCCTCGTCCCCGGGGTTCTCGGAGCCGCGGTACTTGCGGCCGGAGAGCTTCTCGGCGGCGTCCAGGACGGGACGGACCTGGTCGGTCTCGTAGAAGTTCTCCACGCCCTGCAGCAGCATGGCCATGCGCTCGACGCCCATGCCGGTGTCGATGTTCTTCTT
The DNA here is from genome assembly GCF_030268385.1 of Kocuria sp. NBRC 114282. Lineage (NCBI taxonomy): Bacteria > Bacillati > Actinomycetota > Actinomycetes > Micrococcales > Micrococcaceae > Kocuria > Kocuria sp. NBRC 114282. The sequence goes on along the minus strand of NZ_BSQO01000003.1, from coordinate 103,125 downwards.
GGGCAGTTCCCCCAGGATCTCGTAGTCCTTGCCGCTGCCCTCGCCGCGCTGGTACTGCATGAACACGAGGTTCCAGATCTCGATGTAGCGGTCGTCATCCGCGGCGGGGCCGCCCTCCTTGCCGTAGCGGGGGCCGCGGTCGTAGAAGATCTCGGAGTCGGGACCGGCCGGGCCCGGCTGGCCGGTGTCCCAGAAGTTCTCCTCCTTGGGCATGCGCTGGATGCGCTCATCCGGCACGCCCACGGTCTCGCGCCACAGCGCGTAGGACTCCTCGTCGTGCTCGTAGATCGTGATCCACAGCCGCTCGGGATCCAGCCCGAAGCCGCCGTCCTCCACGGAGCTGGTCAGCAGCTCCCAGGCGAACGGGATGGCCTTCTCCTTGAAGTAGTCGCCGAAGGAGAAGTTGCCCGCCATCTGGAAGAACGTGCCGTGGCGGGCGGTCTTGCCCACCTCGTCGATGTCGAGCGTGCGGATGCACTTCTGGACGGAGGTCGCGCGGTCGTACGGCGCCTGCTCCTGGCCCAGGAAGTACGGGATGAAGGGGACCATGCCCGCGATGGTGAACATCGAACCGGGCGCGGTCGAGACCAGGGACGCCGACGGCACGACCGTGTGTCCCTTCTTCTCGAAGAAGCTCAGCCAGCGCTCGGTGATCTCGTGGGTCAGCATGTCGTCCTCTTGGTCCTCTGGAATCGTGTCGGTCTGTGGGGGGAATCGGCAGGAGCCGATCCGTGCGTCGCGGATCAGGACCCGCCGCGGGAGCTCTCGACAGTCGCGTGGTCGTCGTGCTCGATGATCGTCTGCTCGTCTGCCCGGGGCCCGGGCTGGAGCTCAGCTGCAGCGCGCCCGCTCAGCCGCTCCGCCGCAGCCTCGCGGCGGCTTCCTGCACCGGAGCCGCCGAGCTGATCCCGCAGCTCGGTCTCGGCCTGGTCCATGCCCGCGCGGATGTCCTGGACTACGCGCAGCACGCGTGTGCCCAGCCGGTTCTCCCGCACGGGCACCTCGAGGCCCTGATCCGCCGGCTCGACGGCGCCGCGCCCGCGCTCGACAGCCTGGGCGAGCGCCCGACGACCGCGGTCGCTGCCGACGGCCCGACCGGCGCCTGCGCCCACGGCGGCGCCGGCCGCCAGAACGGCGAGCCTGGTCAATGCGCTCATGCGTGGGGTCCTTCCGCGTCTCGGCGCTCGGGCTGGTCGGCCTGGTCGGGATCGCGCCGTGCTGAGCTGCGCTCGACGGACTCCCCGGACATGCTCTCACCCTGAGGCCGCTGCGCGGATGAGGCGCCCGTCTCGGGGCTGTCGGAGGGCGAATCCGTATCCCACTCCGTGCCCTCCCACCAGGCGCCGCCCTGCTCGCTCACGGGCATCCCATGAGCGGGGGCCGTGCGTCTCGGCACGGACTGCTCGTCGCGCGGGAAGGAGCCGGCGTGATCGGTCGGTGCCGTCTCGGTGCGATCGAGGTCCTCGGCGGCACCCGGGCGGGCGGCATGCTCGGCCTCGCGGGCCCTGCGGCGCTCCTCACGACGGGCCCGCACGGCATCGCCGCTGAAGGCCCGGCGCACCCCGGAGGAGAACGCGGCCGTCTTGATGATGGGCTGGCCCACGGTCGAGGCCACCAGGGAGGTCATGGCCGACATACTGGCCGAGGCGTCCGAGACGCTGTCGGTGATGACATCGACCTTCTCGAGCTGCGAGTTGGTCGTGGCGACCGTGCGCGTGACCTCCTCGAGCAGCGGCTCGGTCTCGTCGTTGAGGTCGCGGATCAGGATCCGCAGCTCATCGAAGACGCGGCCCAGCTTGACGATCGGGACCGCCAGCAGAGCGACGAGCACTGCGAACACGCCGGCGGCGATGAGCCCGGCGATGTCTCCTCCGGTCATGTGATTGGAGTGCTCCTTGCTCGGCGACGGCAGAGATCGGGAGAACCTGCCCTGGGCCGCACGTCCCGACGACGGACGGAAGTCGGCGGCAGGGCGTGCAGTGCGGGTCCAACTGTAACCAAAAGGTCACGATCGTCGCGGCCAGCTGTGATGAGGACTTCGTGGCGTCCGCTGAAGACACGCCCCAGCACCCTTCCGTCCGATGACGCGCCGCCCCCTCCGTGACCAGCGCATACAAGTGTGTACTGTGAGCTGCACCACACCGGAGAACCGGTGTTCAGCTCTCGGATCAAGGGGAATCCATGCACCGCACCACACCCTCCCGCGCGCCGCGCGGCGGCGCCCAGACGCCGACGCCCGTCCGCAGCCGCCGTCGCTCCCGCGCCGTCGCGGCACTCATCGCCACCTCGGCCATGGCCCTGACGTCCTCCGGCGGGCTGCTGCCCGCCTACGCCGCACCCGCCGCCGAGACGGGCGAGCAGCGCCAGCTCGTGCTCGCCGCAGAGGGCGTCAGCGCCGCTCAGGCCGTCGCAGCGATCGAAGCGGCCGGCGGCGAGGTCGCCGAGCACAATGACGCGATCGGCCTGTTCACCGTCAACGGCCCCTCAGATCTGGACGAGCGCCTGGAATCCTCCGCCGCCATCGCCGGCACCATGGACGATCACGTCATCGGCTACACCCCGGATGCCCAGGCGCAGCACCGGCGCAAGGACACGGACGAGGTCGAGCGCGCCCGTGCCGACCGCCCGGCGGTGAAGGCCGACCCCAAGAACCGACGGGTGCCGCCGGGGCAGGCGAAGAAGCGCCCCGAGCCCACGACCGCCGATGACCCCCTGCGCAGCCGGCAGTGGAACCTCGACATGATCGATGCCGACCAGGCCCACCGCACCCAGACCGGCAAGGGCGTGCGGGTCGGCGTCATGGACACCGGAGTGGACGGCACGCACCCGGACATCGCCCCCAACCTCAACACGGGCCTCTCCCGCAACTTCACCACCGACATCCCGGAGATCGACGGCGCCTGCGCCGAGGATCCCGACGGCTCCTGCGAGGACGGCAGCACCGTGGACGAGGGCGGTCACGGCACCCACGTGGCCTCCACGATCGCCTCCCCCGTCAACGGGCTGGGCATCGAGGGCGTGGCCCCGGGCGCAGAGATCGTGAACCTGCGCGTGGGCCAGGACAGCGGCTACTTCTTCCTGGAGCCGACGCTCGAGGCCCTGACCTATGCCCCCACCGCGGGCGTGGACGTGGTCAACATGAGCTACTACATCGATCCCTGGGCCTTCAACTGCACGGCCAACCCGGCCGACAGCCCCGAGGAGCAGGCGCAGCAGCAGCTCACGATCGAGGCCACCAACCGGGCGCTGCGCTACGCGAAGACCCACGGGGTGACGCTGATCGCCGCCATGGGCAACTCCCACATGGACCTGGGCAACCCGCAGGTGGACGACTCGAGCCCGGACTTCCCCGAGGGCCAGGCCCGTGAGCGCACGATCGACAACTCCTGCCTGGACATCCCGACCGAGGGCGACGGCGTGCTGAGCGTCTCCGCCGTGGGGCCGTCGGGGATCAAGGCGGACTACTCCAACTACGGCACCGAGCAGACCACGGTCGCCGCCCCGGGCGGGTACTTCCGCGACTACGACGGCACCCCGCGCGGGCGCCAGCCCGGGAACATGATCCTGGCGGCCGTCCCGGCCGTCGTGGTCCGGGAGATGGGCGTGCTGGATGAGAAGGGCGAGTCCACGGACCCGTTCATCGTCAGCGAGTGCGACGCCGCCGGACAGTGCGCTTACTACGAGCACATGCAGGGCACCTCCATGGCCGCCCCGCACGCCACCGGAGTCGCTGCGCTGATCATCGGCTCCCAGGGCCAGCCCGATCGCCAGCTCGGCGGGGTGAAGCTGCAGCCGCACCGCACCGAGAAGCTGCTCGAGCTCTCCGCCCACGAGAAGGCCTGTGACGCCCCGGTGGTCTCCTATCCCGGGCGCGATGCCTCCTACACGGCGCCGTGCGAGGGCACCGCGGAGTTCAACGGGTTCTACGGCTCCGGGATCGTCAATGCCGCCAGCGCCGTGAGCCGCACGCCGCACAAGCACTGAAGATCGCCTCCGTCCCGGTGAGCCGCTGCGCGGCTGACCGGGACGGACATGACGAAGGGCCCGCACCGTCCGAGGACGGTGCGGGCCCTTCCGCCGACCGGTCGGCCGCAAGAGCGGCCGACCGGGTGCAGGCCTGGATCAGGCCATGCGGGCGTAGTACTCGACCACGAGCTGCTCTTCGCAGGTCACGGGGATCTCCGAGCGCTCCGGCAGGCGGGTGAAGGTCGCCTGCAGCTTGTCGATCGCGACGTCCAGGTAGGCCGGGGTGTCCGGGAGGACATCCTGGTGCGCGCCGGTGGCGGCGACCTGGAACGGAGCCATCTTCTCCGAGCGCGAGTGCACGTGGATCATCTGGCCGGGCTTGACCATGAACGACGGGCGATCGACTCGCTGGCCGTCGACCATGATGTGGCGGTGCACGACGAGCTGACGGGCCTGGGCCATGGTGCGGGCGAAGCCGGCACGCAGGACCAGGGCATCGAGACGGGACTCGAGCAGGGTCAGCAGGTTCGTACCCGTACGGCCCTCGCGACGCTTGGCCTCGACGTAGGCGCGGTGCATCTGCTTCTCGCGGATGTTGTACTGCGCGCGCAGACGCTGCTTCTCGAGCAGGCGGACCTTGTAGTCCGAATCCTGCTTGCGACGGGCACGGCCGTGCTCGCCCGGACCGTACGGACGGCGCTCGAAGTACTTCTCGGCCTTCGGCGTCAGAGCGATGCCGAGGGCACGCGACTTGCGCACCTGGCGGCGCGCGCGATTGGCGTTGTTGGACACGATGGTCCCCTTTCATGCGGGCGCTGCGGATCCGGCACAGCAGTGCTGCGATCCGCAGGGCATTCTGTTCGGCACGGCCTCCGTCACGGCATCTTTCCGTGCGGAGAGCTGGGGATCAGCCGCAATCCCCTCACGCTGCAGGTCACCTGCTCGAGCTCCCGGGTCCGTGCGGTTGGGACACGTCCGAGGTGCGCGAGGCAGGGCCTTGCCGGCCGACGAGCCACCTTACCAGCTCGGGCGCCCCCGAACGGGGACGCCCGAGCCGGCAGGTCAGGAGGAGCTGGAGATCACAGGACGTCGTCGTCCATCCAGCCCAGGGTGCGCTCCACGGCCTTGTCCCAGTTGCGGGCCAGGCGCTCGCGCTCCTTCTTCTCCATGGTGGGCTCCCAGCGCTTGTCCTCCTCCCAGGCGGCGGCGACGTCGTCGATGCCGTCCCAGAACCCGACGGTGATGCCGGCCGCGTAGGCAGCGCCCAGCGCGGTGGTCTCGATGTTCTTGGGCCGGATCACTGTGGTGTTCAGCAGGTCGGCCTGGAACTGCATCAGCAGGTCGTTGGCGCTCATGCCGCCGTCCACGCGGATCTCCTTCGGCGCAGCGTCGGCGTCGGTGTCCATGGTGAGCACCACGTCGCGCGACTGGAAGGCCGCCGCTTCCAGAGCGGCCCGGGCGATGTGGCGCTTGTCCACGTAGCGGGTCAGGCCCACGATCACGCCGCGGGCGTCCGGGCGCCAATGCGGGGCGAACAGGCCCGAGAACGCCGGCACGATGTACGCCCCGCCGTTGTCCTCGACGTCCGCGGCCAGCTTCTCGGTCTCGGAGGCCGAAGAGATCAGGCCCAGGTTGTCGCGCAGCCACTGCACGAGCGAGCCGGTCACCGCGATCGAGCCCTCGAGGGCGTAGACGGGCTTCTGGTCCTCCATCTGGTAGGCCACCGTGGTGATCAGCCCGTTGTCCGAGCGCGTGAGCTCCGTGCCGGTGTTCATGAGCACGAAGTTGCCCGTGCCGTAGGTGTTCTTGATCATCCCGGGCTCGAACACGGCCTGCCCGAACGTGGCCGCCTGCTGGTCCCCCAGGATGCCCGCGATCGGCACGCCGTGCAGCAGGCCCCGGCGACGGACCTCGCCGTAGACCTCGAGCGAGGAGCGGATCTCCGGGAGCATCTTCACCGGCACGCCGACCTTCTTGCAGAGGTCCTCGTTCCAGTCGAGGGTGTCGATGTTCATCAGCAGCGTGCGCGAGGCGTTCGTGACATCGGTGATGTGCACCGAATCCGGTTTGCCGCCGGTCATGTTCCACACGAGCCACGAGTCGATCGTGCCCGCGAGCAGCTCGCCCTTCTCGGCGCGCTTGCGGGCGCCCTTCACCTCATCGAGGATCCAGGCCATCTTGGGCCCGGCGAAGTAGCTGGCCAGGGGCAGGCCGGTGCGCTCCCGGAACAGCTCCTCGCCGTGCTTGTCGGCCAGATCGTCCACGGCCTTCTGCGTGCGGGTGTCCTGCCAGACGATCGCGTTGTGGATCGGCTTGCCGGTCTCCTTCTCCCACACCACCGTGGTCTCGCGCTGGTTGGTGATGCCCACACCGGCGATCTGGTCGGAGGAGATGTCGGCATCGGCCAGGGCATCGCCGACGACCTTGCGGACGTTGCGCCAGATCTCCTTGGCATCGTGCTCGACCCACCCGGCGCGCGGGAAGATCTGCTTGTGCTCCAGCTGGGCCGAGGAGACGGCCCGGCCCTTCTGGTCGTAGACGACCGCCCGTGTGCTCGTGGTGCCCTGGTCGATCGAGATGACGTGGGTCTTCTCCGGATCCTGCCCCTTGCTGGAAGACCCCTTCGACGACGCCTTCGTGGCGGAGGCCGTGGCCGACGAGGCCTTCCCCTTCGCCGAGGATTTCGCGGAGGCCGACGATGCCGCCCTCTTCGGCTTGGGGCTGGTGCCCTTGCCCGCCTTCTTGGCCGAGCCGCTGCGGCGCCTGCGCTCGTCCTTGGTCTCGGCTTCTGCCTTCTTGCTGCTCTGGGACATCGTCGTCTCCTGGGCTCGGATCCCCTCGGGGACCGCTGGTGAGTGGGCCGTGTTCGGTGGCCTGCGGATGGGTCGGGACGGGGCATGGGCCCCGGGGCGAGCGGGTCAGACCATGGCGCGCACGAGCAGCCCGGCCAGGACGGCGCCGATCAGGGGCCCGGCGATCGGGACCCAGGCGTAGGACCAGTCGGAGCCCCCCTTGCCCGGGATGGGCAGCACGGCGTGGGCGATGCGCGGACCGAGATCGCGGGCGGGGTTGATGGCGTAGCCGGTGGGCCCACCGATGCTCGCGCCGATGCCGACCACGAGCAAGGCCACGGCCAGCGGGCCGAGCTCGGAGGGGGTCTCGCCGAAGACGAGGATCACAGCCACCAGGACGAAGGTGGCGATGACCTCGGTGATCACGTTCCACGGGGCGGAGCGGATCTCCGGGCCGGTGGAGAACGTGCCGAGGATGGCGCCGGGGTCATCGGCTGCGTCGTAGTGCTTCTTGTAGGCCAGCCAGACGAGGACCGCTCCCAGGAACGCGCCCAGGATCGTGGACGCGAAGTAGACCGCCGTGGAGGCCGCGCTGACGGCCACGCCGGGGGCGTACTCCTCGGCGCCGGAGACGAGCATCCCCATGGTCACGGCGGGGTTCAGGTGCGCCCCCGAGGCCCAGGCCAGGTAGACGCCGGCGAAGACGCCCAGCCCCCAGCCGAAGCTGATCAGGAGCCAGCCGCCGTCGTGGCCCTTGGTCCGGGGCAGCAGGACGTTGGCCACCACGCCTCCGCCCAGGATGATCAGCACCGCTGTGCCGACCATCTCCGAGAAGAAGACCTGGCCGAGGCCGATCTCGGCGGTCTCCTGCGCCTGGGGCAGCAGTGCCTGCCCGTGGATGCCCATCATGGATCAGTCTCCGATCGTGTCGGCGTCGCGGTCGGACGCCCCCTGCTGGTCGTCGCCGTGGACGGTGCGCACGCGCAGCCCCTCAACGACCGGTTCGGCGGACTCGCGAGCGTGCTCGGCCGCCGGGTCGTCCTCGGTCCGTGCCGCGGCGTCCTCGGCGGCGCTGCGGGAGCGGTAGGCCTCGACCTCCCGATCGCGGCGCTGGCCGTCCCAGCCGAGCTCGGCCGCGGCCAGATCCGCGATCTCATCGACGGCGGCATCGCCGTGATGGGGTGCGGAATAGGTGAGGCGGGTGCGGGTGTCCAGAAGGTCCTCGAGGTGCAGTGCGCCCTCGGCCCGGCAGGCGTGGACGATCTCGGCGCGCAGGTGGACCGGTGCGCCCTCCAGAGGCCGCTCCAGGGACGGGTCCTCCTGGATCAGCGCCAGCACGGCATGCAGGTCCGAGCCATACCGGGCGATCAGGTCGTTCAGGCGCTGCTCGGTCCAGATCTCCGGGTCCTGGGAGCCGGCACGCAGCTCCTCGAGCAGCAGCGGGATCCGCGCGCGCAGCCCGAAGACGCCGTCGGCGCCGTGGAGCAGCGTGCGGTCCGTGATCGAGGGGCGCTTCTGCGCCTCCTCCTCGCCCAGGGCCAGGTCCACCGCGTCCTGGGCCATGATGCGGTAGGTGGTCAGCTTGCCGCCGGCGATGCTCACGAGCCCCGGCACCGGCTCCATCACCGTGTGCTCGCGCGAGACCTTGGTGGAGGCGGTCTCCTGGCCGTCGCGGGTCACCGGCTGCAGCAGCGGGCGCAGGCCGGCGTAGACGCCGATGACGTCGTCGCGGGTCAGCGGATCCGCGAGCACCTGGTTCGCGTGCTCGATCACGTAGTCGATGTCCGCCCCGGTGGCCGCGGGGGTGTCCAGGGACTGCTCGTAGGGGGTGTCGGTGGTGCCGATGATCCAGTGATGCGCCCACGGGATCACGAACAGCACGGACTTCTCCGTCTGCAGGATCAGCCCGACGTCGCCGCGGATCCGCTCGCGCGGCACCACGATGTGGATGCCCTTGGAGGCCAGCACCTTCAGTCCCGCATCCGCTCCGCTGAGCTCCTGCAGGCTCTCCGTCCACACGCCGGTGGCGGAGATGACGGTCGAGGCGCGCACCGGGAACTCGCGGCCGGTCTCCTTGTCCCGCACCAGCGCGCCCACGACGTTCTGCCCGTCCTGGAACTCGTCGTCCTCGCGCAGCAGGTCGATGACCTCCGCGCGGTTGGCCGCCAGGGCCCCGTTGGCGGCGGCCGTGCGGATGAGGGTGAGCACCAGGCGGGCGTCGTCGACCTTGGCGTCCCAGTACTTGAAGGCCCCGACGGAGGCGTCCTCGCGGAAGTCGGGGAACTGCTCGAGCACCTCCTCCGTGCTCAGGTGCTCGCGCTTGGGCAGCGAGGTCACCTTGGAGTTCAGATGCGCGAGGGTGTCGTACAGGCCGATGCCCGTGCCCACGTACGGCCGCTCCCAGCCGCGGTGCAGGGGGTAGAGGAACGGGACGGGCTCCACCAGGTGGGGGGCCAGCGTGTACAGCAGCCGCTCGCGCTCCCCCAGCGCCTCCGCGACGAGCTTGACATCGAGCTGCTGCAGGTAGCGCAGGCCGCCGTGGACCAGCTTGGAGGACCAGCGCGATGTGGCCCCGGCCCAGTCCTGGCCCTCGACGATCCCCACCCGCAGGCCGCGGGTGGCCGCATCCAGGGCGATGCCGGCGCCGGTGACCCCGCCGCCGACCACGAGGACGTCGAGCTCGGGGCCGTTCTCCATCTGCTCCAGGGCGCGAGCGCGGGAGTCGGGGTTCAGCGCAGATCGGTCAGTGGTGAAGGTGCTGTTCGCCATGGGGTCTTCCTCTCCTCCCGTCACGCGGTCCGCGCGAGCTCGGTGCCCGATACCCGGCGTCCCATGTGACGATAATCATGATTGGGGCTCAAGTGGTGCGCAACGCCGGTCAGGGGCCGTCGCGGATGATGCCGCGCAGCTTGCGCGTGCGCTGCTGCAGGTCTCGGTCATGGCCGTAGGCGGTGGGCAGGTAGTAGTCCCGGCCCACCAGCTCATCCGGCGGGTACTGCTGAGCGGCCACGGCGTTGGGGGCGTCGTGGGCGTACTGATAGCCGCGTCCGTGGCCCAGCGACTGCGCGCCCGGATAGTGGGCATCGCGCAGGTGCTGGGGCACGGGACCGGCCTTGCCCGCGCGGACATCAGCGATGGCCTGGTCGATCGCCAGGTAGGAGGCGTTCGACTTGGGGGCGGTGGCCAGCAGGACCGTGGCCTGCGCCAGCGGGATCCGCCCCTCCGGCATGCCGATCAGCTGCACGGCCTGGGCCACGGCCACCGCCGTCTGCAGGGCGGTGGGATCTGCGGTGCCGATGTCCTCCGAGGCGGAGATGATCAGCCGCCGGGCGATGAACCGGGGGTCCTCCCCGGCCTCGATCATCCGGGCCAGGTAGTGCAGCGAGGCATCGACGTCCGAGCCGCGGATCGACTTGATGAAGGCCGAGATGACGTCATAGTGCTGATCGCCGTCGCGGTCGTAGCGCAGCGCTGCCCGGTCCATGGCCTCCGTGGTGTGCTCGACGGTCACCTCCGGGACTCCACTGGCCTCGGGCGTCTCCGGATCGGCCTCCTCCGTCTCCGGCTCGCCGTCGTCCTCGGCTGCGGCGGGCTGCTCGGAGTCCCGCGCGGCCGCCTCGGACAGCGCGACGGCCGCAGCCGCCTCCAGCCCCGTCAGGGCCTTGCGTGCGTCCCCTCCGCACAGCTCGAGCAGGTGCTCGCGCGCCCGCGGCTGCAGGGTGACCGCGCCGTCGAGACCGCGCGGATCGTCCACCGCGCGGTCGATCAGCTCCCCGATGTCCTGCCGCTCCAGCGGCTGCAGGGTCAGCAGCAGCGACCGGGACAGCAGCGGGGAGATCACCGAGAAGGACGGGTTCTCGGTGGTCGCTGCCACGAGCACGACCCATCCGCGCTCGACGCCGGGCAGCAGGGCGTCCTGCTGGGCCTTGGTGAAGCGGTGGATCTCGTCCAGGAACAGGACGGTGGTGCGCCCGTGCAGGTCCCGGTCCTTGAGCGCCTGGTCCATGACCCGGCGGACGTCCTTCACGCCGGCGGTGATGGCCGACAGCTCCACGAATTTGCGGTGCGGCCCGCGGGCGATGACGTGGGCGATCGTGGTCTTGCCGGTGCCGGGCGGTCCCCACAGCATGATCGAGCTGGGTCCGGCCGGGCCGGTGTCCTCGCCGGCCAGCACGCGCAGCGGCGAGCCGGGGCGCAGCAGGTGCTTCTGGCCCACGACCTCGTCCAGGGTGCGCGGGCGCATGCGCACCGCCAGCGGAGACGGCGAGCGGCGCCCTCCTGCTCCCGAGCGGGCGGCCCCGCGGCTCTGCGAAGGCGCGGCGACGGACTCCGGGTCCGGATCGGGGTCCGGCTCCGGCTCGAGATCGAACAGCGAGGTGTCTGTCTGGCTCGTCACCCTCTCAGGCTAGGGACGGCCTCCGACACCGCAGGCGCGACGGCCATCGCGCCCGTGGGCTCGCAGCGCGATCACGGCCGACGGGGCCCGCGGAGGAAGACCCCTCAGCCGCGCCGCGGCCGGCCGAGCTGCTCTGAGTCCAGGATCAGGGTCACGGGGCCGTCATTGACCAGGCTGACCTGCATGTCCGCCCCGAACTCGCCGGTGGGGACCTCGAGCCCGAGCTCGCGCAGCCTCTGCGCGTACGCCTCGACGATCGGCTCCGAGGCTTCGCCCGGGGCCGCCTGGGACCACGACGGACGCCGGCCCTTGCGGACGTCGCCGTAGAGGGTGAACTGGCTGACCGCCAGCACCGGAGCGCCCAGATCCGTGCAGGAGATCTCGCTGCGCTCGTGATCGGACATGATCCGCAGACCGGCCGTCTTCTCGGCCAGGGCGGCGGCCGTCTCGGCGTCGTCGCCGTGGGTCACGCCCACGAGGGCCACCAGGCCGGGGCCGTCGAAGGACCCGACCGTCCGGGGGCCGTCGGGACCGGGAATCGTGACGGAGGCGCCGCGCGCTCGCTGCAGGATGACTCGCATGACGCCCAGTCCATCACGATCCTGCGCCCGCCCGCGATCTCAGCTGCTGGGCACCAGGCGGTGCTCCCGGCCCCACTGCTCGATCAGGCGGACGGTCTCGGGCATGTGCTCTCCGGAGGCCATCTCGTGATCGGCACCGCGCATCATGCGCAGCTGCGCGCCGTCGCCCAGCCGGCGCGCGGTCGCCTTGGCGATGCCCGGGGCCACGCAGCGGTCCTCCGTGCCGCCCACCACCAGCACCGGGCTCTGGATATCCGCCGGATCCACTGCCGAGGCGCGCGCCCGATCGAGGAACCACAGGCTCATCTCCCGGTAGGCCCGTCCCGACTCTGCGCAATGCGCGCGATGACGCTGCGCGTTGTCCTGACGGTCATGGACGTTGGCGATCCGCCTGTCGAAGGTCTCCAGCGACACCGGCCACATGGGTCGGCTGAGCAGCCAGGTGAACGCATGGGGCCCCCACAGCCGCAGCATCGACGGGTAGAGCGCGAACATACCCCGGCTGGGCGCCGGGGACAGCAGCACGACGCCGGCGTTCGGCACCCGGGCAGCCAGCAGCTGAGCGAGCAGCCCGCCGAGCGAGTGGCCCAGGATGATCGGGGCGGTCTCCATCTGCTCGACCTCGCGCTGCAGGTCATCGACGTAGTCGGTGAGGCTCAGCGCCCGCACCTTCTGCGCCAGATCCCACACGTCGTGGGTCTGCGGCGTGCCGTGATGGCGCAGCGTGGGCGTGTGCACGCGCAGCCCGAGCCCGCGCAGCTCATCGGCGAACGGGCCCCAGCCTTCGCCGCTGCCCCACGTGCCGTGGATCAGGATGATGTCCTGCTGGGCCATGCTCGGCTCCTGTCGTGGTGGTCCTGGCGCGGCGGGCGGACCCGCTCAGCCCTCGGTCGGCGCCGAGGGCTGCTCGCCCTGATCCTCGCGGACGTCCTCCGCAGCGGCCGCCTTCTTCGCCTGCGGCTCGGGCTTGGCGTCCACGCCCGCCTCCTTGCGCTGCTGCGCGGTGATGGGCGCGGGCGCGGCCGTCAGCGGGTCGTAGCCGTTGCCGGTCTTGGGGAAGGCGATGACCTCACGGATGGAGTCCGCTCCTGCCAGCAGGGCGATCACGCGGTCCCAGCCCAGGGCGATGCCGCCGTGAGGGGGCGCGCCGAAGGAGAAGGCGTCCAGCAGGAAGCCGAACTTCTCCTGGGCCTCCTCCTCGGACAGCCCCATGACGCGGAAGACCCGGTCCTGGACGTCGCGCTGGTGGATGCGGATCGAGCCGCCGCCGAGCTCGGTGCCGTTGAGCACGATGTCGTAGGCGTAGGCCAGGGCCTCGCCGGGGTTCTCGTCGAACGTGTCCAGGTGCTCCGGGCGCGGGGAGGTGAACGCGTGGTGCACGGCGGTCCACGCCCCGGAGCCCACGGCGACGTCGCCGGAGGCCACGGCGTCGGAGGCCGGCTCGAACATGGGGGCGTCGACGACCCACACGAAGGCCCAGTCGTTCGGGTCGATCAGCCCGGTGCGGTGCCCGATCTCCACGCGCGCAGCACCCAGCAGGGCGCGAGAGGGCTTGGCCTCGCCCGCGGCGAAGAAGATGCAGTCGCCGGGCTGCGCGCCGGTGGCCTGGGCCAGGCCGGCCTTCTCCTCGTCGGTGATGTTCTTGGCCACCGGACCCGAGAACTCGCCGTCCTCCTTGTAGAGGATGTAGGCCAGGCCCTTGGCACCGCGCTGCTTGGCCCACTCCTGCCAGGCATCCAGCGTGCGTCGGGGCTGGGAGGCGCCGCCGGGCATGACCACGGCACCCACGTACGGGGCCTGGAACACGCGGAACGGGGTGTCCTTGAAGTACTCGGTCAGCTCGGTGAGCTCCAGGCCGAAGCGCAGATCGGGCTTGTCCGAGCCGTACTTCTCCATGGCCTCGGCGTAGGTCATGCGGCGGATGGGGGTGGGGACCTCCACGTCGATCAGCGACCAGAGCGCCTTGACGATGGCCTCGCCGAGCTCGATCACGTCGTCCTGCTCGACGAACGAGGCCTCGATGTCCAGCTGCGTGAACTCGGGCTGGCGGTCGGCGCGGAAGTCCTCGTCGCGGTAGCAGCGCGCGATCTGGAAGTAGCGCTCGAGACCGCCGACCTGCAGCAGCTGCTTGAACAGCTGCGGCGACTGCGGCAGGGCGTACCAGGAGCCCGGGGCCAGGCGCGCCGGCACCAGGAAGTCGCGGGCGCCCTCCGGGGTGGAGCGGGTCAGCGTGGGCGTCTCGACCTCCAGGTAGTCCTGCTGGTGCAGCAGCTCGCGCACCACGCGCGAGGCCTCCGAGCGCAGCCGCATGATGCGGGCCGGCTCCGGGCGGCGCAGGTCCAGGTAGCGGTACTTGAGGCGAGCCTCCTCGCCGACCTCCACGTGCTCGTCGATCTGGAACGGCAGCGGGGCCGCGGTGTTGAGCACGGTGACGGTCTCGGCGATGACCTCGATCTCGCCCGAGGGCAGGTTCGGGTTCTCGTTGCCCTCCGGGCGGCGCTCGACGGTGCCCTGGATCTGCAGCACGAACTCGTTGCGCAGCGGGTGGAAGTCCTTCTCATCGCGCACGACCACCTGGGCCACGCCGGAGGCGTCGCGCAGATCCAGGAAGGCGACGCCGCCGTGGTCGCGACGACGGTCCACCCAGCCGGTCAGGGTGACGGTCTCTCCGATGAGCTCGGCGTTCAGCTCGCCGAGTCGATGAGTGCGCAGCACGTGGGACTTCCTTCTGGTCGTGGTCGTCGTGGGGCCTCTCCGGCGGGATGCGCCGACGGCCTCTGCGGTGTCCGAGGGCGGCAGCCGGCCCCGGGCCCGTTCATGCCGGGTTCACCGGGGATCTGTAGCGTCGCCGCCGTCGAGTCTACAAGCCGGGGATGACGCTCGCCCCACGGACCCGGCCCCACCGCCGCGCCGCCCAGGAGATCCGTGAACGCCTCGCCCGCCCAGCCTCCCGCCGCCTCCCCCGCACACGATCCGGACGAGCTCGCCCGCAGGCTGGGCACCTCCGACGCTGCCGTCATCGGCGTGGGATCGATGGTCGGCGCGGGCGTCTTTGTGGCCTTCGCCCCGGCCGCCGCGCACGCAGGCTCGCTGCTGCCGGTCGCGCTGCTGCTGGCGGCCGTCGTGGCCTGGTGCAATGCGACCTCCACGGCTCAGCTGGCCATGGTCCACCCGAGCTCCGGGGGCACCTACGTCTATGCGAACCGCCAGCTGGGGCAGTGGGCGGGCTTCACCGCCGGCTGGGGCTTCGTGACCGGCAAGACCGCCTCGGCCGCCGGCATGTCGATGGCCTTCGGCCTCTACGCCGCCTCTCTGCTCGGGATCGACGACGCCGATGCCGCAGCCCGAGCCCTGGCGGTGGCCGCGATCGTGGTGCTGACCGGTGTCAATCTGGGCGGGATCACCCGCACCGCCGGGCTCACGCGGATCCTGGTCTCCGTGGTCCTGCTGATCCTGGCCGTCGTGGCGGGTCTGGCCGCAGCCGCCCTGAGCGCGAGCACGATGTTCGGCGCGGGTCCTTCGGTGCAGGAAGGCGGGGGCGGTGCCCTGGGCGTGCTGCCCGCTGCGGGTCTGCTGTTCTTCGCCTTCGCCGGCTACGCCCGTGTGGCCACCATGGGCG
The DNA here is from genome assembly GCF_030268385.1 of Kocuria sp. NBRC 114282. Classification (NCBI taxonomy): domain Bacteria; kingdom Bacillati; phylum Actinomycetota; class Actinomycetes; order Micrococcales; family Micrococcaceae; genus Kocuria; species Kocuria sp. NBRC 114282. The sequence continues at coordinate 87,771 of NZ_BSQO01000003.1, read as the reverse complement.
AGGAGGTCCGGGACCCGCAGCGCACCATCCCGCGGGCGATCCTGGGGGCGCTGGCCTTCGTGCTCGTGGTCTACCTGGTGCTCGCTGTCCTGCTGCTCGGGCTGCTGGGGGCAGGAGGGCTGGCGGCGTCGTCGGCCCCGTTCCTCTCGGCCTCCCAGGAGATCTCCGTCCGGCTGGGACTCGGCGACGGCGCGGCGACGGCCCTGTCCGCGGCGGTGACGGTCGCGGCGGCGGCCGGGGCGCTGGGCGCCCTGCTGGCCCTGGTCGCCGGGATCTCGCGCACGACCCTGGCGATGGCGCGAGAGCGCGACCTGCCGGGGTACCTGTCCCGCATCTCGGGACGGCAGGTGCCGTGGGCCTCGGAGCTGACCACCGCCGTGGTCGTGATCGCGCTGATCGTCCTCACCGACCTGCACACCGTGATCGGCTTCTCGTCCTTCGGCGTGCTCGTCTACTACGCGCTGGCCAACCTCTCGGCGCTGACCCTGCGCGAGCGCCCGCGCTGGGCGCCCAGGGGCCTGAACATCGTGGGCCTGATCGGCTGTCTTCTGCTGGCCTTCACGCTGCCGTGGCAGTCCGTGGCCGTGATGATCGGGATCTTCGCCGTGGGATTCGCGGGGCGGGCGATCGTGCTCAATCGGCGGAGCTGACCGGCGCGCCGACCGACGGGCGCAGGTCCTCAGTCGGGGGCATCCAGGAGGCCGGATCGGCCGGAACCTGCTCGCCGGAGCGGATGTCCTTGACCTCGTGGGTCACCGCGCCCGACTCGTCGCGGGTCGAGAACCAGACGAACGGGATCCCGCGGCGATCGGCGTGGCGGATCTGCTTGCCGAACTTGGCGGCCGAGGCCGAGACCTCGCAGGAGATGCCGCGGGAACGCAGCTGCTGGGCGACGTCCTGCGCCTCGGACCAGGAGTCCTCATCCACCAGGGAGATCAGCACGGCGGTGGGCACCGAGCGCGAGGCCTCGGCCAGCCCCTGCGAGAGGATGCGCGAGACCAGGCGGGTCACACCCACCGAGAGCCCCACGCCCGGGAAGGTGCGCTTACCGGAGGAAGCCAGCGACTCGTAGCGACCGCCGGAGCACACCGAGCCGAGCTTCTCGTGGCCGACCAGCACGGTCTCGTAGACGGTGCCGGTGTAGTAGTCCAGGCCGCGGGCGATCGACAGGTCAGCCACGAGCTTGCCGGGAGCGCGGCGCACGGCCTCGGCGACGACCTCCTCGAGCTCGGCCAGGCCCTCGTCGAGCAGCTCGTCCTGGACGCCGAGGGCGCGGACCTGCTCCACGAAGGAGGCGTCCTCGGTGCGGATGCTCGCCAGCTTCAGCGCGGCGTCTGCCTGCTCCTGCGTGGCGCCCACGTTCTCGATGAGGTTCGCCGCCACGGCCTGGGCGCCGATCTTCTCGAGCTTGTCGATCTCGCGCAGGACGGCGGGGGCGTCGTGGAGGCCGATGCCGCGGTAGAAGCCCTCGGCGAGCTTGCGGTTGTTGACCCGCAGCACGAACTCCGGGATGGGCAGCTTCGAGAGGGCGTCGATGATCACCAGGGCCATCTCGACGTCGTAGCGGAACGGCAGTGCGCCGTCGCCGACGACGTCGATGTCCGCCTGCGTGAACTCGCGGGCGCGGCCCTCCTGGGGGCGCTCGCCGCGCCAGACCTTCTGGATCTGGTAGCGGCGGAACGGGAAGTTCAGGTGCCCGGCGTTGTCCACGACGTAGCGGGCGAACGGCACGGTGAGGTCGAAGTGCAGCGCCAGCTGGCCCTCCTTGGGACCGCCGTCCTCGTCCTCCTGCAGACGGGAGACGCCGTAGACCTCCTTGTCGATCTCGCCCTTGCGCAGCAGCTGATCCACGGTCTCCACAGCGCGGGTCTCGATCGAGGAGAACCCGTGCAGCTCGAAGGTCTCCCGCAGCGTGTCGAGCACGTGCAGCTCCACGAGCCGCTCCTGCGGGAGCCACTCGGGGAAGCCGGAGAGGGAGGTCTTGCTGGCCATGGGGCGTCGTCTCCTGAGGATGCTGAAGGGGGTGGGCACACAGTACGGGACCGTCCGAACCATCTTAGGCGCCGTGGGATGCCGGGGCCGAGGAGCACCGATTCCTGGGGGCCGTCGTCCCGTCTGGCTACGATGGGCCGCGTACAGCGTCCGCGCGCAGCCAGCGCCGGGCCACGACAGGCTGCCGAGCGCCCCCGGAGCGAGCTCCGGGATCGCGGGTCGGCACGAGCGAAAGAGTTCCAGCGGTGACTGAGCGTCTCGAATCCGACGACAACTTCCTCCCGGCGACCGAAGCGGCCGCCGACCCCAACTCCGCGGCTGCCGAGGCTGCGGCTGATGCCGACGCCGCCCAGGCGGAATCGCCTGCGGGCGAGACCACGGAGGCTGAGCGGGCCGAGGAGGAGCAGACCCGCATGGCCCAGGCGCAGGCCGACGGCGAGGACGTGGCCGGCGAGATCGCCGATGCCGTCGCCGTCGAGGAGGCCACGGCCGCAGAGGAGAAGGAGGCCGCGGATCAGGCTGTGATCGAGCAGGCCGGTGCCGCCGAGGACGGCGAGCCGTCGGCCTCCACCGTCCCGGCCGCCGAGGCCGAGTCCCCGGCTGAGGAGACCGCAGCCCCCGCCGAGCCGCAGCCCACAGAGTCGGAGAAGGCCCCCGAGCAGGCCGCCGCCCAGGAGGCCGCCGCGCGCCCGTCGGCTCCGTCGCCGGCTGCGCCCACGCCCGCTTCCGCCGCGCAGGCCCCCGCGCCCTCGAGCGCACCGGCTCCGTCCACGCCCGCGCCGTCCGCGGACGTGACCCCCGAGCAGCTCGAGGTGGCCCGCGCCTTCGCCGAGGTCGACGACGACGGCAGCGTGCACCTGCTGATCGACGGCGAGAAGGTCCTCGCCGGACAGGTCCCGGACGTGCCGAAGGACGAGGCGCTGGCGTACTTCGCCAAGAAGTTCCTGGAGGCGCGCACCCAGGTTGAGCTGCTCGAGCAGCGCGTGGCCGCCGGCGCTCCCGCCGGGGACCTGACCCGCAGCCTGGATCGCGTGAAGTCCCAGCTGGGTGAGCGCAAGCTCGTCGGCGACGTCCCCGCCCTGGAGGCCCGCCTGGAGGCGCTGCGCCCGCGCATCAAGGAGCTGGAGGCCGAGCACCGCAAGGCTGCCGATGCCGCCCGCGCCGAGAACCTGGCCCACCGCGAGGCCATCGTGGCGGAGGCCGAGCAGATCTCCGCGCAGGAGCCCGAGAAGACGCAGTGGAAGCAGTCCACCGCTCGCATGAACGAGCTCTTCGAGGCCTGGCAGGCCCATCAGAAGTCGGGCAACCGGCTGTCCCGCAAGGACGAGGAGTCCCTGTGGAAGCGCTTCCGCGGCGCTCGCACCACGTTCGACCGCCACCGTCGCGCGTTCTTCTCCAAGCTCGACGAGCGCAACGCCGAGGCCAAGAAGACCAAGCAGAAGCTGATCGCCGAGGCCGAGGCCCTGCAGTCCTCGACCGACTGGGGCCCCACCTCCGGCAAGTATCGCGATCTGATGGACCGCTGGAAGGCCGCCCCGCGCGCTGGGCGCAAGGACGACGACGCCCTGTGGGCCCGCTTCCGCGCAGCCCAGGACGTGTTCTTCAACGCCCGCAAGGAGGCCGACAAGGCCGTGGACCGCGAGTTCGCGGCCAACCTCGAGCTGAAGGAGGCCCTCGTCAAGGAGGCCCGCGAGCTGCTTCCGGTCACGGACGCCAAGGCCGCCAAGAAGAAGCTGTCCTCCATCCAGGCCCGCTGGGAGGAGATCGGCAAGGTCCCGCGCGGCGACTTCAAGCGCATCGAGAACGAGCTCGGCGAAGTCGAGGACGCCGTCCGCGAGGCCGACTCCGGCGGTCGCATCAAGGCCGCTTCGCAGACCGAGGTGCGCTCCAACGCCATGACCGCTCAGGCGGAGGAGAAGCTGGCGGATCTGCAGGCCAAGAAGGAGGCCGCCGCGTCCGCCGGCGACACCGCCAAGGCCAAGAAGCTGGACAAGGAGATCGAGAGCGCGCAGTCGATGCTCGAGATGATCCGCCGCTCCGCCGCCTCGCTGTGAGCTGACCGCCTCTGCCGCGCCGGCTGAGGCGCCCCGCCCGATGGCCCCGATCCGTCCCAGGATCAGGGCCATCGGCATGTTCGGAAGGCCCTGCCGTCGAACGCGCCCGCTTCTGCCCTGAAGCCATCCACAGGCGGAGGAGCATCCGCTCGGTGGGCCGCGATCCGGTGTGGACTGTCCGGCATGACGCATCCTCTGCTCGACCCGCGGTACGCCCACGCTGCGACCGCGCTGCCGCCGGCGGCCGCAGGACCGGCCGGCGGCATTCTGTCCCTCCCCGACGAAGAGGCACCGCGCTGGGCAGAGCTCTCCGCTCTGGAGCGCTCGGCCCTGCAGCGTGACGACCTGGCGGTCCCGCTGCTGGGCGGGATCTGCAGCCCGCGTCTGCTTCCGGTGACCCGTGCCGACCGTGCCCGGGCGATCCGTGCCGTCGTGCCGGAGGCAGTGCTGGAGCACGCGGTGCTGCACCGCACGACCGCCGCCTGGTTCCTGTCCTGCTGCCCGGCTCCGCAGCGTCTGCACCTGATGGTCCATCGCCAGCGGCGCACGACCACCCGCCCGATCGATCCTCAGCTGGAGGGTCTCGCTTGGGAGGTCCGACAGCTGGTCCACGAGCCGCAGGACGTGGATCGGCTGCACGGTCTGCAGGTCACCACGCCGCTGCGCACCGCAGCGGATCTGGCCTGCTGGGAGGACCCGACTGCCGTGCCCGCCCTGGAGCAGCTCCTGGAGGCCCCGCATCTGGGTGTGGAGCCGCAGGCGGTCACGGACCTGCTGCGGCAGCGGTCCCGGCTTCCGGATCGACGCAGGGGAATGGTCACACTGCGCAGTGCCTGCCGGAGGCTCGGACTGGTCGTGCCGCGCTGAGCTGCCGAGGGACAGCAGAGGCGCGGCACAGACCCCTCAGGCACGAGCTGCGCAAGCCGCGGCTCAGTGCTCAGGCCTCCGCGGTGGAGAGCCTGCGCTGGCCGGAGGTGCGATAGACGTCGTAGACGCCGTCGATCCGGCGGACCTGGTTCAGCACGTGATTGAGGTAGCGGGCATCGCCCATCTCGAAGGCGAAGCGGGAGATCGCCACGCGCTGCGTGGAGGTGGAGACGTTGGCCGAGAGGATGTTGACGTGGTTCTCCGAGAGCACCCGGGTGACATCGGAGAGCAGCGAGTTGCGGTCCAGCGCCTCGACCTGGATCTCGACCAGGAACACCGAGGCCTGGGTGGGGGCCCAGTGGACCTTGACCAGGCGCTCTGGCTCCTTCTGCGCGGCGATGTTCGAGCAGTCGGCCCGGTGCACCGAGATGCCCTGCCCGCGGGTCACGAAGCCGACGATCTCGTCCGGGGGCACGGGCGTGCAGCAGCGGGCGAGCTTCACGTAGACGTCGCTGGCGCCGTCCACGGCCACGCCGGAGTCGACCACGCGGGAGCGCACCGGCTGGATGGGCGTGGAGGTGTCGTCGATCTCCTCGGCCGAGCCCTCGTCGCCGCCGGCCGATTCCACCAGCAGGTCCACGACCTGCCGCGCCGTGACCGAGTCGGTGCCGATGGCCTCGTAGAGCTCGGCGATGTCCGACTTGTTCAGCGTGTGCGCCGCTGAGACCAGAGCCTCCTGCGTGACCGTGCGCTGCAGCGGCAGGTGGTGCTTGCGCAGCGCACGGGTCAGCGACTCCTGGCCGCGCTCGATGGCCTCCTCGCGGCGCTCCTTGGAGAACCACTGCTTGATCTTGGACCGGGCCCGCGGCGAGGAGACGAACTTCAGCCAGTCCTGCGACGGCCCGGCCGCCTCCGACTTGGAGGTCAGCACCTCGACCCAGTCGCCGTGCTGCAGCTCGGAGGACAGGGCCACGAGCTTTCCGTTGACCCGCGCGCCGATGGTCTTGTCGCCGACCTCCGTGTGCACGGCGTAGGCGAAATCCACCGGGGTGGAGCCCACGGGCAGCGCCATGACATCGCCCTTGGGTGTGAAGACGAAGACCTCCTTGGTGTCGATCTGGTAGCGCAGCGAGTCCAGGAACTCGGTCGAGTCCCGCGTCTCGTCCTGCCAGGACACCAGGGACTTCAGCCAGCCGATGTCATCGGCATCCGCCTTGGCCGCGGGGCCGTCGGCGGCGCCGGAGGCCTTGTACTTCCAGTGCGCGGCCACGCCGTACTCGGCGCGCTGGTGCATGTCGTGGGTGCGGATCTGGATCTCGACCGGGCGCCCGTTCGGTCCCAGCACCGTGGTGTGCAGCGACTGGTACATGTTGAACTTGGGCATGGCGATGTAGTCCTTGAACCGCCCCGGCAGGGGCCGCCACCGCGCATGCAGCGCACCGAGGGCCGCATAGCACTCGCGCACCGTGCCCACGAGCACGCGCACGGCCAGCAGGTCCTGGATCTCGTCGAAGTCCTTACCCCGCACGACCATCTTCTGGTAGATGGAGTAGTAGTGCTTGGGGCGCCCCGTGATCGTGGCCTCGATCTCGGCCTTGTCCAGGTCCTCGGCCACCAGGGAGCGGATCTGGGCCAGGTTGCGCTCGCGCTGGGGCTGGCGCTCCCCCACCATCCGCACGATCTCCTCATAGATCTTGGGATACAGCGCCGCGAAGGACAGATCCTCCAGCTCCCACTTGATCGTGTTCAGGCCCAGGCGGTGAGCCAGCGGAGCGAAGATCTCCAGGGTCTCGCGCGCCTTGCGCCCCGAGGACTCCTGGGACACGAAGCGCCACGTGCGGGCGTTGTGCAGCCGGTCGGCGAGCTTGATCAGCAGCACGCGGATGTCCTTGGCCATGGCCACGATCATCTTGCGCACGGTCTCGGCCTGCGCGTTCTCCCCGTACTGCACCTTGTCGAGCTTGGTCACGCCGTCGACGAGCGCCGCGACCTCCTCGCCGAACTCCTCGGTGAGGTCCTCGAGGGTGTAGTCGGTGTCCTCGACCGTGTCGTGCAGCAGCGCGGCGACCAGCACCGGGCCGGTCATGCCGAGCTCGGCCAGGATGGTCGTCACGGCCACCGGATGAGTGATGTACGGGTCGCCGCTCTTGCGCTTCTGCCCCTGGTGGCGCTCATCGGCCACGGAGAACGCGCGCTGCAGGACCGCCAGGTCCTCGTCGGGAGCGTTCTCGCGCACGGTGCGCAGCAGCGGCTCGATCAGCGGGGACGACGAGATCGAGGCCCCCGACAGGTACGACAGCGTGGAGCGGGTGCGCTCCGAGCGCCCCGGGAACACCGCGCGGCCGAAGACCGGGCGCGAGGCGGGCACGACCCAGTGCGTGCCCCCGGCGCTCGAGCCCGTGCGACGCCGCGCCGCACGCTCGGCCTCCTCGGCCTCGAGCTGGCGGGACCGGCGCTCGATGGCCTCGTCCGGGTCATCGGCGGCGGAGTCGGCGGTCGCCTTCGAGGCGGCACCGAGAGTCTCCGGGGCTTCCGGGGCCGCCGCGGCGGAGGCGCTGTCGTGCGAGCGATCTGCGGAGGGCGGCGGCGAGGTCTCCGCCGAGGCGCCCTCCTGGGCGGGCTCGACGGCTTCGGCGGAGGGTTCGGGCGCGCGCGGAGGCCGCCCCCGACCGTCGTCGATGACTCCCCTGCGGCCCTCGGTCATCTCCGCCTCCTGTTCTCGGTCCGGCCAGGTTCAGCGCCCGGCCCTTCCACGCGATCCCCGAAGTGGATCAATCCGGCAATTGTAGGACTACCGGGACATGCTCCAGACCACATCGGGCCGCATCCTCAGGCTGTGGAGCCCCCGGCGCGGGTCGTGGTCGCACCTGCGGTGACGCTGCCCGCGGCCTCGTCGTCGAGCGGCACCTCGGAGTCCTCGCCCGAAGCACCGGAGCGGCCGGCGGAGGCCTCGGCAGCCTCGTCGATCCGGCGCACGGCCGGTTCGCGGGAGCGCAGCGCCGCATACAGCGGCGTGGCCACGAACAGCGTGGCCAGCGTGCCGTAGATGATGCCCACGAACTGCGACAGCGCCAGGTCCTTGAGCGTTCCGGCACCCAGCAGCGCGGCGCCGATGAACAGGATGGCGCCCACGGGCAGCAGGCCCACGATCGAGGTGTTGATCGAGCGCACCAGCGTCTGGTTGGCCGCCAGGTTGATCTGCCCCAGGAACCCGCGCTGCCTGCGGGAGGCCGGCGCGGAGCCGTCGAGCAGGCCCTTGGTGTTCTCGCGGACCTTGTCGAAGACGACCACGGTGTCGTACAGCGAGTACGACAGCACGGTCAGGAAGCCGATGACGGCCGAGGGCGTGACCTCGAAGCCCACGAGCGAGTAGGTGCCCACGGTGAGTGCCACCGTGACGAACACGCCTGCCATCGAGGCCACGGACATCTTCCAGGTGCGGAAGTACAGGGCCATCACGACCGCGGTGAGCACCAGGAAGATCACCAGGCCGCGCAGCATCTGCTGCGAGATCCCCGCGCCCCAGGTGGGGCCCACGAAGTTCGAGGTGACGTTCTCGGCCGGGACGTCATAGGCCTCGGCCAGGGCGTCGCGGACCTCCAGGGTCTGCTCGTCGTCGAGCTGCTCGGTCTGGGCGCGCATGGTGCCCGGGGCGATGTTGGTGACCTCGCCCTCCTCGGTGGCACCGGTGTCCTGCAGCGCCTGCTGGCCGACCTGCGGATCGTCGTCGGCCACCGAGGAGATCGTGAACTCGGAGCCGCCGGTGAAGTCGATGCCCAGGTTGAAGCCGCCCTTGACCACGGGGATCAGCAGGCTGATGACCACGAGCGCGCCGGCGATGGCCAGCCACAGTCCGCGGCGGGGCACGAAGCCGAAGGAGCGACGACCGCTGTAGAGGTCGTTGCCGAAGTCTGAGAAGCGGGACATCAGGCGTCCTCCTCGTTCGTGCGTCGGTCGGAGGCCGGGCGGGTCGCTTCCGGGTCCTGCGGGGGCGGCGGGTCCGACGGCGATGACTCGCCTGCCGCGCGCCGGGCCCGACGGCGGCGCTCGGCCACGGTGAGACCGCGCTCGTCGTCCGGGGCCCCCGCGCTGCGGCGGGAGGGCCTGCCCGCAGCAGCGCTCGAGCCGGTGCTCTGAGCCTCGGTCGCTGCCTCGCCGGGCCCGGGAGAGTCCTCTGTCTCTGCAGCACTGTGAGCTGCGGAGCTCTCGGGGGCGCTGTCGTCGTCGGGCTCCGTCGAGGCCGCGTGCTTCGTGCGGGAGCTGAGCGGCGAGGACGCGCCCACGAGCTCCTGCTCGGCCGGGGCGCTCTGCACGGCGGACTCCTCCGCCACCGCACCGGCGGCCGGGTCCAGGTCGTCCGGAGTGCGGGTGCGACCGGCGCCGCGGTAGAACGGCACGGCGTCGAGGGTCTCGGGATCCAGCCCGGAGCCCTTGCGGCCCTGAGCGAAGAAGCGGGTGCGCGAGAGCAGGACCATGACGGGATGGGTGAACAGGAACACGACCACCAGGTCGATCACCGCGGTCAGGCCCAGAGTGAACGCGAAGCCGCGCACGTTGCCCACGGCCACGAAGTAGAGCACCACCGAGGCGATCAGGTTCACGGACTTGGAGGCGATCACGGTCTGACGCGCGCGCTTCCAGCCGTGATCGATGGCCGCTGGGATCGTGCGCCCGATGCGGATCTCATCGCGGATGCGCTCGAAGTAGACGATGAACGAGTCGGCGGCCATGCCGATCGACACGATCAGGCCGGCCACGCCCGCCATCGACAGGCGGTAGTTCATGCCCCAGCCCAGCAGCACGATGGCCAGCCAGGACGCCACGCCCAGCACCACGAGCGAAGCGATGGTCACCAGGCCCAGCAGGCGGTACTGGAACAGGCAGTAGACGGCCACCAGGACCAGGCCGATGAGCCCGGCGATGACGCCCCAGCGCAGCTGATCGGCGCCCATGGTGGCCGAGATCTGCTGCTCCGAGGAGATCTCGAAGCTCACGGGCAGCGAGCCGTAGCGCAGCTGCTCGGAGAGGAACTGCGCGTCCTCCTCCGTGAAGGAGCCGGTGATCTGCGCCTGGCCGTCGGGGATGACCGCGTCCATGGACGGTGCGGAGATGACCTCGCCGTCCAGCAGGATCGCGAACTGGCTGCGGGGGTCCCCGGGGCTGGTCTGACCGATCGAGTTCAGGCGCTCGGAGAGCTCCTTGAAGGTCTGGGTGCCTTCCTCGTTGAACTGGATGTTCACGGCGTACTGGCCGGTGGTCGTCCCGTTGGCACCCTGGGCCATGCCGTACGACGAGTCCGAGATATCGGTGCCCTCGAGCTCGATCGGGCCGAGGATGTACTTGCCGCCGCCGCTGGGATCGCAGGCGACGATGGCCGCCTCCGGGTCCTGGGCGGCGCGCTGCTCGGGGGTCTGCGGCTGCGTGCAGTCCGTGGCCTCGTACTTGGCCATCAGATCGCCGTCGACCCAGTTGGGGTCCGACGAGTCCGTGGGCTCGCCGTCCGGCTCGACCTGCTCGTCCTCGGGGGTGCGCTCGTCCTCCGGAGTGGCCTCGGCGGGGCCGACCATCAGCACGGGTCGGAAGCTCATCTGCGCCGAGGTCTGGATCAGGTCCCGGGTCTCCTGATCGGGCGTGCCCGGCATGGACACGACGATGTTCTCGCCGCCCTGGGTGGACACCTCGGCCTCCGAGACGCCGGAGCCGTCGACGCGCTGGCGGATGATCTCCACCGCCTGGTCGAGCTGCTCCTGGGATATCTCCTCGCCCTCCTGCTGACCGGTCAGCTCAGGGGTCAGGATCATCTGCGTGCCGCCCTCGAGGTCCAGCGCCAGGCGCGGCCCCCAGCCGGTGTGGCCCTGACCTGCGCCCCAGCCCAGCACGCCGAGCATGGCGACCAGCAGCACGAACATGCCCACGAGCGAGCCTCGAGCAGTTCTCACGGCCCGGTGCAGCTCGGTGCCGCCGAGCTGACGACGCTGCGCACGCTGGGCCGTCGTCTCCTGCTCGCTGCGGCGCGGCTTCTTCTTCCGGTCCCCCGGCTCGCGGCCGGGGGTGCTCGCGGACGAGCGATCTTCTGGCGATGTCGACATCGGGGCGCAGATCCTTGCGGGGTTCGAGGGGGCTGTGAAGCGCGGCACACGTGGGCCGGGCGGGCGCGGGTGGACCCGAGGAGGCGGTCTCAGGTGCCGCAACACGCACGAGCGCCCCGGCCGAGGGGGCCGAGGCGCGGGTGCTGGCTGATCAGCGGGAGGAGTCGGCTCCCGGATCGCGGGGATCCGTGGGGTCGCCGGCTGGGGTCTCGTCAGCGGAGGCGTCCCCGGCTGCGGTGGAGCCTGCGGCATCCGTGCCGCCGGCAGCGGGGGTGTCACGCTCGACCACGTTGGTGAGGGTCTGCAGGTGCACGGTGACCTGGGTGCCCGGGGCGATCTCGATGACGGCCTTGACGGCGTCCTCGTCCTTGGAGACCAGGCGGCCGTAGAGGCCGTAGCTCGTCATGACCTCCATGCCGGGCTCCATGGCGCGCTGCTGCGACTTCAGCTTCTCCTGCTGCTTCTTGCGGGTGCGGCTGGAGAACCAGAACATGCCGATGATCAGCAGCAGCATGAAGCCGAAGAGCAGCATGGAGGAGCCGCCGCCTCCAGCGGCTCCGGCGGCGGACAGCGATTCGGTGACGACGGGTGTCATGCAGACTCCTGATCCTGCGATGCGCTTCTGCGCATCGCGTGGTGGTCGGTGCCGCGACCGGGACTCCGCCCCTGGACAAGCACGTGGGGCAGCGCGGCGGCGGCGAGGATTCCCGTCCATGGTAGGGGACGCGGCCGCGCAGGGCCCGGTCAGCGGGCTCCCAGGCGCCGGGTCGCAGCCGGTCGCCGTCCGGAGGGCTACTGCTGCGGGGGGTCCTGGTCGCCGAGGGCCTGGCGCACCGCAGTGTCCCGGAAGGCTGCGTGCTCGGGCGGTACCAGTCCCAGGTGCTCCCAAGCCGCGGGCATGGCGATGCGTCCTCGCGGGGTCCGCGCCAGCAGGCCCTCGCGGACCAGGTACGGCTCGGCGACCTCCTCGACGGTCTCCGATTCCTCCCCCACGGCGATCGCCAGGGTGGACAGCCCCACCGGTCCGCCGCCGAAGTGGCGGACCAGCGCCTCGAGCACCGAGCGGTCCAGGCGGTCCAGGCCCCGCGAGTCGACCTCGTACATCTCCAGGGCGGCGGAGCAGGCGCGGGCGTCGATGCTGTCCACGCCGTGGACCAGCGCCCAGTCGCGCACGCGGCGCAGCAGGCGGTTGGCGATGCGCGGAGTTCCGCGGGAGCGGGTGGCGACCTCCTCGAAGCCCTCCGTGGACAGGCGCAGGTCCAGCAGCCCGGCGGAGCGGCGCAGCACGGAGACGAGCTCGTGGTCGCTGTAGAACTCGAGGTGCCCGGTGAAGCCGAAGCGATCGCGCAGCGGTCCCGGCAGCAGCCCGGCGCGCGTGGTGGCACCGACCAGGGTGAACGGCGGCAGGTCCAGCGGGATGGAGGTGGCCCCGGCGCCCTTGCCCACCACGATGTCGACCCGGAAGTCCTCCATGGCCATGTAGAGCATCTCCTCGGCGGGCCGGGACATGCGGTGTATCTCGTCGAGGAACAGGACCTCGCCCTCAGTCAGGGAGGACAGGATCGCGGCCAGGTCGCCGGAGTGCTGGATGGCAGGCCCGGAGGAGATGCGCAGCGGAGCGCCCATCTCCTGGGCGATGATCATGGCCAGCGTGGTCTTGCCCAGACCGGGAGGTCCGGACAGCAGCACGTGATCGGCGCTGCGGCCCCGCAGCCTGGAGGCCTCCAGGACCAGGGAGAGCTGCTGGCGCACACGCGGCTGACCCACGAAGTCCGCCAGGGACTCGGGGCGCAGGGCCGATTCGACGGCGCGCTCGTCCAGCTCCGGCTCCCCGCCCACCAGGCGCTCGGACCCGCTGTGCTGTGCGTCCATGCTCAACGGCCCTCCCCCGCCCGGGCCGAGCTGCGGCCGGCGGCAGGAGCCGAGGCCCGGGCGCCGAGCCAGGCGAGCACGGTGCGCAGGATCAGGGCGACGTCACCGGAGTCGGCGAGCTCCTCTCGACCGACCAGGGCGTCGTCGATGGCCGCTGAGGCGTCCTTCTCGTTCCAGCCCAGACCCGTGAGGGCCTCCGTGACCTGGGTGCGCCACAGCGGGATCTGCGCCGCCTGCGGGGCCGAGGCCGGTGGCGGATCGGCGGGAACGAGCTTGTCCGCGAGCTCGAGCACGATGCGCTTGGCGCCTTTGGGCCCGATCCCGGAGACGGTGGTGAACGGCTTGGGGTCGCCCTGGGCGATGGCCGTGCGGACCTCCTGCGTGCCCAGCGCGGCCAGCACCGCCAGTGCGGTGCGCGGACCGATGCCGGAGACGCCCAGCATTGTCTCGAAGATCTCCTTCTCCTCCGCGTCCGCGAAGCCGAACAGCAGCGGGGAGTCGTCCTTGCGCGCCACGAACGCGGTGGCCAGCCGGGCCTCGCGGCCCTCGTGCAGCCCGGAGAGAGTCTGCGGGGTGGCCTGCAGCTCGAGGCCCAGCCCCATGACGTCGACGACGGCCGTGCTCAGCCCCTTGTGCAGCACCTCGCCGCGCACGGACGCGATCATGGGAACACCCTCTCCTCGATGCGGGGAGCCGCCCGCGAATCGGGCAGCCATTCGAACATCAGTACGATGCCTCGCTCACCCTACCAAGCCGCGACGACCACACAGCGCAGGCCCTCGCCCGGGACGAGGGCCCGCACCCGAGGACGATGCGGTCCCTCAGTGGCCGCGCCGAGCCTTCTGCTCCGCGGCCTGCCAGGCGCGCTGAGCGGGTGTCAGGGCGGTGCCGCGCTCCTGGCTCGCGCGCTGCAGTCCCGTGCGGGCGCCCTGGTGCGTGGTCGTAGTGCCCGCCTGGGCGTCCAGGCCCGCGCCCACACCGGAGCGCCAGCCGTGGCAGACCGCGATCGCCAGGGCATCGGCGGCGTCGGCCGGACGCGGCAGCTGCTCGAGGCGGAGGATGCGCGCGATCATCTTGGTCACGGCGGCCTTCTCGGCCGAGCCGTCGCCGGTGACCGCGGCCTTGACCTCGGACGGGGTGTGCCAGGCGACGGGGACCCCGCGAGCGGCTGCGGCGGCGATCACCACGCCCGAGGCCTGGGCGGTGCCGACCACGGTGGGGGCGTTGTTCTGCGCGAACACGCGCTCGATCGCCAAAGCATCCGGGGCGAAGCGCTCGAGCAGCTGATCGGCCGCCTGGGCGATGCGCAGGATCCGCTGCTCCAGGGGCTCGTCGGCGCCTGTGCCCTGGACCTCGTGGTGGACCCATTCGGCGCGGCGGTCGGCGCGCATGCGCACGATCCCGAACCCGCAGCGGGTCAGCCCGGGATCGACGCCCAGGATGACCTGCTCAGGGGCCTGCGCCCTGGCCGCGGAGCCCATGGCGGGACGTCGGGCGGGTGCCGGAGCCTGGCTCAGTCCTCGTCCTCGAGCTGGGCGGCGACCTCGGGGGTGATCTCCACGTTGGAGTAGACGTTCTGGACGTCGTCGAGCTCCTCGATCGCATCGGCCAGGCGCAGGAACTTGCGCGCGGCGTCGGCGTCGAGCTCGACCTTCATGTTCGGGCGGAACTGGGGGTCGTCGTTGTTGTACTCCAGCTCCGCCTCGTCCAGAGCCGTGCGGATCTGGGGCAGGTCGGTGGCCTCGGAGATGACCTCGAAGACGTCCTGGTCCTCGATGACCTCCTCCGCCCCGGCGTCCAGCACGGCCATCATGACGTCGTCCTCGGTGACGCCGTCGGCCTTGGCGACCTCGGCCACGCCCTTGCGCTCGAACATGAAGGTGACCGAGCCCGGATCGGCCATAGTGCCGCCGTTGCGAGTCACGGCCACGCGGACCTCGGAGGCCGCGCGGTTCTTGTTGTCGGTCAGGCACTCGATGTACAGGGCCGAGCCCTCGGGCCCGCGGGCCTCGTAGAAGATCTCCGAGTACTCGATGACCTCGCCGGTCAGGCCGGCGCCGCGCTTGATGGCGCGGTCGATGTTGTCGTTGGGCACCGAGTTCTTCTTGGCCTTGGACACGGCCAGATCCAGCGCCGGGTTGCCCGCGGTGTCGGCGCCGCCCTGGCGCGCGGCGACCTCGATGCCCTTGATGTACTTGGCGAAGGCCTTGGCGCGCTTGGCGTCGATGGCGGCCTTCTTGTGCTTGGTCGTGGCCCACTTGGAGTGACCGGACATGGCTTGCCTCCTGGTTCGTGTCGGTGCCGCAGCGCCGGGCTCCTCCCGGCGGCGGCTGGCAGCGCGTGCGTCGGGGGTGCCGGTCACGGCCGGAGGGGCCGTGCGGCGCACCACCGCGGCGCATGACGCTGCGCTGGGAAGTCTGCTGGTCGATTGTAGGCGACGGGTCCCGGGCTCAGCGCGGACGGGAGGCCGCGACCTCCCGCGCCTTCTCCGCCAGCAGATCGTTCAGCGGCTCGAGGGTCTCGTGCGCATAGCGTCGCCGCACCGCCGTGGCGATGAGGTGATCGGCAACCGCCGGGTTCTTGGGCAGCAGGGAGCCGTGCAGATAGGTGCCGATGACCTCGCGGGTCACCGCGCCCTCCGTGCCGTCCTGGCCGTCGTTGCCCGCACCGGAGACCACCTTGCCGAAGGGCTTCTGGCCCGCGCCCAGGTGGGTCAGACCGGAGTGGTTCTCGTAGCCGATCACGGTGCCGAGATCGGGCGACTCGGTGACGATGTTGCCGATCAGCCGCTCCGGGCCGCCGACGGTCTCGAGATCGAAGATCCCCACACCCGTCAGCGTCTCGCCGCCGATCGTGCGGAAGCGATGGCCGAAGAGCTGGTAGAGCCCGCAGATGGCGAGCATGGGCGCGCCGTCCTGCACCAGCTCGAGCAGCAGCGGCTTGATCCGCTGCAGATCCTCCATGACGCGGAACTGCCCGGAGTCCTGGCCGCCGCCGCCCACGAAGATGTCGCCGTCGCCGGGGAAGGAGTCGCCGGGGTTGTAGTCGGTGACGCGCACGCTGTAGCCGCGGCGCTCGAGACGGCGCTTGAGCGTCAGCGTGTTGCCCCAGTCGCCGTAGATGTTCATGTCGCGCGGATAGAGCTGCACGAGGTGGATCTCGCCCTGCCCGCCGAGCTCGGGCTCGGCTCCTGCGGCGGGGAGGTTGGGAGTCGCAGTGGTCATCGCGGTCCTCTCTCAGATCTCGGGCACGACGGCCACGGCGCGCAGCTCGCGGCGCAGCGTGAGCATGGACGTATAGGTGCAGAAGACGCGCATGGGGCGTCCGTCGGCGGAGGCGATGAACTCCGTGAGCGCTCGGGCAATGTCCGGCTCGACGGCGCCGACCTGCACCTGGTCGTAGTCCAGGCGCAGAGCCATGTCCCAGGCGCGCGTGCCGGTGACCATGTCGACTCCCCCGCCGCGCAGGGACTCGAACTCGACGTCCCACAGCCAGGAGACGTCGCGACCGTCGGCGTATTCGTCGTTGATGGAGATCATGGTCGCGTAGGACTCCGGTGCGGCGGAGGCCAGCGACAGGCGGAAGCCCGCGGGGTTCTTCACGAGCAGCAGCTGCAGCGGGGTGCCGTCGACCATGATCGTCTCGCCGCGTCCGAAGGCCGGGGTCACGCGGGACAGCTCCCCCAGCAGCGACGGCAGCGCGGCGGACAGGCCGCTGCGCTCCTGCGAGACGGTCAGCGCCAGCGCCAGGGCGGCCGCGGCGTTGTAGACGTTGTAGACGCCGTAGAGATGGACCTCCGCCTGCGCCGGCTCCCCGCGCACGGAGAACGTGACGTCGGTGGCCTCGAAGTCCTCGAGCTGGACGATCGCCTCCGGCTTGGCCTCCTGCGACGGCACCGGAGCCTCGGGGCCGTCGGCGCCGCGCATGTCGTCGTCCGACGGGAACATGGGCCGCAGCTTCTCCGACAGCCCGTACCAGTGCACCTCGGTCCCGGGGCGGACGTCATCGGCCAGAGAGGCAATGCGCGGGTCCTCGCGGTTGAGGACCACGGCCTCGGTGGTGGCCGCCGCGATCTGGGAGAGCATGCGGCGGGTGGTGTCGATCTCGCCGAAGCGGTCGAGCTGATCTCGCATGACGTTGAGCAGCAGTGCGAACCGGGGCTGGACGAGCTTCACGAAGTGGACCGCGTGGGCCTCGTCGAGCTCCAGCACGGCGATGTCCGCGTCCAGCCTGCCGGTCAGGGAGATCTCCTCCAGCAGGGAGGCCGCCACCCCGCGCACGAAGTTCGAGCCGGTGCGGTTGGTGAACACGCGCAGGCCCTGGGACTCGAGCAGCTGGACGGCCATCTTGGTGGTGGTCGTCTTGCCGTTGGTCCCGGAGATCACCACGACGCCCTGGGGCAGCCGGGCCAGCTGCTCGGCCACGAAGTCCGGGTGCAGCTTCTCCATCACCAGCCCGGGGAACGCCGAGCCTCCGCCGCGCAGCTTGGTGGCGGCGCGCACGCCCTGGCCGAGGAGCCTCACAAGTGGTCTGGACATGGCGGACATCCTAGTTCGTCGCCCTGACGACTCAGCGCCGGCAGGGCCGGGGCTCGCCGCCAGGTTCAGTGCTCCCGTGCGAAGACCTTGCCGGGATTGAGGATCCCCTGCGGATCGAAGACCGCGCGGATCTGCGCCTGGAGGTCCAGCTGATCCTCTCCGAGCTCATCTCCGAGCCAGCGCCGCTTGAGCAGGCCGATGCCATGCTCCCCCGACAGCGTGCCGCCCAGCTCCAGGGCGATCCGGAAGACCTCTCCGGCGGCCTCCCAGATCCGCTCGGGGACCTCGTCGTCGCCGACCAGGAAGATCGGGTGCAGGTTGCCGTCGCCGGCGTGGGTGGTCGTGGGGATGAGGATCCCGTGACGCAGCTCGATCTCGCGGATCCGCTCGAAGGCCTCGGCCAGCCGGTCGCGCGGCACGGCGATGTCCTCGACCAGGATCGAGCCGCCGCCGGCGAAGCCGCCCTCCTGGGCCATCCGCTGCGCACGCGCCTCCAGCGCCGGGAACGCGCTGCGTCGCAGACCGATGAGCTCATCGGCCTCCGCCTCGTCCTCGGCCGCGCGGACCTCGCCGCCGGCGGCCTCGAAGATCGCCGCGATCCTCCCGGCGACCTCGTCGGCTTCCGGCCCGTCGGTCTGGGCCAGCAGGAACGACGACCCCGCCGAGCCGATGCGCCGACCGCGCCGCTGCTCGACACACTCCACGGTGGGCCCGTCCATCAGCTCGAGCAGCGCAGGGGTGAGACCCTCCGCCGTGACAGCGGAGGCGGCCGCCGAGGCTGCGATTACGCTCGGGAAGCTCGCCGCGACCACGGGGCGCGGGCCGGTCACGACGGGACGCAGGGCCAGCGTGCACTTGACGATCACGCCCAGCGTGCCCTCCGAGCCGATCATCAGCGCGCAGAGGTCGTAGCCTGTCACGCCCTTCACGGTGCGGTGGCCCACCGAGATCAGACGGCCGTCGGCGAGCACGACCGTCAGCGCGAGCACCGCCTCGCGGGTGACGCCGTACTTGGCGCACAGCAGGCCGCCGGCGTTCATGGCGATGTTGCCGCCTACCGTGGAGATGTCCTTGCTCGAGGGGTCCGGGGCCCACCACAGTCCGTGCTCGGCCAGTCGGGCGTTCAGCGCGCCGTTGAGGATCCCCGGCCCGACGACGGCCAGGCGATTCGGCACCGAGATCTCGTGCACCTGATCCAGGTCCTGCGTGGACAGCACGAGCTCGCCGGGACCGGCGCACGCCCCGCCGGCCAGGCCGGTGCCCGCGCCGCGGGTGACCACCGGGATGCCGTGCTCGGAGGCGGTGCGGCACACGAGCTGGACGTCCTCGATGCTTCCGGCGCGGATCAGCGCCAGCGGGGCGCCCGGGCTCCGGTGCCCCGAGCGGTCCTCCCGCAGCGGCTCGAGCTCAGCGGGGTCGGTGCTCAGCCTCGCGCCCAGCTGCGCCGTCAGGCGCTCGAGCGCAGCAGTCGCCGGACAGCTCAGCGTGCCGTGGTTCGCGGACATCGTGGCTCCCGTCGATTCACGTGCCGCAGCCTCCGAGAGCGAACCCGCGGCGTTGCGGATCCCCTCAGCCTAAGTGCACTCGGCTATCCCCGGAGCGGCATCGAGCGGCCGCTTCTTCACCTCACTGCCATCCGGCGGCCGGTTCGGCACCATCGCGGACCTCTGGGCGGCACCGACTCGGGCTGTCGATGGTTCAACGGTGCGGATTCGGCCACTGGATGCGGCACAGAGTCGAAGGACGCTGCAAGGCCGCGCGCGAGGCCGGGGAGATCAGCTCTCCGCGGCCGTGCCGGCGGTTCCGGTGCCCTCCGTGGCCCGCGGCGCTGTGCCCTGCTCCGGCCAGTGCTCCCGGATGTCGGTCCAGGTCCCGCCCAGCGTGTCCATGATCGCTTTGGTGTGCGCGGTCACGGGCAGGAAGTTGGAGTCCCCGTTCCACCGGGGCACCACATGCATGTGCAGGTGATCCGACAGCGAACCGCCAGCCGCCTGGCCCAGATTCAGCCCCGTGTTGAAGGCGTTCGGGTGCGAGGCCTCGCTCACTGCCACGACAGCGTCGCGGGTCAGGCGCATGAGCTCGGTGAGCTCGTCGTCGGTGAGCTCGGTCAGATCCGCCAGGTGGCGGTACGGGCACACCAGCAGGTGGCCGGGGTTGTAGGGGAACAGGTTGAGGATCACGAAGCAGTGCTCGCCGCGGAAGACGATCAGGGATTCGTCGTCCCGGCGCTCGGGGCCCGTGCAGAACGGGCAGCCCGGCACCGTCTCGACCGAGGTGTCCTCGCCGCGCACATAGGCCAGGCGGTGCGGGGTCCACAGGCGCTGGAACGAATCCGGCACCCCGGGGATCTCGAAATCGTCCTGGCGCACCCAGTGGTGCTGGCCCACGCGCGCGCCCGGCTCCCCCGTGCTCATGACTGCGCGCCCTGCGACCCCGGCGCATCGGCGTCCACGCCGGGGGCCTGCCCGACCGTCTCATCGCCCGCGGCGGCCGAGGGGACGGGATCGTCGTTCACGCGATTGCTCACGTGCGCGGCGATCCGGGCGACGGCCTCCTCGACCGGCACGCCGTTCTCCTGCGAGCCGTCACGGAAGCGGAAGGACACTGCACCGGCCTCGGCGTCGTCGCCGCCTGCGATCAGCACGAACGGCACCTTGTCCTTGGACGCGGTGCGGATCTTCTTGGGGAACCGGTCCGAGGAGGAGTCGAGCTCGGCGCGCACCCCGGCGGTGCGCAGCTTCGCCACGACGTCGCCCAGGTAGTCGTCGAAGGCCTCGGCCACCGGGATGGCACGGACCTGCTCGGGCGCCAGCCAGGCCGGGAAGGCGCCTGCGTAGTGCTCGGTCAGCACGCCGAAGAACCGCTCGATCGAGCCGAACAGCGCGCGGTGGATCATGACGGGGCGCTGACGGGAGCCGTCGGCGGCCGCGTACTCGAGGTCGAAGCGCTCGGGCATGAAGAAGTCCAGCTGGATCGTGGACATCTGCCAGGTGCGCCCGATGGCATCGCGAGCCTGCACGGAGATCTTGGGGCCGTAGAACGCCGCGCCCTCCGGATCCGGGACGAGCTCCAGACCCGAGGCGGTGGCGACCTCCTCGAGCGTGGAGGTGGCCTCCTCCCAGGTGGCGTCGTCGCCGATGGACTTCTGCGGATCGCGCGTGGAGAGCTCCAGGTAGAAGTCGTCCAGGCCGTAGGCCCGCAGCAGGTCCAGCACGAAGTCCAGCGTGGTGGCGATCTCATCGCGCATCTGCTCGCGCGTGCAGTAGATGTGGGCGTCGTCCTGCGTGAAGCCGCGGGCGCGGGTCAGGCCGTGGATCACGCCGGACTTCTCGTTGCGGTACACCGTGCCGAACTCGAACAGCCGCAGCGGCAGGTCGCGGTAGGAGCGGCCGCGCTGGCGGAAGATCAGGTTGTGCATGGGGCAGTTCATGGGCTTCAGGTAGTAGTCCTGGCCCTGCTTGGTGACATTGCCCGCGGCGTCGCGCTCCTCGTCCATCTGCATGGGCGGGAACATGCCGTCCTTGTAGAAGCCCAGGTGCCCGGAGATCTCGTAGAGCGTGGACTTGGTGATGTGCGGCGTGTTCACGAACGAGTAGCCGTGATTGACGTGCTGCTCGCGCGAGAGGTTCTCCATCTCCATGCGGATCAGACCGCCCTTGGGGTGGAACACGGCCAGGCCGGAGCCGATCTCGTCCGGGAAGGAGAACAGGTCCAGCTCGGAGCCCAGCTTGCGGTGATCGCGGCGCTCGGCCTCGGCGAGGCGATCCTTGTACGCCTTGAGCTCGTCCTTGGTGGGCCATGCCGTGCCGTAGATGCGCTGCAGCTGCTTGTTCTTCTCCGAGCCGCGCCAGTAGGCGGCAGCCGAGCGCATCAGGGCGAAGCCGTTGCCGATCAGCTTGGTGTCCGGCAGGTGGGGCCCGCGGCACAGGTCCTTCCAGACGATCTCGCCGGACTTGCGGTCGACGTTGTCGTAGATGGTCAGCTCGCCGGCGGCGACCTCCTGCGAGGCGCCCTCCGTGGCGGCGACCTCCGCGCCGGAGCCGGGGCCCTGGGCCAGCCCGATCAGCTCGAGCTTGTAGGGCTCATCGGCCATCTCCGCGACGGCCTCATCGTGGGTCACGGAGCGCCGGCGGAAGCTCTGCGTGGAGTTCACGATCTTCTGCATGCGCTTCTCCAGCGCCTTGAGATCCTCCGGGGTGAAGGCCTCGTCGACGTCGAAGTCGAAGTAGAACCCGTCCGTGATGTACGGGCCGATGCCGAGCTTGGCCTCCTGCTTGAGCTCCTGCACCGCCTGGGCCATCACGTGGGCGGTCGAGTGGCGCAGGACCTCCAGGCCCTCCGGGTCCGAGATCAGCACGCGCTCGATCGACTGCCCGTCGGCCAGGGGGGTGGCAAGATCGCGCAGCGTGCCGTTGATCCGGGCGACGACGACCTCCCGCTGGCCCTGGTAGAGATCAGCGGCGGTGGTCCCGGTCGCGACCTGCTGCTGCTGTCCGTCCACGGTGACGGTGATCCCGCCGACGCTGGGATCCTGCGCGGAGGGGTTCTGGGACACGGACTCGCTCATGAGCTGCTGCAGCCTTTCGGTTCGAGGGACGCGACCGTACAGGGGCCGCGCGACCAGGCCATGCTACCGGCGCGGTGCGACGCCGCAGCTCGCGGCAGCGGCCAGAGCAGCGGGCACAATGGTCGAGCCCCAGCCATCACGGTCGCCGCCTGCCCCGAACGGAGTCCCCGCAACCACATGACCAAGCCTCCCGCCCCGCAGGACGACCCCGACGATCCCCACGAGGACCGGCAGCCCCACGACTCCGCCGAGCCCGAGGTCGAGCCGCTGCGCTACGACCAGCCGGTCACCGGGCAGATCCCGCTGCTGCAGCGCCCGGCCCCAGAGGCGTCCACGGACCCGTCGCAGCGGATCCTGAGCACCCGGTTCGTGCTGCTGTGGCTGGTCCAGTTCCTGGTGTCCATGCAGTTCTACCTCGTGACCACCATCTCGGCCGCCTACGCGATGGACCGCTTCTCGGCCGGTCAGGCCGAGGCCGGGCTGACGACGTCGTCGTTCACCGTCGGCGCGGTGATCGCCCGGCTGCTCACGGGCAAGTACATGGAGCTCATCGGACGGCGGCGCGTCCTGGTCACGGCCATGGTCCTGTTCACGCTGATCTCCACGGCCTATCTGCCGGACACCGGGATGGCCGGGCTGCTGGCCGTGCGCTTCGTCAACGGCATCGCCTTCGCCGCCGTGACCACAATCGCCCCGGCGGCGGTCCAGGGCGTCATCCCGCCTCGGCGCCGCGGTGAGGCCACGGGGTACTTCGGCCTGTCGACCACCCTGGCCACAGCTCTGGGCCCCGCCCTGGGCGTGTGGCTCTCGCGCTCGATCGGCTACGGGAGCCTCTTCGTGCTCGTCTCCGCGGTGGCGGGCCTGGCCCTGATCGTGGTGCTCGTGCTGCGCGTCCCCGAGGTCGAGCTCACTCAGGCCCAGCGCCGCTCGGCACGACAGTGGCGGCTGTCGTCGATCATCGAGACGCGCGCTCTGCCCATCTCCGGGCTCATGGTCTTCGCGGGCATGGCCTACTCCACGATCCTGACCTACCTCAACGCCTACGCCGTGGAGCTGGTTCTGGTGAGCTCGGCCGCGGCCTTCTTCGTCGTGTACGCGATCGCCATCGTCCTCACGCGCCCGTACCTGGGCAGGCGGCAGGACCGGCGCGGCGACAACAGCGTGATCCCTCCGGCGCTGGTGCTGTTCTCGGCGACCCTGGTCATGCTGGCCTTCGCGAGCTCCGGATGGATGCTGCTGGCGGCCGGGGCCATGCTGGGCTGCTCCTTCGGCGCGATCATCACCGCGGCCCAGGCAGCGGCCGTCAAGGTCGCCCCAATCGCTCGCGTGGGACTGACAACGGCGACCTTCTTCCTGTGCATGGACCTCGGCGCGACCGTCGGACCCGCTGTCCTCGGCTCTGTGGTGCCCGCTCTCGGCTACCGCGGGATGTACCTGTGCGCAGCCGGTGTGCTGCTGGTCGCCGTCGGGTACTACTGGCTCGTCCACGGTCGCGGCGCAGGTCGGACCCCGTCGCCGCCCACGGGGCAGATCCCCGTGGCCTGAGCGCCCGGGACCACGAGAAACCCCGGGCAACCCTGAGGGCTCCTCATGCTCAGTGAGCTTAGGGTGAAGGCGCTTCCCGATGTCTTCCCGCAGAGGAGCTCACCCCCATGAGCAGCGCCCGACTCCCCCGATCCGTCTTCCTGAGCGGCGCCGCCGCGGCGGTGCTGAGCCTGGCCGCCTGCGGCTCGCAGGACGACGACGGCCAGGGCGGCTCCGAGGCCACGGGCGGCAGCGCGTCGTCGACGCCGGAGCCGGTCGAGCTGCCCGGCGGCGGCACCGAGGTCTTCCCCGGCCGGCGCATGATCGCCCTCTACGGCTCCCCGGGCGTCCCAGGGCTGGGCTGCCTGGGCGAGCAGGACGTCGACGCGTCCATCACCCGCGTGCAGGAGCTGGCCAAGGAGTACGAGCCGTTCTCCGAGGAACCGGTCATCCCGGCCTTCGAGATCATCGCGACCGTCGCCTCCTCCGAGGCCGGGCCCGACGGCGACTACTCCAACGAGCTCGATCCCCAGACGCTGCGCCCGTGGATCGACGCCGCCGGCGAGGCAGGCGTCTACTGCGTGCTGGATCTGCAGCCCGGCTCCACAGACTTCCTGACTCAGGCCAAGCGCTACGAGGACCTGCTGCGCGAGCCCCATGTGGGCCTGGCCCTGGATCCCGAGTGGCGGCTGCAGCCCGGAGGGCAGCACATGGTGCAGGTCGGCTCGGTCGAGGCCGCGGAGGTCGACGAGGTCGCCCAGTGGCTCGCCGGCATCGTGCAGGAGGACGAGCTTCCGCAGAAGGTGCTGATCCTGCACCAGTTCTCCGTGGACATGCTCCCGGATCGCGAGAACATCGACGCGTCTGTACCGGAGGTCGCCATGGTCGTGCACGCCGACGGCCACGGAACCCGCGAGCTGAAGCTGGGCACGTGGGATGCTCTGAAGAGCGACCTGCCCGAGGGCATGCGCATGGCGTGGAAGAACTTCTACGACGAGGACACCCCCACCTGGACCCCGGAGGAGACCTTCGACAACGACCCCAAGCCGTGGTTCGTGTCGTATCAGTGACGTCTCAATTGTCTGCCGACAGCTCCACCCGCGTCGAAGGACGGTCAGGATCGGGGAGGTAACCGAGGACGAACGCAGCCAGGGAGCAGACCGTCGCTGCGGAGAAGGCCGGCCAGTTCAGGACCGAGGCGACCCCGGCCACGATACTTCCGCTGCCCAGCAGGACTCCCGCCAGCTGACCTGCCACGATGCCGAGGCCCAGCAGCAGGAAGACTGCCAGCGAGGCCCAGAAGACGACGAGAACGATCCGTCTCATGACGGCTCCTTTCGGTGCATTGTCGGATCCATGGCTCAATGCGGGATCGGCAGGAAGCCCAGGGCCACGACCCAGGCGAGCAGAATGACCGGGACCACGAACCAGACGATCAGCGGCACGAACATGCGTCGCGGCTCAACCTTCGCCAAGGACGATGCGAGGTAGATGGGCGCGCCGACAGGCGGGGATGCCCCCTCCGTCGAGGTGCACAGCAGCACGGCGCAGACGGCCACGACGGCGGGGATCCCCATGGAATCCATGGCGATCACCGCTGGGGCGCCGATGGCGGCGGCGGTCGCTGTCGACGACAGCGGCGTGGCCACCACGACGATCGCAGCACAGATCAGCAGCACGAGCAGCGGCACAGGAAGGTGCACCGATTCCAGGGCGGCGGAGAGCTGATCCCCCACTCCCAGCTCGGACATGATCGTCGAGGCGGCCAGCGCCGAGAACAGGGAGATGCCGACGGTCGCGAACTGCGGCGCTTCGTCGCGCACGGCGCGAGCGGTCTCCCGCCACCTCCCGGCGAGACGCTTGCGGCCTTCGATCAATGCGATCACAGAGATGAGAATCGGCACCCAGACGATGATCGAGATCTCGCCCATCGGCTCCTCACCGACCCGCTGCGACGCCGAGAGCCAGTCGTAGAGCGGCCCGAAGGTCAGAACGACGGGGATGAGGATGCCCAGGAAGATCAGGGTGGAGCTCCAGCCCTGCCGCAGGGCCTGGGGCAAGCGCATGATCTCCGAGGCGTCTGCCGGTTCCAATCCGTCGCGCCGGGCCCAGATCCAGACCACGATCATGCGGTACACGACGGCATAGGCACCGGTGACCAGCAGCGAGACATAGACGTCGGCGCCGCTGACCCCCAGCCCTGCGGGGATCGCAGCCAGGATGATGAACATGGTCGAGTTCGGAGGCAGGGAGACTCCCAGTCCCGAATTGCCGGCCACGAGCGTCGCAGAGCGCGCCGGCGACCAGCCGTTCTCCTTCATCCAGGGAATGGTCACTGCGCCCACGGTGGCGGCATTGCCCGCCGTCGAACCGGCGACGAGCCCGATCGCCGCGGATCCGGCCGTGGAGACGTAGGCCGCGCCACCGCGAAGGCGGCCGAACATCGAGTTGAAGATCGTGATCAGGCGCTCGATCAGACCGGTCTGCTGGACGATCACGCCCATGAAGACGAAGGCCATGCCTGCGAAGGTGACGTCGTTGTCGAGAGCCTCCACCACGCCCAGGCTCAGCAGCTCGAAGAATCGGGTTCCGCCGACCAGTGCGGTGCCGATCAGTGCGACGAGCAGCGATTCGGCGATCGGGCGCCGCAGGGGAACGTTGAGCACCACCGTGATGGTGATGAACACCGCAAGGGCGACGATGCCCATGGTGACCTCCTTCGCGACATCCGCCATGAGTGCTGTCGGCGTGCGGTCCGCGATCGGCGGAGCTTCCGATTCGAGCCCACACTATGTGATCGCGGACACCTCCCTGGACCTGCGCGTTCCGCCATCCCGCGAAGACCTCCGCCTGGGAGACTGAGGCCGATGACCCTCACCCTCACCGCCGAGTTCTCCGACGCCCTGGAGAAGCTGCACGCCGGCGTCCCCGTCTTCCTCACCGGCCGCGCCGGCACGGGCAAGTCGACGCTGATCCGCACGTTCCTGGAGAGCACCTCCCGCTCCGTGGTGGTGGCCGCACCCACGGGCATCGCCGCACTGAACGTGGGCGGCTACACCCTGCACCGACTGTTCTCCTTCCCTGCGGGCATCACCCCCGAGCAGGTGCGCTCCGGCGACTATCGACCCGGGCGGTTCATGAAGACGCTGAAGGCCCTGGACACCCTGGTGATCGACGAGATCTCCATGGTCCGCGCCGATCTCTTCGACTGCCTGGCGCTCGCCCTGGAGCAGTTCGGGCCCAAGCCGGGCACGCCGTTCGGCGGTGTGCAGCTCGTGCTGGTCGGCGATCTGCATCAGCTGCCCCCGGTGGTCACCGAGCCGGAGCGGGAGCATTTCCAGACCTACTACGACTCCCCCTTCTTCTTCTCGGGGCACCAGTACGCGGCGTCGTCGTTCGCGGTCGTGGAGCTGACCACGGTCTTCCGCCAGCTCAACGACACCCGCATGGTCGAGATCCTCAACGCCGTGCGCGACGGCGGCCTGCTCGAGGAGGCCCGCACCGAGCTCAACCGGCACACCGACCCCGAGTTCGAACCGCCGCTGGACGAGTTCTGGCTGACCCTGGCCACGACCAACCGCATCGCCGGGGCGCGCAACCGACGGATGCTCGAACGGCTCCCGGCCCACTCCGCCTTCTCCACCGCACGGATCACCGGCGAGCTCGACGGCATGGAGCGCCCGGCCGAGGACGTGCTCGAGTACAAGGCCGGCGCCCAGATCATGCTGCTGACCAATGATCCGGCCGATCGCTGGGTCAACGGGACCCTGGCCAAGATCACCGAGACGCTGTTCGACGACGACGGCGAGCCCTACGTTGTCGTCGAGCTGCCCGACGGCTCGCGTGCCACCGTGGAGCGGCACCTGTGGGAGGTGACCCGGCCGTCGGTGGCGGGCGGGCAGCTCACGCACGAGGTCGTAGGCACCTTCTCCCAGCTGCCGTTCCGCCTGGCCTGGGCGATCACGATCCACAAGAGCCAGGGCCAGACCCTGGACCGCGTGGTGGTGGACCTGACCGGAGGCACCTTCGCCGACGGGCAGCTCTACGTGGCGCTGAGCCGCTGCCGCTCCCTCGACGGCATGGTCCTCACCCGCGACGTGCTGCCCAAGGACCTGCGCGTGGATCAGCGGGTCCGCCGCTTCCTGCGCTCCCAGGCACCGGCGCTGCAGACCCGCGGCAGCGTCTACTTCGGCGTGTGCTGGGTGGGCGATGAGGGCTCGCGCTGGAAGCCCCGCCCGATCGAGCTGGCCGTGGTCACCGACGACGGCCAGCAGGCCTCTACGCTCGTGAACCCCACCCGCGACCTGGGCTCCGCGCGCACCGACTACGGCATCACCGCCGCCGACGTGGAGCTGGCACCCCTGCTCGAGCAGGCCTGGGCGGCGCTGGCTCCGCTGCTCAGCGAGCGGACCCCCATCGGGCTGCACGTGGATCAGGCGCTGAGCCGCATCGACTTCGAGCTCAAGCGCAACCAGCACGTGACCCGCATGCCGCTGGGCACCGAGCTCGACGACGGCTCCCTGACCTGGGAGGACCGCACGCGGCTGAGCGCCCCGACTGCGCTGGAGCGGGCACTGGCTGCCCGGGACATCGCCGCCCGGCGTGGCCTGACCGGCGAGGAGCCGTTCCCCGCGATCGACGACCGCCCCGGTTACCTGATGCCGCGCGGTGACGAGGGCGTCGAGCTGCTCGTGCACGCCCCCGGCCTGGATGCGTCGGACGAGGACCGTGCGGCGGCGCTGACCGAGGCGCTGCGGGCTGCCGCCGGGCGCGCCGCGCTGAGCCCCACGGCACACGGGATCCTGCAGGAGATCGAGGCTCAGCTCGGCACGCAGATCCTGGACGGCGACCAGGGCGCAGACGTCGACCTGTCCGACGTCCTCTCCCCCGGCGCGCGAGTCTGCTTCACGGGCACCGCCCACGGCGCCGACGGGCGCGAGCTCTCCCGCTACGACGTGGAGAGCCTGGCTGCCTCCCACGGGCTCGCCCCCGTCGCCAACGTCACCAAGACCCGGTGTGACGCCCTGGTGGTCGCCGAGCTCGGCACCCAGTCCGGCAAGGCGAAGAAGGCCGCGCAGTACGGCAAGCCGATCATCGCGTTCGACGACTTCCTGGCCTGGGCCGACGGCACGTCCTCGCCCGCAGGCAGCAGCCCTGCCGCTGCGTCTGCACAGGTGCGCATCTCCGCCCTGTGATCCCCGCGCCCGCCTCGGGGGAATAGCTCACCCCTTCTGTGCGCTTTCGTGTTTGTGGACACATCATCTACTTCGGGGCAGGCCGAGGGCGATCCACTGCGCGTCATCGTCATCGGCGCCGGCCAGGCGGGACTCAGCGCGGCGGCGCACCTGCTGCGCAAGGGGCTGCAGCCGTGGCGGGAGTTCGTGGTGCTCGACGGCAACGACGGACCCGGAGGCGCCTGGCGGCATCGCTGGGACTCGCTGACCTTCGACGCCGCCCACGGCATCCACGACCTGCCCGGCTTCCCGCTGGGCGACCCCGATCCGACCGAGCCGGCCAGCCGCGTGGTCTCCCGCTACTACGCGGCGTATGAGCGCGAGCTCGGACTGCCCGTCGTGCGCCCGACTGCAGCGACCGCGGTGGAGCGCGACGACGACGGCCTGTTCCGCGTCACCGCCTCGGACGGCTCGGTGCGGCGAGCGCACGCGGTGATCAGCGCGACCGGGACCTGGAACCGTCCGCACTGGCCCGCCTATCCCGGCATGCGGGAGTTCGCGGGACGGCAGCTGCACACCCGCGACTTCACCTCCGCCGAGGAGTTCGCCGGCCAGCGCGTCCTCGTGGTGGGCGGAGGCACCTCGGCCCTGCAGTTCCTGCTGCAGCTCCAGGACGCCGGTGCGCACACGGTGTGGAGCACCCGTCGGGAGCCGGACTGGACGGATCGGTTCTTCGACAAGTCCTGGGGCGCGGACGTGGAGGCCTCGGTCTCCGCTCGCACGACGACGGGCCTGCCGCCGCTGTCGGTGGTCGCCGCGACGGGCCTGCCGCTCACGGAGCAGTACCGCCACGGCATCGACGACGGCACGCTGATCTCCCGAGGCCCCCTGCTGCGGCTCACGCAGACGGGTGCCGTGCTCGATGGCCCCAGGCCCGACGGTCGCAGGCTGCCTTCGCAGGGCACGATCGTCGACGCCCTGCTGGACCAGTCGGAGCGCCCCGCCGCCGCCCTGCCCGGTCACCCGTCCGAAGCGGATGGTTCGAGCGCGTGGGAGACCCCGGTGGATGCGGTGCTGTGGGCGACAGGCTTCCGCGCCGTGCTGGATCACCTGGCGCCGCTGCGGCTGCGTCAGCCCGGCGGCGGCGTCCAGATGGAGGAAGACGGCGTCTCGGTGTCCGGGGAGCCCGGGCTGTTCCTGGTGGGCTACGGCGCCTCGGCCTCGACCATCGGGGCCACGCGCGCCGGTCGTGCGGCGGCCCTCGGCGCGGTGCGCAGCACCGAGAGCCTCACTCGACCGTGAGCTGCATCCCCAGGTCGTTGACGCCGGTCTCGGAATCCCAGATGCCGTCATTGGCCAGGCGCACGCTGTAGGCCGGCTTGGTCAGATCCGCGCTGGTGGAGTCGCTGTCCGGATCCGGGACCTGCAGCCCCAGGGAGTAGGACCCCGTCTGGGCGGGTGCCTGGAACGACACCGGAACATAGCCCTCCTCACCCGGGCGGATGTCATCCAGCTCCACGTCGGTCCGCGCGGTGTGCACGATCCGGCCGGAGTCGTCGGAGAACGTCAGGATGATCTCCGCATGCCGCCCGGTGGCCGCGTAGCCGTCGTTGCGCAGCTGCAGCCAGAGCTGGCCGTCCTCCCCCGGCGCCAGCTCGCGCGGTGCGGAGGCGCTGGCCAGGGCATAGCGGTAGCCCAGTCGCATCTGGATCTCGGCCAGGTCGTCCTCGCCCCAGGACTGCAGGACCTCCTGGTTGAAGTCGGCGTTGAGCACGGCCCAGCTGTAGCGCTGCAGCTCGGAGACCGCGGTCTCGGCGTCATCGGAGCGCCCGGGGTTCACCGCGCAGGTCTCCCCCGTCGTGGGCACGTTCTTCGCGACCTGCTCCAGATAGGCGCGGTCGTCGTCGTTGACCAGGGTGCCCATGTCCGTGTCCGAGGCCAGGAAGCAGTCGTTGTGGATGCCCACCCGGTCCTTGCGGTCCTCGTGCACGAGCCGACGATGGATCTCCGGGTAGCGGACCTGCAGCACGATCCGCGGGTCGATGCTCTCCTGCAGCGCATCCATGACGCGCTGGCGGTTCGCCCAGTCGTCGCCGGTGAGCTTCCACGGCTCGTTCGCATCGCTGGCGAAGTTGTCCGAGTAGTACCACTCGCCCCACTGCCCCACGAAGCCGGCCTGCAGCGAGTGGATCACGCCGCGGTGATCATTGAGCACCGGCGCCAGCTGCTGGATGTGGGCGACGGTGCGATCCGGGGTGGCGTCGTCCGTTCCGTCCTCCGTGTAGGCGAAGCGCAGGATCGCCTTCATGCCTTCGTCGTTGAGCAGGTCGAGATCCGCGTCCAGGTCGTCCAGGACCTTCTGCGGCAGCGCGTCCGACTCGCGGTATCCGTCGAGCAGCACGATCCGATAGACGACCGTGGTCTGGTCCTCGTCCTTCCAGCGGCGCAGCTGCCAGACGTCCAGGGGCGTGTGCCCGGAGCCGTCCTCGGCGTAGCGAGTCTGGGTGTAGTGCGACATCCCGCGCCCCGGGTTGGGGATCGGCTCGTCGGTGGACTCGTAGTGTTGGACCTGCTTGGACATGGGGCCCTGGGGAACTCCTGCGATCAGCGAGGCGACGACGACCACCACCGCTGCGGCGCCCAGAAGGCCATGACGATGCGTGGAACTCACCCCGACCCCGATTCGAGATGCCGGGAGGATCCCGGCGGACGAGACCAGCCTAGTGGTTGCGTGCGGGATCATCCCGGACTCGCAGGGCCCGACCCCGTCACGGACAGGCCGGCGAAGCACTCGGTCCGACTAGCGTGAGCGACATGACCCAGAAGATGCCCGCCCGCGAATTCCTCGACGCCTGCTCCGTCGACCCCGCCGTCCTCGAGCTGCGCCCCGACTACCGGGGGCTGCTCATGGTCGTCGATGGCCTGATCCCCGAGGTCACTGCCGGCGACGGCGGGCAGGCGGTCGAGGAGCTGATCACCGCCGCCGAGAAGCATGCTGCCGAGCTCCTCTCGCAGACTCCGGTGGACGAGCTGCCCCACATCGCCGCCTGGCGCGAGGCCTACCGGGCCTTCGGCGCCAAGCCGCAGCGCACCCGCAACTCCCTGGAGGCGCTCACCCGCCGCGCCGAGAAGGGGCTGCCGCGTGTCAACGCGCTGACCGATGTCTACAACGCGATCTGCGTGCTGCATCAGATCCCGTTCGGCGGCGAGGACCTGGAGCACTACCAGGGTCCGGCCCGGCTCTTCCGGGCCAGCGGCACCGAGTCGTTCGACACCGCCTCCGGCGGCGAGATGGTGCTCGAGCACCCGGACGAGGGCGAGGTCGTGTGGGGCGACGACGCCGGGGTCACCTGCCGCCGCTGGAACTGGCGCCAGGGCCGGCGCACCGCCCTGAGCGATCGGACGCGCTCGGCGCTGTTCATCCTCGACGGGCTCGACCCGGTCAGCAACGACCAGCTCCACGCCGCTGCCGACGCCCTGGTGGAGGCGCTGACGGCCCTGGGGGCTGAGGTCTCCACGGAGCGACTTCTGCTGGGCGCCTCATGAGCGGTGCCGCCGCTGATCTCGCCGGATCGCCGTTCACCGGCCTCAGCGCCTTCCCGCTCACCCCGCTGCGCGACGACGCGGTGGACGAATCCGCGTTCGCGGGCATCGTCTCCCGGCTGGCCGCATCCGGCGTGGACTCGATCACCGCTCTGGGCTCGACAGGGTGCGCCGCGTACCTGACCAGCGCCGAGCGCGAACGCGTGGGGCGCCTGGCGCTCGAGCATGCCGGCTCGGTGCCGGTGATCGTGGGCGTCAGCGCGCTGCGGACCTCCCAGGTCCTCACTCACGTGGACGCCGCTGCGGAGGCCGGTGCAGTCGGTGTGCTGCTGGCGCCGACGTCCTATCAGCCGCTCACCGACCGCGAGGTCCTGGAGCTGTACCGCACAGTCACCGAGCACACCGATCTGCCGGTGGTGGTCTACGACAACCCGGGCACCACGCACTTCACGTTCAGCCTCGAGCTCTACGCGCAGATCGCGCAGCTGCCCGGGATCGCCTCGCTCAAGATCCCCCCCGATGGCCCCCGAGACGGCCGGCGAGCGCGTGGCCGCAGTCCGAGCGGCGCTGCCCGAGCACGTCACCCTGGGCATCTCCGGGGACGCCTGCGCGGCTGCCGCACTGCTGGCCGGCTGCGACGGGTGGTACTCGGTGATCGCCGGGACGTGCCCGAAGCCGGCGCTCGAGATCGTCCGCGCCGCCCTCGGCCCGCAGCCGCAGGACGCGCTGGCTGCCTCCGAGCGGCTGGCTCCGCTGTGGGAGCGGTTCGCCGAGTCCGGCAGCCTGCGGGTGGTCGCGGCGATCGCCGAGCACCTGGGACTGGCTCCGGGCGACTGCCTGCCGCAGCCGCTGCTGGGGCTGAGCCCTGAGCAGCGCGAGCGCACAGCCGAGGCGGTTGCCGAGCTCGGGCTCCGCTGAGACCCGACCCGCCGGGGACAGCACGAGGCCCCGGCCTCCCGGGGGCGACGAGCAGACGCGATCCGGGAGGCCGGGGCCCCTGGTGCGGACGACTCAGGCTTCCGTGAGGTCCTTGCCCTTGGTCTCCGGCATGAAGAAGACCGTGGCCGCGGCGATCAGCAGCAGGCCGATGGCGTAGAAGCCGAACGTGCGCGCGTCGCCGATCCACGTGAACACGTAGCCGGCGGTGCCGCCGAAGGCCGCGATGGCGATCGCGTAGTAGATCCCGAAGCCGCTCGTGCGCTGGCCCGTGGGGAACATCTCCGCGTACGTGGCCGGGGCGTGGGAGAGGAAGCCGGCCAGCAGCCCGACCTGGACGCAGATCGCGAAGGTCAGCTGCCACATGGTGCCGCCGTCCACCAGGTTGATCATGGGCAGATAGAGGATCGCGCTGCCCAGCAGGCCGATGATGATGGCCGGCCGGCGTCCGATCTTGTCCGAGGCCCAGCCCCACACGGGCAGCACCAGGATCAGGAAGAGGTTGCCCAGCAGCGCGGCCTCGAAAGCCTCCCCCGGCGAGTAGCCGAACGAGGTCTGGGCCACCGAGCTCATGGTGACGGACCAGATGTAGTACGACACCGTCAGCCCCGCCGTCATGGCGATGACCCGCAGACCCGTCGGCCAGTTCTTCAGCACGGCCACGAAGACGTTCTCCTGCGTGATCTGCAGCGCCTGGGTGTGGGTCTTGTGCTCCTCGAAGACCTCGGACTCCTCCATGGAGCGGCGGATCCACAGGGCGATGAGGCCCAGCACGGCACCGATCGCGAACGGCACGCGCCAACCCCAGGACGCCATCTGGTCCTCGGTGAGCACAGCCTGCAGACCGAGGCCGAGCCCCAGGCCCATCAGCAGGCCGAAGGTCCCGGAGACGTAGATGACGCTGGCGAACAGGCCGCGGCGCTCGCGTGGGGCGTGCTCGGCCAGATAGGTCTGAGCCGAGGGCATCTCCCCGCCGTGGGCCAGACCCTGGATGAGCCTGGCGAAGACGAGCAGCGCGGAGGCGAGCCAGCCGATCCGGTCGTAGGTCGGGCACACGGCGATCAGCAGCGAGCCGGCCGAGGCCGCCAGCACGGCGAGCGTCAGCGACGGACGGCGGCCGATGCGATCGCCGATCCAACCGAAGACGAAGCTGCCGAAGGGCCGGGCCACGAAGCCCACGGCGAAGACCGCCATGGTCTGCAGGAACGCCGACTGGGGGTTCTCGTGATTGAACAGCTGGACGGAGAAGTACACCGCGAACGTCGCGTACACGTTCCAGTCGAACCATTCGACGGCGTTGCCGACGCCGGTTCCGATCAGCGTCCGGGCAGCGCTCTGCCGGGGACGCTCGGTGGTGGCGGTCATGGACGGCACCTGCTTTCTCGAGGCGGGAGGGTGTGGTGTTGGGTCAGGCGGTCTCGCCGAGTCGGCCCAGGGCCAGATCGGCGAGCAGGCGGGCGGCGTCGTCGAGCACGGAGTCGTCGAAGACGGCCTGCGGGGAATGGTTCGACGGCGCCGTCGTCGGGTCGGCGCCCTCCGGGACGGCGGAGACGAACACGAAGGCCCCGGGGATCTGCTCGAGCACATAGGCGAAGTCCTCCGAGGCCGTCACCGGATCCGCCATGGGCGACCAGCGGCCCGGGAAACCGCGCTGGGCGACCGCCTCCACGTAGTCGACCTCGGCGGGATCGTTGAGGGTCGTGGGCGATGAGGCGGTGACCTCCAGCTCGCAGTGCGCGCCCCGAGCCTGCGCCAGGTGCGTGAACAGCCGGGTGAGCTGCTCAAGCGCCTTCTGACGCGTGGCATCCGAGAACGTGCGCATGGAGAAGGAGGCCATCGCCTGATCCGCGATCACGTTGTTCGCCTCACCGGCGCGCAGGACGCCGCAGGTGAGCACCACGGGGTCGAAGACGTCGAACTGCCGGGTGATCATGACCTGCGACTGGGTGACCATCTCGCACAGGATCGGGATGGGGTCGATCGTGTGCTGCGGCGCAGAGCCGTGCCCGCCGCGCCCGATCACGCGGACGTCAAAGGTGTCCGCCCCGGCCATCAGAGCACCCGCGCGGCTGCGGATCGAGCCGGTCGGGTGGCCCGAGGACCAGACGTGCAGGCCGTAGGCGTGATCCGGGCGGCGCCCTGCCGCCTCGATCAGCCCCTCCGCCAGGACCAGCCGCGCTCCCCCGTGGCCCTCCTCCCCCGCCTGCAGCAGGAAGACGACGTCGCCTCGCAGCTCCTGGCGCCGGGCGCACAGGCTGCGGGCGGCCCCGACGATCGCGGCCATGTGCAGGTCGTGCCCGCAGGCGTGCATGGCACCGTTGGCGGCCGCGAAGGCCTCGCCGCTCTCCTCAGCCACGGGCAGAGCGTCCATGTCCGCGCGCAGCAGCACGATCGGGCGGCTTTGGTCAGCGGGGGCTTCGGCGGTGCCGCGCAGGACGGCGACGAACCCCGACGCGCCCGCAGCCTCGGTGATCTCCACCGGCAGCTGCTCGAACTCGGCCAGGAGCCGGGCGTGCGTGCGCGGCAGCTGCAGCCCGACCTCGGGGATCTGATGCAGCTCCCGGCGCAGGGCGATCAGGTCGAGGTCCTGCGCCTGGACTGTCCGGGACATCTGGGCTCCTCCGCCTCGGGGCTCTCTCGCCCGGCGGTTCTCGGCAGGGCGCCACGAGGCCTGCGTTCTGCCGAGATACCGATCACGATGCACCGAGCCTAATCCTCAGCCGGGTCACCGTCGGGACCCCGAACAGGGCGTGTGCTTGCGCCTCCCCCGGCAGGGTCGCCAGACTCCCTGCATGAGCGCAGATGCGAAGTGCCGCCCGATGCCCATCTGGATCGATGCGATGTTCATGCGCGGGGGCACCAGCAAGGGACTGTTCTTCTGCGAGCAGGATCTCCCTCCGGCGGGACCGCAGCGCGACCGCGTCTTCACGGGCGCCCTGGGCTCCCCGGATCCGTTCGGCCGGCAGCTGGACGGGATGGGCGGCGGGATCTCGTCGCTGTCCAAGGTCGTCTCCGTGGCGCCGTCGTCACGGCCGGATGCGGATGTGGACTACACCTTCGGCCAGGTGGCCGTCCGCGAGGCGGTCGTGGACTACTCGGGCAACTGCGGCAATCTCTCGGCGGCCGTCGTGCCGTTCGCGCTGCTGGCAGGCATCCACGAGGTCGACGACGACGGACCCGCCAGCGTCATCGCGCACAACACCAATACGGGAAAGCTGATCGAGGTCAGGCTGGAGGTCGCCGACGGCGTCGCGGTGACCTCCGGCGATTTCGTGCTCCCGGGCGTGGCCGGTTCCGGAGCGCCCATCGAGCTGCGCTACCTCGACCCGAGCGGCTCGCGCACCAGCGGCGTGTTGCCCACGGGGCGCAGCGTCGACCGCCTCGATGTCGGGGATCGCGAGATCGAGGTCTCGCTCGTGGATGTCGCCACGCCCATGGTGTTCGTGGCGGCGGCGGATCTGGGCCTCACGGGCACCGAGCTGCCCGATGCTCTGGATGCGGACGCGGACCTCGCAGCCCTGATGGAGCGGATCCGTCGGGCCGGTGCTGTGGCCATGGGTCTGTGCGAGACGTCGGAGGACGCCCCGCAGTCCGTGCCCAAGATCGCAATGGTCGCACCGCCGGCGGAGTCGACGCTGCTCGACGGCACCGACGTGCCCGCCGCCGACTGCGATGTCCTGATCCGCGCCGTGTCCATGGGGCTGAGCCACCGCGCTATCCCCGGCACGTCGGCCATGTGCGCGGCGGCAGCGGCGAACATCGACGACACCGTGGTACAGCGCTGTGCCGCGAGCTCGGGGTCGGAGCTGCGCATCGCGACGCCGTCGGGTGTGGTCGCCGCCGCGGCCGACGTGTGCGTGGAGGACGGTGCTCCTTCAGTAGCTGCGGCGTCCCTGTTCCGCACGGCTCGCCCACTGATGCGAGGGCAGGTTGCCCTATCTCGGTGAGCACAGCGCCTGACTGAGGGGATTCACCAAGACCTACCGCGAAGTCCCTACTGTTGCCAGGATGGTCAGGATGCCCACCTAGGGACGAGTCTCTGATCAGTCAGCAGTCGAAAAACAGCGACCCTGACGGCCGTCGACACCCGAGCCTCACCGACAGAGGGTCTGTCTTCATACATCTAGGCCTGCGACCGGATCATGCACTGACAGGACCGCCGCCCGCGTCAGCGCCATCAAGACACCTACCCTGGTTGCTACAACCGGAGCGAAGGGCACCTTCGGGTTCGGGGATGGGTCAAGTCCTCATACGAATCTCAAGACACGACCACCCCATGCAGGTCTCACAAACCAAGCTTCACATACTCTGAAGACATGTCGAAGGCCCGCAGCTTTGAAGAAGTCCAGAACTGGGCGGCGAAGTTTGCCCACGAGTGGAAAGACATCCCCGGCGACGAACGCCAGTGGGGACAACAGTTCGTTCGCGACCTTTTGCAGATATATGGGCTAACCGAGACTCGTGCAGCCTTCTACGAGCAACGAGCGAAGCGTAGCTCAACGGGCAAGCAAGGATACATTGATGCGCTGGTTCCGGGCAAGCTAGCCATTGAGATGAAGTCGGAGGGGCGGGACCTCGAAGAAGCAGAACGACAGGCTCTGGATTACTTGGATGATCTTAGCGACAGCGAGATGCCGACGCATGTGCTAACATCTGATTTCAGGTCGTTTCGGCTGCTCAGTATTCAAAGTGGCCAAATTATCGGATGGCCGCTGGCGGAATTCAAGCAACACGCGGAGTCTCTCAGTTTCTTAGCTGGCTACAGGCAGCGAAATATCTCTTGGGAAGACCAGGAGCAGGCCTCCATCAAGGCCGCACGCCTAATGGCGTCTCTATACGAGGGGCTGGCTAGCTCTGGTTATGACGACCACCATGCCTCCGTGTTCCTGGTTCGTACTGTATTCGCCCTCTATGCTGACGACTCTGGCCTCTGGGAGCGTGATCTTTTTCTAGAATTCTTGGAGACTCGCACCAGTGAAGACGGAAGCGACCTCGGAGCACAGATGAGCCACCTATTTCAGGTGTTGCGCACCCCGAATCCTTCACGCCCAACAACAATGACTGGATTGCTGACAAGATTCCCATATGTGAACGGCGGACTGTTTGACGAGCCAGTCGAAATGCCATTCTTCACTGCCGATATGCGGCTGCGAATGCTGGAAGCTTGTTACTTCAACTGGGCGAACATCTCGCCTGCAGTTTTCGGCTCACTTTTCCAAGCAGTCAAAAACAAAAAGGCTCGTCGATCGCTTGGTGAGCACTATACCACCGAGAAGAACATTCTGCGAGTCATAGAACCAATGTTTCTTGACGAATTGGAGATGGAATTCGCAGAAAAGCGCAACAAACCTCAGGCGTTACGAAATTTGCGCCAACGGCTCGGAAATAAGCATTTTCTTGACCCTGCCTGTGGATGCGGAAATTTTCTAGTTGTAGCCTACAAGCGGTTGCGGAACCTGGAACTCCGAATCATTGAGCGCATCCAGCAACTAGACCGGGAGCGGGGAAGAATATCACCGGCCGTCGAGGACGAGGGGCTAGCTTTCCTGGATGATCAAATTCAAGTGCGAGTACGAAACTTTCACGGAATCGAAATTGAAGACTGGCCGGCACGGATTGCCAATACGGCTCTGCATCTAGCCGAGCACCAGGCTAATCAGGAAATGGAAGCACGGTTGGGCGATGCCCCCGAACTACTGCCTCTCGACAAAGTCGAGACAATTCACACCGGCAATGCGCTCCGTATAGATTGGGAGGATATCCTGCCGCCATCCGCCGAGGTTACTGTCATGGGAAATCCGCCGTTCCTTGGACATGCGACCCGCACCCACGAACAGGCGCAAGAACTGCGGGACGTTTGGCAACGGCAGGATATTGGCCGCCTCGACTACGTCACTGGATGGTACAAGAAGACCCTGGACTACTTTCGCTCCGTACCCGGTGGACGATGGGGCTTCGTGTCGACGAATTCAGTCAGTCAAGGGGAACCCGTTCCAGCGTTGTTTCGCTCAATCTTTGAACAAGGGTGGCGGATTCGGTTCGCGCATCGTACGTTCAAATGGACATCCGAAGCGCCTGGTGCCGCTCAGGTCCACTGCGTAATTGTCGGTTTCGACAGGGAGCGGAGTCCTCGCGCGCGACTATTCTCTTATAGCAATCTGCGCGAAGACCCTACTGAGGAAAGCGTTGGATCTATTAATGGGTATCTCGTGGATGGACCTCGCGTATTCGTTGAACAACGACGACACGTCTTGTCCCCCGACCTCCCCCCTTTTACGTACGGCAGCATGCCTCGTGGCACGGGCCTGATCGTAGAGCCAGATGATTACGAATCGGTTGCAAATGACCCAATCGCGAATAAATACCTACGCCCATTCAAGATGGGAAATGAGCTTATTCATAATGAGCTCCGATGGTGTCTATGGATGGAAGAACTGGAACCCGCAGACCTCAACAAGAGCAAGGTCCTGCGACAGCGGGTCGAATCTGTTCGCGAGTCTCGCCTAAAGAGCAAAGCCCCAGAGACAAGGAAGATGGCTGACACTCCACACCTATTCGGGCAGCGCTCCCAACCGAATCATTCCTATTTGGCAGCACCGGCGGTTTTTAGCGAAGAGCGGCGCTTCGCCACAGTTGCTCGTTTGGACGCAACAACGATAGCCGGAAACAAAATTTTCAAGGCGGACGATAAAGATGGACTTGCATTTGCGGTCATGAGCTCATCGATGTTTATTACATGGCAAAAGACAGTAGGAGGAAGACTGGAGTCGCGCTGCAACTTCTCCAATACAGTCGTCTGGAACAATTTGCCTCTGCCGCGGTTGGAGGCCTCGCAGCGGAGTGAGATCATCGCTGCCGGTCAGCACATACTTAGGGTTCGCGAAAATTATCCCGAGCGGTCCCTTGCTGAACACTACAATGCTTTGGTAATGGACCCGGAGTTGCTCAGAGCCCATCAGAAGCTCGATAGACTTGTCGACAGGGCCTTTGGTTCGACAGGACGAAACATAACCGAAAAGGAACGCCAGAAGGCGCTATTTATTCGATATGCCGAGATGACCGGACTGCACATCTAGCCTGACTCGTGCCACTTGAGAGCTCCTGGCTGACTTGGCCGGTGTTGTCGCTGGTCAGGGTCCTGTGGCGGGGGTCGGCGACACACTAATCGGGTGGGTAGGGTCGGACCGTGGTGTTCGTGCGTAAGGTCCGGACGGCGTCGGGGGCGACGGCGGTGCAGATCGCTGAGCGCCGGGGCGGGCGGGACAAAGTCCTCGAGCACCTGGGCTCAGCGCACACCGAGGCCGAGCTGACCGCGCTGTTGGAGGACGCCCGGGTGAAGATGCATCCGGGTCAGGGCGAGCTCGACCTGAGCGCGGGCGCGGTGCCGGCGGGGCAGTCGGTGATCACCGGCAAGTGCAGCGCACTGCTGTGGCACGTGCTGACCAGCGCGTACGCCAGGTTGGGGTTCGATGCCCTGGGCGATGAGGCGTTCAAGGCGCTGGTGCTGGCGCGGATCGTGGAACCCACGAGCAAGGCCGACTCGCTGCGGGTGCTGGACGAGCTCGGTGTGCCGCACGCGTCGCTGCGCACGATGTTCCGGTGCCTGGCCCGGGCTCAGGAACGCGGCTACCGCGACCAGGTCGCCGCGGCGTGCTTCGCCCACGCCGCCGGGCACGGGGACCTGTCGCTGGTCCTGTACGACGTAACCACCCTCTACTTCGAGGCCGAGCAGGAGGACGAGCTGCGCAAGGTCGGCTATTCGAAGGAGCGGCGCGTGGACCCGCAGGTCGTCGTGGGGCTGCTCGTGGACCGTGCCGGGTTCCCGCTGGAGGTGGGGTGCTTCGAGGGCAACAAGGCCGAGACCGCCACGATCCTGCCGATCATCGAGCAGTTCCAGCAGCGCCACAACCTGGCCGACATCGTGGTGGTCGCCGACGCGGGCATGCTCTCCTCATCGAACCTCAAGGAGCTGGATGCGGCCGGGTTGCGGTTCATCGTCGGCTCGCGGGTCACCAAGGCCCCCGGCGACCTCGCTTCTCATTTCCGGTGGCACGGGGATGCGTTCACCGACGGACAGATCATCGACACCATCACTCCACGGGTGGCCACCACCAAGGCGGCCTCGGTCAACGACGTCACCAAGCGCGCCGAACCCGTGTGGGACCCCGCGGTGCACGATCGGTCGTGGCGGGCGGTATGGGCGTACTCCGTCAAGCGCGCCGCACGGGACCGGGCCACCCTCACCCTGCAGGAGAACCGCGCCAAGGCGGTCATCGCCGGCGAGAAGCCAGCCCGCACACCGCGGTTCGTGAAGACGGTGAACGGCTCGACGCGCCTGGACGAGGACGCCCTGACCCGCGCCCGCAGCCTGGCCGGGCTGAAGGGCTACGTCACCAACCTGCCCGTCACGACCATGCCCGCAGCGGAGGTGATCGCCTCCTACCACTCGTTGTGGCAGGTCGAGGCCTCGTTCCGGATGAGCAAGACCGACCTGCGGGCCAGGCCCATGTTCCACCACGACCGCGATGCCATCGAGGCCCACCTCACCATCGTCGTCACCGCCCTGGCCGTCGCCCGTCACCTGCAGGATCAGACCGGGATGAGCATCAAGAAGATCGTCCAGGCCCTACGCCCGCTGCAACAGGTCACCGTCGTCATCGCCGGTCACCCCCACGTCGCCGCCGACCCGCTGACCGGCACCGCCAGCGAGATCCTCACCGCCACCGGCACCGAATGGCCAACACACTAAATTGGCACGACTCGGGGCTATTTATTCGATATGCCGAGATGACCGGACTGCACATCTAGGCCCACCAGCACAAACAGTACCGTA
The DNA here is from genome assembly GCF_030268385.1 of Kocuria sp. NBRC 114282. NCBI lineage: Bacteria > Bacillati > Actinomycetota > Actinomycetes > Micrococcales > Micrococcaceae > Kocuria > Kocuria sp. NBRC 114282. The sequence goes on along the minus strand of NZ_BSQO01000003.1, from coordinate 45,782 downwards.
ATTCATGCATAGTGGAGTCATGGGACATTGCGTTTCTCCGACAATATGTGAATTGCTAGCCTTGCGCGAAGCTTGTATCGAGCGACTTGAACAACTACCCGCCAGCTAGTTCTCGGCGCAGTCGTATACCCGGCCTGGGCCAAGCCATCGGATTCTGGCGGCCGAGGCCTCGTTTCTCAATCACTTATTGCCAATAGACCCTGCGCTCTCACCAATGAGTTACTGGCGGGGTGCAACTAATTTCCGCCAGCCCGGTTTTCCAAGGCTGAGCGAAAACTGCATTCATTAATGTTATGGGTTGCTGACCGTAACCGGAGCCAAGTGTTGATCGGCACTCAGGGATTGATAGTCGCCCTACTTTCCAGTGGTACATCACAATCGGCTCTTCGCTGACCAGGGAAAACTGACCCGGATGAACCCGGTGTCCGAGAAGTATCTAGTGATGAGGTCGGCAATGTCGCGGGCCTCTACAGATTTTGTCAAGCCGCGACAGCAAAATCGACTGTCGACGGAACCCGAGGCGAGCTCGGGTTTCGGTACAGGTCGCCGTCCTCTTGCATTGCGTATTGCACGTCGGTGCAGCCCCAGGCTTAGGCGATCAGGGCCTAGCTGTCGCGTTTGTCTCGCGCGTGCTTCCGCTCGGGGTCATAGTAGGTCCGCAATACTGCGTAGCGCAGCGATGCGAGGGCGGAGATGTAGAGAGTCCTGGGGCAAAAGTTTCCTGAATTTCATGCCCGTGCGAACGAGATGAAGATGGGCCCGGAGTTGCAGGATCCCGCAACTCCGGGCCAGTACCCGCGTCAGCTTGCGGGAGGATGTCAGCGGATCAGAAGTCCCAGTCCTCGTCCTCGGTGTCCACGGCCTTGCCGATCACGTAGGAGGAGCCCGAGCCGGAGAAGAAGTCGTGGTTCTCGTCGGCGTTCGGGGACAGCGCGGAGAGGATCGCCGGGGAGACGTCGGTCATCTCCTTGGGGAACAGGGCCTCGTAGCCGAGATTGTTCAGCGCCTTGTTCGCGTTGTAGTGCAGGAACTTCTTGACCTCTTCGGTCCACCCGACCGTGTCGTAGAGCGACTCGGTGTAGGCGACCTCGTTCTCGTAGAGCTCATCGAGCAGGTCGTAGGTGTACTCCTTGAGCTCGGCCTGACGCTCCGGCGACTCGTTCTCCAGCGCGCGCTGGTACTTGTAGCCGATGTAGTAGCCGTGCACGGCCTCGTCGCGGATGATCAGGCGGATCAGGTCCGCCGTGTTCGTCAGCTTGGCGTGCGAGGAGAAGTGCATGGGCAGGTAGAAGCCCGAGTAGAACAGGAACGACTCCAGCAGCGTGGAGGCGATCTTCTTCTTCAGCGGATCATCGCCCACGTAGCGGTCCAGCACGATGTCGGCCTTGCGCTGCAGGAACTCGTTCTCGTCCGACCAGCGGAAGGCGTCGTCGATCATCTTGCTCGAGGCCAGCGTGGAGAAGATCGACGAGTACGACTTGGCGTGCACCGACTCCATGAACGCGATGTTCGTGTAGACGGCCTCCTCGTGCAGCGTCACCGCATCCGGCAGCAGCGACACGGCGCCGACGGTGCCCTGGATCGTGTCCAGCAGCGTCAGCCCCGTGAAGACCTTCATGGTGAGGTCCTGCTCCTCCGGGGTGAGCGTGTTCCACGACTGGACGTCGTTGGACAGCGGCACCTTCTCGGGGAGCCAGAAGTTGGCGGTGAGCCGGTCCCAGACCTCGTCGTCCTTGGGATCCTGGACGCGGTTCCAGTTGATGGCCTTGGCGTGGTGGCGGGTGAGCTCCACCTTCTCGCTCATCATGACGACCTGACTCCTCGCACGTGACAACTGCTTCAAAGAAATGGAGGGCGCCTCCCGGCGCCCCGAACCACTGTAGCCCGGGATTCCGGTATGTGACGCCTGGGCGGGGGTTACGCTCCTCACTACGATCGAACTAGTAGTCGGGGACAATCCCATGCTCTAACGAAGCATGTTGCGCCGCGAACGGCTCGAGTCCAGACTTTGAAGCAACGTGACGAGGCCAGGGCCCGAAGCTGGAGATCAACCTCGGGCCCCGGCCTCGTATGCAAGGGGTGTCGACCGTCTACTTCTTGTTGATCCGCCGTTGCATGTCACGCGCTGCCTTGCGGATCCCCACCGAGTCGGGCTTGATACCTGACCGGCGAAGGTCACGACGCAATGAGGCCTCAAACTGGCGCCGGGCTGCGTCGCTCATATGAAGGGAGATCTTGTGGCTCTTCATCGCCCGCTCCTGCCACTGCCGTTGTTCGTCCCGTCGACGAGGACGTAGGTCTGCCCTGGCTTGGGGGTGGGAGGCAATGGCTTCGCCTGGATTGAAGTGATCTCCACCCCCTGCGATCCCCCGCGGGGACCAATGAGCTCGTACTGCCCGCTGTAAGGAGCGGGCGTTCCGGGGGTGTAATTCGTGGGAGCCATCAAGGGCTCCTCCTTCCGTGGGTCCCAGGCCCCGAGGGTGCCTCCTTCTGAAGCACGCAGAACTCACGTATGGTAGCGGGTGCCTACGCGGCGCCCGGGCCATACGAGCCTGGGTATTGAGGCGGTCCTGCTGCAACAGGGCCGCCTCAAGTCTTTGTGGACATCATCGTCCGGGGATCAGAGCATGCAGGACACGCAGCCCTCGATCTCCGTCCCCTCAAGTGCGAGCTGGCGGATGCGCGAGTAGTACATCGTCTTGATGCCCTTGCGCCACGCGTAGATCTGCGCCTTGTTGACGTCACGGGTGGTGGCGGTGTCCTTGAAGAACAGCGTCAGCGACAGGCCCTGATCCACGTGCTGGGAGGCAGCGGCGTAGGTGTCGATGATCTTCTCGTAGCCGATCTCGTACGCGTCCTGGAAGTACTCCAGGTTGTCCTGATCCATGTGGGGCGCCGGGTAGTAGACGCGGCCCAGCTTGCCCTCCTTGCGGATCTCGATCGGCGCGGCGATCGGGTGGATCGACGACGTCGAGTGGTTGATGTAGGAGATCGAGCCCGTGGGCGGGACAGCCTGCAGGTTCTGGTTGAACATGCCGTGCTCGGCCACCTGGGCCTTCAGCTCGCGCCAGTCGTCCTGCGTGGGGATGTGGATCTCCGACTGCTCGAACAGCTCGCGCACGCGCTGCGTGGCCGGAGCCCACTCCTGCTCCGTGTACTTGTCGAAGTACGAGCCGTTCGCGTAGTCCGAGTTCTCGAAGTTCACGAACGTGGAACCGCGTTCCTTGGCCAGCAGCATCGAGGCCCGCACGGCGTGGTAGGTCACGGTGTAGAAGTAGATGTTCGTGAAGTCGACACCCTCCTCCGAGCCGTAGTGGATGCGCTCGCGCCCCAGGTAGCCGTGGAGGTTCATCTGCCCCAGCCCGACGGCGTGGGACATCTCATTGCCGCGACGGATGGAAGGCACCGAGTCGATCTGCGAGAGCTCGGAGACGCTGGTGAGTCCGCGGATGGCGGTCTCGATGGTCTGCCCGAAGTCCGGGGAGTCCATGGTCAGCGCGATGTTCAGCGAGCCCAGGTTGCAGGAGATGTCCTTGCCCACCGTCTCGTAGGTGAGGTCGTCGTGGTACGTCGAGGGCTCTGAGACCTGCAGGATCTCGGAGCACAGGTTGGACATGATGATCTTGCCCTCGATGGGGTTGGCCTTGTTGACCGTGTCCTCGAACATCACGTACGGGTAGCCCGACTCGAACTGGACCTCCGCCAGGGTCTGGAAGAAGTCGCGCGCCTTGATCTTGGTCTTGGTGATCCGGGCGTCGTCGACCATCTCGTGGTACTTCTCGGTGACGTTGACGTCCGAGAACGGCATGCCGTAGACGCGCTCGACGTCGTAGGGCGAGAACAGGTACATGTCCTGGTTGTTCTTGGCCAGCTCGAACGTGATGTCCGGGATGACGACGCCCAGCGACAGGGTCTTGATGCGGATCTTCTCATCCGCGTTCTCGCGCTTGGTGTCCAGGAACTTGTTGATGTCCGGGTGGTGCGCGTGCAGGTAGACCGCACCGGCGCCCTGGCGAGCCCCGAGCTGATTGGCGTAGGAGAACGAGTCCTCCAGCAGCTTCATGACGGGGATGATGCCCGAGGACTGGTTCTGGATCTTCTTGATCGGGGCACCGGACTCGCGGATGTTGGTCAGCGCGAACGCCACGCCGCCGCCGCGCTTGGACAGCTGAAGTGCGGAGTTGATCGAACGGCCGATCGACTCCATGTTGTCCTCGATGCGCAGCAGGAAGCACGAGACCATCTCGCCGCGCTGCTTCTTGCCCGCGTTCAGGAACGTGGGGGTCGCCGGCTGGAAGCGCCCGGAGATGATCTCCTCGACCAGGTGCTCGGCCAGCTCGCGGTCGCCGTCGGCCAGGTAGAGGGCGACCATGACCACGCGGTCCTCGAAGCGCTCGAGGTAGCGCTGGCCGTCGAAGGTCTTGAGCGTGTACGAGGTGTAGTACTTGAACGCGCCCAGGAACGTCTTGAAGCGGAACTTGTGCCCGTAGGCGAGCTTGGACAGCTTCTTCACGAACTCGAAGTCGTACTTCTCGAGGACCTCGGGCTCGTAGTACTGGTGCTCCACCAGGTAGTCGAGCTTCTCCTTCAGGTCGTGGAAGAAGACGGTGTTCTCGTTGACGTGCTGCAGGAAGTACTGGCGCACGGCGTGGCGATCGGCGTCGAACTGGATGTTGCCGTCGGCGTCGTACAGGTTCAGCACGGCGTTGAGCTCGTGATAGCCCATGCCGCGGAACTTCTCGGGGACCTTGGGATCTTCGTGGCCCCAGCCGGAGACGCCGGCGTGGGAGGTATGGGTGGTCACTGCCACAGCTTCATCAGTCCTTCGTTCACATTGGCGACGTCCTGCTCGGTGCCCATCAGCTCGAATCGGTAGAGCAGCGGGGCATCGCACTTGACGGCGATCTTCTGGGCGGCGAGGCAGAAATGCTCGCCGAAGTTGGTGTTGCCGGCCCCCAGGACCCCGCGCAGCTGACGGCGGTTCTCCTCGAGGTTGAGGAACTTCACGACTTGCGGGGGCACTGCCCCCGAGCCGCCGGGGCGGCCGTAGGTGGGCACAGCCAGCACGTAGGGCTCCCGGACGACGGGGGTCTCCTCGTGGGTGCGCAGCGGCAGGCGCAGCGAGCGGGCGCTGAGCTTCTCGACGAACTTGTGCGTGTTGCCCGAGATCGACGAGAAGTAGACGACGAGGGGGTCGCCCGAGCTCGGCGACGTGCGATCGGTGGTCTCGGCGGCCAGCCGGTCGCGCTCAGCGGCCGCGCGGCGCAGATCAGCGATGAGTGCGGACAAGGCAGTCACTCACTTCTCAAGCGGTACGACGGGTCCCGGACGAGCCGGGGTGCGGGGGCGACCATGGTGCTCGACGGCCGGACCGGGCACCGATCCCCCTCTCGGGAGACGAGCGCCGCGCGGTCCGGCCGTCGTGGTCGGAGAGCTTCAGGCGGAGACGCGCACCGCGAGCTGGGAGATCATGTCCGGGCGGTAGCCGGACCAGTGGTCCTCACCGGTCTCCACGACCGGGACCTGCTGGTAGCCCAGGCTCACGACGTGCTCGTAGGCGGCCTGGTCCTCGGTCACATCGACGACGTTGTAGTCGATGCCCTTCTTGGCGAGCGCACGGTAGGTGGCGTTGCACTGGACGCAGGAGGGCTTGCTGTAGACGGTCACTGACATGTCGGTGATCCCTTCCTGTTCATGGGGGTGAGTGGCGTGGTGAGAAGAGCCGCTCCGAGGCCTCCGGCTGGTGCCGGTGCTCGGTGCAGGACCGCCGTTTCGGGGGCTCCGATCGGTCCGCGTCATCCGGGCCGCTCTGTTTCCTGCGCTGGATAGAGATACTACATCTAGTGCCGCACCCTCGGCACGACCCCAAGATGATGTGTGACGGTCAGATTCGTCACCATCGGGCCCCCTCCCCAGGATGTCCACAGACCGGGTGTCCTCACCAGCCGCTGCGGACCGCGTCCCCACGCGCTTCGGGCGTGACGAAGGGGGCGCCATCCACACCTGGGGACGCCCCCTTCGAGCAGCCTGTGCACCGGCGAAATCTCTTGCCGCGCGGCGTGTCATGACGTCATCGGACCTGATCGGCCCCTTCCGCCAGCTCCGCCCCGATCTCCCGGCCGATCTCGACCAGCAGCGTCCGGGACAGCTCGGTGTCCCGCGCGCAGTCGGCCTGTGTGCGCCCGCTCAGCGAGCGGATGCGCGCGATGCCCGCCTCCGGGGCGGTGTCCGCGCCCAGGGCGTTGTGCCCCACGACGGCCTCCACCCGCGCGGGGGCGGCCCGATGGGCGACGACGGCGGGCAGCTTGCCGGACAGGGTCTGGCTGTCGATCCGGCCCTCGCCGGTGATCACCAGATCGCAGCCGGCCGCGGCGCGGTCGAAGCCCAGCAGGTCCAGGAAGTGATCCGCCCCGGAGGCGATCCGGGCCCCGAGCAGCATGGCCGCGAATCCGAGCCCGCCGGCGGCACCCGCAGCCGGGCGCTCGGCCAGCTCGGCGGCATCGGGGCGGATCCCGGCCAGCTGCCGGACCAGGTGCTGCAGGCCGGATTCGAGCTGCTGGACCTCCTGCGGGTCCGCGCCCTTCTGCGGTGCGTAGACCGCGGCGGCGCCGTCGGAGCCGAGCAGGGGGTTCTGGACATCGCTGGCGGCCACGAGCTCGATGCCCGTGAGATCCACCGCGCCCGTCGCCTCGATCCGACGGATCTCCGCCAGACCCAGGCCGCTGGGGTCCACGGTGACGCCGTCGGCGTCCAGGAATCGCCACCCCAGTGCGGTGAGCATGCCGATGCCGCCGTCGGTCGAGGCGCTTCCGCCCAGGGCCAGGACGATGCGCTCGGCGCCGAGCCCGAGAGCCGCACGCACCGCCTCCCCCAGGCCGCGACTGCTCGCCGCACCGGCATCGCGGCGGTCGTCGGGCACCATCTGCAGCCCGCTCGTGGTGGCCGCCTCCACGATCGCGGTGGCCTCCCGCAGAGCGATGGCGGTGACGGCCGGATCCCCGAGCGGGCCCGTCACAGGCGCCTCATGCGCGGCGAAGCCCGCCGAGAGGCCGGCCTCCACGCTGCCGTCGCCGCCGTCGGCCAGAGGCAGCTCGCGCACCTGCGCCCGCGGCACGACGGCCCGGATCCCCTCGGCCAGCGCAGCGGCCACCTCGCGAGCGGTCAGGCTGCCCTTGAACTTGTCCGGAGCGATGAGCACGTTCGGCGATGGCATGAGGGGACCTCGGTTCTCAGTGGTGCGGTCGGCGGCAGATCCGGTGGGTGCGGCTCAGACCGTCTCGTAGGCGGCGTCGGCCTCGGGCTTGGGCTGCGCGCTGGCCAGTGCCTCGATGATCGCCTGCGTGACCTCGTCCGTCGAGCCCGTGCCGCCGATGTCGCGGGTCAGGTGGCCGGCCCCCGTCGTGGCCTCGATCGCGGCCTCCAGGCGGCGCGCCTGATCGGAGAGGCCGAACTGGTCGAGCATCAGCGCCGCGGAGGCGATCGCACCGATCGGATTGGAGATCTCCTGACCGGCGATATCCGGAGCGGAGCCGTGGACCGGCTCGAACATCGACGGGAAGCGCCGCTCCGGGTTGAGGTTGGCACTGGCGGCCAGGCCGAGACTGCCCGCGAGCGCCGAGCCCAGGTCCGAGAGGATGTCGGCGTTGAGGTTCGAGGCCACCACGACCGAGAGGTCCTCCGGGTGCAGGATGAACTTGGCGCTCATGGCATCCACCAGCACCGACTCGTTCGCCACGTCCGGGTACTCGGCGGCCACGCGCTGGAAGACCTCGTCCCACAGGACCATGCCGTACTGCTGGGCGTTCGACTTGGTCACCGAGGAGACCTTCTTCACCCGACGGGTGCGCGCCAGGTCGAAGGCGAAGCGGATGATCCGCTCGCAGCCCTTCTCAGTGAACAGCGACGACTGGATCGCGACCTCCTCGCCGGGGCCGCGGCCCGAGAGGTTGCGTCCGCCCAGTCCGGCGTACTCCCCCTCGGAGTTCTCGCGCACCACGATCCAGTCGAGGTCCTCGGAATCGGCCTTGCGCAGCGGCGACTGCACGCCGGGCAGGAACTTCACGGGGCGGATGTTGGCCCACTGATCGAAGTTCTGCGTGATGTTCAGGCGCAGGCCCCACAGGCTCACGTGATCCGGCACGGACTCCCAGCCCACGGCGCCGAAGTAGATCGCATCGAAGTCGCGCAGCTGCTCCAGGCCGTCCTCGGCCATCATCACGCCGTGCTCGGCGTAGTAGGCCGAGCCCCAGGGGAACTCCTGCCACTCGAAGGCGAAGGATCCGTCGGAGGCCTCGGCCATCGCGTCGAGGACGCGGCGTCCGGCGGCGACGACCTCCTTGCCCACGCCGTCGGCGGGGATGGAGGCGATGCGGAAGGTCTGCTCAGCCATGATCGGCCTTTCGTCGAGGTGCGGCGCCGCGGGAGTCTGCGGCTGGGATCCAGTAGAGACCGCGACGACTCGATCGGTCCAAGACCGCATTGCGATCCCCTCCATAGGAAGGGCCTATCCAAGTTGCGGGGTCGGGAGCTCGTCTCCGTCAGGGCCCTCCTCACGAGCGTGCTCGCGGGCATGGCCCAGGAAGGCGACGGCCAGCGGGGTCAGATCGGCGGTGCGGCTGATCAGCGAGATGTGGAGCGGCTGCTGAGGGTCCAGCGGCAGGACCTTCAGGCCCATGGCCCGGGCCGTGGGCGTCCACGACGACGGCAGGATCGCGTGTCCCGCATCGGCCATGACCAGCGGCAGGATCGAGGTCCGGTGCGCGGCTTCCACCACGATGCGCAGGTCGATGCCCTCGGCCAGCGCCTCGTCCAGGACCTGGCGCATGAGCGAGCCGCGCTGCGAGGCGATCATCGGCTGTCCGGACAGCTTCGCCAGAGGCACGGCCTCGAGTCCGTCGAAGGCCCGCGAATGCCGGGCCAGGACGATCATCAGGTCCTGCCTCGGCAGCGGCTGCACATCCACCGCGGCGCTGCGGAACGGCTCGGGGGTGCCCAGCAGGCCGAGCTCGGCCGAGCCCTGGCGCACCGCGTCGACGACCTGCTCCGGGGTGAAGGCCGCCTCCACAGCAATCCGCACGCTCGGGCGCTCGGCGGTGAATCCCGCCACGAGCGTGGCCAGCGGCTCCATGGCCGGCGACGGCATGGCGATCATCTCGAGCCTGCCCGACAGCGTCTCCGACAGCTCCGCGGCCGCGCTGCGCGCCACCTCGAGATCCCGCAGCACGATCCGCGCGGGTCCCACGAGCGCCTTCCCGGCCTCGCTGAGCACCACGCCTCGGCCGATCCGGTGGAACAGGGGCACACCCAGCTCGGACTCCATCCCCTTGATCGTCTGGGACAGCGACGGCTGGGCGATGTACAGGTGCTCGGCGGCCCGGGTGAATCCGCCGTGATCGACCACGGCCAGGAAGCAGGTCAGCTGACGGATGTCCATGGAAGCAGCCTCATCTCTCGGGGGCCGCGGAGACGACTCATCGGCCCTGCCTATGCGAATGGTAGCTATCCTGACTTGGACGTGGCCTGCGTCACAGGCGCAGGGTGAGGGGACCCTCGTGAGGAAGGACCTCCAGTGACCGACACCAGCCCCATCTCCTGGGCCCGGGACGCCTCCCGGCGCACGGATGTGCGCTCCGCCCTGCTCGGCGGCAAGACGTTCCGCAGCCTGAGCGAGCAGAAGCTCTCCCCGCGGGAGGAGAAGTTCGAGCGAGCCCGCCAGACGGCCGGCTTCTTCGTCGCTCCCGCCATCGCGATCCTGTTCGCGCTGCTGCCCGTGAACCTCGAGCCGGATCAGCATCTGCTGGCCTCCGTGCTGCTGGGCGTGATCGTGCTGTGGATCTGCGAGCCGGTGCCCATCCCCGTGGGCGGCCTGATCGGCGTCGGCGCGATCGTCGTGCTGGGCGTGGCGCCGGCCGGCGACGTGCTCGCGCCCTTCGGATCGACCACGATCTTCACGTTCATCGGCGCGTTCATCCTGGCCCAGGCCATGCTCAAGCACGGGATCGCCCAGCGCGTGGCCCTGTTCGTGCTCTCGCTGCCGGGCGTGGGGCGCTCGACCTACCGGGTGATCATCGCGTTCGGCGTGATCACCTGCATCCTCTCGGCCTTCCTCTCCAACACCGCGACGGTGGCCATGCTCATGCCCACCGCTCTGGGCATCATGGCGGTGATCGCCCAGCTGATGCAGGACCGAGGCATCGTCAAGGAGGACTTCGATCCGCTGCGCCTGCGCGTGGGCGCAGCACTCATGCTCATGCTGGCCTACGGAGCCAGCGTCGGCGGCCTGCTGACACCTGTCGGCTCCCCGCCCAACCTGATCGGCCGCGGCCTGATCGAGGAGGCCATGGGCATCCGGATCTCGTTCGCGCAGTGGATGGTCATGGCCTTCCCGATCTGCCTGGGGATGTTCATCGTTCTCGCCGCGACCATGTTCCTGCTCAACCGGCCCGAGGTCCGTCGCCTGGACGGCGTGGAGGACTACGTCCGCGAGCAGCGCGAAGCCCAGGGCCCCATGGATCGCGCGGCCAAGAACACGATCATCGCCTTCGGCGTGACCATCACCCTGTGGCTGCTGCCGGCCGTGGTCAGCCTGTTCGCGGGCACCGACTCCGAGCTCTACATCTTCATGGACGACCGCCTGGACGAGGGCATCGTGGCGGTGCTCGGCGCCTCCCTGCTGTTCATCCTGCCCAAGGACTGGGCCAAGCGGGAGCCCACCCTCACCTGGTCCGAGGCCGCCAAGATCGACTGGGGCACGATCCTGCTCTTCGGCACGGGCATCATCTTCGGCTCCATGCTGGCCGACACCGGCCTGGCCGAGACCATCGGCACCGGCGCCTCCGAGAACCTGGGGGTCACGAGCCTGGCCGCGATCACGGTGTTCTCCGCAGTGCTGGCCGTGCTGATCTCGGAGACGACCTCCAACACGGCCGCCGCCGCGGTGATCGTCCCGATCGTCATCCCCCTGTGCCAGGCCATGGAGGTCGATCCATTGGTGCCCGCCATGGCGGCCACGTTCGCGGCGTCGTTCGGGTTCATGCTGCCGGTCTCCACGCCGCAGAACGCGATCGTCTACGGCACCGGCGCGGTGCCCATGGTGCGGATGATCCGCACGGGCGCGGTGTTCGATGTCCTGGGCATCATCCTCATCGTGACCATGGTGCCGGTGATGGTAGGGCTGGTCGGGCTCTCCGGCTGAGGCCCCCGGTCTGATCCGCCGAGGGCGCGGCCCCCGAAGCCATCCCGGCCTCGGAGGCCGTGCTCCTGCGGGGGCCGTCGTGGACGGCGGAAGGCTCAGTCCCGCGTGCGCCCGCCCCGACGGCGGCGCAGACGATGCACCAGCTCGGACGGCGTGGGTGCGGACATGAGCTGTCGCGCTGCCCAGGCCCGCGCGCCGCTGTACGGCGGGAAGGTGACGCTGAGGGTCTCCGGGGCCAGCGGCTTGGCCAGCACCGAGCGGTGATGGCTGAACGTGTCGAAGCTGGCGCGCCCGTGATAGGCGCCCATGCCGGAATCGCCCACTCCGCCGAAGGGCAGCTGCGGGTGGATGAGATGGACCATGGGGGCCTCGAACGTCATGCCGCCGGAGGAGGTCCGCTCGCTGAAGTCGGCGCGCACCTGCTCGTCCCGGCTCGTGACGTAGAGCGCCAGGGGCTTCTCCCCGGCCTGGACGACGTCGATCGCCTGGCCGTGGTCCTCCACCGCCACGAGCGGCAGGACGGGCCCGAAGATCTCCTGCTCCATGAGCGGACCATCCGGTGCGCTGCGCACGATCGTGGGCTCCAGGTACCGGTCCTCGAGGTCGTGGCGCCCGCCGGCCAGGACGTCCGCTGCCGGCACCCGCTCGAGCAGCTGCGTCAGGCGCTGCAGGTGCCGTGAGCTCACAATCCGCCCGTAGGAGGGGCTGGACTGCGGATCCTCGCCGTAGAACTCGCGGATGGCCTCCGCGAGCAGCGGCACGAGCTGCTCCAGCACGCTGGCCGGGCCCATGACGTAGTCCGGTGCCACGCAGGTCTGCCCGGCATTGACCAGCTTGGCCCAGGCCAGGCGCCGGGCAGCTGCGGCGAGATCGACGGTGTCGTCGATCCACACCGGTGACTTGCCGCCGAGCTCCAGCGTCACGGGCGTGAGGTGCTCGGCCGCAGCCCGCATGACCACGCGCCCCACGGCCGAGTTGCCGGTGAAGAAGAGGTGGTCGAAGCGGTGCTGCAGCAGCCGCGTGGTCTCCGGGACACCGCCCTGGACCACGCCCACGCACTCCGACAGCTCCTGCTCCAGGGCCCGGCTCAGCGCCTGGGACACGTGCGGGGTGTGCTCGGAGGGCTTGACCACCGCGGTGTTCCCGGCCGCGAGCGCGCCCACCAGCGGAGACAGCAGCAGCTGCACCGGGTAGTTCCACGGAGCGATGATCAGCACGGTGCCCAGGGGCTGCGCCTGGACCCAGCCGCTGGAGGGACTCAGCACCGCAGCCGATCCCACGGACCGCGGCGCCATCCAGGAGGCCAGGCTGCGACGGACGTGGCGCAGCTCGGTGAGCGTCACGCCGATCTCGGTGAGCTCGGACTCGGTCTGCGACTTGCCCAAGTCCTGGGCCAGCGCCGCCTGCAGCGCCTCACGGTGCCCGGTCAGCACGCGCTCGAGCCGGTCCAGGCGCTCCAGCCGCAGCTCGAGCGGCGCCGGGGCGCTGAAGGCCGCCTGAGTGCGCTCCACGAGGCGATCGATCTGCCGGGCGCTGTCTGCGGGCAGATCCTCGACCGCGCTGAGCTGCGGCTCGCGCCGCCGGAACGACGGGGCCGTGGGCAGGGACTCGGACTGGGTGCCTCGCTCGGTCATAGTTCCACGGTAGAGGCCCTCCCCGACAGCACAGCGTCCTGCCTCAGAGCAGCCCGTGCTCCTCGAGCTGCTCCGAGATCGAGGCACCGTCGTTCGCGCGGATCAGCGGGATCCCCTCCGGCAGCTCCGGGCCGTCGGCGGTGAGCAGGCGACCGGAGGCCAGCACGGCCTCGGTGGGCGAGAGCGTGCGGATCACGACGGCGGCCACGTTCTGCGGGTAGCGCTGCGCGAAGCCCCCGTAGATCTCCGGGTCGTGCTGGCCGTCGTCGCCGATCAGGATCCACTTCATGTGCGGGAACTCGCGGGCCAGCTGCTCGAGGTTCTCGACCTTGTGCCGGGGCCCCGAGCGGAACCAGCGATCCGTGGTGGGTCCCCAGTCGGTGAGCAGCAGCGTTCCGGGCGGGTAGGCGTTGCGGCTCAGGAAGCGGCGCAGCGTGGGCGCCACGTTCCAGGCCCCGGTCGAGAGGTAGATGAAGGGCAGGCCGCGGTGGCGGCGGCGCAGGCGCTCCAGCAGCACCGGCATGCCGGGGGTGGCGTCGCGGGCGTGCTCGTTGAGCACGAAAGAGTTCCAGGCCGCCAGCATGGGCCGCGGCAGGGCGGTGACCATGACGGTGTCGTCGATATCGGAGACCACGCCGATGCGCTGGGAGTCGTCGACTACCCAGATCCGGGAGGTGGCCCAGGCCGAGCCGGCGGTGCGCAGCCGCGCGGTGTGCACGCCGGGCTCCAGGCTGATCTCCACGTCGGCATCGATCACCCCGCCCTTGTCCGCCACCAGCCGGAACTGCACGCCCTCGATCTCGACATCCACGTGGGCGAAGCCGATGGGGATCGAGGTGAAGGAGCGCCAGCCGCGGATCGAGGTCTCGTCCTCGTCGGTGGGGTCCTCCGGCCCGTGCGTCTTGTAAAGAGCACGGCCCAGGATGCGCACGTGGTCGGTGGTTCCGTAGCAGTCGAAGGCGACCATGACGGGTCGATCCCCGCGCCGCTCCGCACTGCGCTGCCGGAACTGGGTGAAGCCCTGCTCGATCCGGTACCCGAAGTTCAGTGCATCCTGCGTGACCTGATCCATGGTCTGGAGCAGATCGGTGGCCAGGTCGACGGGCTGCTGGTCCTGTTCCGGACGGGTCTGCGACATGGCGCTCAGTCTGGCACAGCCCTCCAGACCCACCACGCACGACGCCGGCCCAGCCGTCGTCGTGCCGCAGCCGTCGGCTGCGCGGACTGTGATGCGGCGCCCGCTCCACGGCGGCGCCTGGAGGACGCGTCCAGCCTGATGCGGTGCAATGGGGGCATGTCGAGCGATCCGAACCCCCGCACCACCGGTCCGAGCACCGGCCCCACGACGGACCCCGCCGCGCCTGCGCCGCACGCGGACCCCGTCACGCCGCACCGGCTCTTCCGCGTCCTGGCGCTTGCCGAGGCGGTGACCTGGACACTGCTGATCCTGGGGATGATCGGCAAGTACGCGCTGCATCTGGGCGACTGGCCGGTGTCCGTGGGCGGCGGCATCCACGGCTTCGTGTTCCTGAGCTACTGCGCGGTCGTCGTGATCGTATGGATCGACGCCCGCTGGTCCTTGACCGACGGGCTGCTCGCCCTGCTCAGCGCCGTGATCCCCTACGCCACGATCCCGGTGGAGCGCCGGGCCCTGCGCCGCGGTCTGCTCCCCCACCGCTGGCGCCTGCGCGGCGACGACGAGGCACCTCGAGGCCCACTCGAGAAGCTGCTGGCCGCCCTGCTGCGGCATCCGGTGGTCTCGACGGTCGTGGTCGTCGTCGTGGTGGTGGCTCTCTACCTGACCCTGCTGGCCATGGGTCCGCCCGTGGAGGTCTCCCCGGAGTGATCCGATCCAGCGCAGCGGAGGCGCCCGACCCTCACCGGCCGGGCGCCTCTTCGCGTGACGGCAAGTTGCCCGTCCCAACTGAGTGATCTGCTTCACAGCTGGCTATCGTCGTGGCATGACCAAGACGAAGCGCATGGACAAGTCCCTGTACGAGGCGGAGCTGCTGCGGCTGCAGGCCGAGCTCGTGGAGATGCAGGAGTGGGTGAAGTCGACCGGCAATCGCGTCGTGGTCGTCTTCGAGGGCCGTGATGCGGCGGGCAAGGGCGGGGCGATCAAGCGCCTGACCGAATACCTCAATCCCCGCACCGCCCGCATCGTGGCGCTACCGGCGCCCACCGAGCGGCAGAAGACGCAATGGTACTTCCAGCGCTACATCGAGCACCTGCCGGCTGCGGGCGAGATCGTGATCTTCGACCGCTCCTGGTACAACCGCGCCGGAGTCGAGCGTGTCATGGGCTTCTGCACCCCGGAGGAGCATCAGCGCTTCCTGCGCCAGTGCCCGATCTTCGAGCAGATGCTGATCGAGGACGGGATCATCCTGCGCAAGTACTGGTTCTCGGTCTCCGGCAAGGAGCAGGAGAAGCGCTTCCAGTCCCGGCTCTCCGATCCCATGCGCCACTGGAAGCTCTCGCCCATGGATCTCGAGTCGCTGACCCGCTGGGAGGACTACTCACGGGCTCGCGACGAGATGCTCGTGCACACCGATCTCCCCTATTCGCGATGGAACATCGTGGAGGCCGAGGACAAGCGGCGGGCGCGGATCAACATGATCGCCGATCTGCTGCACACCATCCAGTGGGAGCACATCGAGCGCCCGGATCTGGAGCTGCCCAAGCGCCCGCCGTCCTCGGGCTATCAGCGCCCGCCGCGCGAGCTGCAGCGCGCCGTCCCGGACCACTCCGCCGAGGTAGAGGCCAAGGCCGAGAAGAAGCCCTCCCTGAAGAAGAAGCGCAAGGACAAGGAGGGCTGAGTCTCGTCGGACAGGCGGGGGTTCAGTCGGCGACGGCGGTGCGGACCACCATCTTGCCGACGTTGCGGCCCTGCATCATGCCCAGGAAGGCGTCGAAGGCCTGGTCGATCCCGTCCTCGACAGTCTCATCGGCCACGATCTCCCCTGCCGCGAGCCAGGGACCTATCTCGGCCAGGAAGTCGCCCATGGCCTCGGTGTAGAAGCCCTGGACGAACCCCTGCAGCATCAGCCGCTTGGTGACCAGCATCCCCATGTTGCGCGGACCCGGGGCGGGCTGATCGTCGTTGTACTGGCTGATCGCACCGCACAGTGCTGCGCGGCCGTCGTCGTTGAAGTGCTGGATCGCAGCCTCCAGGTGATCGCCGCCGACGTTGTCGAAGTAGACGTCGATGCCGTTCGGAGCGGCCTCGCCGAGCTGACCCATGACGTCGCCGCGCTTGTAGTCCAGGCAGGCGTCGAAGCCGTAGCGCTCGGTCACGATGCGGTTCTTCTCAGGACCGCCCGCCGAGCCGATGACGCGGGCGGCGCCCTTGAGCCGGGCGATCTGCCCCACGGCCGAGCCGACGGTGCCGGCGGCACCCGAGACGAACACCGTGTCGCCCTCCTGCATGGAGGCGATCCGCGTCAGACCCAGCCACGCCGTGAAGCCGGGCATCCCGGCGATCCCCAGGAACTTCGAGGCCGCCAGCGGGCCGTCGGCATCGCGCAGATCGGGCAGCTGCTGCGCCTTGGCGGCGGGCAGCTGGGCCACATCGCGCCAGCCCTGTCCGTGCAGCACGCGGGTGCCCTCGGGGACCTCGTCCGAGCGGGAGGCGACGACGACGCCCACCGCCGCGCCGTCCATCGGCTCGCCGAGCTCGAAGGGCGGGACGTAGGAGGGGCCGTCGTTCATGCGACCGCGCATGTAGGGATCCACGGAGATGGCCTCGTTGACCACGCGGATCTCGCCGTCGGACAGATCCGGCAGCTCCACGGTCTCCTGGCGGACGTCGTCCTCGGTGGGCCAGCCGCTGGGTCGAGCGGCCAGCACCCAACGGGTGCTGCGGGCGGAGGCGGCAAGATCGTTCACAGTGGGAATGCTCATGGACACCACTGTCCGCCTGCCGGCCCCGGTGCGTCCACCTCAGCGCTCAGCCCATGGCGAAATCCGCTGTCAGCGACGGATCGGGAAGACGGTACGGGGGCGCTGCAGCTGCCACGGATCCTCCAGGGCATCGCGCTGGAGGATCCCCAGCCACTCGACCTCGCGGCGGATGCCGTGGTCGGTGTGCTCCCCGGCGCCGAGTCGGCCCCGCAGCACCGGCTCGCGCAGACCCTCCTGCGCCTCATCGCGCTCGGGCTCGAAGGCAGTGCCTTCGGCGGAGGCCGAGGCCAGCGGGATGAGCACCTCCTCCCCGGGCTGGGCCTCGGTGCGCAGGCGCTCCAGCTGCCCCGGACGGCGTCGTCGCTGAGCGGCGGTCTCCCCGGGCGCGGGCTCTGCCGGCAGGAGCAGGGCATCGTGCTCGAGCACGGGACCGGCCACGACCCAGGCGCGCCGGCCCGGTCCGGGTTCGAACGGCTTCTCGTGCGGACTGGGCGGACTCGGCCAGACGGCCTCCAGGCCCGTAGGGGTCTCGGGCCACAGCGGGCGATAGTGCTGCTCGTCTTTGGCGATCAGCGACGAGCGGTGCGCCGCGTGGAACTCCGGGTCGCCCACCCACGGCGGCAGGGCCGCCGGGCTGCGGGCCGCCTCCGGAGCGAACTCGGCGATCTTCCAGCGCGTGGAATCCCGCCCGCCGCGGGCCTCCCACTCATCGACCATGGCCAGTCCGTAGGACACCAGCCCGGGCACATGTCCGGACCACATCAGCACGGCCGGGTGCGTGCCCCAGCCGTAGTCCGGCAGGCACAGCGCACGCAGGATCTGCAGCGTCTCGACGCGCTGCTTGCCCAGGCGACGGCGGTCCAGAGCGTGGGCGGAGTCAGCCGGGCTCGGCATCGGGAGGAAGGTCTGCACAGCGGCTCAGCCTACCGGCGGGAGACGACGAGACAGCCCGACTGGCCCCGACAGCCGCGGCTCCGACATGCTGAGCCCCTGATCGCCACCACCCCGATGAGCCCGTCCTCGTGAGCGCGCAGTCGACTGCCCGCTCCACCGGCCCCGGGGCCGCGATGGTCCTGTCCGCCTGTCTGTCGATCCAGGTCGGCGCGGCAGCCGCCGCCCAGCTCTTCGACGACCTCGGCTCGTGGGGCGCCAGCGCGCTGCGGCAGCTGCTGGCCGCCGCGCTCATGGCGCTGATCATCCGCTCGCGGATGCGCTCGTGGAACCGGATGCAGTGGCGCTCCGTCGTCGCGCTCGGGCTCACGCTGGCGGGCATGAACGGCTTCATCTACGCCGCGATCCAGCGGATCCCGCTGGGCACCGCAGTGGCGATCGAGTTCCTGGGCCCGCTCGTGCTCACCGCTGTGCTCTCCCGACGGGGCCGGGATCTGCTCTGGGTCGGGCTCGCCTTCGTCGGCATGGGGCTGATGGGCGTCGAATCCGCGACGACCGCCGCGCGCGTGGTGGCTGAAACCGGGCTGCTGCTCTTCGCGCTGGCCGCCGCGGCGCTGTCCTCGGTCCTGCCCTATTCCCTGGAGATCGCAGCCCTGCGGCGCCTGCCCAGCCACGTCTTCTCCGTGCTGATGAGCATCGAGCCGGCCATCGCCGCGGTGGTGGGCTGGGTCCTGCTGGGTCAGAGCGCAGGAGCCATGAGCCTCACCGCCGTGGCGCTCGTCGTGGTGGCGAGCGCGGGCATCACCCTGGGCCAGTGGCGCCCGCGCGCCGATCCCGAGCCCTCGGCCGCCTGAGGCACCGGTCACAGAGGATCAGCACCGCGTCACACACGAGTGAGGCAGCCCACCCTGTCACCGGGGAATCTATGCTTACGCAACCACCCCCGACGACAGGACCCCCCCCCGATGGCACTCTTCGCCTCCAACGGCACCCTCAGCAAGGACCTCTCCGCGCCCCTGGATCGCGTCCGCGAGGCGATCGAGTCCACGGCCCGATCGGAGGGCCATCACATCGACGCCGTCAGCAGCGATCGGCTGCGCTTCGACATCACCACCAAGCGCACAGCCCTGAGCTGGGGCGCCCATCTGGCGATCACCCTGGAGGAGGCCGGCGGCGGAACGCGTATGACCGTCGACTACGACAACAGCCCGGGCTCCCCCAAGGCGCTGATGGGCAAGAAGAAGAACACCAAGTCCGCTCAGACCTTCGCCGATCAGTTCGAAGCCGCGCTCTGAGCCGGGATCGCCACGTTCTGGCAGCACTCACGGCGACGACGAGGGGGTGCGACGCCATCGCGGCGTCGCACCCCCTCGGTGCTTCCGGCCCCGGGCGGACCTGTTCAGCTCAGACGGAGTCCGCGAGCGCCTGCGCGATCGTGGTGGCCGGGCGCCCGAGCAGGGTCTGCAGATCCCTGCTGTCCGACTCCAGGGCGCCGTCGGCGATCCCGCGGTCCATCTCGGCGACGAACCCGGCGACCTGCTCCGGCAGACCGGCCTGCTGCAGCACCTGCGCGTACTCCTCGACGGTCTGGTCGATGTAGTCGACCTCGCGCTCGAGCAGCCCGCCGATGCGCGCAGCGATCTCGGGGTAGCTCAGCGCAGGCTCGCCGGCCAGCTCGTAGACTCGGCCCTCCTGGGCCTCCATCGTGATCACGGCCGCGGCGGCCTCGGCGTAGTCCCTGCGCGAGGCTCCGTTCACACGGGCCGTTCCGGCGGCCCCGAACATCTTCCCGTACTCGCGGGCCGGGGCGATCGCCGAGGCGTAGTTCTCCCAGTACCAGCCGTTGCGCAGCAGCACGTGGCCGATGCCGGACTCGGCCAGCAGCTGCTCGGTCTCCCGATGCTCGGGGGCCAGGTTCAGGGTCGAGGTCTCGACACCCAGCAGCGACGTGTAGGCGATCAGCTGCACACCGGCCGCCCGAGCGGCCTGGATGACGTTGGAGTGCTGCGCCACGCGCTTGCCGACCTCGCTGCCGGAGACCATCACCAGGCGCTGCACGCCCTCCAGAGCGGCCTTCAGGGCGTCGGCGTCCTCGTAGGCGGCGACGGCGATCCGAATGCCACGCTCGGCGAGGTCCTGCGCCTTGTCGGCATTGCGCACGACGGCGACGATCTCCTCCGGCGCGACCTGGCGCTCGATGAGGGATTCGATGACCTGATGGCCCAGCTGTCCGGTGGCTCCGGTGACGGCGATGCTCATGATGCTCTCCTTCGGTTCGGTGTTCTTGCACACGGTAGCACTTACTTTTCGTGAGCACTGCGTATCTTCACGTGCCGACATATTTGAAAGTGCTCTCGCTACAGTGGAGGACATGACTTCGCAGGAGACGACACCCCAGATCGTGCACGGGCAGGCCGAGCAGCCCACGGCAGAGCTCGGTGCTGATGTCATGGCGAAGGCCTGCGCGTCGCGTTCCGTGCTGCATCACGTCACGGGCCGATGGGGCGCCCTGACCATGGTCGCGCTCTCCCGCAGCGAGGGCCCTGCGCGCTTCGGCGAGCTGCGCCGGGCCATCGAGGGCATCAGCGACCGCATGCTCTCCCAGACCCTCAGCGAGCTCGAGCACGACGGCCTGGTGGTGCGAACCGTGCACAGCGCCATCCCGCCGCACGTGGACTACGCCCTGACGGAACTCGGCGCGGCCGTGGCCGAGCCTCTCATTGCGCTCATCACCACGATCGAGGCGGATCTGCCCGCCGTGCTGGAGGCCCGGAAGGTGCACGACGACTGCGCGTGACCAGCCCGCGCAGTCGTCGTCGGCAGCCGTCGATCTCGGCCCCACAGGCCTGGGACCGTCAGGCCACCTGCCGGCCCGTCGCCGATCTGCGCTTCACAGACCGGCGCTGTCCGCTCCTGCGGCGGCCTCCTCATGCGTGTACCCCTCGTAGATCAGCTGATCCACGAGCTCTGCGCGCGACATCGGCATCAGATCCAGATAGCTCTGTGCCGACCGGCCCGCCTGTTCCGAGTAGTCCACGCTCAGGCTGCTCACCCCGGATTCGGCCTGGTCAGGGGTGTATCCCTCATAGACGAGCTGATCGACCAGCCCGGAGCGGCTGAAGCCGGTCATGTCGAGGTAGCTCTGTGCACTTCCAGCGGCCTGCTGGGCGTAATCCACGGTCAGCCCGTCCACCGCCGCCGTGGCCTCAGAGTTCGAGTAGCCCTCGTACTCAAGCTGCTCGATCAGGCCGCTGCGGGAGAAGTTCGTGAAGTCCAGATAGTTCTGCGCCGCCGCCGTCGCCGTGCCCTGCGGCACAGCCCCGGGGCCGCCTGCGGAGGCGTCCTCGCCGAACGGGTTCTGACCGACGTCCGCCGGCACCGGGACCTCGCCCGGGGCCGGACCGACGCCCGACTCCTCGGCGAAGGGGTCCTGCCCGACGTCCGCCGGGACAGGAGTCTCGTCCGGAGTCGGCCCGGCGGAAGGATCCTGAGCTTCAGCCGGGGTCTCCGCCTGCGCCTCGGTGGCAGGCTGATCGGTCGGCGCGGAGGATGCCTCCGTGGCGGTCTCGGTGGGCGTCTCGGCCTCGGTCGGCTCAGCGCTCGGCGAGGCAGATGCGGAGGCGGAGGCGGAGGACGTCGAGTCCTTCTCGGCGTCCTCCCCCGAGCCGCAGGCGCTGAGCAGCAGCACGGCGGCCAATCCCGTTGCGATCCCTGCGGTGGTCCTGCGGACGCGCTGTCCCATGGCTGCTGTGCTCCTCGGCGATGAAGTGAGGCCTCGGATCGCACCGAAGATCGGCACCCCGAAGCAGATGATATGAATTACATCACATCTTCAGGGGGCAGGCAGGCGCGCCTGCCCAGCGATCCTCCGCGGTACGTCGGCGGCCCCGCGTAGCGTTCGGAGCATGACGAACGATCACTTCGCAGGTGACGACCGCAGCCACTGGCAGCGCATGCTCGACGGCGACCCCTACATCGCCGATGGCCCCGAGTTCGCTGAAGCCTCCCGCCGCGCCACGCGCCTCTCCGATGCCTTCCACCGCGCCGTCGTCGACGTCGATCCCGGCTCCCGCGAGCTGCTCGAGGAGCTGCTCGGGCACCTCGGTGAGGACGCGGACGTGCGCCCGCCGCTCTGTGTGGACTACGGCAGCCGCATCAGCATCGGCGCCCGGTCCTTCGTGAACTTCAACCTCACTGCCCTGGACGTCGCGCCGATCACCGTCGGTGCGGACTGCCAGCTCGGACCCAACGTCCAGCTGCTGACGCCCACCCACCCCGTGGAGCCCGGCCCTCGACGGGACAAGCTCGAGGATGCCGAGCCGATCACGCTGGGCGACAACGTCTGGCTCGGCGGCGGCGTGATCGTGTGCCCCGGCGTGAGCATCGGCGAGAACACCGTGGTGGGCGCAGGATCCGTGGTCACCAGGGATCTGCCCGCGAACGTGATCGCCGTCGGCAACCCCGCCAAGGTCATCCGCGAGATCCAGGCCGACTGACCCCCATTCCCCCAGAAGGAGCACGTCCATGAGCGCTGTGGCCGGGCGCGACTCGCTGATCGGCAAGCTCAATGCGGCCAACCACAGGATGCTCGAGGGCCAGGCAGAGCTGGTGGACGGAACCGCTCGGTTCATCGGCCCGCGGAAGGTCGCGGTGGACACGGCCGACGGCGAGCTGATCATCACCGCGGAGACGGTCGTGCTGGGCACCGGTGCCGTGCCCGCGCGCCCGGACATCCCCGGCATCGATCTGCCTCGGGTCTACGACTCGACGTCCATCCAGCACGCGGATCCCCTGCCGCAGCGCCTGGCGATCATCGGCGGCGGGTTCATCGGACTGGAGTTCGCCCAGATGTTCCAGCACTTCGGCTCCCAGGTCACCGTGCTGGATTCCGGCGAGCATTTCCTGCGCCGCGCCGAGCCTGTCGTGGCGGAGTCGGTGCACCAGGTGCTCACGGAGGCCGGCGTCGTCGTGCGGCAGAGCGCCCGGGTGCAGCAGATCCGGCAGGACGGCGAGGCCCTCGTGCTGGAGCTGGCCGACGGCCAGGTCCAGGCCGATGCCGTGCTGGTGGCTGCAGGCCGCACCCCGGCCACCGCCGACCTGAACCTGGAGGCAGCCGGCATCGAGACCGACGACCGGGCCTTCGTGGCGGTCGATGATCAGCTGCGCACGAGCGCGGAGGGCGTGTACGCGGTGGGCGACGTCAACGGCGGCCCGCAGTTCACCTACATCTCCCTGGACGACCACCGCATCGTCTGGGATCAGCTCCTCGGCTCCGGGCAGCGCAGCCGCGCCGACCGCGTGGCCGTGCCGAGCACGACGTTCCTCACTCCCCCGCTGTCCCAGGTGGGCATGGGCCCGGAGGAAGCCGTGCGTGCAGGGCACTCGGTCCTCTACGCGGCCAAGGACGTGGCCTCGATCGCCGCCATGCCGCGGCCCAAGATCGTGGGCGAGACCGACGGCGTCATCACCTTCACTGTGGACGCGCAGACCCGGCAGGTGCTGGGCGCCTCGCTGTTCTGCATCGATTCCCAGGAGCTGATCAATCTGGTGGCCCTGGCCATCCGGGTCCAGGTCACCGCGGACGAGCTGATGAACGGCATCTGGACCCACCCCTCCAGCACGGAGGCGCTGAACGAGGTGCTCGGCGAGCTGCAGCCGTATTCGGGCGACAGCGCCTGAGACAGCGACAGCCCGGTCGGCGCACCGGCGACCCCGCAAGATCAGTCAGCCGCCAGGAGCTCCTCCACGGTCTCCAGCGCCTCCGTCGACTCCAGGTGCGGGCAGTGGCGCTGTCCCTCCAGGATCCGCAGCTGGGCACCCGGAATGAGCTCGGCGAGGCGCCGGGCGCTGTCAGGAGGTGTCACCTGGTCGTCGGCTCCGTGCAGCACCAGCGTGGGCGGCTGAATCCGGGACAGGTCGCCCCAGGCGTCGTGGCCGCGGCTGGCCTGGAAGTGCCTTCGGCGGGCGGTGAGATCGGCGTCGCGGGCGAAGAACTGCTCGACGACATCTGGATGCTGGGCTGCGAAGCCGTCGGTGAAGAACAGCGGCGTCATGGTCCTGCGGTCACCGGAGGCCAGGGCGGCGTCGATCCCCGGTCCGCGCGGGCCGTCCCGACGGTCGCCTCCGGTGGTGCTGGCCAGGACCAGCCGTCGCACGCGCTCCGGCGCATCGATCGCCAGCCACTGACCGATGCGCCCGCCCATCGAATGGCCGTAGACATCCGCGCGCTCCAGACCGGCATCCGTCATCACGGCGAGCGCGTCCTGGGCCAGCGCCCGTGTGCTGAGCCCGTCGGGCTCCCCCAGCGTGCTGCGCCCCACGCCGCGATGATCGAAGACCACGACCCGCCGTCTGCGCGCCAGCTGCGGCAGCACATGCAGCCAGCTGAGGTGGGTGGTGGCCTGACCCGCGATCAGCAGCAGACCGGGGCCCTCGCCATACGACGCCCACTGCAGCCGCGCGCCGTCTGCGGTCTCCACGGTCCCGATCCGCTTGTCAGCCTGCTGCGGCTCCTCGCTCATGGCAGACCACCGTACTCCGGCGGGGCCTAGAGCCAAGACCGTCCTCTGAGAGGAACGCCTCAGCTGCCCGGATGCAGCGATGCGCCGCTGTCCGGCTCCGCGGTGTAGAAGGTCAGGTCGTTCTAGGCCCGCTGAGCGAGGGGGATCTCCGTGGACTGTCAGGTCAGCTCGAACTCCCCGACGGCGGGGTGCTGGAGCCCCTTCCGCCCCTCATGGCAGATGAGGATGTCGTGGGAGCCCCAGTACGCGCTGACCTGCTCGCTGACCGTGGAGAGCTCTCCGATCAGCTCCCGCAGCGCCATGTCGTACGGCGCAGGCCCCGCCTCGGCCCGCAGCAGGGCGACCATTGCGGCGGCACCGCCCTCCCAATCGAGGAAGAACTCCCGAGAACCGGGGTCCAGGAAGTGGTAACGCGCGGAGTTCGCCCGCCCGCCCCTGGCCGTGGCGCTGTCGAAGATGGGCGCGTGCAAGGCCCTGCCCAGCGCATCCACGCCGATTACGTCCAGGCGCAGAGCATCGGCGACGGCGGCCAGGACCTCCTCCGAGACCCCTGCGATGTGGCCCTTCTAGAGCTTCGTGTACCACTCGGTGCTGACCCCCGCGAGCACCGCGACCTCCTCACGCCGCAGGCCGGGGACCCAGAGACGGGCGCTGGTGGACAGGCCGACGTCGGCAGGCGTGAGCTTGGCCCGCCGAGTGGCGAGGAAGTCCCGGATGTCGTCGCGATTGTCCATGCCCCCCCCGATAGGAGGACCGGCCGAGCGAAGGGGGCCTGCTCAGCACCCCGCTGAGGGAACGTCTCACGGCGCCGACGATGCCTGCTCCATCGCCTGCGGTGGGATTCACAAGCTCCGCAATGAGCGGAGGAGAGGTGTGGAGGCAGGCATGGCTGTCCCCGAAAAGGATCTGCCGCGCATCCAGCGCTTGTGCCGTGAGCAAGTGCCCGAGCATCTGCGCGATCAGGTGCGCGTCGAGGTGGACGCAGCCGAGCGCCACGTCACGATCTTCGAGACGAGACCCCCGTGGGACGGCCAGGGTGATTGGGCACGCTTCGCCATCTTCTGGCGCTGAGGGCTTCCGACGCCGGAATCCGTCGAGCAGCCCCGCTGCATGAGCACCACAATCTGATGGCCCCGTGGTGTCGCTCGGCAGGTGGGCACCCACCGCTGCTGAGGGGACTCATCGGCCGTGCCTCAGGCCCCGAAGGCCTTCAGATGCGTCCCCTCGGCGCCCTCCTGCCTCTGGCCCGATGGTCCAGAACGACATCATCAGGGCAACGACGAAGGGCCGCACCGGGAGGTGCGGCCCTTCGTGTTCCTTCGGTGGAGCTGAGGGGACTCGAACCCCTGACCCTCTGCATGCCATGCAGATGCGCTACCAGCTGCGCCACAGCCCCTTGCCGTTTCCGACCTGGAAACTCTACCACGTTCCCGAGCTGAATCCCTCATCGAGAGTTCCTACTCGTTCCCGCTGGGTTCGTCTCCCGTTCGGCAACGCGTTAGATATTAGGGGACGCTCGGCGGCCGTGCAAATCGGCCGCCGGTCCCCCCACCGGATCAGCCTGCTGACGGCTCTGCCGCGGCCTCGGCCAGGCCCAGGTCGATCGTGGGAGCATCGCCCCACAGGCGCTCGAGCGCGTAGAACGCCCGCTCCTCGTCGTGCTGGACGTGCACGACAACGTCGCCGAAGTCGAGCAGCACCCAGCGGCCCTCGGCGCGGCCTTCGCGGCGGAGGGGCTTGAGGTCGTGCTTCTCCAGCAGGTCCTCCTCGATCGCATCGACGATCGAGGCCACCTGGCGCTCATTGGGCGCCGAGGCGATCAGGAACGAATCGACGATGGCCAGCGCCTCGCTCACGTCGATGGCCACGATGTTCTCGGCCTTCTTGTCATCGGCGGCGCGCGCCGCCGTGCGGAGGTACTCCAGGGAGGTCTCGGGAATGCTCATGCAGTGCTTCCTCTCGATCGCCAGCGGCGATGGATGGTGGTGTGTCTCAGGTTCAGAGGATGAAGAAGATGATCAGGACCGCGAGCAGCGCCAGGACCAGGATCGCCGCGATCGTCAGGACGGGCGTGCGCCAGTCCGACGGCGTGCGGTAGTCCTTGGGATCCATCAGCTGCAGGCCCTGGGCATTGACGGCGCGCACGGGCTCCGACGGCTCCTGCTCGTCATCGCTCGCAGCGGCACCGACAGCCCCTGCTGCGTCCTGCGGCGAGCTCTGCTCGGACGCGTTCGCCTCCGCGCCCTCCGAGGACTCCAGGGAGGACGCGTGCTCCTCGACCGCCTCGGCGGAGTCGCTCGGCTGAGCAGTCTCCGACGACTCCTCGAGGTCATCGCGCGCCGGCTCCTCGGCGGGCTCAGATGCCGGCACGACCGGAACGGGCTCGCTCCACGGCGTCGCCTGGATCGCGGGGTCGCTCGGCGCCTCATCAGAGGCCCGGTCCGACTGCTCGACCTGCTCCGAGACCTCTTCGGGCGCCTCCTCGAGAGAGGACGTCCCGGGCTGGGTCTCGTGGGCCTCCTGCTCGTCGAGGGAGGCCAGGTACTCGTCCGTGATGGGCTGGATGCTCTGCGTCTGGGCGATCGCCTCGTCGGCGAGCCGGCGGTCCTCCTCGGAGGAGATCGCGGCACGGGAGGCGAGCTCGGCCATGCGCCGCTGCTTCCGCGCCAGCACGGGATCCACGTGCGCGGGGTCCTCCGTGCCGGAGCGCTCGATCTCCTGCTGGTGCTCGGCCATCTGCTCGCGCAGCAGCGCCAGGCGCCGCGGGCCCAGCGGGCGGCTCGGGCCCACGGCGATGTCGCCGCCCAGGTCGATGATCGGCGCCGGCGGGTTCAGGCCCTGCTGATCAGGGTCGGTGGGATCCGGGATGGTGACGTCATCCGGTGCAGCGTCGCTGTCCTGTGCGAACCGGCCGTCGCTCATCGGTGCCTCGAATCTGCTCGCCCGTATGAGCGGGCGGCGGGATGAATGTGTGCGTGGGGGTCTTCAGGCGGTGCCGAGGGTATCGGCGGGCCAGCGGTGGTCGTCACCGGGACGGTAGAGACCGTACTTGCCGATGTACTGGACCACGCCGTCCGGCACCAGATACCAGACGGGCTGACCGCTGCGCACCCTGGCGCGGCAGTCCGTGGACGAGATCGCCATGGCGGGGACCTCCAGCAGGACGACATCGCCGGCGCCCTCGGGGACGCTGAGCTCATGGCCCGGCCGCGTCACGCCGACGAAGTGCGCCAGGTCCCAGATGTCCTCCGCCCCGTGCCAGGAGAGGATCTCGCTGAGGACATCCGCGCCGGTGATGAAGAACAGGTCCGAATCCGGACGCAGCTCATTCAGGTCCCGAAGGGTGTCCACGGTGTACGTGGGCCCGTGGCGGTCGATGTCCACGCGCGAGACGCTGAAGCGCGGATTGGCCGCCGTGGCGACCACGGTCATCAGGTAGCGGTGCTCGGCGTCCGAGACCTCGGAGCCGGACTTCTGCCAGGGCTGACCGGTCGGCACGAACACGACCTCATCCAGACCGAACACTGCGGCCACCTCGGAGGCGGCGACCAGGTGCCCGTGGTGGATGGGGTCGAACGTGCCGCCCATGACGCCGAGCCTGGTGCGCCCGGGGCGCCGCGGCGGCACCTGGATCCCCTGCGGGGCCCGAGCGCGCGCTGGATCCTGCGCCTGGCGCTTGGCCACGATGCTCAGCTCGGAGGTCTCCGACACGGGGTGTCCGGGATGTCCTGCTGCGCTCAGTGCCCGCGCTTGGCCGAGTAGCTGGCCAGCATGGCGGCCTCGTCAGCCGGCAGCTGGGCCGGATCCACGTGGTGGTCGGTGTCATCCGGCGACTGACTGCGGGGCCCGAAGGTCAGGGTGGTGATCAGCAGCAGCATGAACACGATGAAGGCCACGATGCCGAACCACGGCCCGTTGACCGGCAGCTCGTTGACGATGTGGTGGCCGCCCTCGGCAGCCTGGATCAGCACTGAGGTCTGCTGCATGGTCTTCCCTTCTGTCTCCCCGCACGCGCGCGGGGCTCCTGGTCCCCACCATGGTAGCGGTCCAGGAGCCCCGTTCGCGGCTTCGGCTCAGCTCGCGCCCAGCACACGTCCGGCCGGTGCGGGCCGTCTCCTGCTTCAGGGACGGATGTGGCCGTCGCCCTGCACGATCCACTTGGTCGTGGTCAGCTCCTCGAGGCCCATGGGCCCGCGGGCGTGCATCTTCTGCGTGGAGATCCCGATCTCCGCGCCCAGGCCGAGCTGGCCGCCGTCGGTGAAGCGCGTGGAGGCGTTGACCATCACGGCCGCAGCGTCGATCGAGGCGATGAACTTCTCGGAAGCGGCCAGATCGTTCGTCACGATCGCCTCGGTATGGCGGGTCGTGTACTTCTCGATGTGCTCGAGCGCCTCGTCCAGGGAGTCCACGACCTTCACGGCCATGTGCATGTCGAGGTACTCGGTCTCCCAGTCCTCCTCCGTGGCCGCCGGCTGATCCGAGCCGGAAGGCAGCAGCTGCGCGGCGCGCTCGTCGACGTGCAGCGTCACACCGGCCTTGATCAGCGCTTCGAGCACGGCGGCACCGGCGGTGGAGTCCTTGTGCAGCAGCAGCGTCTCGGCGGTGTTGCAGGTGGAGGTGCGATGCGTCTTGGCGTTCACGGCGACCTCGACGGCCATCTTCTCGGCGGCCGAGGCGTCGATGAAGACGTGCACGTTGCCCTCGCCGGTCTCGATGACCGGAACCGTGGCGTTCTGGACGACGGACTGGATGAGCCCGTGTCCCCCGCGAGGGATCAGCACGTCAACCTTGCCGCGCGCCGACATCAGGGCGGTGGCGCCGTCGCGGCCGTAGTCGTCGACGGTCTGCACGATGTCCACGGGCAGCCGCTTGTCCGCCAGGGCGTCGCGGATCAACCCGACGAGCACGCGGTTGGACTCGGCGGCAGCGGAGCCGCCGCGCAGCAGGACGGCGTTGCCCGACTTCAGGGCGATACCTGCGATATCGACCGTCACATTCGGGCGCGCCTCGTAGATCGCGCCGACGACGCCCATGGGCACGCGCACCTGACGCATGCGCAGTCCGTTGGCCAGGGTCTCGCCGCGCACCATGGTGCCGACGGGATCCGGAAGCGCGGCCAGCTCGCGCAGCGAGTCCGCCAGCCCCTTGATGCGATCCTCGTCCAGCTCCAACCGGTCCAGCAGGGCC
The DNA here is from genome assembly GCF_030268385.1 of Kocuria sp. NBRC 114282. Classification (NCBI taxonomy): domain Bacteria; kingdom Bacillati; phylum Actinomycetota; class Actinomycetes; order Micrococcales; family Micrococcaceae; genus Kocuria; species Kocuria sp. NBRC 114282. Next base: position 16,455 of record NZ_BSQO01000003.1, on the reverse strand, counting down.
GAGGAGGTCCCGTTCTCGCGACCTCGGTCGATATCGCGCCTGTTGGCCTCGATGATGCGCTCGGAGGACTTCTCGATGGCCTCCGCGATGTGCAGCAGCGCGGCGTCCTTGCGCGAGCGGGTGGCCGTGGCCAGCGTGCGGGCTGCCACCTTGGCGTCATCGGCCATGAGCCCGACGGCCACCTGGGGGTCCTCGCCGAAGGTCTCGTGGGTCAGGCGGACCGAGGCATCGGTCGAGGCGGTGTCGTTCGTGGTGTTCTCGCTCATCAGGGTGTGCTCCTCCTCCGCCGTCGCGGCGGGGTCGTGAATCATCCTGCTCCGGTGGTCTTCCTGCTCAGCACAGCGAACCTGCCCGGCGCATTGTTCCGCGCCGGGCCAGGCCGCCGGATCACTCGCTCCTGCGCTGGCGGGGCTTGTCCGCGGCGTCGGAGGTGCTGCGCTTGCGGGAGGCGGACCTCGCGGCGGCGCCGTCCTTGGCCTTCGCCTTGGACTTCCCCTCGGCCTTGTCCTTGTCCTTGGTCTTGGCCTTGGACTTCGCGCCTGCGCCGTCCTTGGCCTTCACCTTGGGCATGGACTGGGTCCTGGCGCGGCGGCGCACCTTGGTCTTGGCCGAGCGCGGGCGGATGGTCACGAGGTTGTCCACGTGGACCAGCTCGCGCTCGAAGCGCGAGCCCAGGTCCTCCCCGATCTCCCGGGTCGTGCGGCCCAGCATGTCCGGGATGTCCTCGGAGTCGTAGTTGGACAGCCCGTGGGCGACCTCCTCGCCCTCGGAGTTCACCAGCGAGACCGGCTCACCTGCCGCGAAGCGGCCGCGGACCTCGGTCACGCCGGCCGGCAGCAGCGACTTGCGCTTGCCGATGGCCTTGACGGCGCCGTCATCGAGCACGAGCGAGCCCTTGATGTCGGCCAGGTGCGCCAGCCACAGCAGGCGGGTGTTGCGTCGCCCGCCGGTGGGCAGGAACCAGGTGCCGACGTCCTCGCCTGCCAGGGCGCGCTCGATGTTCGCGGTGGAGGTCACCAGCGCGGGCACGCCGCCGGCCGCGGCGATGCGGGCGGCCTGGACCTTGGTCACCATGCCGCCGGAGCCCACGCCCGCCCGGCCCACGGTGCCGATCTCGACGCCCTCGAGGTCCTTGAGCGGATCCTCGACGACCGGGATGCGCTCACCGCCCTCATCCGGGTGCTTGGTGTACAGCGCGTCCACGTCCGAGAGCAGCAGCAGGACGTCGGCCTTGACCAGGTTCGCGGTCAGCGCCGCGATGCGGTCGTTGTCGCCGAACTTGATCTCCTGGGTGGCCACGGCGTCGTTCTCGTTGATGATCGGCAGCACGCCCAGGTCCAGAAGCCGCTCGATCTGGCGGTGCGTGTTCTGGTAGTGATGCCGCTTCATGAGGTCCTCGGCGGTGACCAGGACCTGGCCCACCTGGACGTCGTAGCGGGCCAGCGAGTCGATGTACCGGCCGATCAGCAGGCCCTGGCCCACGGAGGCGGCGGCCTGCTGGGCGGCCAGCTCCTTGGGGCGCTTGTCGAAGCCCAGCGGCGACAGACCGGCCGAGATCGCGCCGGAGGAGACGTAGACGATCTCCTTGCCGCGCTTCTTCTGCTGGCCCAGCGCGGCGACGATGCGCTGGATCGCGGCCTCGTCGATCGAGTTCTGGATGCTGGTCAGCGACGACGAGCCGACCTTCACGACGATCCGCTGGGCCCTGGGGATCTGCGACGGGCTCGTGATCGGCGAGACCCGGTTCTTCCCCCGGTTCTCGGAGCTGATCTGCTCGACGGACTTCTCCGCCTCCCCGCCCATGCGGTCGATGTCGTTCTTGTGCAAGACCTTCGCCATGCTTGTCCGTGTCCTTCCTGTGCCCCGCTGCGGGGCAGGTCTGAAGAGGTCAGGGGGATCGTGCGTGTCGCTAGGGTGCTGCTGTCGTGCCGCGCTGCGGCAGGGCTGGGCTCAGTCCTCGGTGGTGTCCTGGCCCTGGCTGCCGCCCTGCTGACGGGCTCGGCGCTTCTCGTCGACGGATTCGGTCCACACGCCGGCCAGGCGCTCCGATTCGAGCTCGTCGCGCGCGGCGGTCTTGGCGTCCATCCGATCGTAGAACTCCCGGCGTTTCTGCTCGCGCGTGGGACGGCTCGTGGTGTCCTGCAGTCGCGGATCCGTGCCGCGCGGTGCCGCGAGCAGCTCGGCGCCGCCGACCATGGTGGGCTCCCAGTCGAAGACCACGCCGTCCTCCTCGGGACCGATCAGCACAGCGTCGCCGGGTCGGGCCTTCTGGCGGAACAGCTCGTCCTCGATGCCGAGCTTGGCGAAGCGGTCGGCCAGGTAGCCCACCGCCTCCTCGTTGTTGAAGTCGGTCTGCAGAACCCACTTCTCGGGCTTCTCGCCGCGCACGTGCCACAGCGGCTCGAGGCCGCGCTCCTCGCGCGTGATCGTGAAGTCGGGGACCCCGACCTTCCCGCCGCGACGGGTGCGCAGCGGCTCGGGCCGCAGCACGGCCGGTGCGGTCTCATCCGGAGCCTCGGCCTCGCGGCCCTGCTCGACGAGCTCGCCCATGGCGTAGCCCAGCAGGCTCATCCCCTCGTGCGAGGCCGTGGAGACCTCGAAGACGCGATAGCCGCGCTCCTCCAGGTCCGGGCGCACGAATTCGGCCAGCTCGCGGGCATCGGGGACATCGATCTTGTTGAGCACCACCAGGCGGGGGCGCTCCAGCAGCGGGATGGAGCGACCGCCGTCGAGCTTGCCGTCGATCGCGTAGGCAGCCAGCTCGGACTCGAGCGCCTCCAGATCGGAGATCGGGTCGCGGTTGGGCTCGAGGGTGGCGCAGTCGATGACGTGCACCAGGGCGGCGCAGCGCTCCACGTGGCGCAGGAACTCGAGGCCCAGGCCCTTGCCCTCGGACGCGCCGGGGATCAGGCCGGGGACGTCGGCGACGGTGTAGCGGTACTGCCCGGCCTCGACCACGCCCAGGTTGGGGACCAGAGTCGTGAACGGGTAGTCGGCGATCTTGGGCCGCGCCTTGGACATGGCCGCGATCAGCGAGGACTTTCCGGCCGACGGGTAGCCCACCAGCGCGATGTCCGCCAGGGACTTGACCTCGAGCACGATGTCCCGGGCCTCGCCGGGAAGGCCCAGCAGCGCGAAGCCGGGGGCCTTGCGCTTGGGAGAGGCCAGGGCCGCGTTGCCGAGCCCGCCCTGACCGCCGGCGGCGGCCACGAACTCGGAGCCGACGCCGACCAGATCCGCCAGGACCTCACCGTCGCGGTCCTTCACGACAGTGCCGTCCGGGACCGAGAGGATCAGGTCCTCGCCCTTGAACCCGTTGCGGTCATCGCCCATGCCCGGGCCGCCGTTGGGCGCCGAGCGGTGCGGGGAGCGGTGATACGGCAGCAGCGTGGTGGACTGGCCGTCGACCCGCAGGATCACGGAGCCGCCGTCGCCGCCGTGGCCGCCGTCCGGTCCGCCCAGCGGCTTGAACTTCTCGCGTCGGACGGACACGCAGCCGTGGCCGCCGTTGCCGCCCGCTGCGTGGAGGACCACTCGGTCGACGAACTCGGCCATGGTCTCCCTTCCTTGCCGGGCGTCCCGCGCCGGCAGCTGATCGGCGCCCGAGGGCGCCGAGATGTGCGTTCCGCCAGGCGTTCAGCCGGCGGGGTCCTGAAACGGAAGAGAGGGCGGGCGCACGTGGCACCCACCCTCTGACTCCTCATGGTGAGCGTGACGCGGATGACCCCGCGTCGAGCGACCGCTGCAGCGCCCCCTCAGGGTCGCTGCAGCGGTCGCCGGGTCACTCAGCCGCTGCGAGGACGTTGACGACCTTGCGGCCGCGCTTGGTCCCGAAGGCCACCTGACCGGTGGCCAGGGCGAACAGGGTGTCGTCCTTGCCGCGGCCCACGTTCTCACCGGGGTGGAAGTGGGTGCCGCGCTGACGCACGATGATCGAGCCGGCGTTGACGGACTCGCCGCCGAAGCGCTTGACGCCCAGGTACTGGGCGTTGGAGTCGCGGCCGTTGCGGGTGGAGCTTGCGCCCTTCTTATGTGCCATGGCTGCTGCCTGCTTTCGCTAGTCGGTCCGGTTCGAGCCGCGGAGGCTCGGGCGGACCCATGGAGTGTGGAGAGGGTGACCGGGTGGGTCAGGCCTTGATGTCGGTGACCTTCACGGTGGTCAGCTCAGAACGGTGACCCTGGCGCTTCTTGTAGCCGGTCTTGTTCTTGTACTTCATGATGCGGATCTTGGGGCCGCGGAGGTTCTCGACGACCTCGGCCGTGACCTTGACGCCCGAGAGCTTCTCGGCCTCGGAGGTCACCTTGTCGCCGTCGACGAGCAGGAGCGCGGGGAGCTCAAGGGTGCTGCCGGTCTCACCGGCGACACGGTCGAGGGTCACGAGGTCGCCGACGGCAACCTTCTCTTGGCGGCCGCCTGCGCGGACAATCGCGTAAACCACGGGGAACTCACTTCTCTCGAGTAGAAATCACTGTCTGGGGGCGCAGACGCTCCTGCCTGACTGACGACGCCGAGATCACCGTGGCGTCGGCCTGCCAGTGGGATGGAGACAGTACGGCCGACGCGGCTTCTCAGCGGTCAGGAGCTGCACCCGGGTGTGCCTTCCGAAGTCCCGCACTCACGACATGGACGGTGTCGCGAGGGGTCATGCGGCATGGCACTGAGCAAGCAGATTACTCCATCGTCACCGCTGCGGACAAGGACATCGCCCCCGCGCGAGTCGTCATCCGGATCACGCCCCGAGCATCCCGCGCAGGGCCGGTGCCAGGTGGTGCCCGTGGTGCACGGGACCGCTGCCCCGCCCCACCTCGAGCTCCTCGGCATGCTCGAGCGCTCCGCGCAGCCAGCCCCGCGCCGCCTCCACGGACTCCGGGAGACGCCCCGAGCGCGCCGCCAGCACGGCGATCGCGCTCGAGAGGGAGCAGCCCGTGCCGTGGGTGCAGCTCGTGTCGATCCGCGCTGCGTCCCACTGCGCCACCGGCTCCTCCTGCCCTGGCGCGACCAGCGCATCAGGGGTGCGCTCCCCCGGCAGGTGCCCGCCCTTGACGAGCACGAGCACGCCCAGCCGATCGGCCAGCCGCCGTCCCTGCTCAAGGGCCTCGGACCATTCCTGCGCCGGCGCCCGGTCCAGCAGGGAGGCGAGCTCCGTGAGATTCGGCGTCACCAGGTCGGCGGAGCCCAGCAGCTCCAGGACGGCGCCGAGCGCCTCGGACTCCAGCAGGGTCCCACCGGCTGTGGCGACCATGACGGGATCGATGACGCACAGCGGCGGCTTCTGCTCCTGCAGCCACTGCCCCACGACCTCGACGGCACCGGCGCTGCCCAGCATGCCGATCTTCACGGCATCCACGACGACGTCGTCGGAGACGGCCAGCAGCTGATCCCTCAGCACCTCCGGCGGCGGGGTGTGGATCGAGCGCACTCCGCAGGTGTTCTGGGAGACGACAGCGGTGATCGCGCCCATGCCGTAGCCGCCCAGGACGCTGATGGTCTTCAGGTCCGCGTGCACTCCGGCTCCGCCGGTGGGATCGGTTCCGGCGATCGACAGGACGCGCGGGACGGCGCGCGGGCTGATGGTGCTCATCGCTGGATCTCCCGTCGGTAGGTCTGCGCCGCCAGGCGCGGATCGGCAGCCGCGCAGATCCCGGAGACCACGGCCACGCCGTCGGCACCTGCGGCCATCAGCCCCGCGACGTCCTCCGGCCGGATCCCGCCGATGGCCACGGCCGGGAGGGCACTCAGGGCTCGGGCCCGGGCGAAGCCGTCGATGCCCAGCGGCTGCGGGGCGTCGGGCTTGGTGGCGGTGGCCCGCACCGCGCCGATGCCCAGATAGTCCACCGTTGCCGGGGGCAGCCCCGCTGCGGCGGCGATCTCGGCCTCCGAGGCGGCGGAGAGGCCGATGATCGCCTCCGGGCCGCACAGCCGGCGGGCGTCCTCCGGAGGCAGATCCGACTGGCCGATGTGGACGCCGTCGCAGGCGATCCCCCGGGCGCGTGCGGCCAGGTGGCACTCCACGCGATCGTCCACGACCACCGGGGCCGCGCCGTCGACGGCCGACACGACGGCCTCGAGCAGCTCGAGCAGCTCGCGTCCGGAGGCATCCTTGGCCCGGACCTGGATCATGCTCGCCCCGCCCTCGACAGCCAGCCGCGCGACCTCGGGGACGCTGCGAGGCCGGCTGAGCTGGGGGTCGGTGACGTGGTAGAGCGACAGTGCGGCGGGGTCGAATCGGGGGCTCATCGCCCGGCCTCCTCTGCCTGACCCGCCCCGGCGGCGGCACCGTCCGCGGCGCTCGGTGCGCCGGCCGCCTCCGCCTCGACGCGGCACCGTTCGGCGACGTCCTCGGGGCGCAGCCCGGCCAGGGCGTCGAGCAGATGCACGGCGAAGGACCCCGGGCCCTGGCAGCGATCGGCGGCGTCCTCGGCCGCCAGTCCCCAGACCAGGCTCCCGGCCGCGGCGGCGTCGGCGGGGTCCTGCGCGACGGCAGCGAAGGCCGCGATCACGGAGCCCAGGGCGCACCCTCCGCCCACCACCTGGGTCAGCAGCTCGTGACCGTGCGGCACGCGCAGCGTCCCCGACGCGGAGACGATCAGATCGACGGGCCCGGAGATGGCCACGGCATCGGCGCAACCGGCCGACACGAGCTGCCGGGCGGCCTGCACCGCTGTCTCCGGGGCATCCGTCGTGTCGACGCCGCGGCCCCCGGCCCCTCCGGTCAGAGCCAGGACCTCCGAGGGGTTGCCGCGGATCACCGCGGGACGGGACTCCAGCAGCTCGGCGGCAAGGGCGGTGCGGATCGGCAGCGAGCCGATCGCCACCGGGTCCAGCACCCAGGGTCGGCCTCCGGCCTGCCGGGCGGCAGCGGCCTCGCGCATGGCGCCGCGCTGCTCGGGATCGGGAGTGCCCAGATTGATCAGCATGCCATCGGCGATCTCGGCGAACGGCCCGGCCTCCCCCTGGATGTCCGTCATGGCCGGAGCGGCGCCGAGGGCCAGCAGGGCGTTGGCGGTGAAGTTGGAGACCACTGTGTTGGTCAGGCACTGCACCAGGGGGCGCGTGCTGCGCAGCTGCTCGAGCAGCTGGGCCATCCGGGCCGAGACCGGCCCGGAGGCGTCGTGCGATGGATTCAGGGTGCGACTGTGCGTCATGGCGACAATCCCTCCGCTAGTGCGAACTAGTTCAGGTTCGACGGGTGTGCTCTCAGCCGCCTGCTCGGGCGGCACCCCGTGTCGTGCCTGCTCAGTCTACCCATGATCCGGCTGCCCGGGCGAAGACGATGACGGCCGCCTCCCCTTCTCGGGGAGACGGCCGTCATGCGACCGGGTCGTCCTGTCGGCGCCGGCCGATCACCGGCGCCGACTGCGCTCAGGAGTGCTCGTGCTCACCCTGCGAGGCGTCCCCGCCATCCTGCGCCGGACCCGCCTGGGGGGCGGCCTCCGGGGCGCTGGCGCGGCGCGAGCGGCGCGGGCGACGGCGCGGACCGGCGGCACCGGGCTCGCGCTCGCCCAGCGAGCTGGCCAGCGACTCGAGCTGCGAGCCGGACGAGCCCCCGGCGCCCAGCGCCTCGGCGGCGCTCTGGCCCTGCGGCAGCTCGATGACCTCGCCGTTGATCGTCACCTGCGAGGCTCCCTCGGAGGTCGAGACCACCGAGGCGCTGCCTGCGGTCACGGTCGCCGAGGCGGCCGGAGCCGCAGGAGCCGGCTGCGGGACCTCGGGCGTGCCCGCCGGAGCCGCCGCACGACGCGAGCGACGCGCCCGCTGGCGCACCGGGGCGGCCTGCTCCGCGTCCGCACCGCGCACCGTGGCCGTGCCCTGGACGGCGGGAGCCGCCGGTGCGGCAGGCGCCTGCACCGACTCCGGGGCAGCCTGCGGAGCGGCCGCGGTGCGGCTGCGGCGCTGCTGCTGAGCAGCCGCCGCCCGCTCGCCCTGCGATGCGCCCTGAGCGGCGTCCTTCGACTCGCTGCGCGCCGTGCGCGAGCGCCGCTCACGACGGCCCTCGGAGCCCTCGGCCGAGTCTCGGCGCGAGCTCGAACGGCTCAGCTCCCGCACCTCCGGGGACGCGGGGTCGCCGACCATGGCCTGGGCCGCGGGGGCCTGCTCTGCAGCGTCCTCGCCCGAGGTGCTCCGCTCGGGGGCTTCGCCGGAGGCCGCTCGGATGCGCGCCTCGATCAGCGAGCGGGTCTCATCCTCGGAGCGGGCCCCGGACTGCGCCTCGGACCGGCCGCGGCCGCCACGGCCGGAGGAGCGCTCACCGCGCTGCCGGCGCTGCCCGGAGCGGCCGTCTGACTCACCGCGGCCCTGCTCTGCCTGGGCGCCGGTGTCCTGGCCCTGCCCCGGATCGGCCTGCGGGGAGTCCTGCCGGTCGCTCTGGGCCTGGTCGCTGCGGTCCTGATCGTTCTGGTCCTGCGGGGCCTGGCCGTCCTGACCGCGGCCGCGCGAGCGCTTGCCGCGGCGCTTGCGACGACGCTTGCCGCTCTCGCGGGAGTCCTGGGACTCCTGCGGGCGCTGGCCCTGGGACTCCTGGTCCCCGGCGGGCTCGCTCGCAGAGGCTGCCTCCGTCCGCTCTCCTGCCGAGGCGGAGGAGTCGGTGTCGTGGCCGCTGGCCGAGGCGATCGCGGCCAGGGCGCTTCGGGTGGCCTGTGCGCGCTTTGCCTGCTCCGGATCCTCGGCGCGCGGACGCTGCTCGTCCTGAGCGCCCGGGAGACGACGGCTGCGCTTGCGGTCGTTGCGACCCTGCCGGTTGTCCGAGGAGCCCGAGCTGCGGCCCTTGAGCGGGTGATCGTGGACGACCACGCCGCGGCCGTCGCAGGCCTCGCAGTCCTCCGAGAAGACCTCGAGCAGGCCGGTGCCCATGCGCTTGCGGGTCATCTGCACGAGCCCCAGCGAGGTGACCTCGGCGACCTGGTGCTTGGTGCGGTCGCGACCCAGGCACTCGACCAGGCGCCGCAGCACGAGGTCGCGGTTGGCCTCGAGCACCATGTCGATGAAGTCGATGACCACGATGCCGCCGATATCGCGCAGGCGCAGCTGCCGCACGATCTCCTCGGCCGCCTCGAGGTTGTTCTTGGTGACGGTCTCCTCGAGATTGCCGCCGGAGCCGGTGAACTTGCCCGTGTTGACGTCGACGACGGTCATGGCCTCGGTGCGGTCGATCACCAGGGAGCCGCCCGAGGGCAGCATGACCTTGCGCTCCAGTGCCTTGAAGATCTGATCGTCCACCCGGTAGTGGGCGAAGAGATCCTCGTCCCTCTCCCAGCGGTGGACGCGGTCCAGCAGGTCAGGTGCCACGTAGGTCACGTAGGCCTCGATGCCGTCCCAGGCCTCCTGGCCCTGGACGTGCATGGCGGTGAAGTCCTCGTTGAAGACGTCGCGCACGGTCTTGATGGTCAGATCCGGCTCGGCGTACAGCAGCTCCGGCGCAAGCGTCTTGCCCTGGGCCGCCTTCTCCTGGATCTGCTCCCACTGGGTGCGCAGGCGGTTGATGTCGTTGGTCAGCTCCTCCTCCGAAGCCCCCTCGGCGGCGGTGCGCACGATGACGCCCGCACCCTCCGGGAGGTGATCCTTGAGGATCTTCTTCAGCCGCTGGCGCTCGACGTCGGGCAGCTTGCGGGAGATGCCGGTCATCGAGCCGCCGGGCACGAACACGAGGTAGCGCCCCGGCAGGGAGATCTGGCTGGTCAGGCGCGCGCCCTTGTGCCCCACCGGGTCCTTGGTGGCCTGCACGAGCACCGGGTCTCCGGGCTTCAGCGCATTCTCGATGCGCTTGGCCGCACCGTTGAGGCTCGCCTTGTCCCAGTCGACCTCGCCGGCGTAGAGGACTGCGTTGCGGCCGCGGCCGATGTCCACGAAGGCGGCCTCCATGGACGGCAGCACGTTCTGGACCTTGCCCAGGTAGACGCTGCCGATCAGCGAGTCCTGCTGGGTGTGCGAGACGAAGTGCTCCGCGAGGATCCCGTCCTCGAGCACGCCGATCTGGATGCGGTCGTTCTTCTGCCGCACCACCATGGTCCGCTCGACCGATTCCCGACGAGCCAGGAACTCCGCCTCGGTGATCACCTGGCGGCGGCGCCCGGTCTGACGCGACTCGCGACGACGCTGCTTCTTGGCCTCCAGGCGCGTGGAGCCCTTGACCGACTGCACGGTGGTGGGCGCGGAGCCGTCGACCACGCGCGCGGTGCGGATGCGCGTGATGGTCTGCTCCGGGTCGCCGTCGTCCCCGCCGATCAGCTCCAGATCCTCCGAGCCGCGACGGCGCCTGCGCCGACGTCGGCTCGTGACCCCCGCACCGGGCTCCGGGTCCTCATACTCGGCCTCCTCGGCCTGCTCCTCCTCCTGCACCTCGCGCAGACGAGCCTCCTCGCGCTCGCGCTCGGCGCGCTCCCGTGCCGCGGCGACGTCCTCCGGGGCCGGGGCGTGGAAGAGCAGCGACGTGGCCGACGCCGCGCCGAACGCGGCGAACGGATCCGCCGCCGGCTGCTCGTCCTTGGTCTCCTCGTCCTTGCCCTGCTGCGGCGGCTCCTGCTGGGCCGGCTCCTGCTGGGCCGGCTGCTGCTGGCTCTGCGCCTCCTGGGTCTGCTCGCTGCCGCCCAGCGGCGCGGTGCGCAGGATCGTGGTGCTGGCCTGCTCCTGCGTGTGCTCTGCGGACTCGAGCGCCTCGAAGGCGGTCTGCGCCGGATCTGCCTGCTCGGCGGCCTGGCCCTCGGTCTCGACGCGCTCGCCCTCCTGCTGGGACTCCTCGTCCTGCGCCGACTCCGTCTGCTCGGTCTGGTCTGTCAGGCTCTTCTTGCCGCCGGCCTCGGCCTGCTTGGTCCCGGCGTCCGCCGACGGGGCGGGATCCGTCGAGGCCGGCTCAGCGGATGCCGTCTCCGCCGACGCCGTCTCAGCGGTGGTCGCCCGGGGTTCCGTGGGGGTGTCCTGAGCCGATGCGCCCAGGTCGATCTCGGTCTGGGCCGACGGGTCAGCGGAATCGGTGGAGGGGCTCTCCGCCGGGACGTTCGAGTCCTCCGGTGAAGAGTCCGACTCGGGCTGTGCCTGCTCTGATGCCATGTGTGCTGTGCTCCTGCGGGTACCAGCCGTCCGCACCCGGCGGTCCCCCGGTCGTGAGCGCCGTGCGTGGCCCCGAGGGGTCGCGCGGCTGCTGCAAGAAGTCGTGTGTGTGCGCTGCGCGGGGGCGCTGATCGCCGGGCGCGCAGGCCGTCACGGATCCGAGTCGCCGGGGCGGGCCCTGTAGGACCCTGCTCACGGCCGATCTTGTCCGGGCGGCGGACGCGCTCGATCCTTCCGAGAGCTGCGGCCGCGCCGACCGGGTCGGAGCCGTCGACGGACCCTCCCACGGGTGCGGCCGAAGGAGGACCGCTCTCATTCTGACACAGGGCTCCCCGCGAATGAGGCACATCACGTCCGATCCCGGGGTGATCACCACGACCCCGGTCTCGGGCACGACCCCCGTAGGATCGGGAGGGTGAAGACTCGAGACACCCAGGCACCCCCCACCGACGAGCTGAGCCGCGCGAGCGCCGCCGAGCAGGGCTCCGAGCCCACCGCCCCTCGCCCTGAAGGCGACCTCGGCTGGGCGATCCTGGCCCTGATCACTGCAGCCGCCGGGCTGTACGCCTCGATCTCGCTGGTCGGGGAGAAGCTGCAGATCCTGGAGAACCCGCTGCACACCACGGCCTGCGACATCAATGCGGTGCTCTCGTGCGGCACGGTGATCCGCACCGACCAGGCGGCGGTCTTCGGATTCCCGAACCCTCTGATCGGCCTGGTGGCCTACGCGGTCGTGATCGTGATCGCCGTGGCCGTGCTGGCCGGGGCGCGGTTCCGGAACTGGTTCTGGTGGGGTCTGATCGTCGGTCAGCTCCTGGGCCAGGTCTTCCTGATCTGGCTGTGGTTCGAGGCCACCTTCCAGATCAACGCCCTGTGCCTGTACTGCATGCTCGTGTGGCTGGTGCACCCGTTCCTGCTGATGTCCACGATCGGTCGCAGCGTGCGCACCGGGGTGCTTCCGGGCTCGGCGGCCGCCCGCTCGAGCTCCGGTCTGTGGAGCATGGGCGCGGCCGTGCTGATCGTGGTGATCATCTTCGGCGCCGTGCTGGTGCGCTTCTCCGGCACCATGTTCGGCTGATCCCCCACGGCTGCCCTGGAGCAGCTGCGATGCAGAAGAGCGAACGCCCCGGAAGAAAACTTCCGGGGCGTTCGCACTGTCATTCCCCCGCATCTGCACGGACCGCAGGACGATCCGTCGGCGATCGGGAGGGACCCACAGCCTAGGGCTGCGCCCGAACCTCCGCAATCCGCTCAGGGGACTTCCCAGTGCTCAGCGCGGCGGCATGCGCAGCGCGCCGTCCATGCGCACCGTCTCGCCGTTGAGGTAGTCGTGCTCGACGAGCATGCTCACCAGGCGCGCGTACTCATCCGGGCGGGCCAGGCGCGCCGGGAACGGGACGGTGGCCTCCAGCCCGGCGCGGAAGTCCGGGTCGATCCCGGCCATCATGGGCGTCTCGACGATTCCCGGGGCGATCGTGCACACACGGATGCCCTTCGAGGCCAGGTCTCGGGCCGCCGAGATCGTCAGCGCGTGGACGCCGCCCTTCGAGGCCGCGTAGGCGGCCTGCCCGATCTGGCCCTCGAAGGCTGCGACGGAGGCGGTGGAGACGATCAGGCCGCGCTGGCCGTCGTCGTCGACCGGCTCGAGCTCGGCCATGGCGGCGGCCGCAGCTGTCATGACGCTGAAGGTGCCGATCAGGTTGATCTCCACGACCTTCTGGAACAGCCCGATGTCGTGGGGGCCCTTCTTGCTGAGGATGCGCTGGCCCGGGGCGATGCCCGCACAGTTCACGGCCAGGCGCAGCGGGCCGGCCGCTGCCGCCTCCTGCACGGCGGCCTGCACGGCCTCGGGGTCGGTGACGTCGGCGGCGATCAGGTGCACGCCGTCCTGGGCCTCGGCCTTGTCGATCGAGGGCTGCAGGTCCACCCCGTACACGGTGGCTCCCTGGGCGACGAGCGCGGCCGCGGTGGCCGCGCCGAGTCCTGAGGCCGCTCCGGTGACGAGGGCGACGGTGTCCTTCAGCTGCATGGTCTCTCCTTGGGGTTCTCGTCCAGGTTCGGGTATCGATGAGCGCTGGGCGCGGGATCGGGATTCAGGAGCGCTCGCCGACCCCGGCGCCCTGCTCCTTGCGCTGGGCGCGCAGCACATTGCGCTGGACCTTGCCCGACGGGGTCTTGGGAAGCTCGTCGACCAGGTGGACCCTGCGCGGGAAGGCGTGCGCGGCGTACTCGGTCTTCACGAACCGGGCGATCTCCTCGCCCAGGCCGTCCGCCCGCTGCACGTCGTCGCGCAGCACGACGAAGGCCTCCACGACCTCGCCGCGCAGCTCGTCGGGCACGCCGATCACGGCTGCCTCGGCCACGGCCGGGTGGCCCATCAGCGCCGACTCGACCTCGAGCGGGCCCACCCGGTACCCGGCCATGAGGATGACGTCGTCGTCGCGCGAGGTGAAGGCGAACGCCCCCGAGGACAGCCTGCGGGCCAGATCCCCGGTCAGATACAGGCTCCCGTCGCGCGAATAGCGCTGCGCTGTGCGCTCGGGCTCGTCCACGTAGCCGGTGAACCACATCAGGGGGCTGTCCGGCAGGACGATCGCCAGGCGGCCGGGCTCGTCGTCAGGGGCGGGCCGATCCGCCTCGAGCTCGAGGACCTGCGCTGCAAATCCGGGCAGAGGCCGGCCCATGGAGCCGGGCTCGATCGGACGCAGCACGTCCGGGTGCCAGCCGTTGACGATGCACATGCCCATCTCGGTCTGGCCGTAGTCGTCGCGGATGGCCGTGCCCAGATGCTGCTCGGCCCACTCGACCAGCTGCGGGTTCAGGGGCTCTCCGGCAGACGAGGCCACGCGCACGCTCAGAGGCTGGTCCGGAGCGGACCCGGAGCGCAGCACCCGGTACACGGTCGGAGCCGCCGCGAGGTTGGTGACGCCGAGCTCGGCGATCAGCCGCCAGGTCAGCTCGGGGCTGAAGCCGCCGCGCAGCAGGATGTTGGCCCGCCCCATGGACAGCGGGCCCATGAGCCCGTAGTACAGGCCGTAGGCCCATCCGGGATCGGCGGCGTTCCAGAAGACGTCGTCCGCGCGCACGTCGAGACCGTACTCGAGGTAGATGCCGAACGCGGCCAGCGCGCGCACTGGGACCGGGACCGCCTTGGGCGATCCCGTGGTTCCGGAGGTGTAGATGTGCACCAGGTGATCGTCGCCGTCGCGAAGCGCTGCCGGCAGGCCTGCCTGCTGCTGCTCGATCAGCTGCTCCAGCGTCGGGGCCACGACGGGCTCGCCGGAGCCGTCGTCGGCTGTCACGACGGTCCAGCCGGCGTCCTCGCCGCGCAGCTGCTCGGAGTCCAGCTTGGAGCGCTGGGAGGCGTCGCACACCACCACATGAGGCTGGCTGGGCAGCAGCCGCTGGGCGATCGCGGACGGGGCGAAGGCTGTGAACAGCGGGATGTGGATCGCGCCCAGGCGCCAGATGCCCAGCAGCGTCACCACCAGGTCCTCGCCCTTGCCCATCAGCGTGGCGACCCGGTCACCGGGTCCCACTCCGAGCTCGGCGAGTGCCGCCGCCGCGCGCTGCGAGCGCTCGGTGAGGTGCCCGTAGGTCAGATCGCGGCGGGAGAGGTCCTGCTCGACGACCGTGAAGGCCACGGCCTGCGGATCGTGGCGGTCGCACAGCAGGTGCGCGACCGGGATGCCGGTGCCGCTGACCTGCTCCAGCAGGTCCTGAGCCCTGCGCTCCGGGGTGCTCACGGCGTCTCCTTCGAGGGTGGGATCGTCTTCCGTGCGCGCGTGCACGGGACCTTCAGCAACCTACTGGTGCGCCCCGTGAGTGTGCAACGGCTCACACCCCACCGGCGCGTCGCGGCGCGGCAGGTACGACGACGGCCGCACCGAGCGGATCGGTGCGGCCGTCGTGATGCTGCGGAGGACTTCAGCTCAGGCGAACCAGATGCCGATCTCGCGCTCGGCGGACTCGGAGGAGTCGGAGCCGTGCACGATGTTCTTCTGGACCTTCTCGCCCCAGTCGCGGGCCAGGTCGCCGCGGATGGTCCCGGCGGCGGCCTTGACCGGATCGGACACCCCGGCCATGGCGCGGAAGGACTCGATCACGGACTCTCCCTCGAACACGGCGGCCACCACGGGCCCGGACATCATGAACTCGACGAGCGGCTCGAAGAACGGCTTGCCCTGGTGCTCGGCGTAGTGCTGCTCCAGGATCTCGCGGGTGGCGTCGAGCTTCTTGAGCTTGGCCAGGCGGAAGCCGCGGGCCTCGACCCGGGCCAGGACCTGGCCGGTCAGGCCGCGCTCGACGCCGTCGGGCTTGACCAGGATGAGGGTGCGCTCGGTCATTCGGTGCTTCTCCGTCTCTGCCGTGCGCCCTGGACGGGCGCGGTGTTCAGGTCTTCGGGACCACCCTAGGTGTTGTGGGGCATGAGGTTCTTGTCACCAACGGCGTGCTCAGATGAGGCGAGCGGGCTCTTCGCCGCAGGATGGAAGTTCCTACACGACCCATCCACGGAAAGACAGAGCCCGCTCATGCCCCACGCTAATGCACCACTGACCCCTACCGGGCGTCTGCGCATGGTCGAACGCCACCTGCACGACGGCATCCCGATCGCTCACGTGGCCGCCGAGTTCCGTGTCTCGCGCCCGACCGTCACGACCTGGGTGGCCCGCTATCGCGCCGAAGGGCGGCCGGGGTTGAAGGACCGCTCCAGTCGTCCGCACACGGCCACCAGCCAGCTCGATCCGCGGCTCATCGTCCGGATCGAAGAGCTGCGGCGGGAACGGAAGTGGCCAGCCCGGCGCATCCATTACCATCTGCGCGCCGAAGGCCATCAGCTGCATCTGCGCACCGTGGGCCGGTGGCTGCACCGACTCGGGATCTCCCGACTGCGCGACCTCACCCCGGCCGGGGAACAGCTGCGCCGAGCCCCGCAGCGCATCCGTACGAGCAGGCCCGGGCAGATGGTGCACCTGGACGTGAAGAAGCTCGGGCGCATCCCCGATGGCGGGGGCTGGTGGGCCCATGGCCGCGGCAGCCAGGCGGCCCTGGCCTCCAAGCGCCAGGGCCGTGTCGGCTATACGTACCTGCACTCGGCAATCGATGCGCACACGCGCTTGACCTACACCGAGGCCCTGCCCGATGAGAAGGCCGGGACCACGATCGGGTTCTTCTCCCGGGCCAGGGTGTTCTTCGCTGCGCACGGGATCACCGAGCTGGAACGGGTGGTCACGGAAACGGGAACAACTACCGTGCCGCCGACTTCACCCGTACGGTGCAGGCCCTGAATCGCCCCGGGTCTGGTGGAGGCTCTGAATCCACGGGAGGATGAGGAGCATGGCAGCACCGAGGAAGTACCCCGACGAGCTTCGGGAGAGAGCCACGAGGATGGCAGTTCAGTCACGGCGCGA